>NZ_JAHSTS010000002.1:1770000-2432822 GCF_019145435.1 Pseudomonas ekonensis | reverse complement strand
GAATTCCGAAACCCCAATTGCGAAAGCAGTTGGGGTTTTGTCTTTTCCGGGGCATGAAAGCCTCGGGCACCCGAAGATTCCGCCCTTTCGCCTTTCCGTCTGGCGGGAATCTGGCTGATATGCCATTCATTTTGTACAAAGCCCTAAGTTTTCTGCGCTCCGTGCCGACAGACTGATGAGACGTGCGTGCACCAAAGTAGAGCAGCCGCAGAAACGTTGCCTGCCAGCTAATGGAAATTGAAATCACACGGAATGTTGCATCTGGAACGCATCCCCACTTTTGGCATAAGAAGTCCCATGAAATGAATCTCAAGTTCAGCCATAAAATCCTCTTGGCCGCCTCGGGCGTCGTGGTGCTGGCGTTCGCGCTGTTCACCCTCTACAACGACTACCTGCAGCGAAACACCATTCGCCAGAACCTCCAGTCCTCCGTGCAACAGGCCGGTGACCTGACCGCCAGCAGCGTGCAGAACTGGATGAGCGGGCGGATCCTGGTACTGGAGAACCTCGCGCAGAACGTCGCCCACCAAGGCAAGGGCGCCGATTTCCCGGGCCTGGTCGATCAGCCTGCATTTACTTCGAACTTCCAGTTCACCTACGTCGGCCAGGCCAACGGCGTGTTCACCCAGCGTCCGGACGCGAAGATGCCGGATGGCTACGATCCGCGTCAGCGCCCTTGGTACAAACAGGCCGTGGCCGCCGACAAGACCATGCTCACCCCGCCGTACATGGCCGCCGTCGGCGGCCTGGTGGTGACCATCGCCATGCCGGTGAAGAAGAACGGTGAGCTGCTCGGCGTGGTCGGCGGCGACCTGAGCCTGGAAACCTTGGTGAAGATCATCAACTCGGTGGATTTCGGCGGCATCGGCCACGCCTTCCTGGTCAGCGCCGACGGTCAGGTGATCGTCAGCCCGGACAAAGATCAGGTGATGAAGAACCTGAAGGACATCTACCCGAACTCCAGCGTGCGCATCGAGAAGGGCAACCAGAACGTGGTGCTCAACGGCCAGGAGCGCATCCTGTCGTTCACCCCGGTCAGCGGTCTGCCGAATGCCGAGTGGTACATCGGTCTGTCGATCGACCGGGACAAGGCCTACGCTGCCCTCGGCCAATTCCGCACTTCGGCGCTGATCGCGATGTTCATTGCGGTGGCGGTGATTGCCGTGCTGCTGAGCCTGCTGATCAACGTGCTGATGCGTCCGCTGATCACCATGGGCCGTGCGATGCAGGACATCGCTCAGGGTGAGGGCGACCTGACCCGCCGTCTGGTGGTGGAGAGCAAGGACGAGTTCGGCGAACTGGGTAGCTCGTTCAACCAGTTTGTGGAGCGGATCCACGCGTCGATTTCCGAAGTCTCCTCGGCGACCCGTCATGTGCATGACCTGTCGCAGCGGGTGATGACCGCGTCCAACGCCTCGATAGTCGGCTCCGACGAGCAGAGCGCCCGCACCAACAGCGTGGCGGCGGCCATCAACCAGTTGGGCGCCGCGACCCAGGAGATCGCCCGCAACGCCGCCGACGCCTCGCAGCATGCCAGCGGCGCCAGCGAGCAGGCCGACGACGGCCGTCAGGTGGTCGAACAAACCATTCAGGCCATGACTGAGCTGTCGCAGAAGATCAGCCTGTCGTGCGAGCAGATCGAAACCCTGAACGCCAGCACCGACAACATCGGCCACATCCTCGACGTGATCAAGGGCATCTCCCAGCAGACCAACCTGCTGGCCCTCAACGCGGCGATCGAGGCGGCCCGTGCCGGCGAGGCCGGACGCGGTTTCGCAGTGGTGGCGGACGAGGTGCGTAACCTCGCCCACCGCACCCAGGAGTCGGCGGAAGAGATCCACAAGATGATCACCTCGCTGCAGGTCGGTTCGCGCGAAGCGGTCAGCACCATGAACGCCAGTCAGGCGTCCAGCGAGCAGAGCGTGGAGGTGGCGAACCAGGCCGGCCTGCGGCTGGTCAGCGTGACCAAGCGCATCGGTGAGATCGACGGCATGAACCAGTCGGTGGCTGCGGCGACCGAAGAACAGACCGCCGTGGTGGAAACCATCAACATCGACGTCAACCAGATCAACCTGCTTAACCAGCAGAGCGTGGCCAACCTCAACGAAACGTTGAAGGATTGCGATGCACTGTCGCAGCAGGCCAACCGACTGAAGCAGTTGGTGGACAGCTTCAAGATCTGATTGACTGGGGCTACCGGCCAATCGCGAGCAAGCCCGCTCCCACACCGGATCTGTGCCGTACGCACATCCTCTGTGGGAACGGGCTTGCCCGCGAAAGCGACGGTTCAGTCACCGCCGCCACGAAGCCTTACGCAAACAGCTTCAACACATTCCCCATCGCGTCATCGGCGAACCCCTGTACGAAGTCCTTGAACCCCGGCAGCGCCTCGGCGCCACCTGAAGCGGGTTCGGCGATGATCGTCCAGGTCGCCCGCGCCTTGCCCTCCCCCAGCGATTCCACGTTCATCGCCGCCCACAGGTTGGCCACGCCCAGGGTGTTGTAGATGGTCGTCCAGGTCATGCTCCGCGCCTGCTCGTCGCGGGAGTTGAGCTGCTCGACCACCACGTTGCCGTCCTTGAAGAACTTCTTGCGCAGCGAAGACACGCCTTCGCCGGTCATCTCGATGTGCGACAGCGCCGGGATGAAACGGTGGAAACCGGCGAAGTCGCCGACCACCGCCCACACCTGCGCGGCGTCCGCCGGCACGTGCACCGAGGACACGACGTGGCAGCCGTGAGGGTTCTTGATCAGGGTGTCGGGTTGCAGTGTGCTCATGGTGTTGCTCCTTGCTGTTGGGATGATTCAGATGAAATTGATTTCTTTGAGGTAATCGCAGCCGCGCCGCAGCAGCGCCGGTGACTTTTCCGGGTAGCGCGCGCCCATCTGCCGCACGCCGGCCTGGGCGTTGGCGTGGCCGATCAGGGAGATGTCGCCGATGTCTTCCTCGAAGCCGTTGAGGTAGAAGCCGAGCACGCCGAACAGCGCGTTGTCGGCATCGACCCGCCCCAGTTGCCGCTGCCAGTCGCTGACGCTGACCAGCGAAAACTCACGGCCGGTCTCACGGAAGGACGCCACGTACGCGTCCCAGCTCAGCGGCTCGGGGTTGTGCAGGTTGAACACCGCGCGCCCGGCGCAATGGCGGCTGGCATGGAAGGCGATGAAGCGGGCGAGGAAGTCCACCGGCATCAGGTCGAAGTTGAGTGCGAAGGCCGGCACCTGGCCCAGCTGGATCGAGCCCTTGAGCATCAGCATCAACCGGTTCTTGTGCGGCTGGCAGACGCCGCTTTGGCTGTTGAAGCTGATGTTGCCGGGGCGGTACAGATTGACCCGCACTCCACGCTCGCGCGCCCGTTCGAGCAGGCGCTCGCCGACCCATTTGGACAGGTTGTAGCCGTTGCGGATGTAGATCGGCGGTGTGGGCGCGGCGGGCAGTTCCAGCACCCGGCCCTCGGCGTCGACGGTGCTGGAGGCCGACAGGGTCGAGACGAAGTTGAACACTTTCTTGCTGCGGCCTTCGCACAGGCGCAGCAGCTCGAAGATCGGTTCGACGTTGTCCGCCGCCAGCGACTCGTAATCGAGCACGTGATTGACGTTGGCGGCGTTGTGCACCAGGGCGCCGAACTCGCGGTCGAGCCGTTCGAAGTCCTCGTCGGCCAGGCCCAGCTGCGGCCGGGCGATGTCCGCCGCGTACACCCGCACCCGGCTCAGATCCAGATGTTCGAGCCGGTTTTCCCGCAGCGCGTGGGCGAAGCGTTGCGCCGCCGTCTGCCCGCCGCCGTCGCGCACCAGGCACGCCACTTCGCTGGCCCCCCAGCCCAGCAGTGCCTCGACGATGTGCACGCCGACAAAGCTGTTGGCGCCGGTGACGATCACTTTGTGCACATCGCCCATGCGGCTGATCGGCAGAGGCTCGAGATCCAGCGTGCGTTCGGCGTCGGCCATGGCCTGGGCGCTGAGCACGGCGCTTTCGTCCGTGCCGCGCACCAGGGTGGCGAGCTTGGCGATGGTCGGCCGTTCGATGAAGCGGTTGATCGAAATGCTGCGGCCGAACTCCTCGCGCAGGCGCAGCAGCATGCGCGACAGCAGGATCGAATGGCCGCCGAGGTTGAAGAAGCTCTCGTCGGTGGAAATGTCGCCGGCCGGCAGTTCCAGCAGCTCCGCCCAGATCTCCAGCAGCAGCGCTTCGTCGGCGTTGGCCGGCAGGCTCTTCGGGCCGCTGGCCTGGACGCTCACCGGCAGCTCCAGCAACGCCTTGCGGTCGACCTTGCCGTTGCTGGCGAAGGGCATGTCCGCCAGTTCGGTCCAGGCCGCCGGCTGCATGTAGTCCGGCAGGAATTGCCGGGCGTGGGCCTTGAGCGCTTCCCGGGCCTCGCCCGGCCGCTGCTCCTGCGGCTGGGCAAGGAAGGCCAGGATCCGCCGCTGGCTATCGATCACCACCGCCACCTGGCGGTACAGCCGGCTTTCGCGCAGGCAGCGCTCGATCTCTTCCGGTTCGACCCGGAAGCCGCGGATCTTCACCTGATTGTCGCGGCGCCCGCACAGCTCGATGCCGTGCGCCCCCCATTTGGCCATGTCGCCGCTGCGGTAGGCGCGCAGTGTGCGGCCGTCCGGCAGCGCCAGCGTCAGGTAGCGTTCGGCGGTCTGCTGCGGGTTGTTCAGGTAACCCAGGCACACGCCGGGGCCGACGATGAACAGTTCGCCGACGGTCTGCTCCTCCACCGGTTGCAGGTCGTCGTCGAGGATCAGCACCTGGCTGTTGGCGATCGGCCCGCCGAGGGTGCGGTTGCTGTCGCCCGGCCGCAGGGGCCGGGCCGTGATCAGCACCGTGGCTTCGGTGGGGCCGTAGAGGTTGTGCAGCGTGCCCTGGCGGGTCAGTTGCTCGATCACGAACGGCTCGCAGACGTCGCCGCCGGTCATGATCTGCCCGACGCCTTGCAGCTGCTCCAACGGCAGGATGCTCAACAGCGCCGGCGGCAGAAACGCGTGGCTCAGTTGCCGGCGACGGATCAGCGCCACCAGTTGCAGCGGATCGCGGCGCTGGTCGGCGTCGGGCACCACCAGTTCGGCGCCTTCGAGCAGGGTGGGGAAGATGTCAATCAGCGACGAGTCGAAGCTCAGCGAGGAAAACTGCAGCACCCGGCTCTGCGCGTCGAGCCCCACGTAGTCGGCGTACCACGCGGTGAAGTGGGCGAGGTTGGCCTGGCTCAGCAGCACGCCCTTCGGGTGCCCGGTGGTGCCCGAGGTGTAGAGCGCCATGCACGGCGCCTCAAGCGCGGGGCGCTGCAGCATCAGCGGTTGCCCGGGCTGTGCGTCGCTCGGGTCGATGCGGCTGACGTCCAGCCCCGGCATCGAGCCGCCGAGCGGATGCGTGCCGTCGTGCAGCAACAGCGCAGCCCCGGCGTTTTCCAGGATGTACTGCTGACGCTGCAGCGGGTGGCTGGGCTCCAGCGGCAGGTACACCGCGCCGCTGCCGAGAATCGCCAGGATCGAGGCGAACAGCTCGCGGCCCTTGGGCAGGCAGAGGCCGACCACCCAGGGTTGCGGGCACTGTTCGAGCAGAGGCTGCAAGCGTTGGCGGATCGCCCGGCTGTGGGTGTGCAACTGGCCGTAGCTGACCGACTGCTCGGCCAGGTGCAGTGCCGGTCGTTGCGCGTGGTGGACCAGGCTCTGCTCCAGGCGTTCGATCATCGGCACCTGCGCCTGTTGCAGCAGCGCCGGGTTGGCCGTGGCGTTGAGGCGGTGGACGTAGGCAAGTGCGTCGAGGAACGTCAGGCTTTCCACCTGCTCGAAGTCAGGCGCGTCGGCCGCCGACGCATGCCGGAAGTATTCCGTGTCGCGGGAGAGGCGGCTGACCAGCAGGGTCACCTCATCCACGATCTGCGCCAGTGTCCGTCGGCGCAGGCTCTGACCGTTGCCGGACGGCTCGTCCGCCATCGGCACGCGGCTCAGCAGCCGCGTGCCGTGCAGGCACAACAGGTCGAGGGTCGGCAGGCCGCCGGCCCCTTTCGCGCCGATGCCCAGGCGCAGGGACAGGTGGGGTGTCGGGCCGAAGTCCTGCGGCGCGAGGCTGGCGTCGTCGATCACCAGATCCGCCGCCGGTCGCGGCTGCGCACGGCCATGCTTGAGCAGAACCTGTGAATGACCGTGTTGTTCAAGTTCCTGCGCCAGGTCGGTCATGGCCTGGCTGCAGCCGATCAGCAAAATGTCGAGGCGTTTCATGACGCTCTCCTCTTCAGATCAGGTAGTTGCGCAGGGCGTGCTGCACGCAGGGCGTGTCGAGCAGCGAGCTGTTGTGGAAAAACCGCACGATGTTGCCCACCAGCGGGTGGTGGCGGTTGATCGGGAACGCCAGCCCGGCCATCTCGTCCTTGAGCGAACGGCGCGCGGCCGCGCTGACCGGCAAGGCGTCGATCAGGCGCAGGTCGAAGGCCTTCTGGATGTCGTTGGTCAGGTAGTGGCCGATGAACACCGGCAGGATCTGCGCGATGCATTCGCGGTCCGCTTCGCTCGCGGTGTGCCAGTAGATGCGCACCATGCGCGCCCAGAAGCTGGAGTGGCGACCCTCGTCGAGCAGGTGGTCGGCCATCAGGCCCTTGATCGACGGCTTGACCGTGTCGTCCCGGGCGAACGCCGCCACGTCGCCGGTCACGGTGTTTTCGGCGATGGCCACGCAGATCAGTTCCACCGCATCGCGCAGGTGCTCCGGCGCCAGGGCCACGGCGGCCGGAATCGCCCGGCTCAGCTCGATCTCGTCGGGCAGGCCGATGGGTTCGATGCCGGTCATGGCCACGGTCTGCTGCATGAAATCCATCGCCACCAGCGCGTGGTAGTCCTCGTCCACCACCACGGTCATCGCGTCGTAGCGGCAGGCGAACGGGAAAGCCACGGCGAAGCGGTTCTTGGCGATGCTGCGGGCGGTCTTGTCGACGATCTCGGTCTCGAAGATCACCACGTCGTTGATGAACTTGTACAGCGTCTGCACCAGGGCGAAGTCGCGCTGCTCGGGGCACTCGCGCAGGAAGGTTTCGCTCAGCACCAGCGGTTGGCGGCTGAGGGGGTAGATCAGGCGCTCATCGTTCTCCACCACCCGGCGCGGGCGGGTGCGGATGGTGGCGCGGCTTTCCCAGGCATCGGCGAAGGACTGGTAGTCGGCGGCGTTCATGGCGTCACCTCCGCCTGCGGTTCATGCAGGCTTTGGCGCAGGCCGTCCCACAGGGCGATGCGGCTTTCCACGGCGGCCAGGGCGCTGGCGTAGACTTCGGCCTCGCGCTGCGGATCGCCCTCGACCAGCCGCGCCAGCAGTTGCTCCGCCGCCGGGCCGTGGTCTTCGGAATCGACTTCGATGTGCCGCTGCAGGTAGTAACGGAAGGTCGGGGCCTGTTCGACGCCGATGCCCCAGGCGTCGAGCATGCGCTGGAACATGGTCGGGATCACGCTCTCGCGACCGTGCAGGAACGCGGCGGCGACGCTGTGCCCCGGTGCGTGCAGGGCGGTGTGCAGCGTGTCGCGGACAAACTGCGCGGCGGCCGGATCGACCTCGACGCTCTGCAGCGCCACCTCATAGCTCACCCCTTCCTGCTGCAGCGCGACGAAGCGTTCCACCGCCGTGGTGTCCGCGCCGACTTCGCGCATGGCGTCCAGGTACAGTTCGAAATGGCTGTAATGGCCGTGGGCAGGTCGGTCGTCCGACTCCTCGCCGAGCACGATCTCGTTGATCAGCCGCGCAGCGTGCGGATCCCGTGGCGGCAGCCAGGGCAAGCGGGTGCAGGTCAGTTCCTGTTGCAGGCGTTTGGTCAGCGACATGAAGTCCCAGACGGCGAACACATGGGACTCCATGAACCGGCGCAACGCCGTCAGGGAGTTTATTTCGGAAAAGATCGGATGGACGCTGAGTTCGGCTTTCTTCAGGGAAAGTTGTTCTTTCGTTGGCATGATTACGAGCCTCTGGCTTATAGGGATATAGGGACTGCTCAAACAATGGCTAACAGCGGTGGATGTCTTTCTCTTGGCGAGCGAGAGCCTCATTCGGTTCGATGAAAGTTGAAGTTGAATATCTATCGCCTGGCTCAGGTAGACGGCGCCTGGCCGCTGCCTTTAAGGCCTACAGGGCCTGGATTGACGGAGCTCGATGGCGTCCGATTGCCTGGCGCATAAAAAGCTAATACATCACAAAACAACTTAACAAGTTTATTTTTGATTATTTTAAGTTGGCTGTTTCTTAAGTATGAGCAGGCCCGGTAAAACTTTTGATTTAAGTTTTACATGGGCGTAGTTGCTCCTTTCGGCAATAAATGGCCAAAATAGGTTAATAAGAGTGAATGCCTCACTCGAAGCAACTTTCTAACTGGGCGAATGAAATGTTTTGGGGGGGATGAAGTTGGGCTGGAACGGCGCCGTCGCTTCCTTTTCCCGTGACAAGGCTCCTTCCGTAGGTTCCTGGTGCGGGGACTGCGCCGACGGCGCGTCGCCCGTTCTTGATTCGGTTGGCGGTTCAAGGGTGCGCGTAATTCGGCGTCGCCGCTATCGTCGAAAGTGACTTGCTTGCGGTGCGAATTACGGGCGGGTTGAAGTTGGGTGGGGAGGTTAGAGCGCAGGCGCCGAAGTGCCACGGCAATTCACCGTGGCGGGCGGGGGGATTTGTAAGCGGGTGATTCGCCGGGCCGGTGGGCAGGCCCGGCGGAAGGGGTCAGCGGGCGGTCTTGCGGTTTGGCGCGGCGGAGCTGGCCAGGTAACGGGTGATGACTTCGACGCCGCGGTTGAGGTGCTGCTCCAGCAGTTTCACCGCATGCTCGGTGTCGCGGTCGCGCACGGCGTGCAGCAGCGCCCGGTGATCGTCCTGGGACAGCTTGCCCAGGCCCATGGCTTCGAGGTTGAAGCGCAGGAAGCGCTCCTCCTCGTTCAGGCCGTCTTCCACCAGGCGCAGCAGGCGGCCGTTGCCGGCCTTGCAGTAGAGCGCCATGTGGAACAGCCGGTTGAGCCGGCCGATCTCGGTGTAGTCGTGCTCGGTTTCCAGCTCGTCGATATAGCCGGCCGCACGGTCGTGGTCGGCTGCCGTGAGCAGGGGCACCGACTGGCGCAGCGCCTCGGACTCGAGCAGGATCCGCAACTCGTAGGTTTCCGTGGCGTCGCCCTGGATCAGCGGCGCGACCACGGCACCCTTGTGGGCCACCACGCTCAGCAGGCCCTGGGCCTCCAGTTGGCGCAACGCCTCGCGCACCGGCATGCGGCTGACGCCGAACAGGTCGGCCAGATCCTGCTGGCGCACGGCGGTGCCGCAGGGCAGGCGGCCGTCGAGGATCGCCGAGCGCAGGGTCTCTTCTATGATCGAGCGCGCCAGATGCGCGGGAATCGGCCCGTCGACCTTGATGCTGTGCAGCGGCTTGGGCTTCTGTGTCACAACTACGCACCCTGAATGACTACGGAATTTGGATCCAAAGGACACTAGTGATTGCTCTACAGGTTGTCAAACCATGTAGAGGAATCCCGTTACCCCTTGAGTTTAGCGCGCCGGAGATGATCTCAGGGTGCCATTGTCTTTTGCTGGGCTAACCTTCACCATCAGACGCTTTCCTCCCTGCCCTGGATGCCTTGCATTGGCGGTAACTCTCGCGATTCCCCGGATTGCGCGCCGGCTGGCCTGCGCGTTGCTGCTGGCCGGCGCCATGCTGGGCGGCCTGCATGCCGACTGGGATTTTTCCGCGATCAGCCGCAAGGCCACGGCGCTGTACGGGCCGCTGGGCGCCGGACAGCAGCGCATCGATGCCTGGCAGAACCTGTTGGCCACGCAAAAGCAGGCCAGCGAGGCGGACAAGCTCAAGGTGGTGAACCTGTTCTTCAACAAGCAGATGCGCTACGTCGAGGATATCGACCTGTGGCACGAAGTCGACTACTGGGAGACGCCCATCGAAGCGCTGTGGAAGGGTGCCGGGGATTGCGAGGACTATGCAATCGCAAAGTATTTCAGCCTGCGTCACCTGGGGGTCTCCAGTGACAAATTGCGCATCACCTACGTCAAGGCCCTGCGCCAGAACCGCGCGCACATGGTGTTGACCTACTATGCCACTCCCGACGCCATGCCCCTGGTGCTCGACAGCCTGATGGACCCGATCAGGCCGGCGGCCGAGCGGACCGATTTGCTGCCGGTCTACTCTTTCAACGCCGAAGGGCTGTACCTGCCGGGGGCCAAGGGCAACAAGAAGGTCGGTGACACCAAACGCCTGTCGCGCTGGCAGGATGTGCTGAAGAAAATGCAGGCCGAAGGATTCCCGGTCGAGACGACTAACTAGGAGCACGCGCTCAGATGTCCTTGTTCAAACAGCTGTTGATCGCTATCTGTCTGTTCCTGGTGGTCGCCTTCACCGGCAGCTTCATGGTCAGCCTGGAAAGCTCGCGCACCCAGTACGTCAACCAGTTGCGCTCCCACGCCCAGGACGCCGCCACGGCGCTGGCGCTGTCGTTGACGCCGAACATCGATGACCCGGCGATGGTCGAGCTGCTGGTCAGTTCGATTTTCGACAGCGGCTACTACTCCAGCATCCGGGTGGTGGACCTGAAGACCGACAAGGCCATCGTCGAGCGCAGCGGCATTCCGGCCGTCACCAATGTGCCGGAGTGGTTCGTCAGGCTGATCGGCCTGGAGCCGGCCGGCGGCGACGCGCTGGTCAGCCGTGGCTGGGAGCAGGCGGCGCGGGTCGAGGTGGTCAGCCACCCGATGTTCGCCCTGGCCAAGCTGTGGCAGAGCGCGTTGGGCAGCCTCGGCTGGCTGCTGGTGTGCGGCGCCGTCAGCGCGGTGCTCGGGGCCTTGCTGCTGCGCCGGCAGCTGCGCCCGCTCGATTACATGGTCAAGCAGTCCCACGCCATCGCCCGCCGCGAATTCCTCAGCCTGCCGGAACTGCCGCGCACGCCGGAGCTGCGCCGGGTGGTGCTGGCGATGAACCAGATGGTCGAAAAGCTCAAGGCGCTGTTCCAGGAGCAGGCCGAGCGCAGCGAGAAACTGCGCACCGAGTCCTATCAGGACAACCTCACCGGCCTTGCCAACCGGCGCTATTTCGAGATGCAGCTCAATGCCCGGGTAAGCAACCCGGAGCAGGCCAGCTCCGGCTATCTGCTGCTGTTGCGGGTCAAGGATCTGGCCGGGCTCAACCAGCGCCTGGGCGGTCAGCGTACCGATGAATTGTTGAAAGCGGTCGGCGAGCAGCTTTCCCGCGAGTGCGCCAAGTACCCGGAAACCCAAAACCTTGTGACGCGGATCCGTGGCGGTGAATTCGCCGTGCTGGCGCCGGGGCTGACGCGCGAAGAAGCGCTGCAACTGGCGCAGAGCCTCGACAGCGCCCTGAGCAGCCTGCACGCGACGGGCGCCACCGACGTGGCCGCTGTGGCTTCCATCGGCGTGGCGCCGTTCGCCCACGGCGACTCTCCGCAGGCGGTGCTCAGCCTCGGCGATCAGGCGCTGGCCCAGGCCGAAGGGCAGGGCGAGCAGAACTGGGCGTGCCTCGACCAGAGCCTGACGGCGGAGGTCGGCGACGACCACCACGCCTGGCACCGCTTGCTCGACCAGGCGCTGAACCAGCGGCGTTTCGGGCTGTTCTTCCAGCCCGTGGTGGCGGCGCAGGACACCCAACTGGTGCTGCACTACAAAGTGCTGTCGCGCCTGCTCGACGAGCAGGGCCAGACCATTCCCGCCGGCCGCTTCCTGCCGTGGCTGGAGCGCTTCGGCTGGACCGCGCGGCTGGACCGTCTGATGCTTGAGCGGGTGCTGGAGCAGATGGCCGGGCATGAGGAGTCGCTGGCGCTGAACCTGTCCTCGGCGACCCTGGCCGACCCCCAGGCGCTGAACAAGGTGTTCGAGATCCTGCGGGCCCATTCCAACCTCGGCCCGCGCCTGACCCTGGAGATCGGCGAGGAACAACTGCCGGAGCAGGCGGTGCTGGAGCAACTGACCCGGCGCCTGCGCGAGCTGGGCTTCTCCCTGAGCCTGCAACGCTTCGGCGGGCGCTTCAGCATGATCGGCAACCTGGCGCGGCTGGGGCTGGCGTACCTGAAGATCGACGGCAGCTACATCCGGGCGATCGATCAGGAAGGCGACAAGCGCCTGTTCATCGAGGCGATCCAGCGGGCCGCGCACAGCATCGACCTGCCGCTGATCGCCGAGCGGGTCGAGACCGAAGGGGAACTGTCGGTGATTCGCGAGATGGGGCTGTACGGGGTGCAGGGGCAGCTGTTCGGTGAGCCCGCGCCCTGGAAGTGAGGCTGGAGGGATTCGGCGCCCTCAAGGGCGCCATCCCGCCCACCGCAAGACGAACGGCCGGATCAGATCAGGCCGGGTTCGTCCTCATTGATCAGCTGGCTCAGGCCGCCCAGCGCCTCACGGGCCTGGGAACGGTCCATCAGTTTGGCCTGGGCCGCTTCCGGCAGGTCGGTGACACGGATCACGCCCTTCTGGGTCAGCACCTGAATCAGGTCGTCGAGCACCCGGATCATTTCCAGGTCGCTCTGCTTGAGCTGCTTGAGGCTCTTTTCCACCGCCGCGTTGGCGAACCATTCCTGGATTTCGACATGGTCGGCAGGCAGCGTTCCCGTGGCCTCGGCGTAGGCGGCCGCCTCCACGCGGATCAACTGGCCCTGCGCATCGCGTTGCACGTAAAACATTGAGCGTCCCTCGGAAATGAACCAGCGTCGTGCTGTCAGCAGCATAGCCAACTGCACGGGAGTATGCGGTCAGACGATGAAATCGTCACGGACAGGCTGGCGGCAAACGTGACGGCCGCCCCGAGTGGGGCGGCCGTTTCCGTTCATCAGCTGTTGTTGTGGTCGATCTTGATGGTCGGGTCGCTGCCGGCGATCAGGTTGTGGATGTTGGCGCTCGACCAGTTGTTGCCCTCCAGTTTGATCGTCACGTCCGGCGTGGCCGCCGCCGCGTCGCCGGAGTTGAACTTGCCGGCCGAGCTCACTTGCAGCGACGACACGCCGTCGACCGTGGTGATCTTCAGGAAGTTGTCGATGGTGCTGCCGCTCTCGCCCTGCAGCAGGTCGCGCAGGTCGATGCGGTCGCCTTCGCTGGCCTTGAAGTCCTTGATCACGTCGTTGCCGGTGTCGCCCGCCTTCCAGACGAAGGTGTCGCCGCCGGATCCGCCGATCAGGATGTCGTTGCCCTGGCCGCCGATCAGCGTGTCGTTGCCGGTGCCGCCCAGCAGGATGTCATTGCCCTTGCCGCCGTCGAGCAGGTCGTTGCCGCCCGAGCCGAACAGGATGTCATTGCCGGCGCCGCCCAGCAGGGTGTCGTTGCCGTCATGGGCGCCGGACACATCGAACGCCTGGTAGTGCTCGGTGATGTACTGGTGCACGTTGCTGGTGGTGACCTTGCTGACGTCCACCCCGGTCTGCTGGGCCACGAAGGCCTGCATGGCCTGGTAGCCCTCGCCGGCGATGCCGTTGAAGCTCACCAGGTCGCCGAACAGGATGTCGTTGCCGTCGCCGCCGCTGACGGTGTCGTTGCCCGGCATCGTCGCTTCGGTGTGGCCGATGATCGAGTTGGCCAGGTCCTTCGGATCGATGTTGGTCTGCGGCGTCTTGTCCGAGTCGTACGGCTTCAGGTCGTTGAGGCTGACCCCGCTGTTGATGCCGATGGCCTCCACGTTCGACAGCCCGCCCAGCAGCGCGAAGGCGCTGTTGGCGTTGTCGGTGGTGGCCGACGAGGTGCTGCTGCCGCTGCCCGCCAGGTTCGACAGCTCGTAGGTGCCGTCGCCCTGGGCGTGGATGGTGCCCAGGCTGCTCCAGTTCCAGTTGCCGTTCTTCAGCGTCTGCAGGACCACGCTGCCGGCGCTGTTGATGCTCAGGTAGTGGGTGCTGTCGATGTAGGTGGCGAAGGTGTCGCCCAGCTTGTAGTTGCTGGTCTTGACCACGTCATCGAGCTTCACGTTGCCGTACAGCGTCGGGTTGGTCTGCTCGCCGCTCTGGTAGTAGGTCGGCTGGCCGTCGGTGATGAAGTAGGTGAGGTTCTTCGCCCCGGTGTTGGCCACCGCGTCGGCGCTCTGGAAGAAGTTGGCCGTGGCCTTGAACACGTCTTCGTAGTTGGTGCCGCCGCCGGACGCCATGGAGTCCAGTACCGCCTTGAGCTGGGTCAGGGCGTTCGGGTCGTTGAGGTTCACCGACACCGACTTGTTGACCTGGGTGTCGAAGTCCACCAGGAAAATGTTCACTGTTCCCGAGTTGCTGCCCAGGCTGTTCTTGAGGGTGTTGAACACCGACGTCAGCGAGTCCTTGGCCGCGTTGATCGAGGAAGTGCTCATGCTGCCCGAGGTGTCGACCATGAACGCGATGTTGTAGTTGGTGCCCGGCACCACGGTCAGGCCGCCGATGTCGGCGACCATGATGTCGTTGCCGTCGGTGCCGGTGACGGTGTCGTCGGCGGACGTGGCGACCACTGCGTTGTAGACCGCCGGCACCACGGTCACCGGAATGGTCGCGGTGGTGCTGGCCGAGCCGCCCACGGCCTCGGTGGAGGTCGAGGTCACGGTCAGGTTGAACTGGCCGTTGTAGTAGGTCGGCGGGGTCACGGTCAGGGTGCCCAGGTTCCAGCCGGTGACGTTGGCCTCGCCGTTGGCGGCGGTCACGGTGAAGGTGTGGCCTGCGCCGTCGCTGAGCACCGAACCGACCGGCGCGCCGCTGATCTTCACGCTCAGGGTCTCGGAGCCGTCGGTGTCGGTCAGCGCGGTGGTGATCGCCGACAGTTTCACCGTGGTGCCTTCGGCGCCGGTGTTGAGCTTGTAGCCGTCGTAGTAGCCTTCGCCGTTGCTGCCGTGCAGGTCGGAGACGGTCACGCCGGCGTTCACCAGGTCCTGCACGCCGGTGTAGATCGGCACGCCGGCGCTGCTCAGGTCGATCGGCGCGCTGCCGTTGACCGACAGGTTGACGTCGTAGCTGCCCGGGCCGCTCTGGTTGTGGTGGTAGATGTCCAGGGTGTAGTAGCCGCTGGTGGTCGGGGTGAACGAACCGTTGAGGTTGCCGCCCGCGCCCCACGTGGTGGAGGCCACGCTCTTGCCGCCGATGGTCACCAGCAGGCTGTCGTCGCCGGTGCCGGTGAAGGTGTAGGTCTTGCCGGCTTCGAGGTAGATCAGGCCGGAAGTCTTCGACGCGGTGCCGGCGGTGACGCTGCCGTTGGACTGCACATTGTCCACGGTGCCGCTGGAATTCGGCGTGCCGGCACCGTCGATCACGTTCTTCAGCGTGGTCGGGTCTGCGCCGTTGCCGCTGGTGCCCAGGCCCGACAGGCCGGTCCAGACTTCCTTGACCAGGCCGGTGGATTTCACGCTGTTGTCGGCCACGCCCAGGGTCGGCGCATCCGCCACCGGCGTGATGTCGATCTTGACGGTGCCGGTGTTGCCCAGCAGTTGGCCGTCGGTGGGCTGGAACTTGATCTGCGCGTAGTCGGCCTGGTTGTTGCCCACGCCTGTGCCGCCGTAGCCGTTGACGCCCGATTCGTTGGCGTCCGGCATGAAGCGCAGCTTGCCGGCGTCGATGTCGGCCTTGCTGAAGGTCTGGTTGGTGGCGACGTCTTTCCAGGTCGAACCGTCCAGGTACTGCAGTTTGCCTTCGCCCGGCAGCTGGGTGATCTTCACGCCCAGGCTGCTGGCCGGGCTGTCCACGTCGCTGACGCCGAAGGTCGACCAGCCGAGGATCAGCGGGGTGTCTTCGGTGCCGGTGACATTGACCGGCGCCGCCACCGGCGCATCGTTGACCGCCACCACGTTGACCGTGGTGGTCGCGGTGTTGGAGTAGTTGCCGCCGTCGGTCACCGTCACGGTGATGATGCGCGGCACGGTGCTCGGGTCTTCGCTGCCGTTGGTGAAGGTGATGTTCTTGATCTGCTGCATGTAGTCGGCCAGCGTCGCGTTGCCCGACAGGGTCAGTGTGATCGAACCGTCCTTGCTGTTGGCGTTGATGGTGATGCCGCTGACGCTGTTGCCCAGGTTCAGCGCATCGCCCGGCTGACGGTTGGTCAGCACGATGGTCGCGCCGGTGAGCATGGTGCTGTCCGGGTCGGTGATGCTGATGTCGGTGTCGGCGATCGACACGCCCGCGCCCGGGGTGTTCTCGGTGAAGGTCACCTTGTAGTCGGCCCCGGTGGCGCCGCTGGAGTTGTTGGCGTCGAGGTCGATGACCGGCGGCGCGTCGTTGTCGATGATCGACGTGCTGACGCTGCCGTTGGTGGTGCTGACCGCCAGGTTCTCGAAGTTGCCGCCGGTGGCCGAGTCGATCTTGACCACGAAGTTTTCGGTGCCTTCGGTGATCTTGTCGTCGATGGTCGCGACGTTGAAGGTCGCCGTGCTGGCGCCGGCCGGGATCTTCACGGTGTACACGCCGGTGAAGTCCGAACCGTCGGCGGCGGTGCCGCTGTAGACGATCTTCAGGGTGACTTCGGTCTGCGCCGGGTGGGTCAGGCTGACGGTGTAGCTGGCGGTCTGGCCTTCGGTCACCGAGGTGCTGCCGCTGATGCTGACTTCGGTCTTGTCGATGGTGTCGGTGACGTTGGTCACCGCTGGCGTGGTGCTGGTCACCAGGTTCTCGAAGTTGCCGCCGGTGGCGTTGGTGATCGTGGCCTGGACGGTGCCGGCATCTTTGTAGACGTCATCGGCTGGCGCAGGAACGGTCACGGTGCCGGAAGTCTTGCCGGCTTCGATGGTGATGGTCGCGCCGTTGCTCAACGTTACGGTCACCGGGGTGCCGGCGGCGTTGGTCAGGGTCGCGGTGTAGACGATCGAACCGCCCTCGGCGACCGAGTTGGTGGCGCTCAGGGACAGGTTGGTGGTGTCCACGGTGTCGGTGACGGTGGTGCTGACCGGGGTCTTGTCGGCGACCAGGTTCTCGTAGTTGCCGCCGCTGACGTTGGTGATCGAGTTGGTCAGCGGCGTGTGGCCGTTCAACACGTCGTTCGGCGCGGTGGTGGTCACGGTGCCGGTGGTCTTGCCCACCTCGATGGTGATCGACTGGCCGTTCGCGAGGGTCACGGTAACCGGCGAACCGGTCACAGGCGCACCCACGGTGGCGGTGTAGGTGACGGTTCCGCCTTCCGCTGCTGTACCGGTCGCGGTCAGCTTCACCGTCGTGGTGTCGATGGTGTCGGTGACGCTGGTCACCGCTGGCGTGTTGCTGGTCACCAGGTTCTCGAAGTTGCCGCCGGTGGCGTTGGTGATCGTCGCCTGGACGGTGCCGGCGTCTTTGTAGACGTCATCGGCTGGCGCAGGAACGGTCACGGTGCCGGTGGTTTTGCCCGCTTCGATGGTGATGGTGGCGCCGTTGCTCAGGGTCACGGTCACCGGGGTGCCGGCGGCGTTGGTCAGGGTCGCGGTGTAGACGATCGAACCGCCCTCGGCGACCGAGTTGGTGGCGCTCAGGGACAGATTCGTGGTGTCCACGGTGTCGGTGACGGTGGTGCTGACCGGAGTCTTGTCGGCCACGAGGTTCTCGTAGTTGCCGCCGGATACGCCGGTGATCGAGTTGGTCAGCGGCGTGTGGCCGTTCAGCGCGTCGTTCGGCGCGGTGGTGGTGACGGTGCCGGTGGTCTTGCCGACTTCGATGGTGATCGACTGGCCGTTCGCCAGGGTCACGGTAACCGGCGAACCGGTCACAGGCGCACCCACGGTGGCGGTGTAGGTGACGGTTCCGCCTTCCGCTGCTGTACCGGTCGCGGTCAGCTTCACCGTCGTGGTGTCGATGGTGTCGGTGACGCTGGTCACCGCTGGCGTGTTGCTGGTCACCAGGTTCTCGAAGTTGCCGCCGGTGGCGTTGGTGATCGTCGCCTGGACGGTGCCGGCGTCTTTGTAGACGTCATCGGCTGGCGCAGGAACGGTCACGGTGCCGGACGTCTTGCCCGCTTCGATGGTGATGGTCGCGCCGTTGCTCAGGGTCACGGTCACCGGGGTGCCGGCGGCGTTGGTCAAGGTCGCGGTGTAGACGATCGAACCGCCCTCGGCGACCGAGTTGGTGGCGCTCAGGGACAGGTTGGTGGTGTCCACGGTGTCGGTGACGGTGGTCGAAACCGGCGTCTTGTCTGCAACCAGGTTCTCGTAGTTGCCGCCGCTCACGCCTGTGATCGAGTTGGTCAGCGGCGTGTGGCCGTTGAGCGCGTCGTTCGGCGCAGTGGTGGTCACGGTGCCGGTGGTCTTGCCGACTTCGATGGTGATCGATTGGCCGTTCGCCAGGGTCACGGTGACAGGCGAGCCGGTCACAGGCGCACCCACGGTGGCGGTGTAGGTGACGGTTCCGCCTTCAGCCGCGGTGCCAGTCGCGGTCAGTTTGACCGTGGTGGTGTCGATGGTGTCGGTGACGTTGGTCACCGCTGGCGTGGTGCTGGTCACCAGGTTCTCGAAGTTGCCGCCGGTGGCGTTGGTGATCGTGGCCTGGACGGTGCCGGCATCTTTGTAGACGTCATCGGCTGGCGCAGGAACGGTCACGGTGCCGGACGTCTTGCCCGCTTCGATGGTGATGGTCGCGCCGTTGCTCAGGGTCACGGTCACCGGGGTGCCGGCGGCGTTGGTCAGGGTCGCGGTGTAGACGATAGATCCACCCTCGGCCACGGTGCCCGTCGCGCTGAGCGTCAGGTTGGTGGTGTCGACGGTGTCGGTCACGGTGGTGCTGACCGGGGTCTTGTCGGCGACGAGGTTCTCGTAGTTGCCGCCGCTGACGTTGGTGATCGCGTTGGTGAGTGGCGCGTGGCCGTTCAGCGCGTCGTTAGGCGCGGTGGTGGTCACGGTACCGGTGGTTTTGCCGACCTCGATGGTGATCGACTGGCCGTTGGCCAACGTGACCGTCACAGGGGAGCCGGTGACCGGCGCGCCCACGGTCGCGGTGTAGGTGACGGTGCTGCCTTCAGTCGCCGACTCGGTGGCGGTCAGCTTCACGGTGGTGGTGTCGATGGTGTCGGTGACGCTGGTCACGGCTGGCGTGTTGCTGGTCACCAGGTTTTCGAAGTTGCCGCCGGTGGCGTTGGTGATCGTCGCCTGGACGGTGCCGGCGTCCTTGTAGACATCGTCGGCCGGGGCTGGGACGGTCACGGTGCCGGAAGTCTTGCCGGCTTCGATGGTGATGGTCGCGCCGTTGCTCAACGTTACGGTCACCGGGGTGCCGGCGGCATTGGTGAGGGTCGCGGTGTAGACGATAGAACCGCCCTCGGCCACGGTGCCCGTCGCGCTCAGCGTCAGGTTCGTGGTGTCGACAGTGTCGGTCACGGTGGTGCTGACCGGGGTCTTGTCGGCGACGAGGTTCTCGTAGTTGCCGCCGCTGACGTTGGTGATCGAGTTGGTGAGCGGCGCGTGGCCGTTGAGCGCATCGTTCGGCGCGGTGGTGGTGACGGTGCCGGTGGTCTTGCCGACTTCGATGGTGATCGATTGGCCGTTCGCCAGGGTCACGGTGACCGGCGAACCGGTCACTGGCGCACCCACGGTGGCGGTGTAGGTGACCGTGCCGCCCTCGGCCGCCGATTCGGTCGCCGTGAGTTTCACCGTCGTGGTGTCAATGGTGTCGGTGACTTCGGTCACGGCCGGCGTAGTGCTCGGCACCAGGTTTTCGAAGTTGCCGCCGGACGCATCCTTGATGGTCACCTCGACCTTGCCGGCGTCCTTGTAGACGTCATCGGCTGGCGCAGGAACGGTCACGGTGCCGGAAGTCTTGCCGGCCTCGATGGTGATGGTGGCGCCGTTGCTCAGGGTCACGGTCACCGGGGTGCCCGCGGGGTTGGTCAGGGTGGCGGTGTAGACGATCGAGCCGCCCTCGGCCACGGTTCCGGTGGCGCTCAGGGACAGGTTCGTGGTGTCGACGGTGTCGGTGACGGTGGTCGAAACCGGCGTCTTGTCGGCCACGAGGTTCTCGTAGTTGCCGCCGGATACGTCGGTGATCGCGTTGGTCAGCGGAGCGTGGCCGTTCAGCGCGTCGTTAGGCGCGGTGGTGGTGACGGTGCCGGTGGTCTTGCCGACTTCGATGGTGATCGACTGGCCGTTGGACAGGGTCACGGTGACAGGCGAGCCGGTCACAGGTGCGCCTACTGTTGCGGTGTAGGTAACGGTGCCGCCTTCCGCTGCTGTGCCGGTCGCGGTCAGTTTGACTGTCGTGGTGTCGATGGTGTCGGTGACGCTGGTCACGGCTGGCGTGTTGCTGGTCACCAGGTTTTCGAAGTTGCCGCCGGTGGCGTTGGTGATCGAGGCCTGGACGGTGCCGGCGTCCTTGTAGACGTCGTCGGCTGGCGCCGGAACGGTCACGGTGCCGGTGGTTTTGCCCGCTTCGATGGTGATGGTGGCGCCGTTGCTCAACGTCACGGTCACCGGGGTGCCGGCGGCGTTGGTCAGGGTCGCGGTGTAGACGATCGAACCGCCCTCGGCGACCGAGTTGGTGGCGCTCAGGGACAGATTCGTGGTGTCCACGGTGTCGGTGACGGTGGTCGAAACCGGCGTCTTGTCGGCCACGAGGTTCTCGTAGTTGCCGCCGGATACGTCGGTGATCGCGTTGGTCAGCGGAGCGTGGCCGTTCAGCGCGTCGTTAGGCGCGGTGGTGGTCACGGTGCCGGTGGTCTTGCCGACTTCGATGGTGATCGACTGGCCGTTGGCCAACGTGACCGTCACAGGGGAGCCGGTGACCGGCGCGCCCACGGTCGCGGTGTAGGTGACGGTGCCGCCTTCAGTCGCCGACTCGGTGGCGGTCAGCTTCACGGTGGTGGTGTCGATGGTGTCGGTGACGTTGGTCACTGCCGCAACGGTGCTCGGCACCAGGCTCTCGAAGTTGCCGCCGGACGCATCCTTGATGGTCACCTCGACCTTGCCGGCGTCCTTGTAGACGTCGTCGGCAGGCGCCGGAACGGTCACGGTGCCGGACGTCTTGCCGGCCTCGATGGTGATGGTGGCGCCGTTGCTCAGGGTCACGGTCACCGGGGTGCCGGCCGCGTTGGTCAGGGTTGCGGTGTAGGTGATCGAGCCGCCTTCGGCCACCGAGTCGGTGGCGCTCAGGTTCAGGTGGGTGGTGTCGGTGGTGTCCGACACCGCCGTGTCGGCGGACTTGCCGTCCACGTCCAGTTTTTCGTAGTTGCCGCCGCTCGCGCCGTTGATGGTCACGCTCAGGGAGCTGCCGCCGGCCAACGGGCTGTTCGGCGCCACGAAGTTCACGGTGCCGGTGGTCTCGCCGACGGCGATGGTGATGGTCTGCCCGTTGGACAGCGTCACGACCACAGGCGAGCCGGTGACCGGAGCGGTCACGGTTGCGGTGTAGACCACGGTTTCGCCTTCGGCGACGTTCGCCGTGGCGGTCAGCGACACGGTGGAGGTGTCGATGGTGTCGTTGACGGTGGTCACCGCCGGCGTGCCGCTGGTGACCAGGTTCTCGAAGTTGCCGCCGGTCGTGCCCTTGATGGTCGCCTCAACGGTGCCCGCGTCTTTGTAGACGTCGTCGGCCGGTGCCGGAACGGTCACGGTGCCGGACGTCTTGCCGGCCTCGATGGTGATGGTGGCGCCGTTGCTCAGCGTCACGGTCATCGGCGTGCCGGCGGCGTTGGTCAGGGTGGCGGTGTAGGTGATCTGGCCGCCTTCGTTCACCGTGCCGGTCGCGCTGAGCGTCAGGTTCGTGGTGTCGACGGTGTCGGTCACGGTGGTGCTGACCGGCGTCTTGTCGCCCACCAGGTTTTCGTAGTTGCCGCCGGATACGTCGGTGATCGCGTTGGTCAGCGGAGCGTGGCCGTTGAGCGCATCGTTCGGCGCAGTGGTGGTGACGGTGCCGGTGGTCTTGCCGACTTCAATGGTGATGGTCTGGCCGTTGGCCAGGGTCACGGTCACCGGCGAGCCGGTGACCGGCGCGCCGACGGTGGCGGTGTAGGTGACGGTGCCGCCTTCCGCTGCCGACTCGGTGGCGGTCAGCTTCACGGTGGTGGTGTCGATGGTGTCGGTGACTTCGGTCACGGCCGGTGTGGTGCTCGGCACCAGGTTCTCGAAATTGCCGCCGGTGGCGTCCTTGATGGTCACTTCGACCTTGCCGGCGTCTTTGTAGACGTCGTCGGCAGGGGCTGGAACGGTCACGGTGCCAGAGGTCTTGCCGGCCTCGATGGTGATGGTCGCACCATTGGACAGGGTTACGGTCACTGGCGTGCCGGCCGGGTTGGTCAGGGTCGCGGTGTAGGTGATCTGACCACCCTCGGCCACGGAACCGGTGGCACTCAACGACAGGTCGGTGGTGTCGGCAACGTCGGTCACGGTGGTGCTGACCGGGGTCTTGTCGGCCACGAGGTTTTCGTAGTTGCCGCCGGACACGCCGGTGATCGCGTTGGTCAGCGACGCATTGCCGGCCAGGGCGTCGTTCGGCGCGGTGGTGGTCACGGTGCCGGTGGTCTTGCCCACCTCAATGGTGATCGATTGGCCGTTGGACAGGGTCACGGTCACCGGGGAGCCGGTCACCGGAGCGCCGACGGTGGCGGTGTAGGTGACGGTGCCACCCTCAGCCGCCGAGGTGTCAGCCGTCAGTTTCACCGTGGTGGTGTCGACGGTGTCGGTGACTTCGGTGACAGCCGGAACGGTGCTCGGCACCAGGTTCTCGAAGTTGCCGCCGGACGCGTCCTTGATGGTCACCTCAATCTTGCCGGCGTCCTTGTAGACGTCGTCGGCCGGTGCCGGAACAGTCACGGTGCCAGAGGTCTTGCCGGCCTCGATGGTGATGGTCGCGCCGTTGCTCAATGTCACGGTGACCGGAGTGCCTGCTGGGTTGGTCAGGGTGGCGGTGTAGACGATCGAGCCGCCCTCGGCGACCGAGTTGGTGGCGCTCAGGGACAGATTCGTGGTGTCGACGGTGTCGGTCACGGTGGTGCTGACCGGGGTCTTGTCGGCGACCAGGTTCTCGTAGTTGCCGCCGCTGACATCGGTGATCGCGTTGGTCAGCGGTGCGTGGCCGTTCAGCGCATCGTTCGGCGCGGCGGTGGTCACGGTGCCGGTGGTCTTGCCGACTTCGATGGTGATCGACTGGCCGTTGGCCAAAGTGACCGTCACTGGCGAACCGGTGACCGGAGCGCCCACGGTGGCGGTGTAGGTGACGGTCCCACCTTCGGCTGCCGACTCGGTGGCGGTCAGCTTCACAGTAGTGGTATCGACAGTGTCGGTGACTTCGGTCACGGCTGGCGTGGTGCTCGGCACCAGGTTTTCGAAGTTGCCGCCGGTGGCGTCCTTGATGGTCACCTCGACCTTGTCGGCGTCCTTGTAGACGTCATCGGCAGGAGCCGGAACGGTCACCGTGCCGGACGTCTTGCCGGCTTCGATGGTGATGGTCGCGCCGTTGCTCAGGGTCACGGTCACCGGGGTGCCGGCCGGGTTGGTCAGGGTGGCGGTGTAAACGATAGAACCGCCTTCGGCCACGGTGCCCGTCGCGCTGAGCGTCAGGTCGGTGGTGTCGGCGACGTCGGTGACGGTGGTGCTGACCGGGGTCTTGTCGGCGACGAGGTTCTCGTAGTTGCCACCGGAAACACCGGTGATCGAGTTGGTCAGCGGCGCATTGCCGGCCAACGCATCGTTCGGCGCGGTGGTGGTGACGGTGCCGGTGGTCTTGCCGACTTCGATGGTGATGGTCTGGCCGTTGGCCAGGGTCACGGTCACCGGAGAGCCGGTCACTGGCGCACCGACGGTAGCGGTATAAGTGACAGTACCGCCCTCGGCCACCGAAGTGTCCGCCGTCAGTTTCACGGTAGACGTGTCGATGGTGTCGGTGACTTCGGTCACGGCCGGTGTGGTGCTCGGCACCAGGTTCTCGAAATTGCCGCCGGTGGCGTCCTTGATGGTCACTTCGACCTTGCCGGCGTCTTTGTAGACGTCGTCGGCAGGGGCTGGAACGGTCACGGTGCCAGAGGTCTTGCCGGCCTCGATGGTGATGGTCGCACCATTGGACAGGGTTACGGTCACTGGCGTGCCGGCCGGGTTGGTCAGGGTCGCGGTGTAGGTGATCGAACCGCCTTCGGCCACGGAACCGGTGGCGCTCAGGGACAGATTCGTGGTGTCGACGGTGTCGGTCACGGTGGTGCTGACCGGCGTCTTGTCGGCGACCAGGTTCTCGTAGTTGCCGCCGCTCACACCGGTGATCGAGTTGGTCAGCGGCGCATTGCCGGCCAACGCATCGTTCGGCGCGGTGGTGGTGACGGTGCCGGTGGTCTTGCCGACTTCGATGGTGATGGTCTGGCCGTTGGCCAGGGTCACGGTCACCGGGGAACCGGTCACTGGCGCGCCTACGGTAGCGGTATAAGTGACAGTACCGCCCTCGGCCACCGAAGTGTCCGCCGTCAGTTTCACGGTGGACGTGTCGATGGTGTCGGTGACTTCGGTCACGGCCGGCGTGGTGCTCGGCACCAGGTTTTCGAAGTTGCCGCCGGTGGCGTCCTTGATGGTGACTTCGACTTTGCCGGCGTCCTTGTAGACGTCGTCGGCCGGAGCAGGGACGGTCACGGTGCCGGTGGTTTTGCCGGCCTCGATGGTGATGGTGGCGCCGTTGCTCAGCGTCACGGTCACAGGCGTGCCGGCCGGGTTGGTCAGCGTGGCGGTGTAGACGATAGAACCGCCCTCGGCCACGGTGCCTGTGGCGCTCAGCGTCAGGTCGGTGGTGTCGGCGACGTCGGTGACGGTGGTGCTGACCGGCGTCTTGTCGGCGACCAGGTTCTCGTAGTTGCCGCCGCTCACACCGGTGATCGAGTTGGTCAGCGGCGCATGGCCGGCCAGCGCATCGTTCGGCGCGGTGGTGGTCACGGTGCCGGTGGTCTTGCCGACTTCGATGGTGATCGACTGGCCGTTGGCCAAAGTGACCGTCACTGGCGAACCGGTGACCGGAGCGCCCACGGTGGCGGTGTAGGTGACGGTCCCACCTTCGGCTGCCGACTCGGTGGCGGTCAGCTTCACAGTGGTGGTATCGACAGTGTCGGTGACTTCGGTCACGGCTGGCGTGGTGCTCGGCACCAGGTTTTCGAAGTTGCCGCCGGTGGCGTCCTTGATGGTCACCTCGACCTTGCCGGCGTCCTTGTAGACGTCGTCGGCCGGGGCCGGAACGGTCACCGTGCCTGACGTCTTGCCGGCCTCGATGGTGATGGTGGCGCCGTTGCTCAACGTCACGGTCACCGGCGTGCCGGCCGGGTTGGTCAGGGTCGCGGTATAGGTGATCGAACCGCCTTCGGCCACGGAACCGGTGGCGCTGAGGGTCAGGTTGGTGGTGTCGACGGTATCGGTGACGGTGGTGTTGACCGGCGTCTTGTCGGCGACCAGGTTCTCGTAGTTACCGCCGCTGACGTCGGTGATCGAGTTGGTCAGCGGAGCGTGGCCGTTGAGCGCATCGTTCGGCGCAGTGGTGGTGACGGTGCCGGTGGTCTTGCCCACTTCGATGGTGATGGTCTGGCCGTTGGCCAGGGTCACGGTCACCGGAGAGCCGGTCACTGGCGCACCGACGGTAGCGGTATAAGTGACAGTGCCGCCCTCTGCCACCGAAGTGTCAGCCGTCAGTTTCACGGTGGAGGTGTCGATGGTGTCGGTGACTTCGGTGACGGCCGCAACGGTGCTCGGCACCAGGTTTTCGAAGTTGCCGCCGGTGGCGTCCTTGATGGTGACTTCGACTTTGCCGGCGTCCTTGTAGACGTCGTCGGCCGGAGCAGGGACGGTCACGGTGCCGGTGGTCTTGCCGGCTTCAATCGTGATGGTGGCGCCGTTCGAAAGGGTTACGGTCACCGGGGTGCCGGCCGGATTGGTCAGGGTCGCGGTGTAGACGATCGAACCGCCTTCGGCCACGGAACCGGTGGCGCTGAGGGTCAGGTTGGTGGTGTCGACAGTGTCGGTCACGGTGGTGCTGACCGGCGTCTTGTCGGCGACCAGGTTCTCGTAGTTGCCGCCGCTCACACCGGTGATCGAGTTGGTCAGCGGCGCATTGCCGGCCAACGCGTCGTTGGGCGCGGTGGTGGTGACGGTGCCGGTGGTCTTGCCGACTTCAATAGTGATGGTCTGGCCGTTCGCCAGGGTCACGGTCACCGGCGAGCCGGTCACTGGCGCGCCCACGGTCGCGGTGTAGGTGACGGTGCCGCCTTCTGCCGCCGTGTCGGAAGCCGTCAGCTTAACAGTGGTGGTATCGACAGTGTCGGTGACCTCGGTGACGGCCGCAACGGTGCTCGGCACCAGGTTCTCGAAATTGCCGCCGGTGGCGTCCTTGATGGTCACCTCGACCTTGCCGGCGTCCTTGTAGACGTCATCGGCAGGTGCCGGAACGGTCACGGTGCCGGTGGTCTTGCCGGCCTCGATCGTGATGGTGGCGCCGTTCGAAAGGGTCACGGTCACCGGCGTCTGGGCCGCGTTGGTCAGGGTCGCGGTATAGATGATCTGGCCGCCCTCGGCGACTGTGCCGGTGGCCGACAGGCTCAGGCCGGTGTTGTCGATCGAGTCGGTGACGGTGGTGGTCGCCGGCGTGGTGCTCGGCACCAGGTTCTCGAAGTTGCCGCCGGTGGCGCCGGTGATGGTGGTGCTGACGGTGCCGCCGTTGTTGTAGACGTCGTTCGGCGCGGTCGGCACGTTGACGGTGCCGCTGGTCATGCCGGCCTCGATGGTGATGGTCGCGCCGTTGGACAGGGTGACGGTCACCGGCGTCTGCGCCGGGTTGGTCAGGGTGGCGGTGTAAGTGATCTGGCCGCCCTCGGTGACGCTGCCGGTGGCGGTCAGGGTCAGGCCGGTGGTGTCTTTGGAGTCGACGATGGTGGTCACGGCCGGCGCCGGGTTCGGCACCAGGTTCTCGAAGTTGCCGCCGGTGGCGCCGGTGATGGTGGTGGTGACGGTGCTGCCGTTGTTGTAGACGTCGTTCGGCGCGGTCGGCACGTTGACGCTGCCGGTGGTCTGGCCGGCGCCGATGGTGATGGTCGAACCGTTGGACAGGGTGACGGTCACCGGCGTCTGCGCCGGGTTGGTCAGGGTGGCGGTGTAGGTGATCTGGCCGCCTTCGGTGACGCTCGGCCCGGCCGTCAGGGTGACGGTGGTGGTGTCGATGGTGTCGGTGACCTGGGTCGTGGCCGGGGTGGTCGGCGTGGTCACGGTGATGCCGTTGCCGCCGGTGGTGCCGGTGACGGTCACGTCGATCTGTTTGGGGTCGTTGTAGACGGTGTCGTTCGGGGCCAGCGGCACGTTGACGGAGCCGGTGGTGGAACCGGCCGGGATCACGATCACCGAGCCGTTGGACAGGGTGACGGTCAGGTCGGTCAACGGCGCCTGGGTCAGGGTCGCGGTGTACACCAGCACGCCGCCGGCTTCGGTGATGGTCGGCGTGGCGCTGAGGGTCAGGGTCGAGTCGCGCAGCGCGTTGGTGGTGGTGTCGGTGGTTTGCCCGCCGGCGGTGTTCTGGGCGGCCTGGCCGGCGCCGCCGATGCCGGCGGTCGGGAAGCCGATGGTCGGATCGACGCGGCCTGCGGTCGCATCGAGCATCACGAAACTGTGGCCGCCGCCGGCCGCACCACCCGAGCCTGCGGCACTCGGGCCTGCGGCGGTGGCTTCGAGGGCGGTGGTCGGGTCGGCGCCGGCGGCGATGGCCTGCTGCAGTTCTTCTACGGACGGGGCCGCTTGCGCGGTGGCTTCGGCCAGGTCGGTGCTGGAGTCCGGAGCGTTGGCGCTCCACTGCGTGTCGCGGCCCAGGTCGAGGGTGCGGCCGTCGGCCAGCTCCAGGGACACCGCGCCGGCGACGCCGGTGTCGACCTGATCGCCGGCGAACAGCCGGTCGCCTTCAACGAGCACGCGGCGCACGCCTTCCGGCGACACCACGAATACCTGACCGACAATGCTTTTGACGATGGCAACAACACTGCTCATTGAAGACTCTCCGGGTGTCACGTTCAGTTGACTTCCATAGACCTGATGGTTCTTAGCCGATTCAGTCTGGACGTACTTTCAAATAAATGTGGTGAAACATGTTTGACGCTGATCTATGTCAATTATTTGGCTAGATTCTTTCGCTATTAACTTTATGCCAAACTATTGACCTTCTGGGAGCCATCCTAAACAATCGTCCCGGTAATGTCACATTGATATTTATGCGGCGACCCGTCCGTCAGCGTGTGACCCAGTTCCGGTTTTCAACTTTCCGACATACGGTCATCACGGTTGCCATCTTCCGACGCAGCACCCCGTTTTGCTGTGATTCAAGACAAGAAGTCCTGGGAAACATTCACCATGCGTTCGCACCTGTTCAAGGCTTTACCCTTCGCTCTCGCCGCCTCTTTCGCACAAGCGCAAACCCTGCCGCAAGCCATGCAGCAGGCGCTGGATGTCCATCCGGAGATCCAGGCAGGGGTCAATGGTCGATTGGCTGCGGATTATCAATTAAAGGCGGCAAAAGGTGGATACCTGCCCAAGGTCGATCTGCTCGGCGGTTACGGCCGCGAGGGCACCGACAGCGTCACCACCCGTGCCAACGGCGGCGGCAACCACTGGGAGACCCTGAACCGCGGCGAGTCAAGTTTGCGTCTTTCGCAGATGGTCTTCGACGGTTTTGCGACGTCCAGCGAAGTCGGGCGTCAACAAGCCACCGTCAACTCCCGCGCCTATGCCTTGCTCGGCACCTCCGAGCGCACCGCGCTGACCGTGGCCCAGGTGTACCTGGACGTGCTGACCCGCCGCGAGTTCGTGCGCCTGGCCGAGGAAAACCTCAAGAGCCACCAGCGCATCTACGACCAGATCCAGCTGCGCACCCAGCGCGGCGTCGGCAGCGGCGCCGACCTCGACCAGGCCGAAGCGCGGATGGCCCAGGCGCGCAACAACCTGATCACCGAGCAGACCAACCTCGCCGACGCCGAGACCAACTACCTCAGCGCCGTCGGCCAGATGCCCGACCAGCTGGAGCGCCCGGCGCCGTTCATGGCGATGCTGCCGGCCAACCTCAACGAAGCCCGCGCGCAGATGCTGGAGAACAGCCCGATCCTGCGGTCGGCCGAGTCCGACATCGCCGCGGCCGAGAAGCAATACGAAACCGCCAAGTCGACCTTCTACCCGCGCTTCGACGCCGAACTGGGCCGCACCGCCGACAACGACCTCGACGGCCAGAACGGCCACAACAACGAATGGCAGGCCATGCTGCGCATGCGCTTCAACCTCTATTCGGGCGGCAGCAACAAGGCCGACCTGGAATCCAAGGCCTACCTGTCGAACCAGGCGCTGGACATCCGCAACAACGCCCTGCGCCAGTTGAACGAAGAACTGGGCCTGGCCTGGAACGCCCTGAACAACGCCAACGCCCAGGTGCCGATCGCCCAGCAGTACGTCGATCACAGCACCGCCGTGCGCACCGCCTACCAGCGCCAGTTCAGCCTCGGCGAGCGGACCCTGCTGGATCTGCTCGACAGCGAGAACGAATTGTTCACCGCTTCGCGCCGTCTGGCCGAGATCAAGAACATTCAGTTATTTACTCAATACCGAATCAAGGCGACCATGGGCGAGTTGCTCAAGAGCCAGGGAGTGGTCGCACCGATGGCGTCCGTCGTGCAGAACGACGTGAAGCCCAAGGTTCAACTGCCCGGGATGAATTGAGTTGTCCCCTTTCAATCGTTAAAGAGTGTCGAGCGTGGAATCAGAAGTCAGTCGAGTTCAACTCAGCCATGATCCACGCGCGATGCACGACGACCCGCTGCTGGACGGTCTGCTCGCCCTGTGCGTGCTGCACCAGAAGCCCGCCAGCGCGGCGATGCTCACCACCGGCCTGCCGCTGCCCAAGCAACGCCTGAGCGTCGAGCTGCTGCCCCGTGCGGCGGCCCGTGCCGGCCTGCAGGGGCGGGTGCTGCAACGCAAGCTGGAAGAAATCCCGGCCATCGCCATGCCGGCGCTGCTGCTGCTCAAGGACGGCCGCAGCGCCGTCCTGCTCGGCTGGCAAGGCGACGGCCAGGCCCGGGTGCTGCTCAGCGAAAGCGACGGCGGCGAATCCCTGGTGGGCCGCGACCTGCTGGCCGACGACTACACCGGCAAGGTCTTCTTCGCCCAGCCCCAGCACAAGTTCGACGTCAACCACGGCACGCTGATCCCCCGGGCGCGCTCGTGGTTCCGCGACACCCTCAAGCGCTCGCGCTGGCTCTACGCCGACGCCATCGCCGCCAGCCTGCTGATCAACATCATCGCGATGGCCGCGCCGCTGTTCGTGATGAACGTCTACGACCGCGTGGTGCCGAACCAGGCCGAGGCGACCCTGTGGGTGCTCGCGCTGGGCATCACCGGGGCCTACCTCTTCGACCTGATCCTCAAGAGCCTGCGCAGCCTGTGCCTGGACCTGGCCGGCAAGAAAACCGACCTGATCATCTCCGCGACGCTGTTCGAGCGGATCGTCGGCATGGCCATGAAGTACCGGCCGGCGCGGGTCGGCAGCTTCGCCCAGAACATCCATGAGTTCCAGAGCCTGCGCGACTTCCTCGCCTCGCTGACCCTGACCAGCGTGATCGACCTGCCGTTCACGATCCTGATCTTCATCGTGATCGCCATCCTCGGCGGGCACCTGGTGTGGATTCCGGTGCTGGCCTTCCCGATCGCCCTGGCCATCGGCTACGCCTTGCAGAAGCCGCTGGTGGCGACCATGGAGCGCACCATGGCGCTGGGCGCCGAGCGCCAGTCGAGCCTGATCGAGACCCTCGCCGGCCTCGACGCGGTGAAGGTCAACAACGCCGAGAGCGAGCGCCAGTACCAGTGGGAGCAGACCATCGGCACCCTCAGCCGCCTCGAGCTGCGGGTGAAGATGCTCTCGGGCCTGGCGATGAACATCACCCTGCTGATCCAGCAACTGGCGGGCGTGGTCATGATCGTCTTCGGCGTGTACCAGATCATCGCCGGCAACCTGAGCATGGGCGGCCTGATCGCCTGCTACATGCTCAGCGGCCGGGCGCTCAGCCCGCTGGCGTCGCTGTCGGGCCTGCTGACCCGCTACCAGCAGGCGCGGGTGACCATGACTTCGGTCGACCAGATGATGGAGCTGCCCCAGGAGCGCAATTTCGAAGAGCGTCCGCTGAGCCGCAAGGTGCTGCAGGGCGCCATCGAGTGCCGTCAGCTCAACTTCACCTACCCGGAGCAGCAGAACCCGGCGCTCAAGGGCATCAACCTGGTGATCCGCCCCGGCGAGAAGATCGGCATCATCGGCCGCAGCGGTTCGGGCAAGAGCTCGCTGGCCAAGCTGCTGGTGGGCCTGTACCAGCCGGACGACGGCGCCCTGCTGGTGGACGGCGTGGACATCCGCCAGATCGACGTCAGCGAGCTGCGCTACAACATCGGCTACGTGCCCCAGGACATCCAGCTGCTGGCCGGCACCCTGCGCGACAACCTGATTTCCGGCGCCCGCTACGTCGAGGACGAGCTGGTGCTGCAAGCGGCCGAGCTGGCCGGCGTCCATGAGTTCGCAAGGCTGCACCCCAAAGGCTACGAACTGCAGGTCGGCGAGCGCGGGCAGAACCTGTCCGGCGGCCAGCGCCAGAACGTGGCCCTGGCCCGGGCGCTGCTGCTCAACCCGCCGATCCTGCTGCTCGACGAGCCCACCAGCGCCATGGACAACACCGGCGAAGAGCGCCTCAAGCAACGCCTGGCGGCGGTGATCGAAAACAAGACCGTGGTGCTGGTGACGCACCGGGCGTCGCTGCTGTCGCTGGTGGATCGCCTGCTGGTGGTCGACCGTGGCCAGATTCTCGCCGACGGCCCGAAGGCCGCGGTGATGGAAGCGTTGAAGAAGGGGCAGATCAGTGTTGCTTAAGTCGGGTGTCAAGGAATCGATCCGCCGCTACTTCAAAGGCTCCGCGTCGTTGCAGGGCCAGCCGCTGCCGGAGGTCAACAAAGCGCTCATCGAGGACGCGCCGAGGGTGGTGCGCCTGACGATCTGGGCGATCATCGGTTTCTTCCTGTTCCTGCTGCTGTGGGCCAACTTCGCGGTCATCGACGAAGTGACCAAGGGCGACGGCAAGGCGATTCCGTCGTCGAAGATCCAGAAGATCCAGAACCTCGAGGGCGGGATCGTCTCCGAGCTGTTCGTCAAGGAAGGCCAGATCGTCGAGGCCGGCGCGCCGCTGATCCGCCTGGACGACACGCGGTTCGCCTCCAACGTCGGCGAGACCGAGGCCGACCGGCTGTCGATGCTGCTGCGGGTCGAGCGCCTGAGCGCGGAGGTCGAGGACCGCCCGCTGAACTTCCCCGAGGACGTGCTCAAGGCCGTGCCGGGGCAGGCGAAAAGCGAAGAGTCGCTGTACCTGAGCCGCCGTCAGCAACTGCATGACGAAATCGGTGGGTTGCAGGAGCAACTGATCCAGCGCCAGCAAGAGCTGCGCGAGTTCACCTCCAAGCAGGCGCAGTACCGGCAGCAGTTGGGCCTGCAACGCCAGGAAATCAACATGTCCGAGCCGCTGGTGGCCCAGGGCGCGGTGTCGCCAGTCGAGGTGCTGCGGCTCAAGCGCGCCGAAGTGGAGACCCGCGGTCAGCTCGACGCCACCACGCTGGCGATTCCGCGGGCCGAATCGGCGATCAAGGAAGTGCAGCGCAAGATCGACGAGACCCGCGGCAAGTTCCGCAGCGAGGCGCTGACCCAGCTCAACGAGGCGCGCACCGACCTGAACAAGGCCCAGGCCACCGGCAAGGCGCTGGAGGACCGGGTGAGCCGGACGCTGGTCACCTCGCCGGTGCGCGGCATCGTCAACAAGATGCTGGTCAACACCATCGGCGGCGTGATCCAGCCGGGCAGCGACCTGGTGGAGATCGTGCCGCTGGACGACACCCTGCTGGTCGAAGCCAAGATCCGTCCGCAGGACATCGCCTTCCTGCATCCGGGCCAGGACGCGACGGTGAAGTTCACCGCCTACGACTACACCATCTACGGCGGCCTGAAGGCCAAGCTGGAGCAGATCGGCGCGGACACCATCACCGACGAAGACAAGAAAACCACCTACTACGTGATCAAGCTGCGCACCGAGCGCAGCCACCTGGGCACCGACGAGAAGCCGTTGCTGATCATTCCGGGGATGGTGGCGTCGGTGGACATCATCACCGGCAAGAAGACCGTGCTGAGCTACCTGCTCAAGCCGATCATCCGCGCGCGGGCCGAGGCCTTGCACGAGCGCTAGATCTTTCGGGCCTCATCGCTGGCAAGCCAGCTCCCACTGGGATCTAGGGTGGACACGCGCTGGTGTGTTCACCGCGGAATCTGTGGGAGCTGGCTTGCCAGCGATGGCGTCAGTTCGAACACCACATCCCTGTCGGCAAGTGACACGAACGCTCACTCACCGTCCAGTCCATTCCTTAGCTATCGCCATATCGTTATTCGCTAACGGTATTTAAAGTTCGCTTCTTATAGCTATAAAGTCAGCCTCCTGCGTACCTGCCGACCAATCGGCGCGCCGCACGACACGAACGAACACGCAATCCAGCGTGAGTTTCTTGATCGACGCGCGCGCCCTTGAGCGTGCCGTATGTGGGAGTGATCCATGTCCGCCGCCACCGCCTCACCCGGCATCGCGCCGCAAACCTTTGAAGTCCGCCCGTTCGAGGGCGCCGTCGGCGCCGAAATCATCGGCCTGGACCTGGCCCGTCCGGTCAACGACCAAGACTTCGCCCGCATCCACCGCGCCCACCTCGATCACCACGTGGTGGTGTTCCGCGACCAGCGCATCACCCCGCAGCAGCAGATCGACTTCAGCCGCCGCTTCGGCGTGCTGCAGATCCATGTGCTCAAGCAGTTCCTTTTGGCCGGCCACCCGGAAATCCTCATCGTCTCCAACATCGTCGAGAACGGCCAAAACGTCGGCCTGGGCGATGCCGGCAAGTTCTGGCACTCCGACCTTTCCTACAAAGAGCTGCCGAGCCTGGGTTCGATGCTGCACGCCCAGGAGCTGCCGTCCGAAGGCGGCGACACTTTGTTCGCCGACATGCACAAAGCCTGGGACAGCCTGCCGCAAGCGCTGCGCAACGCGGTTGAGGGCCGTTCGGCGGCGCACTCCTACACCGCCCGCTACAGCGAAACCAAATTCGAAGGCAACTGGCGCCCGACCCTGACCCAAGAGCAGTTGGCCCAGGTCGCGGAAGTGGTGCACCCGGTGGTGCGCACCCACCCGGAAAACGGCCGCAAGGCGTTGTTCGTCAGCGAAGGCTTCACCACCCGCATCGTCGGCCTGTCGGAGGACGAGAGCCAACAGCTGTTGGCCGAGCTCTACGCCCACAGCGTCCTGCCGCAGAACATCTACCGCCACCGCTGGCAGCCCCACGACCTGGTGTTCTGGGACAACCGCTCGCTGATCCACCTGGCCGCCGGCTGCCCAGCGCACCTGCGCCGCAAGCTCTACCGCACCACCATCCAGGGCGACGCGCCTTTCTGAATTGCCGGAGAACCGATCATGTCCAAACGTCTTCCATTCGCGCCGCTGGCCGCCGCCGTCGGCCTGGGTTTCAGCCTGATCGCCGGCAGCCTGGCGGCGCCGTCCGCAGCCCATGCCGAGGGTGAGATCCGCATCGCCGAACAGTTCGGCATCGTTTACCTGCTGCTCAACGTCGTGCGCGATCAGGGATTGATCGAGAAGTACGGCAAGCAGGAGGGGATCGACATCGAGGTCGACTGGACGCAGCTGTCCGGCGGCGCGGCGGTCAACGATGCGTTGCTGTCCGGCTCCATCGACATTGCCGGCGCCGGCGTCGGTCCGCTGCTGACCATCTGGGACCGCACCCACGGCAAGCAGAACGTCAAGGCCGTGGCCTCGCTGGGCAACTTCCCGTACTACCTCGTCAGCAACAATCCCAAGGTCAAGACCATCGCCGATTTCACCGAAAAGGACCGCATCGCGGTGCCGGCGGTCGGGGTTTCGGTGCAGTCGCGGTTCCTGCAGTACGCGGCGGCCAGGCAGTGGGGCGACAAGGAGTTCAACCGCCTCGACAAGTACACCATCGCCGTTCCGCACCCGGACGCCACCGCTGCGCTGATCGCCGGCGGCACCGAGCTGACCGGGCATTTCTCCAATCCGCCGTTCCAGGATCAGGCCCTGGAGAACCCCAATGTCCATGTGGTGCTCAATTCCTATGACGTGCTCGGCCCGAACTCGCCGACCGTGCTGTTCGCCACCGAAAAATTCCGCAACGACAACCCGAAGACCTACAAAGCCTTCGTCGAGGCCCTGACCGAAGCGGCGCAGTTCGCCCAGAACGACAAGGGCGCGGCGGCGGACAATTACCTGCGCGTGACCAAGGCCAAGATCGACCGCGCTGCGCTGCTGAAGATCATCGACAACCCGCAGTTCGAGTTCAGCGTCACGCCGAAGAACACCTACCCGCTGGCCGAGTTCCTCTACCGCGTCGGCGCGATCAAGAACAAGCCGGATTCGTGGAAGGACTACTTCTTCCAGGACGCCAAGCCGCTGCAGGGGAGCTGACCGCCATGAACGCCCCTTTGCAAGGCCACACGGCCAGCAACCCCGCCGCCGGCGCCGAAGCGCTGCTGGCGGTCGATCAGGTCAGCCTCGAATACCGCACGCCGCAACGGGTGGTGCGGGCCACCCACCAGGTCAGTTTCGAGGTCGATCCGGCGGATCGCTTTGTCTTGCTCGGCCCTTCCGGCTGCGGCAAGTCCACGCTGCTCAAGGCGGTGGCCGGGTTCATTGCGCCGCGCGAAGGCGAGATCCGCCTGCAAGGCCGGCGCGTGGAGGCGCCGGGGCCGGATCGGATCGTGGTGTTCCAGGAGTTCGATCAGCTGCCGCCGTGGAAAACCGTGAAGCAGAACGTGATGTTCCCGCTGCTGGCCTCGCGCACGCTGAAGAAAAGGGAAGCGGAAGAACGCGCCCTGCATTACCTGGAAAAGGTCGGCCTGGCGGCGTTCGCCGATGCCTACCCGCACACCCTGTCCGGCGGCATGAAGGCTCGGGTGGCGATTGCCCGGGCGCTGGCGATGCAGCCGAAGATCCTGCTGATGGACGAGCCCTTCGCCGCGCTGGATGCGCTGACCCGGCGCAAGATGCAGGAGGAATTGCTGCTGCTCTGGGAGGAGGTGCGTTTCACGTTGTTGTTCGTCACCCACTCGATTGAAGAAGCGCTGGTGGTCGGCAATCGCATCCTGCTGCTGTCGCCGCATCCGGGGCGGGTGAGGGCGGAAGTGCACAGTCATCAATATGATCTGCAAAGCCTCGGTGGCGTGGCGTTTCAGGAGTCGGCGCGGTGTATTCATCGGTTGCTGTTCGATGAGGGCCAGTCGCCGGAAACCGAGCGCGAGCACGATTTCAACGACATTCGCATCGCTTATTGAGCCACCCGGAGGATCGCCCGATGAGCCATTCATCATCCGTACGTCAAGCATTCGAAAACGATCTGCAGCCGCTGACCAGCGTGCCGGTGGAGCGTGAGTTACCGCTGGGCCAGCGCCTGTGGCAGCAGGGCTGGCTGCGTAAAAGCGTGATCCTGATTCTGCTCGCGGTGCTCTGGGAAGTGGTCGCCCGGGTACAGAACAACGATCTGCTGCTGCCGAGCTTTTTGCAGACCAGTCATGCGCTGTACGACGGCCTGCTCAGCGGCGAGCTGCCGGGCAAGGTGTGGATCTCCCTGCTGGTGCTGCTCAAGGGCTACCTGACCGGCATCGTGCTGGCGTTCGCCCTGACCACCCTGGCGGTCTCGACCCAATTCGGCCGGGACTTGCTGAGCACCCTGACCTCGATGTTCAACCCGCTGCCGGCCATCGCCCTGCTGCCGCTGGCGTTGCTGTGGTTCGGCCTGGGCCAGAACAGCCTGATCTTCGTGCTGGTGCATTCGGTGCTGTGGGCGCTGGCGCTGAACACCTACGCCGGTTTCCTTGGCGTGTCGGAAACCCTGCGCATGGCCGGGCGCAACTACGGTCTGAAGGGCATGCGTTTTGTGTTGTCCATCCTGATCCCGGCGGCGCTGCCGTCGATCCTCGCCGGCCTGAAGATCGGCTGGGCGTTCGCCTGGCGCACACTGATCGCCGCCGAACTGGTGTTCGGCGCCACCAGCGGCAAGGGCGGCCTGGGCTGGTACATCTTCCAGAACCGCAACGAGCTTTACACCGACAAGGTGTTCGCGGGGCTTGCGGTGGTGATCCTGATCGGATTGCTGGTGGAGAACCTGGTGTTCGACACGTTGGAGCGGTTGACCGTGAAGAAGTGGGGGATGCAGCGGTAGACTCAGGGTGCCTGGCGATGGCGTCCGTGCAACCGCCGCCGATCCTGAAGGATGTCTGCTAGCATTGCGTGCGAATCAATCCTGATCGGCCACGAGTGCTTGCGATGCAACTTCCGGACATGAACCTGCTGGTCGCCCTCGACGCCCTGCTCAACGAAGGCAGCGTGGTCGGCGCGGCGCGGCGGATGAACCTCAGCCCGGCAGCCATGAGCCGCACCCTCACGCGGATCCGCGAGGCCATCGGCGACCCGATCCTGGTGCGCGCGGGCCGGGGCCTGGTGCCGACACCCAAGGCGCTGGAACTGCGCGAACAGGTGCGCGACGTGGTCGAACAGGCCGCGCTGCTGTTCCGCTCGGCGGATGCCGTGGAGCTGGGCACCTTGCGCCGGCGCTTCAGCATCCGCGCCAACGATTTTTTTGTCGGCGTCTATGGCGGCAAGCTGTTCGACACCCTCGACCGTCAGGCGCCGCACTGCGAACTGCGCTTCGTCCCCGAAGGCGACGGCGACGATGAGGCGCTGCGTGAAGGACGGATTGACCTGAGCGTGAGCAACACCCGACCGGTGACGCCGGAGGTGAAGGTGCAGAACCTGTTCTCCACCCACTTCGTCGGCCTGGTGCGCGAAGACCACCCGTTGTTCGACGCCGAAATCACCGCCGAGCGCTACGCCGGGTTCTCCCACATCAGCATGTCTCGCCGGGGCATCGCCCGCGGCCCCATCGACACGGCGCTCAACGCCCTGGGCCTGGAGCGGCGGGTGGCGGTGATCGCCCCGAGCTTCCATGCGGCGATGTTCGCGTTGCCGGACTCCGACCTGATCCTGCCGGTGCCCAAGGAAGCCTTGCTGAGCGTGCGGCGGCTGGGGCTGAAGCTGCGTTCGTTCGACCTGCCGGTCCCGTTGCCGACTCTGATGCTGACCCAGGCCTGGCACCCGCGTTTCGACAAGGATCCGGCCCACCGTTGGTTGCGCGAGACTCTCAAGACGTGCTGCGACGAGACCTGGCGCGCCGCGCAGCCCTGACCGTCCGGACTGCCGGCCTGTGGCGAGGGCGCTTGCTCCCGCTGGCCTGCAGGGCAGGCCCTCCTTGGTGATCGCCGAGCGCCCGGCGGGAGCAAGCTCCCTCACCACACGACATCCATGGTTGCGTCAGATGCACTTATAAGCTGCCGATAAGTCAATTTTCGTCAGCATTAAGTCCCACTACCATGCTCCGGTATTCAATCAACCGGAGTGTGCGTTCATGACATCCCTGACGGTGCCGGCCCCTGCGGCCGCGACCGCTGCGGCGCCGGCCGCCGCGCCGCCGGTGTTCGGAGCGCGGATCATCATCGGCCTGGTCGGTGTGCTGCTGGCGGTGCTGGTGTCGGGCCTCAACGAAATGGTGACCAAGGTCGCCCTGGCCGACATCCGCGGCGCCCTGGGCATCGGTTACGACGAAGGCACCTGGCTCGTCGCCTGCTACACCGCGACCTCGGTGGCGGCGATGGCGTTCGCGCCGTGGTGCTCGGTGACGTTCTCGCTGCGGCGTTTCACCCTGTGCGCCATCGCTGTGTTCACCCTGCTCGGCGTGCTCTGCCCGTTCGCCCCCAACTACGAAAGCCTGCTGCTGATGCGCACCCTGCAAGGGCTGGCTGGCGGTGCGTTGCCGCCGATGCTCATGACGGTGGCGCTGCGTTTCCTGCCGCCCGGCGTCAAGCTCTACGGCCTGGCCGGCTACGCGTTGACCGCCACGTTCGGCCCGGGTCTGGGCACGCCGCTGGCGGGGCTGTGGACCGAGCACGTCGGCTGGCAGTGGACGTTCTGGCAGATCATCGTGCCGTGCCTGATCGCCATGGCCGCGGTGGCCTACGGTTTGCCGCAGGATCCGCTGCGCCTGGAGCGCCTGAAAGCGTTCAACTGGAAAGGCCTGCTGCTGGGGTTCCCGGCGATCTGCATGCTGGTGATCGGACTGCTGCAGGGCAATCGCCTGGACTGGTTCGAGTCGGATCTGATCTGCGGCCTGCTCGGCGCCGGCGCGCTGCTGCTGGTGGCGTTCCTGATCAACGAGTGGTCGCAGCCGATCCCGTTCTTCAAATTGCAGATGCTGGGCATCCGCAACCTGTCGTTCGCGCTGCTGACCCTGGCCGGGGTGTTGGTGATCCTGCTGGCGGTGATCCTGATTCCTTCCGGCTACCTGGCCCAGGTGCAGGGTTACCGCCCGGTGCAGACCGCGCCGATCATGCTGCTGGCGGCGTTGCCGCAACTGATCGCGCTGCCGCTGGTGGCGGCGCTGTGCAACCTGCGTTGGGTCGACTGCCGCTGGGTGCTGGGCCTTGGCCTGAGCATGCTGGCGCTGTCGTGCCTGGGCGGCTCGCAGCTGACGTCGGCGTGGATACGCGACGACTTCTACATCCTGCAATGGCTGCAGATCTTCGGGCAGCCGATGGCGGTACTGCCGCTGCTGATGCTCTCCACCGGCAGCATCACGCCGCTGGACGGGCCGTTCGCCTCGGCCTGGTTCAACACCGTAAAAGGCCTGGCGGCGGTGATCGCCACCGGGGTGATCGACGCGCTGACCACCGCGCGCCTGCATTTCCACTCGACGATGCTGGTGGATCGCCTCGGCAATTCGCCCTTGGCCGACCCCGACGGCGCCGGCCTCGCCCATCGCTTGCACGAGCAAGCCGTGGTGCTGACCTCCTCGGATCTTTACCTGTGCATGGCCGGTGTCGCCGTGGCGCTGATCCTGCTGATTTTCTGGCTGCCGACGCGGATCTTCCCGCCCCGTGCGCCGACCTGACTGGAACTGAAGGTTTTTATGACGACTCAAGCAAAGCAAAAACTCGCGGTCGCCGTGGCGGCCGCACTGGCCGTCGGCGTGCTGCTGCATCTGGCGGTGCCGGGCCTGTTCGGCAAACGCACCCAGCAGAACACCAACGACGCCTATGTGTCCGCCGACTACACCCTGGTCGTGCCGCGGGTGGCGGGGTTCATCAAGCAAGTGCTGGTGGAGGACAACCAGCAGGTCAAGGCCGGGCAACTGCTGGCGCTGATCGACGACCGCGACCTGCGCGCCGCCGCCGAAGCCGCCGATGCGCAGACCCAGGTCGCCCGTGCGCAACTGCAGAACGCCAAGGCCACCCTGGAGCGTCAGGCTTCGGTGATCGCCCAGGCCCAGGCCTCGGTGGTGGCGGCCAAGGCGGAAATGGCTTTCGCCCAGCAGGAACTGAACCGCTACAGCCACCTGGCCGGTGTCGGGGCCGGCACCGTGCAGAACGCCCAGCAAGCACGCACCCGCATCGACCAGGCCACGGCGCGGCTGGACACCGCCACGGCGGTGCTGGCGGCGGAACGCAAGCAGGTGGAAATCCTCACCGCCCAGCGCGACGCCGCCGACGGTGGCCTGAAACGCGCGCAGGCCGCGCTGGAGATCGCCAGCTTCGACCTTTCGTACACCCGCATCACCGCGCCGCAGGACGGCATGATCGGCGAGCGCGCCGTGCGGGTCGGCGCCTACGTGACGCCGGGCAGCAAGCTGCTGGCGGTGGTGCCGCTGCAGCAGGCCTACGTGGTGGCCAACTTCCAGGAAACCCAGTTGACCGACGTGCAGCCGGGGCAGGACGTGCAGGTGCGGGTCGACAGCCTGGGCGGCGAAGCCCTGAACGGGCGCGTGGAGAGCATCGCCCCGGCCACCGGGGTGACGTTCGCGGCGGTGAAACCGGACAACGCCACCGGCAACTTCACCAAGGTGGTGCAGCGGATTCCGGTGAAGATCCTGCTGGAGCCGGGCCAGCCGTCGGCCGAGCGGCTGCGGGTGGGGATGTCGGTGGAGGCGAGCATCGACACCAACAGTTCGGTGACGTCGGTGCGCGAGGTGACCCAGCGATGATGAACGTCGAACCGGCCGGCGCCTGCGTGAACGGCCTTGTACTAATCGCCCTGCGGGAGCGGGTCTGCTCGCGGATCGGCCAATGGCCGCAACGCCTTTCGAGCGTTCTGCTCGTCGTCAGTCTCAGCGCTTGCACCGTCGGCCCGGATTTTCGCCAACCCGAGGGCGTGCAGATCGGCGAATGGGCCCAACCCGCCCGGACCGCCCCGAGCCAAGCGGTCGCCGAGCCTCTGAGCGAACGCTGGTGGGAAGTCTTCCACGACCCGCAGCTCTCGGCCCTCACCCAGCGTGCGATGAACAGCAACCTCGACCTGCAGCGCGCCGCCAGCCGTCTGCAACAGAGCCGCGCGGTCCGTCAGGCGATCACCGCCGACCGCTACCCGACCACCGCCGTCACCGGCGGCTATGCGCGCAAGCGCAACAGCGGCGAGGGCCTCAACGACCCGTCGGGGCGCAATGGCGACTCGGCCTTCAACCTGTGGGACGCCGGGTTCTCCGCCTCGTGGGAACTCGATTTCTGGGGCCGCGTGCGCCGGGAGACCGAAGCCGCCGACGCCAATCTTGAAGTGGCGGAAAACGACCGCCGCGGCGTGCTGCTGGCAGTCCTGGCCGACACCGCGCAGAACTACATCCAGCTGCGCGGCGTGCAGAACACCCGCGCGGTCACCGAGCAGAACCTGGACGTCGCCCGGCACAGCCTGAAACTGTCGCAGCTGCGCCTGAACGATGGGGTGGCCACCGACCTGGACGTCGCCGAAGCCGCCGCGCAGGTCGCCGCCATCGAGTCGCGGCTGCCGGCGCTGGAGCAGCGCCAGGCGCAGCTGATCAACGCCATCAGCCTGCTGATGGGAGAGCCGCCGCAGGCCTTGTCCAAAGCGTTGTCCGCGGATGCGCCGGTGCCGCAGTCGCCGCCCCGGGTCGCCATCGGCCTGCCGTCGCAACTGGCCGAACGCCGTCCGGACATCCGCCAGGCCGAAGCCCGGCTGCATGCGGCCACCGCCAACATCGGCGTGGCCGAGGGGGATTTCTATCCGCGCATCACGCTGTCCGGCAACCTCGGCTCGCAGGCCATGCAACTGAGCGACTTCGGCTCCTGGGGCTCGCGGGCCTTCGCCATCGGCCCGCAACTGAGCCTGCCGCTGTTCGACGGCGGCCGCCTGCGCGGCGTGCTGCACCTGCGCGAAGCCCAACAGCAGGAGGCGGCGATCGCCTACCAGCAGACCGTGCTGCGCGCCTGGCATGAGATCGACGACCAGCTGACGGCCTACAACGCCAGCCAGCGCCGCCGCGACAGCCTGGCCGAAGCCGTGCGCCAGAACCGCATCGCCCTGCGCACCGCGCAACAGCAGTACGTCGAAGGCGTGGTCGATTTCGTCAACGTCCTCACCGTGCAGAGCGCGCTGCTGACGACGCAGGAGCAATGGGTGGAAAGCTCCGCCGGGGTGTCGCTAGCGATGGTCGGACTGTACCGGGCGTTGGGCGGGGGGTGGGAGTCGGTGTATCCGGAAGGGGAGGTGGTGCAGCGCTAAGGCTCACGTGATCGGGCAGGGAGTGCCTCACCCGAACGGGCAGAGGATGCGGAACCCGAAAACCTCGCAGGTTCAATTGAGCCTAGAGGACTCAACCTGCGAAGTTTTCGATTTTGATCTGCCCGTCGGGAAATGTGGCGATGATTTCGAGCTCGCCGCCCATTGCGCGGATGTAGTTGCGCAAGGTGCTGATGTACATGTCGGTCCGACGTTCCATTTTCGAGATCGCCGCCTGATTGACGTGCAGTGTTTCGGCAAGCGTCGCCTGGCTCAAGGCTCTGGCCTGCCGCAACTCGTTGAGAGGCATTTCCTTGATGTGTTGTTCGTAGATCGATTCGGCGCGTGCCCGGGCTTCGGGTGTCATGCGCGCTTCGAGTTCGGCAAATTTCTTAGCCATCGTGATAACCCTCTTTGCGCAATGTATCGAGATGCTCGTCGTACAGTCGATCGGCGAGCGGGACATTGACTTCATACCAGCGATCCTGACCGGTTTTGTCTCCGCCGATCAACAGCAATGCGCAGCGCCGCGGGTCAAATGCATACAGGATGCGGTAGGGCCGTCCGGCATGTTGAATCCGCAACTCGCGCAGATGGCCATGTCGTGATCCATTGATGGCGCTGCTGTGCGGGAAGCGCAGGCCCGGCCCGAACTGGCCCAGCAGTTTGACGCTTGCGGCCACAGAGCTCTGCTCGCTTTCCGTGAGGCCGTCCCACCAATTGCCGAACTCGTCGGTGTATTCGATTTCCCAATTCATGGGAGGCAAATATAAGCGTCATGGAATATTCCATAAAGGTTATATTTTCGATGGGTCGACCATAGTCTGTTTCATGAGATTACGCCAATCGTTGTCGCAATGATGGCCTTTCGCTTGACGCTAAACCCCGCTGTCGTAGACTCCGCACATCCGACAGGGAGTAGCGGTCATGCAGCGTTTTCGTGGTTGGGTTCTCGGAATGTCCCTTGCAGCGAGTGCAGTTCAGGCGCAACCCCCCGCGCCAGACGATCCGCTGCTGGAAAACGGTGTGGCCGCCCAGGCTGCCGCCAGTGGCAGCGAGGCCCGCGGCGTGCTGCGCGCCCGCGATCAGGCGGTGCTGGCCAGCGAGCTGTCAGGGCGCATCGTCGAGCTGCCGTTCAGCGAGGGCGAGTCCTTCAAGAAGGGCGATACCCTGGCGCGCTTCGACTGTTCGGCCTACCAGGCCCAGCTCAACGCGGCGCAGGCCGCCAGCCGCGGCGCCGGCGAAGAGCTGGCGCACAACCGGCAACTGGCGGCGCTCAATTCCGTCGGGCGGTTCGAGGTGGCGCGGGCCGAGGCCAAAGTCAGCGAGACCCAGGCGCAGTCCCAGGTGTACCAGGTGCAGGTCAAGCGCTGCAACGTGATCGCACCGTTCGACGGGCAAGTGGTGGAGCGCAAGGTGCAGCGCTACGAGAGCGTGCCGGCGGGCGCGCCGCTGCTGGATGTGGTCGACAACCGCACCCTGGAGATCCACCTGCTGGTGCCGTCGCGCTGGATGGCCCGGCTCAAGCCCGGCCAGACCTTCAGCTTCGTCCCCGATGAGACCGGCAAGCCGATCGATGCCACGGTCAAGCGCCTCGGCGCGCGGATCGACGAGGGCAGCCAGACCCTGCTGCTGGTGGCCACGTTGCCGAACTCGAGCGGCCTGCTCGCCGGCATGAGCGGCACCGCACGCTTCGCGGAGCTCAATTGAACGCCCCGGCGGGGGGCGGCGCCGAGCAGGTGTTCGCCCGGTTCCTTGACCTCGAACGGCAGATCCGCGCAGCCCGCGACGTCCCGCAGTTGGCCTACGGCCTGGTCAATGACGGGCAGTCGCTGTTCGGCTATCGCCACGCGGCGCTGTTGATCGCCGGCAAGGTGCAGGCCGTGACCGGGGTCAGTGCGGTGGAGCCGAACGCGCCGTTCGTGGCGTTCGTCGAACAGGCCGTGGCGCAGTTGTTCAAGCAAGGTGTGCTGAAGCAGGCGCGGGTGATCGCGCCGCAGATGGTCAGCGAGCCGGTGCGGGCCGACTGGCAGAGCCTGTCGGCGCTGCAGGTGTTCTGGCTGCCGCTGGTCGACCGTCACGGCGAGGTGTTCGGCGGTTTGTGGCTGGCCCGGGACGTGCCGTGGAACCCCTCCGAGCAAGTTCTGCTGTCGCAACTGGGCGACACTTGCAGCCATGCCTGGCTGGCCTTGCAGCCGCGCAAGCCGTGGCGGTTGCGCTGGACGCGCAAGCGTCAGGCGGCGCTGGCGGCGGTGGTGCTGCTCGGCCTGTTGGTGCCGGTGCGCCAGTCGGTGCTGGCGCCTGCCGAAGTGGTGCCGCTGGGCGGCCGTGTGGTCGCCGCGCCGCTGGACGGGGTGATCGCCGAATTCCGGGTCAAGCCCAACCAGAGCGTGAAGGCCGGCGACCTGCTGCTGCGTTTCGACAGCACGACCCTCAAGGCCCAGGCCGACGTCGCCGAGCGCGCCCTGGGCGTCGCCGAAGCCGAACTCAAATCCAATTCCCAGCGTTCGTTCGCCGATGCCGAGTCCAGCTCCCGGGTGGATCTGCTGGCGGCCCGGGTCGAGCAGAAGCGCGCCGAGCGCGATTACGCCCGCGAACTGCTCAACCGCAGCGAAGTGCGCGCCGAGCGCGACGGCATCGCCGTGTTCGCCGACGCCGAACGCTGGACCGGCAAACCGGTGCAGACCGGCGAACGGCTGATGGAGATCGCCGACCCGAGCCAGGCCGAGCTGCGCATCGAACTGGCGGTGGGCGACGCCATCGCGCTGGAGCCCGGCGCGCAGATTTCGCTGTTTCTCGACAGCGACCCGCTGCAACGCCATCTCGCGACCCTCGAACGCTCGGCCTACGAGGCGCAGCCCACCGCCGGCGGCCAACTGGCCTATCGGCTGGATGCCGGCTTCACCGAAGCGCCGCCGCGCATCGGCTTGCGCGGCACGGCGAAGATCTTTGGCGAGCGCGCACCGCTGGCGCTGTACCTGCTGCGCCGGCCCCTGGCGGGCCTGCGCCAGAGCGTGGGTCTGTAAATGATCCTGCCGAGCCTGCGCGCCGACCTGCAACTGTCGCCCGCGGCGCCGGCCCTGGACGGTTCGCCGCGCTGGACACTGGCGGATCCGGTGAGCGGCCGCTACTTCAAGCTCGGCGCCGCGGCGATGCGCCTGCTGCGCCACTGGGCGCTGGGCGACGCCGAGCAAGTGCTGCGGGCGGCCAACCGTGAGCCCGGCCTGGCCCTGGACGGCGCCGAGCTTGAGCAACTGCTGACCTTCCTGCGCAGCCACGACCTGATCAGCGCCGTCGACGACCAGCAGCGCGCCAGCTATCGGCTCAAGGCGTTGGCGCGGCGCCAGAGCCTGTGGCAGATCCTGCTTCACCAATACCTGTTCTTCCGCATTCCGCTGTGGCGCCCGGATGCGTTCCTCAACCGCGCTTGGCCGTGGCTGGAGCGTTTCGGCCCCAGGCTTCTGCGCTATGGCCTGCCGGCGACCCTGGGGCTCGGGGTGTTTCTGGTGTCGCGGGACTGGCAGCGTTTTGTCGGGACGTTTCCGCACCTGTTCAGCCTGGGCGGGGCGATCGCGTTCGGCGTGTCGCTGTTCTTCGCCAAGCTCTGCCACGAGTTCGGCCATGCGTTCATGGCCAAGCGCGCCGGCTGCCGGGTGCAGAGCATGGGCGTGGCGTTCATGGTGCTGCTGCCGATGTTCTACACCGACGTCAGCGATGCCTGGCGGGTCAACGACCGGCGCGCCCGGCTGCTGATCGGCGCCGGCGGCGTGCTGGCCGAGCTGCTGCTGGCCTGCCTGGCGTTGCTGGCCTGGTCGCTGTTGCCCGACGGGCCGGGCCGCACAGCGGCGTTCATGCTGGCCAGCGCGACGTGGATCACCACGCTTGCGGTCAACCTCAACCCGTTCATGCGCTTTGACGGCTATTTTCTGCTCAGCGACCTGTGGGAAGTGGACAACCTGCAGGGCCGGGCGTTTGCCCTGTGCCGCTGGCGCCTGCGCGAGTTTCTGTTCGGCTACGGTGCTCCTGCGCCGGAGCCTTGGTCGCCGGCGATGCAGCGGCGTTTGCTGATCTGGGGGTACGGTTCGTGGCTATGGCGTGCGGCGTTGTTTTTCGGGATCGCGCTGGCGGTCTATCACCTGTTCTTCAAGGTGTTGGGGATCTTCCTGATGCTGGTGGAACTGGTGTGGTTCATCTTCTTGCCGATCATGCGTGAGTGGCGCCAGTGGTGGAGCCGTCGCGAACAGGCCCACGGCCCGCGGGTGCTGCTCAGCGGCCTGGCGGTGCTCGGACTGTTGCTGCTGCTGACCGTGCCTTGGCGCAGCGCCGTGGAACTGCCGGTGATGCTGGAGGGTGGTCGCGCCAGCGCCTTGCATGCGCCGGTGGCTGCGCGGGTCAAGGCGGTGAAGGTGCGGGACGGGCAACAGGTGGCGCAGGGCGATGTGCTGATCGAACTGGAGTCGTCGGACCTGGATTCGCGCCAGGCCATCGTGCGCAAGGAAATCCAGATCCAGCAATTGCTGATGCGCCGTCAGGCCGGACGCAGCGAAACCGCCGCCGACGCCGGCATCGTCGAACAGCGGCTGGCCGAGGCCGTGGCCGACTACCGCGGCTTGAGCGCCCAGCGCGAGCGCCTGCTGCTGCGCGCACCCCATGCCGGCACCGTGCGCGACCTGCTGCCGAACCTGGCGCCCGGCCGCTGGCTGTCCACCAAGGACGCGCTGGCCCGGGTGGTCGAGGACGGCACGCGCCTGCGCGGCTATCTGGCGGAGGCCGAGTTGTGGCGGGTCAAGCCCGGCGCCACCGGGCGGTTCATCGCCGACGATCCGATGCACCCGGCGATCGCCGTGCGGCTGGACGAAATCGACACCAACGGCGTGGCTTATGTCGATCAGGAGGCGCTGACGTCCGATCATCACGGGCCGATCGCCGTGCGCCGCGACGTGCAGCAGCGGGCCGAGCCGGTGCAGGCGCAGTACGGCGCGCGCCTGGAGGCGCTGGATCGGCTGCCGATGCCGGCGCAGCCGTTGCGCGGCGTGGCGGTGCTGCAGGGCAGCGGCGAGTCGCTGCTGGGGGTGGCCTGGCGCCGGCTGGCGGCGTTGGGGGTCAGGGAAAGCGGTTTCTAGGAGGGCACGACGATGGCGGACAACACGAATGTCGCGGCGGACGGTCTGGTGGTGCGGCCGTCGCGGCCCACCGACGGGCCGTTCCTGCACAGCCTTTACCAGTCGGCGCGGCCAGACCTGCAATGGATCGACGGCGAGCAGGAGTTCGTCCGGCAGATCGTCGGCCAGCAGTTCCGGGCGCAGGAACAGGGCATGGGCGAACACTACCCCAACGCCATGCACTACGTGGTCGAGAAGCTCGGCACGGCCATCGGCTCGTTGAGCACCGATTTCGGCGCCAACGAAATCCGCGTGCTGTACCTGGCCTTCATCCCCCAGGCCCGCGGCCAAGGCTACGGCCGCGCGGTGCTGCAAGGGGTGCAGAAGGCCGCGCAGCAGATCCGCTGTCCCGTGGCGACGGTGGTGTGGACCAACAACCCCCATGCGCGCCAGCACTACCTGGCGCTCGGGTTTTGCGTGGAGGAGCGCTCGCCGACGGCGGAGCGGCTGGTGTGGTATCCCCAGGGCTGAGCCTGCCGGCGGCTAGATGAACGAATCGAGGTCGAGGGTGTAGGGCGCGCCGATGGTGCGCCCGGACAGCGTGGCCAGCAGCGGGTCGTCCGCCGGGCTGTCCGGCGCCATGGCCAGCTGTTCCTGCACGAGGTTCTGCGGATGCGCCTGCCAGCGCGGCAGGCTCTCGGCCAGCCGCTGCGGGTGCCCGGCGATGGAGCCGTAGACGTCTTCGGCCTTGACCTGGCGGTAACGCAGGGTCGCGAGGCGCTGACGGGTGCTGTCCACCCGGTCGACTTCACGGCTGAGCGCATCGATCTGCTTTTGGTGAGCGCGCACGGCGCTGTCCGGCCGCCCCGTCAGTTCGTTGCGCCGCTTGCGCAACTGCCCGGTGATGCGCTGGAGCGCCGACTCGATGAGTTCGAACTCGCGGTCGGTGACCAGCGAACGCCCCGCTTCCTGCGCCTCCTGCCAACGCCGCAAGGCCGCCCAGCACGCCGGGATGTACGCCCCGGTCATCGAATGGTGCCCGCCGTCGAGCAGTTGCTTGAGCAGCGACGGCCGATCCGGCAGGCCGTGGCGCTGGCGCACCGCCATTTCGCAGGCCGCGTGCTGGGTGATGGTGTCGCAACCCGGCGCCCACAGGATCGACGACACCTGCCCTTGCCCGAACTCCACCGGCATGGCATGGCGCAGGGCACCGTGGTGGCCGTAGGCTTCACCCGTCCAGTTGGTGATGCCGGCGACGAACAGCGACAGGCCGACGGGCACATTGACGAACGTCAGCGCCGCCCCCGCGCCGTAGACATCGGCCTTGGTGTTCATCCAACTGCCGGGCACGCTGGGCACCGGGTCGTTGTGGTTGACCATGCGGTAATGCACCAGCTCGCCCGCGGCCTCGACGAAACGGCGGTCGCCGGCGCGGGGGGCGCCGTAGGTGTAGAGCTGGATGTCGTAGTTGAATCCGGCCCTTCGACGGAGCATTTCAGACAAGAGCAGAGTGATCGCGCCACCAAGGCTGTGGCCGCAGATGAGGAGTTTTTGGCCGATGTAGAACCGGTCTAGATAGGCTGTCGCAAACGTAGCGGCCTTTTGGGCCGCTTCATAGAAACCGCGATGCACGTGACCTTCGCCTTCAGTGAATGACACTTGCAGCGCATCGGCATCGCGCAGGCCATCGGGGATTTTCTCCGCGGTGCCACGAACGGCAATCAGGATCAGTTCATCGTTGTGCGTGATGAAGGCTTGGGTGTCGGTGCTGTCTTTATCACCGACATCATCTAGAAAGTGAACGCTGGCCGGATGTTCCAGTTCGCCTTCCGGAGTCGGTCGGTTCTCGGCGTAAAGGGTCGGGTCGAACGGTATGATTTCCAGCCGTCTGGAGTACGGCACATCTTCGTAGAGCGGGTAAAAGGCTGTGGTCTGTGCGCTATCGACCTTCCAGAGTTCTTCGCACTTGGCCAGCGCATCGCCGAACCAGTTGCCGACGCTGGGCTGAATCGAGAACTTTAGGGTTTGTGTATCGGCGGAAGGTATTGCGGGTTGTTGGCCGAAAGGGCTGTAGCTCAAGGTCGCCATCAATGCGAGCTGGTAAAGGTTGAGTGCGCAGAACGACGTGTCTGTAGATAGCAGGGGGCGCAATGCCCTCAGCGGACGCACTTCAAGCACCGTGTGTCGGTTCGGCATCAGTGCGGCCCCTATTTTGCCGTGCTCAAGCATGATGGCCGCGCATCCCGAGTCGAGGGGGAAATGGCGGAACACTTCCGGCGGCAGGTGCGAAACGTGCCTGACCAGATGCCGGACTTCCACCTGGAAGTAATCGCCGCCGTCAGCCAATGCGGGTCGTTCGCGCGTGCGGGTGGAGTCCGGGTTCCGGTAGCGGGTTTTTTCGGCGCGGACCTGGAGTTCGGTGATCTTGAGGGGGTAATGCGGGCGTTCCTTGATTCTTAAATAAACCGCTTCCTTTCCTTCGTAGGCTTGTTCAAACAACACTGAAACTGGTCCGGCAAAATGGTTCTCTAGCTTGCCGATGCCTTTTGCGTCCAGATGGCCCTCGTATTTCATTCCTTCCGAATCGGTAGCGATGTAGGCCAGCCCGGCGTAGGGCTCGCTCGAGCAGAACTCATCGACCAATTGAAAACTCGTCCACTTGCCTCCAGTCGGGCAAGTCAGCTTGCGGGCGCTCAAGGGGTGTTCCAGATCCAATTCCATTGATGTCATTTCGAACCTCCTTACTCGGTGCAACCCGGATAGATCGTGCAAACGCGACCGTCCGGCATTCTGAAGATGCTGAAGTCGGTGTAGTTGCCATGGCAGTAAGCCTCTTGATCTTCGTAACCGTCACCGAGGCAACGCTTCCAGCCGTTGGGCACTTTCACCCAAGTGTCTCCCCAACCCGGTCTTTCCTCCTTCGCCAACCTGACCTTCAACTTCACGGTCTTACCCTGCAATTGGTCGAGTGTGTAGGCGGAGAAGGTCTTGCCCTGTTTGCGGGCGCCTTGATCGTCGGATGTCGTGCAATCAAGGATTTTTACGATGCGCCGGTTTGTTCCTACCGTGCGAAACCACCATTCACATTGGCTGTAGATGTAGCTCTCACCCGCCGGGTTGAAGGTGTTCTTGTAGCGCTCCTCCAGCACGTCACGAATGATGACCATGCCTTCGTCACCGCTGATGTCTCCCCAATCTTTGCCGTACGCCGAATTGATTTTCAGGGCGATTTTCCTGACCACCAACGGGCAGCCCTTGACGGTCTTGCGAACAGTGATTTCAGCATCGGGCCGGTAGTCCGTCCGCCACTGGCTGTTGAACACCGGTGCCAGGTTGTCGCGTCTTTCGACGGTGCAGGTCTGGCCTCTTTCAGGGACGTAATGAACTGCCGCCACATAGGCAAACCCCGGTGGCAGGTCGGCGGTGAACGTGAAGGTGTTGGGTGGCCCCGCCCTGCATCCGGCGGCAAGTGCAAGACAACCGGTCAGTGCCGCAAAGGCCTGCAGGTGCCGGTTTTTCGGGCCGGTCGTCCCGCTTGAGGACGACCGCGGCGAAAGCTCCTTTTCCAATGACGTCATGCCGAAATCTCCTTATTCCGTGCAGCCCGGATAAATGGTGCACTGGCGTCCGTCCGGCATCTGGAATCCGCTGAAGTCCTTGTAGTTGCCGTAACAGAAGGCGTACTGATCCTCGAAGTTGTCACCCATGCAACGCTTCCAGCCTTTTGGCACTTTGACCCAGGTGTCGCCGATTGCAGGCTTCTCTTTTTCCGCCAACCTGACCTTCAACTTCACGGTCTTACCCGGCAATTGGTCGAGTGTGTAGGCGGAGAAGGTCTTGCCCTGTTTGCGGGCGCCTTGATCGTCGGATGTCGTGCAATCAAGGATTTTCACGATGCGCCGGCTTGCGCCTGCGGTGCGAAACCACCATTCGCACTGGCTGTAGATGAAGCTCTCACCCGCCGGGTTGAAGGTGTTCTTGTAGCGCTCCTCCAGCACGTCACGAATGATGACCATGCCTTCGTCACCGCTGATGTCTCCCCAATCTTTGCCGTACGCCGAATTGATTTTCAGGGCGATTTTCCTGACCACCAACGGGCAGCCCTTGACGGTCTTGCGAATGGTGATTTCAGCGTCGGGGCGGTAGTCCGTCCGCCACTGGCTGTTGAACACCGGTGCCAGGTTGTCGCGCCTTTCGACGGTGCAGGTCTGGCCTCTTTCAGGGACGTAATGAACCGCCGCGACATAGGCAAACCCCGGCGGCAGGTCGGCGGTGAACGTGAAGGTGTTGGGTTCCCCCGCTGCGCACCCCATGAGCATCGCCAGGCTGCCGCACACCCCGGCACCCCTGATCCAGAGCCTCATGACGCGTCCTCCCCTTGCCAGTGCCTCGACAACTGATCGACCCGCTCGAAGTGCTCGTCCGGGGTCTCGTCCGGCCCCGGTCGCCAGTGCGGCGCGAGTTCATGGGCCGGGGCCAGCAGGCTTTGCAGCAGGAGAAACTCCAGCCGTTGCGGGCTCGACCAACCCCAGGCCTCGGCCAGTGCCAGCCGTGCGCGCAGCCAGGTGTGCGGATCCTCCGAGCGGGCCAGGCCGGCATAGGCCTGAACGTGTCCGGCCAGCAGGAAGCGGTGGGCATTGGCCAGGCGGATGTCCAGGGTCTGCTCATCGGGCAGCGGCAGTTGCAGCCACGGCGGCGAATCCGGCACGGGGTAGGTGCCTGGCACAGGGTTGTCGACGGACTGCCAGCCCGACCCCTGCCAGTGGCACACGCTGATGGCCGGCCCCAGGTACGCCGGCAAGGCTTCGGCCGACAGGTGCGCCAGGGCCCGGGCCAGCACCCGGGCATCGTGGAAGCGGTACAGCGCCTGGTGGGGGCGGGCGCCGACGATCAGCCGCTCCTGCCAGTGCCGAACCCACCCGGGCAGCCCGCCCCGGTCCAGGCTGGCGAGCCAGCCCCAGTGGGTGTGGGGCCGGTCGAGCAAGGCGTCGAGGCGTCGGTCGTCGGGCCGCTCGAAGGTGAAGACGTAGGGGCCGGCGTCGGCCAGTTCGGCCACAACGGTTTCGCCGTAGACGCTGCGGAACTGTTCGTAGCGGCTGCTCTTGAGCCAGCGCTGGCGCATGTCGCGTTCGTTCTGCGAGTCGAGGACCAGGCACAGGAGGCGGTCGGCGCGGTGCTGTTCGTTCAGCCAGCGCAGGGCGGTGGAGTCTGTCATGCCGCCGCTCCCGGCGCCGGGCAGGCCCCGTCGCGGCAGGCTTCGCAGATCGGACAGAAATCTGCCCCCAGGCCTTTGCTGGCGGCCATCAGGCCTGGTTGCGAGGGCGCCACCAACGGCGGCAGCGGCGGGGGCGGCGCAGCGTCGGCGATGCCGTCGGGCTGCAGCGGCGGTGCGTGCAGAAAAGCGGCCGGTGCGCCGCCGGTCTGCAGGTCGGAGCTGGCCAGGATCCCGCGATGGTCGAGCAGCAGATGCTCGCCGCCGACCCTCAGGCTGATGCTTTTTTGAGCTTCCAGCACCAGATGTTCGCCGGCGCGCAGGCACAGGTGCCCGGCGGCGTCGACCGTCATGGACTCGCCGATCCGGGTGTGGCTGCCGGCGCTGACGTGCAAGTGGTCGCCGGCCTCGAGACGGGTCTTGCGGTCGCCGGTGACGGTGCGGTGTTCTTCGGCCTTCAGCATGCTGATGCTGTTGCCCCGGACGGTTTCCCGGCGTTCGTGGCCGACCTCGAGGCGGCTGTCGTTGGCCACCTCCTGGTGCAGGTCGCGCTGGGCGCGCAGGCGGATCAGTTCGTGGCCGGCGCGGTCCTCGATCATCAGTTCGCTGGAGCCGCCGTTGTCCGGCGAGCTGCGGGAGCGGAATATGCTGCGGGTCTTGTGCGCCGGCAGTTCGTAGGGCGGCGGGTTGAGGTTGTTGGTCAGGCAGCCGCTGATCACCGGGCGGTCGGGGTCGCCGTCCAGGAACGTCACCAGCACCTCCATGCCGACCCGCGGAATCACCGTGCTGCCGTGGGCCTGGCCGGCCCAGGTCTGGGCGGTGCGCAGCCAGCAGCTGCTGTGGGCGTCGTTTCGGCCTTCGCGGTCCCAGAAGAACCGCACCTTGACCCGGCCGTGACGGTCGCAGTGGATCTCCTCGCCTGGGGGGCCGGTGACCACGGCGGTCTGGGTGCAGCCGATGAGCGGTTTCGGGTGGCGCAGCGGCGGGCGGTAGACCGTGTCCCACGGCGTGGCCACGAAATGGTTGCGGTAGCCCTGGCGCAGTTCGCCTTGCCTGTCAGGGGCGGCGATGTCGCCGCCGTATTCCTCCAGCGCCTCGGGCTGCTGGCCTTCGTGGCGGATCTCGGTCAGCAGCCAAAGGTCGTTGAGGTGTGGATCAGGGTGGCCTGACAGGGACAGGAAATGCCCCGGCACCAGCGCCGGCTCGTCGCTGTCGCCGGTGCAGGGCCGGTCGTCGCTGCGGTGGCGTTCCAGGGCCCGCCGGGCGAGCAGCTTGCCGTGTTCGCGGTCGGTATGGCGGCCGGGGTATTGGTAGTCGTCCAGGCCGGGTTGGCGGCGCCCTTCCGGCAGGCGGGCGTCGGCGTCCAGCACGATGTGCGCCTTCTCGAAGTCGTAGGCGCGGCGGCTGGCGCTGTGGGGCCGGGTCGTGCGCCGGTCGTCGAAACGCTGGATCGCCGGCCGGTCGGCGACCAGGGCGCCGGGCCGCTTGAAGGGCGTCGGCCCGGCCAGCCTGGGGAACACGGTCTGATCGTCGCCGAACACCAGCAGGTGGCGGTCGCGGCTGTGGCGAAAGTGATAGTGCAGGCCGTCTTCCTCGCACAGGCGCTGGATGAAGTGCAGGTCGGATTCCTTGTACTGCACGCAGTACTCGCGGTCCGGCAATGCGCGACCGACCTGGAAGCGGTGGAGGTCGGCGTGGATGCCGTGCGCCCCGAGCACCTGCGCGATGATCCGGGGGACGCTCAGGTGCTGGAAGATCCGCTGGTTGACGCGATGGCGCAGGCTCGCCAGCCGGGGCGCCAGGGTCACGTCGTACCGGGTCAGCCGGTGGCCGATGTCGCCGCGGGCGACCTCCAGGATCTGGCCGTGGCGGCCGGAACCGGCGTTGTCGAAGGCCAGGAAGGCCTGCCGGTGCATGAGGTCGGCCAGGTCGATGTCCGGCCTCGGGCTGACCAGGCGGATCTCGAAGGCGAACGGCTGGCTGACGGACTCGGTGCCGGTGAAGGACAGCACCCGGAAATCGTGTTTAAGGTCGTCGGTCGTGAAGCGGAAACGAGCGCTGGCATCGAACATCCGTTGTTCCTTGTCCTGTGGCGGAGTCGGAACAACGTATCAAGCGGAACGGCGCAATGATGTCGGACGTTTCCCAATTCATCCGGTTGAAATGCAGGGACTACAGGGCGTTGGCGTGCGTCCTACAGTCCGTTCCTGCAAGGGGTTTCAGTTGAAGGAAATGCAGAAATAGCCCAGCTGCGGATCCCGCCCCATCGGCGGCACCCGCGACACGAAGATGTCGTCAACCCGGCCGAGTTCCGGCAGTTCGAGGGCGCACAGGCCGTCGACGAAGTCGGTCGGCTCCAGGCTGTCGAACTCCAGGCTGAACGGCATGCGTTCGCTGTGGCGCAGTTTGGCCGAGGGGATTTCCTCGTAGTGCCGGATGTGGATCGCCAAGGCCGAGCCGTCCGGCAGGTGCAGGGTGCCGGTCTGCCCCAGCAGGGCCTGGAAATGGTGGTTCTGGACCGATTGCAGCATGGTTGGGCTCCGGTGACGGAAAACGGCCGGGGGCTTGCGCCCCCGGCGTCCTTTCAGTTGCGCGACGGGAAGATGCCGTTCAGGGCGACGCTGAAGTTGAGCACCAGGAACGGGTTCATCACGCCCATCGGCTGGCTGCCGCCGGCCGGGGAGATGTCCCCGGTGACGGTGGTGGTCAGGCCTTTGAGCGGCACCGGTGTGGCGCCCTGGCCGTCGGAGTAGATGTTGGCCGAGCCCGGGCCGCCGCCGGAGGCGCCGAGGTAGGCGTTGGTGGCGCTCGGGGTGGTGGCCGGGTTGCTGGCGGGCACGGCCAGCTGCAGGGCGCTGTTGGCGGTCAGCCCGGTCATCGCGTGGGTGTGGTTGGGCATGTTGGCGATGGTGGCGGTGACGCTTTCGACGCCGGCCACTTCGCCGATGGTGCGCGGCGTGAGGCCCAGGCCGCTGCCCTGCGACATGGGCATGCGCCCCTGCAGGTTGGGCAGCGCGAAGTTGGTCTGGCCGTTGCCGCCGTAATAGGTGCCGAGCAAGGCGAACAAGGCGTTGTACTGTGAGATCGCAAGAATCTGTCCGTTGCACCAGGCCCAGTCCCGTGGCGCGAACTGGAAGGCGAACGGCTGAATCGTACCCATAAATACTTCCATGGTTCCTCATCCTTCTGTTGTGTGGTCGGCGCGCCGCGCAGCGGCCCTTGTCGCCGGGCAGGTCAGGATGATCCGCCGGTTCCTTCCCGTTGCGCGGGCAGGTCACGCCATGCCGTAGCGTAGACCCGGATTGCAGGACTTGCCGGATGTCGTCGAGGTCGCCATTGTCGGTGTCACTGGCCTAAAGTGAGCGCACGGCCAAGGGTCGACTTTTTCATTGCGGACAACCAAGGGATGTAGATGGAAGCGCGTCGCGAAACACCGCTGGGCGATACCCAGGACCCGTTCGCTGCGCCGGGGGCGCGGCTGCAGCGCTTGCTGCGCTGGGTGCGCCGTAACAGTCTGATCCCGATTCTGCTGCTGGCGGCAGCGGTACGGTTTTATGACCTGACGGCAGAGGCGATCTGGGGCGACGAAGGGTCGAGCGTGCTGCTGGCGCGTTATCCGTTGAGCGAAATCTGGCGTCATGCGGCGTTCGACGTCCATCCGCCACTGTATTTCATGTTGCTGCGCGGCTGGATCGGGCTGTTCGGCGACGGCATCTTTGCGCTGCGCTGTTTCAGCGCGCTGCCGGGGATCGCCACGGTCGGCCTGGGCATGTGGCTGGTGGACCGACTGGCCACCCGCCGGGCCGCCGTCATTGCCGGGGTGCTGCTGGCGCTGCTGCCCACCGCGGTACGTTACAGCCAGGACGTGCGCATGTACGCGCTGCTCGGGCTGTTGCTGCTGGCGGCCAATCTGGCCCTTGTCTACTGGGTCAGGCGGCCGCAGCGGCACCGCTATCTGGTGGTTTACGCGCTGCTGATGGGCGCTGCGCTCTACACCCACTATTTCGCCGTGTTCGCGGCGCTCAGCCATTGGTTGTATCTGGGGCTGGTTCGTCTGTTGCCGGGGTTTCGCCTGCGGCATGTCCAGCAACCGGGCTGGTGGCTGGCGAATCTGGGCATCGCCGTGCTGTTTCTGCCGTGGTTGCCCAGCCTGCTGGGGCTGCTGCAGCACATGGATGAACTCAAGGTCGGCGGCGATGTGGGCTGGGAAGACCCGGTCACGCTGGCCTCGCTGCCCTCGATGATCTGGGCGTGGCTGACGCAGGATGATGGTGAGCAATGGTCGTTGCCGGTGTTCGTCGGCATGCCTTTGGCCATGCTGGTACTCGTCGGCGTGGCCCTTATGCGTGATCGCACGGTCAACCACGGCAGTGTGCTGCTGGCGCTCTACACCCTGGTGCCGTTGCTGCTGGTGTTTGCCGTGTCGTTCATCACCCCGGTTTTCGTTGACCGTTACCTGATGGCCTATGCGCTGGGGCTGCCGATGCTGGCCGCGCTGGCCATCGACCGCCTGTACGGCAATGCCAGGGTGCTGGCCCTGGCGGTGCTGGTGTCGTGGATCGGGATTGAGCTGACAGGCGTGAACAACAACGCGACGGTTGACCGCGACGATCAATTCAATGTCGCGGTGGAGTTCGTCAATCAACATTTCGTCAGCGGCGACCGCATCGTCACCAGCGACATGCTGTTTTACCTCAGCTACGTCTACTACAACCGCACCGACGCGAAAATTCGCCTGTACACCCCGCCAGCCGCCGATGGCCGTTCGACACGGCCGAACGAATACGGTTTCGGCACGCTGGTGAGCGAAGATGTTTATCTCGATCGTCTGGCCGATTTACCCGACGGCAGTGATCGCATCTGGCTGATTGGTTCGCTCAACGACCCCGACGAGTACCCGCCATTGACCGCCGAATGGCAGCGTACCCGTGAAGTTCACGGTGGCGACATTTACGCGCGGCTCTATGTCCGGCCAAGTGCCGACAAACCGGGGGGATGAGCGCTTAAACGATTCACCGGCGCAGTCATTCGCGAAACGGATGCTCAAAGTCGATTTAGCTTCGATTTGATATCAAAACACCACTAGTCGAAAGGTTATTGATGGGCTACGCTCTGTCCGACAAACGGACTTAACCATTTGGTGAAGGGATGCAGCAGTTCCACTTTATCTCCGGCTTGCCGCGATCAGGTTCGACCCTTCTTTCTGCGATCCTGCTGCAGAACCCGCGCTTTCATGCCGGCATGACCAGCCCGGTGGGCGCGCTGTTCTCCGGAGTCCTGGAGCAGTGCAGCGCCGGCAGCGAGTTCGGCGCGGTGATCGACACCGACATGCGCCGCCGCCTGCTGCGCGGCCTGTTCCAGTCCTACTACGCCGACAAGGCCGACAAGCCGGTGGTGTTCGACACCAACCGCCAGTGGAGCGCCCGCCTGCCGGCGATCAACGACCTGTTCCCCAACGCCAAGGTGATCGCCTGCGTGCGTAACGTCGCCTGGGTGATGGACAGCCTGGAGCGGCTGTACCGCGCCAATCCGTTCGAGAACACCAAGCTGTTCGGCGACGCCGGGGAGCGCAACACCGTCTACAGCCGCTGCGAGACCCTGGCCCAGCGCAACCGCCTGGTGGGATTCGCCTGGGCGGCGCTCAAGGAAGCCTATTACGGCGAGCACGCCGATTCGCTGCTGATCATCGATTACGACCTGCTGACCCAGGCCCCGGAGCGGGTGCTGCGGCTGGTCTACGAGTTCATCGGCGAGCCGTGGTTCGAACACGATTTCGAGCATCTGGCCTACGACGCGCCCGAGTTCGACCAAGCCCTGGGGGTGTCCGGCCTGCACAAGGTCAAGCCCAAGGTCGCCCTGCAGTCCCGGCGCACCATCCTGCCGCCGGACCTGTTCAAGCAATACGCCGATCTGTCCTTTTGGCTCGATGGCTCAGCCAGCGCCGCCAATGTCATTCGTATGAAGTCCGACGCCGCGATCAGTTGATCGCGGCGTTTTTCATTGATGCGTCAACAACTGTTCGAGTCCGGGTGAGCAACATGTGGTGGAGCAAGAAACACGCGCGGGTAACCGAGGGTGCACGGACGCTGGCCGCGCCGATGATCATGTCGCTGGAGCCGCGCATGCTGTTCGACGGCGCCGTGGCGGCGACCGTCGCCGACACCGCCGCCCAGGCTGACAGCCATCCCGCCGCCGACGCCGCCAAGGCGCCGGCCGCCGATCACCCGGTCGCCAGCAAGGACACCCACGGCCAGGCCGACGCCGCGCCGGCCGCCAGCCCCGTCGCAGTGCCGGGCCAGAGCGTGGTGTTCGTCGACTCCCGGGTCAAGGACGCCGACAGCCTGCTCCAGGGCGTCGCCCCCGGCACCCAGGTGGTCCGGCTCGACGCGGGCAAGGACGGCCTGCAGCAGATCGCCGACTACCTCGACCAGCACCAGGGCGTAAGCTCGGTGCAGATCATCGCCCACGGCAACGCCGGCGACCTGTGGCTGGGCAACAGCTACCTGTCGGCGGACAACGTCGCCCAGCGCAGCGCGGTGCTGGCGCAAATCGGCAAGGACATGAACGTCGGCGGCGACATCCTGATCTACGGCTGCTACACCGCCGAGGGCGACCGCGGCCTGAGCTTCGTCGATTCCCTGGCTCAACTGACCGGACGCGACGTGGCGGCCTCGAACAACCGCACCGGCGTGGGCGGCGACTGGGACCTGGAAATCGCCACCGGCACCATCGAAAGCGCCAACGTGCTGTCGGCCAAGTCGATGAGCGAATACCAGTGGGGCCTGGCCACCTGGACCGCGACCAACAACCTCAACACCGGTGTCGGCTCGCTGCGGGCGGCGCTGGCCTCGGCGCAGAACGGCGACATCGTCACGTTCAGTTCCGGCATGACCGTGCAGCTCACCTCCGAACTGCTGATCAACAAGAACATCACCGTCGACGGCGACCTGAACAACGACGGCGTGGCCGACGTGACGCTCGACGGCCAGTACAAGACGCGGGTGGTGGAAATCGCCTCCGGCAGCACGGTGACGCTGGACGGCCTGGTGATCACCCGCGGGCTGGTTTCGGGCAACGGCGGCAACGGCGGCTACGGCGCGACCGGCGCCATGGGCGGCGGGATCTTCAACGCCGGCGTGCTGACCCTCAGCAACGTTTCGGTCACCGGCAACGCGGCGGCCGGCGGCGGTGGCGGCGGCGGTGTCACGGGCGCGTTCTACGGCGGCGGCGGTGGCGGCGGCGGTGGCATCGGCGGCCAGGGCGGCGGCCACGGCGGCACAGCAGGCCCCGGTGTCGGCACCCTGGGCGGCCAGGCCGGCAGCGGCGGCGTCGGCGGCTACGGCGGCGGCTACGACGCGACCCACATGGGCGGCCGTGGCGGTTCCACCACCGGCGGCACCGGCGGCCTGGGCGTTTCCTACTACAGCAACGGCGGCAACGGCGGCACGGCCAGCAACGGCACGATCTCCATCGGCGGCGGCGGTGGCGGAGCCGGCTGGGACAAGGTCGGCGGGGCCGGCGGCAACGCGGCGGGCGGTATCTACAACGCCGCCAGCGGCACCCTGAAGATCGTCGGCACGTCCGTCATCAGCAACAACATCGGTGCGGGCGGCGGCGGTGGCGGCGGCGGCGGCCAGGGCAGCAACGCCAGCAACGGCGGGATCGCCGGGCGCGGCGTCGGCGCCATCTGGAACCAGGGCGGCACGGTGCTGATCACCGCCGCCAACTTCGCCGCCATCAGCGGCAACGCCGCCGGCAGCGGCGCGGGCGGCACGGCCCAGGGCGGCGGCTCGACGGGCGCGTCGCCGACGGCCTTCGCCGCGATCTTCAACAACGGCGGCACCCTCAACACCGCGTACGTGGAACCGCCGACCGCCACCATCGTGGTGTCCGACACCGCGCTGAAGATCGGCGAGACCTCGCTGGTGACCATCACCTTCAGCCGGGCGGTGACCGGCTTCACCAACGCCGACCTGACCATCGCCAACGGCACCCTGAGCGCGGTGAGCAGCGCCGACGGCGGCATCACCTGGACGGCCACGTTCACCCCGACCAACGGCATCACCGACACCACCAACCTGATCGTCCTGGACAACACCGGGGTGACGGCGGTCTCCGACGGCGCGGCGGGCGTCGGCACCACCTCGTCGAACAACTACGCCATCGACACCCAGCGGCCGACCGCGACCATCGTGCTGGCCGATTCGGCCCTCAAGGTCGGCGAAACCTCGCAGGTGACCATCACCTTCAGCGAAGCCGTGAGCGGCTTCACCAACGCCGACCTGACGATCCCCAACGGCACCTTGAGCGCGGTGAGCAGCGCCGACGGCGGCATCACCTGGACGGCGACCTTCACGCCGACCGCCAACATCACCGACACCACCAACCTGATCACCCTGGACAACACAGGCGTCGTCGACCTGTCGGGCAACGCCGGCAGCGGCACCACGGACTCGGCCAACTTCACCATCGACACCCAGCGGCCGACCGCGACCATCGTCGTGACGGACACGAGCCTGGCGGCCGGCGAAACCTCGCTGGTGACCATCACCTTCAGCGAAGCGGTGACCGGCTTCACCACCGCCGACCTGACCGTGGCCAACGGCACGCTGTCGGGCCTGAGCAGCAGCGACGGCGGCATCACCTGGACGGCCACCCTGACGCCGAACGCCAACATCACCGACACCACCAACCTGGTCACCCTGGACAACACCGGCATCGCCGACCTGGCGGGCAACGCCGGCAGCGGCACCACCAACTCGAACAACTACGCCATCGACACGGCGCGCCCGACCGCCACCATCGTGGTGGCCGACAATGCGCTGAAGATCGGCGAGACCTCGCTGGTGACCATCACCTTCAGCGAAGCCGTCACCGGTTTCACCAACGCCGACCTGACCATCGCCAACGGCACCCTGAGCGCGGTGAGCAGCAGCGACGGCGGCATCACCTGGACGGCCACCTTCACCCCGACCGCCAACATCACCGACGCCACCAACGTCATCACCCTGGACAACACCGGAGTCACCGACGCGGCGGGCAACGCCGGCAGCGGCACCACCGACTCGAACAACTACGCCGTCGACACCCAGCGCCCGACCGCCACCATCGTGGTCGCCAACCCCGCGCTGGCCGTCGGCCAGACATCGTTGGTGACCATCACCTTCAGCGAGGCCGTGAGCGGCTTCACCAACGCCGACCTGACCGTCGCCAACGGCACCTTGAGCGCGGTGAGCAGCAGCGACGGCGGCGTCACCTGGACGGCGACCTTCACCCCGACCGCCAACGTCACCGACGCCACCAACCTGATCACCCTGGACAACACCGGGGTCACGGACACGTCGGGCAACACCGGCAGCGGCACCACCGATTCGAACAACTACGCCATCGACACCCAGCGGCCGACGGCGACCATCGTCATGGCCGACAGCAGCCTCGCCGCCGGCGAGACCTCGCTGGTGACCATCACCTTCAGCGAAGCCGTCACCGGTTTCACCAACGCCGACCTGACCGTCCCCAACGGCACGTTGAGCGCGGTGAGCAGCAGCGACGGCGGCATCACCTGGACGGCGACCTTCACGCCGAGCACGGGCATCAACGACGCCACCAACGTGATCACCCTGGCCAACACCGGCATCGCCGACCTCGCGGGCAACGCCGGCAGCGGCACCACCAGCTCGGCCAACTTCACGATCAACACGCAGGTGCCGACGGCCACCATCGTGGTCGCCAACAGCAGTCTGAACGTGGGCAGCACCTCGCTGGTGACCATCACCTTCAGCGAAGCGGTCACCGGGTTCACCAACGCCGACCTGACCGTCGCCAACGGCACCCTGAGCGCGGTGAGCAGCGCCGACGGCGGCATCACCTGGACGGCCACGTTCACCCCGACCGCCAACATCACCGACGCCACCAACCTGATCACCCTGGACAACGCCGGGGTGCAGAACGGCGTCGGCAACGCCGGCAGCGGCACCACCGATTCGAACAACTACGCCATCGACACCCAGCGGCCGACCGCCACCATCGTGGTGGCCGACACGGCGCTCGGCGTCGGCCAGACCACCACGGTGACCTTCACCTTCAGCGAAGCGGTGACCGGGTTCAGCCTGGCCGACCTGACCGCGGAAAACGGCACGCTCAGCAACCTGACCACCTCGGACAACATCACCTGGACGGCCACCTTCACCCCGGCGGCGGGCATCACCGACACCAGCAACCTGATCACCCTGGACAACACCGGCGTCGCCGACGCTGCGGGCAACGCCGGCAGCGGGAACACCCAGTCGAACAACTACGCGGTCGACAGCCAGCGCCCGACCGCGACCATCGTCATCGCCGACACCGACCTTCGTCCGGGCGAGACCACCACGGTCACCATCACCTTCAGCGAGGCGGTGACCGGGTTCGACAACAGCGACCTCAGCATCCCCAACGGCACCTTGAGCAACGTCACCTCCAGCGACGGCGGCATCACCTGGACGGCGACCTTCACGCCGGCCCTGGGCGTGACCGACAACACCAACCTCATCATCCTCAACAACACCGGCTACACCGACGTGGCGGGCAACGCCGGCCTCGGCACCACCAGCTCGGCCAACTTCACGGTGAACACCCTGGTGCCGACCGCGACCGTCATCGTCGCCGACACGGCCCTCAAGGCCGGTGAAACGTCGCTGGTGACCATTACCTTCAACGAGGCGGTGAGCGGCTTCGACAACAGCGACCTGACCGTCGCCAACGGCACGTTGAGCAACGTCAGCAGCAGCGACGGCGGCATCACCTGGACGGCGACGTTCACCCCGACCGCCAACGTCACCGACGCCACCAACCTGATCACCCTGAACAACGCCGGGGTGACCAACGCCTCGGGCAACAGCGGCGTCGGCACCACCGACTCCAACAACTTCGCCATCGACACCGCGCTGCCGACCGCCACCATCACGGTGGCCGACAACCGCCTGGGCATCGGCGAAACCACCACCGTGACCATCACCTTCAGCGAGGCGGTCAGCGGCTTCGACCTGTCGGACATCAGCGTCGCCAACGGCGTGCTGTCGAACCTGAGCAGCAGCGACGGCGGCGTGACCTGGACCGCCACGCTGACGCCGACCGCCGGCGTCAACGACGCGACCAACCTGATCGTGCTCGACACCGGCGGCGTGCAGGACGCGGCGGGCAACCTCGGCGCAAGCATCGCGATCTCCAACAACTACATCCTCGACGCGACCCGGCCGACGGTGAACATCGTGGTGGCCAACCCGCACCTGGGCATCGGCCAGACCACCACCGTGACGTTCACCTTCAGCGAGGCGGTGAGCAATTTCGACCTCTCGGACCTCAGCGTCACCAACGGCGACCTGAGCAACCTCGTCAGCAGCGACGGCGGCAAGACCTGGACGGCGACTTTCACGCCGACCGCGAACGTCACCGACCCGAGCAACTTCATCGCCCTCGACACCGGCAACGTCACGGACCTGGCGGGCAACGCCGGCAGCACCGTTGCGGTGTCGAACAACTACGCCCTCGACGCCGAGCGGCCCACCGCCACGGTGGTGGTGGCCAACCCGAACCTGGGCATCGGCCAGACCACCCAGGTGACCATCACCTTCAACGAGGCGGTCAGCGGCTTCGACCTGGCGGACATCAGCGTGGCCAACGGCACCCTGTCCGGCCTGAGCAGCAGCGACGGCGGCAAGACCTGGACCGCGACCCTGACGCCGAACGCCAACGTCAACAGCGCCAGCAACGCGATCAGCGTCAACGCCGCCGGGGTCAGCGACCTGTCCGGCAACAGCGGCAGCGGCATCAGCCAGTCCGGCAACTACGTGATCAACACCGTGCCGCCGACGCCGACGGCACCCACCGTGGTGGTGACCCCGGATCCTGAGTTCCGCAGCAGCGACCCGGTGACCGCACCGCCGCCGCCTTACGTGCCGCTGCAACCGATCGTGTTCGCCCCGCCCACCGGCAACCTCGGCTCGCCGCTGACCTTCTCGCCGCTGTTCGAGCAACGGGTGATCGGCGACGGCATCCGCCCGCTGGGCGACATCTTCATCAACCGCGGCGCCCTGAGCCCCAGCTTCATCGCCCAGGTGTTCGGCGACAGCACCTACGGCGACGGGACCGGCCACGGTTTCCTCGGCTTCGGCGGGGGCGACGGCGGGGTGTTCGGCAGCAGCACCTTCGCCGGCCTGTACAACCAGGCCAGCGATGCCGAGCGCGAGGCAGTCAACGCCTTCGACAGCCATCCGATCAAGGGCGGCGACATTTCCCAGGGCCTGCGCGGCGTATTCGGCGCGCCGACCCTGGGCCAGCAACTGCAACAGTTCAAGGACAGCGAGCAGCACCGGGTCGACAGCCTGGCGGCGGCGCTCAAGCAGATCGGCGTCAGCGAAACGCCGAGCGCATAAAAACAACACACCATTTGTTGGACCCAAGGGGCGATCCAGGGATGAAGAAGAGTCAAAAGTTGTTCGGCGCCAGCCTGCTGGCGCTGGCGATCAGCGGATGTGCAGTCACCAGCGAGCCGATCGAGCGCAGCGTCAGCGAACAGCGGGCCCGCAGCGATCTGCAGAACATGTACAAGGGCCAGGAGCCGCTGCACGGCCCGCTGACCCTGCACCAGGCGATGGCCCGGGCGGTCAAGTACAACCTCGAAGGCCGGCTCAAGGTCATGGAAGAGGCGCTGGCCAAGCGGCAGCTCGACCTCGCCAGCTTCGACATGCTGCCGCGCATGGCGCTGGACGCCGGCTACGTGGGGCGCAACAACGTCAGCGCCTCCAGCAGCCAGAGCGTGCGCACCGGCACCCAGTCCCTGGAACCGTCGACCTCCCAGGACCGCGACCGTGACGTCGCCGACCTGACCATGGTCTGGAACGTCCTCGACTTCGGCGTCAGCTACATCAGCGCCAAGCAGCAGGGCGACCAGCGCCTGATCGTTCAGGAGCGCCGGCGCAAGGTGATCAACACCATCGTCCAGGACGTGCGTTCGGCCTACTGGCGGGCGATGGCCGCCGAACGCCTGCTCAAGCAGATCGATGCCTTGATGGCCCGGGTCGACACCGCCCGGCGCAACAGCCAGAGCATGAGCGACCAGCGCATCGGCGACCCGGTGCAGGCCCTCGGCTACCAGCGCTCGCTGATCGAGGCGACCCGCCAGCTGGAGGAGCAGCGCCGCGCGCTGTCGCTGGCCAAGACTGAACTGGCGACCCTGATCAACCTGCCGATGGGCTCGGAGCTGACCCTGGCCACCGACGACGGCTACCAGATCCCGGAACTCAAGGTCGACATGGCCAAACTGGAGCAGGAAGCCCTGACCAGCCGTCCGGAACTGCGCGAGCAGGACTACCAGACCCGCATCAGCGCCGCCGAGACCCGCAAGGCCATGCTGCGCATGCTGCCGGGGCTGGAGTTCTCCGCCGGCGGGCACTACGACAGCAACTCGTTCCTGGTGAACGACCGCTGGGCCGACTACGGCGTGAAGGTCACCTGGAACCTGTTCAACGTGATCTCCGCCCCGGCGGCCATCGACGTGGCCAAGGCCGGCGAAGAAGTCGCCGCCGCCCGCCGCCAGGCGATGTCGGTGGCGGTGCTGGCCCAGCTGTACGTGGCCAACGCCAACTATCAGGAGGCGCTGCGCCAGTTCAAGACCAGCCAGCAACTGTCGGATATCGACGGCCAGATCGTCGGTCAGTTGCGCAACCGTCACCAGGCGGCCGGCATCGGCGAGCTGGATCTGATCCAGGGCGAACTGAACAACCTGCAGGCCGACCTGCGCCGCGACCTGGCCTACGCCGACCTGCGCAACGCCTACGGCCAGATCTTCGCCAGCGCCGGGCTCGACCCGCTGCCGGACCAGGTGCAGTCGACCCAGGTGCAGTCGATCGCCACCGCCTTGGCCAGCCGCGAAGCGGCGTGGGCTTCGGGCGACATTTCGGTGCCGGTGGCCCATGCCCCTGCGCAGTGATGCGCCCGGTGCCCCATGAGCCGGCCGGCCTACTCGCGGTTGCCGGTGGCGGTGGATTTGCCGCTGCTGCGCCAGGCGCTGGCGGCGATTGACGACAGCGCCTGGCGGGGGCATTTCAACACCGCGTACTTTGCCGGCGACTGGAGCGGCGTGGCGCTGATCTCCGCGGCGGATGCATTCACCGAACTGTCGCCCGGCCAGGCTGCGCCGGTGCCCCGCGGGCCCTGGCTCAACGACCGCCGCTGGCGCCAGGCGCTGCGCGGCCTGCCGTTGCAGATCGTCAGCGCCCGGCTGCTGCGGCTCGGGCCGGGCGGGCAGATTCACGAACACCGCGACTACGACCTGGAAGGCCCCGAGGCGGATCTGCGCCTGCACATCCCGCTGCTCAGCCCGCCCGCCGTGGATTTCTGGCTGGACGGCCAGCGCATGCCGATGCAGGCCGGGGAGTGCTGGTTCCTCGACCTGTCGCGGCCCCATCGGGTCGACAACCGCGACAGCAGCTATCGGGTTCATCTGGTGCTCGATTGCCGTCCCTGCCCGTGGCTGGAGCGGATGATCGGCGAAGGCTTGGCGGACACGCCGGCCCCCGGCACCGAAGACACGGCCTTGCAGCGGTTTCAGCGGCAGGTGGCGGACGATCCGGCGCTCAGCGCGACGCTGCAGGCCGTGCAGGATCCCGACCGCTTCATCGATTGCGCCGTGGCGCTGGCCGCCGAGCGCGGCCTTGCGCTCACGCCCCAGGTGCTGCGCGCAGCGATGCGCAACGGACGGCGGACATGGAACGGGCAATGGCGCGCATGAATTTCGACGGCTGGCTGCCGATCCGCATCTGGAACGAGGCCGGGCACTGGCAGGTGGACTGGTGCTGGTTCGGTGATGCGCCGTTGCGCCAGCCGTTTTTCCGCGACGCGGTGGACGACGCGCTGCGGTTGCCGTTCAACCAGGCCTTGCGCCGGCAGACGCCGCTGTCGGCGCTGACGGACTGGCAGGCGCACAGCCCCGGCCTTGCGCCAGGCCCGTTCATCCTGCATGCCTCGCGCTGCGGCTCGACCCTGGTCAGCCAGATGCTGGCCCGGCTCGATGACCACATCGTCGTGTCCGAGCCGCCGCCCCTCGACGCCCTGCTGCGCAGCGACCTGCCGGCGCCCGAACGCCGGGCCGCAATCGCCGGCTTGCTGTCGGCCTACGGCCAGCGGCGGCGCGGCGGCGAACAGCGGCTGGTGATCAAGCTCGATGCGTGGAACATCGGCGAATGGCCGCTGTTGCGCGAATGCCACGGGCAGACGCCATGGCTGTTCGTCTACCGCGACCCGTTGGAGATCGCCGTCTCCCACATGCGCCGTCCCGGCATGCACATGGTGGCGGGCATGCTCGGCGACTGCGTGCTGGACGACGGCCTGCCGTTCGAGGGGCGCGAAGACTTCATCGCCCGGCGCCTGGGGCGTCTGCTGGAGGCCGGGTGGGTGCATTGTCGCGATGGCGGCGGGCTGGCGGTGAACTACAGCGAGCTGCCCGAGGCCATGAGCGGGCACCTGGCGACGTTTTTCGGATTGAACGCCGAACAGTGCCTTCGGGCGTCGGCGGCGACCGTGCAGCATGCCAAACAGCCGGCGCAGGTGTTCGTCGCCGACAGCGAGGACAAGCGCCGCGAAGCCTCGGCGCTGCTCCAGGCGCGGGTCGAGCACTACGCCCGGGCGCCCTACCGGGCGCTGGAGGCGTTGCGGCTGAACACGGCGTGCGCTGAGGTCAGGACGGCTTCGTCAGGTCGCTCATCCCTTTGAGCAGCTCGATCGGCAGCGGAAAGACGATCGTCGAACTCTTGTCCCCGGCGATCGAACTCAAGGTCTGCATGTAGCGCAATTGCATGGCGCCCGATTGGCGACCAAGCATCTCGGCGGCCTGCATGAGCTTTTCCGAGGCCTGCAGTTCGCCTTCGGCGTGGATCACCTTGGCCCGGCGCTCCCGTTCCGCTTCGGCCTGCTTGGCGATGGCGCGCACCATCGACTCGTTGAGGTCGACGTGCTTGATCTCGACGTTGGCGACCTTGATGCCCCAGGCGTCGGTCTGGGCGTCCAGCACTTGCTGGATGTCGATGTTCAGCCGTTCCCGTTCGGCCAGCAGTTCGTCCAGCTCATGCTTGCCCAGCACCGCGCGCAGGGTGGTCTGGGCCAGTTGGCTGGTGGCCATGAGGAAGTCCTCGACCTGGATGATCGCCTTCTGCGGGTCGAGCACGCGAAAGTACAGCACCGCGTTGACCTTCACCGACACGTTGTCGCGGGTGATCACGTCCTGGGGCGGCACGTCGAGGACGATGGTGCGCAGGTCCACCCGCACCATCTGCTGCACCACGGGGATCAGCAGGATCAGCCCCGGCCCCTTGACCTGCCAGAAGCGCCCGAGCTGGAACACCACGCCCCGTTCGTATTCGCGCAGGATGCGGAACGTCGAGCCGGCCAGGGCGATGAGCAACAGCAGCAGCGCGACAAAACCGATTTGCAGACCCATGATCACTCTCCGAGCGGTGCCGCGTCAGCCGCGGCCACTTGCAGCAACAGGCCCTTGCGGCCCACCACCCGCACCGGTTGCCCGGTGTGCAGCGGCGTGGGGCTGAGCACCTGCCAGCGTTCTCCCTGCAATTGCACCCAGCCGCTGCGGCCGTCGCCCGGTTCCACGACGGTGACCGCGGTCACGCTGCCGAGCAGGCCGGCGTCGCCGCTGACCGGTTGGCGCGGCCGGGTCTTGAGCGCCCGCCAGAGCAGCGCGGCCAGCAGCAGCGCGCTGACCAGGCCCAGGCCGATCATCATCGGCACCGGCGGCTCGGCGTTGCCCAGGATCAGCGCGCCGATCACGAACATGACAATGCCGCCCAGGCCGATCACGCCATAGTTGGGCAGCGCGGCTTCGGCGATCAGAAAGGCGATGCCCAAGGTGATCAGCCACAGGCCCACCGGGTTGACCGCCGGCAGCGGGGCATCCGCCGCCAGGGCCGCTCCGCTGAGCAGCATCGACAAGGCAAGCGCACAGCAACGGGTGTTCACGTGACCCTCCGCGAGAGTCAGGGGCTTACCTACAGTCTAGTTGAGCCTGCACCTGGATGATTTTTGATCAGTCCGGGCAAGCCGCCAGTGGGCGGAATTCCCGGCGCGGGCGGCCCGGCGGGCTAGACTTTGAGGACGGCAACAGCATTCATGAGCGTCCGCCGCACAGCGCCGGCGGGCACCGAGGTGCATCATGCGTATGGCAAGAAAGGTGCAGAGCAGCCTGAAACAGGCGCAATGCGAATACGACATCGTCGCCCATCCGCACTCCTCCAGCAGCCTGGAGACGGCGCGGGTCGCCGGGGTGCCGGCGGAGCGGGTGGCCAAATCGGTGATCCTCGACGATCGCCACGGGCACTACCTGATGGCCGTGCTGCCGGCCAGCCATCATCTGGACCTGAGCAAAGTGCCCGACGGCGGGCAATGGCAGATCACCCGCGAAAGCAACCTGGCGCACCTGTTCGACGACTGCGAACGCGGCGCGGTGCCGCCGCTGGGCGACGCCTACGGGCTGGATATGGTCATCGACCCGCTGCTGACCCGGCAGAAAGACATCTACCTGGAGGCCGGCAACCACAACAACCTGCTGCACATGAGCATCCCTGAGTTCCTCAAGGCGGTGCCCCATGCGCAGGTGCGGGAGCTGAGCGACTAGCCATCGCCCTGCCGTGCACGACACAGAACGTGCGGGAGCCAGCAGGCTGGCGCCCGCAGTCTTTCTTTTGCCCGCGATTTTCGAAGGAGCCAGACATGGAAAACCCGACCCACAGCCTTTCAGCGTTGTTCAAGCAACTCGGCCTGGCCAGCGATCCGGCCGGCATCGACCAGTTCATCGCCACCCATTCCCCGCTCAAGCCGGAACTGCACCTGGCCGATGCGTTTTTCTGGAACGAGGCGCAGAAGGCCTTTCTGCGGGACGAGACTCTGGATGACGCGGATTGGGCGGAGGTGGTGGATCAGCTGGATGTGATGTTGAGAAAGGGAAGGGCCGGGTAGCCGTCACTGCGGCAATGGCCATCGTCGAGCGGTATGGATCAGCACCAGAATCCAAACCGCCTCTTGCTCGATCTGGTGAACGAGACGGTAGCCTGGATGAGGAATGATCTCGCGTGTGCCGGCGATGATGCCGACGGGGCCGATGTTCGGGTTCCGGGAGAGGCGGGACACCGCCTCGCTGAAACGGGTGTCCATGTCTGCGGCGGCTTTTGGGTACGCGGATCAATTTGTTTCAAAACTTGACTGAAATTCCCCGTCAATGCCATATTGATAGTTAGCAAACTAACAGTATGTGCCTCGCCCGTGTCCGACAACCTCGACATCCTCCAGATGAACATCAGCAGTGCCATGGTGGTGGCCGCCCGTCATTGGCGCAAAATCTGCCAGACCACGCTGGTCAACTACGGCATCTCCGAAGCCTGCGCCGTCCCGCTGCTGATGATCGGGCGGCTGGGCGAGGGCGTCCGCCAGGTGCAGGTGGCGCAGGCGGCGGGGATGGAAAGCCCTTCGCTGGTGCGCCTGCTCGATCAGCTGTGCCACGCCGGGTATGTCTGCCGCAGCGAAGACCCCCAGGACCGCCGCGCCAAATGCCTGAGCCTGACCGACACCGGCCGCGAGCTGGTGCAGGCGGTCGAGGCCGAACTGGTGCGTCTGCGCCACGGGGTGCTGGAAGGCATCGACCGGCGCGATCTGGAAGCTACGCTTCGGGTATTGAAGGCTTTCGAGGCGGCGAGTCCGCTGGCGGTGACCCATCCGTGAACGGCTTCTTCTCCGGCTTTCCTCCGGCCCGGGACTGGTTCTACGGGATCCGCACCTTCGCCGCCTCGATGATCGCGCTGTACATCGCCCTGCTCATGCAGATGCCGCGTCCGTACTGGGCGATGGCCACGGTGTACATCGTCTCGAGTCCCTTCCTCGGGCCCACCAGTTCCAAGGCCCTGTACCGCGCCATCGGGACGTTCCTCGGTGCGGCGGCGGCGGTGCTGTTCGTGCCGATGTTCGTCCAGAGCCCCTATGTGCTGGTGGTGGTCATCGCGCTGTGGACGGGGATCCTGCTGTTTCTCTCGCTGCACCTGCGCACCGCCAACAACTACGCCTTGATGCTGGCCGGCTACACCCTGCCGCTGATCGCCCTGCCGGTGGTGGACAACCCGTTGGCGGTGTGGGACGTGGCCGAGGCGCGCACCGAGGAGATCTTCCTCGGCATCGCCGTGGCGGCGGTGGTCGGGGCGATGTTCTGGCCGCGCCGGCTGGCCCCGGTGTTCAACGACGCGGTGGGCAAGTGGTTCGCCGACGCGACGACCTACAGCCTGCGCTTCCTCGGCCGCGACGTGCGCCCGGAAGAGATCAGCGCCCTGCGCATGGCCATGGTCGGCAGCTTCAACAGCCTCGAACTGATGATCGGCCAGTTGCCCCACGAAGGCGCCCGCCCGCAGACGGTGCGCAACACCAAGGAGCTACGCGGGCGGATGATCCACCTGCTGCCGGTGATCGACGCCCTCGACGATGCGCTCTATGCCCTTGAGCGCCGCACGCCGGAACTGGTGGACCGGTTCGCGCCGCTGCTGGCGGCCACCGCCGAGTGGCTCGGCCACAAGGACGCCGACCTTGAGCGGTGGCAAACCCTGAAAGACCGGCTCGACGCCCTGCAGCCGGATGCCGAGGCCCTGGAGGACCGCAAGCAGTTGCTGTTCTCCAACGCGCTGTACCGCCTGGCCGAGTTCATCGACCTGTGGCAGGACTGCCGTTCGCTGCAGGACGCGATCCTCTGCGAGCGCCAGGACAGCTGGCGCGCGGTCTACCGCCACTGGCGCCTCGGGCGTCTGACGCCGTTCCTCGACCGCGGGCTGATGCTGTATTCGGTGGCCTCGACCATCCTGGCGATCATCGTCGCGTCGGTGCTGTGGATCCTGCTGGGCTGGACCGACGGCGGCAGCGCGGTGATCCTGGCGGCGGTGTCGTGCAGTTTCTTCGCCTCGATGGACGACCCGGCGCCGCAGATCTACCGGTTCTTCTTCTGGACCGCGATGTCGGTGCTGTTCGCCAGCCTGTACCTGTTCCTGGTGCTGCCCAACCTGCATGACTTCCCGATGCTGGTGCTGGCGTTCGCCGTGCCGTTCATCTGCGTCGGCACCCTGACGGTGCAGCCGCGCTTCTACCTCGGCATGCTGCTGACGCTGGTCAACACCTCGTCGTTCATCAGCATCCAGGGTGCCTACGACGCGGATTTCTTCGCTTTCGCCAACTCCAACCTGGCCGGCCCCATGGGGCTGCTGTTCGCGTTCATCTGGACGCTGGTGGCCCGCCCGTTCGGCGCCGAGCTGGCGGCCAAACGCCTGACCCGGTTCAGCTGGAAGGACATCGTCCGCATGACGGAGCCGGCGAACCTCGCCGAACACCGGCAACTGGGCGTGCAACTGCTCGACCGCCTGATGCAGCACCTGCCGCGCCTGGCGCTGACCGGCCAGGACACCGGCATTGCCCTGCGCGAAGTGCGGGTGGGGCTGAACCTGCTCGACCTGCTGGCCTACACCCCGCGGGTGCCCGGCGCGCCGCAGGCGCTGCTGCAGCAGGTGGTGGCGGAAGTCGGCGACTACTTCCGCGCCTGCCTCAAGGCCGGCGAGCGCCTGCCGGCGCCCAGCCCCTTGCTGATGACGATGGACCGCACCCGCCGCGCCCTCGGCGGCCACGGCGATGACGAAACCCGGCTGCACCTGTTGCATGCCCTCAGCGGCCTGCGCCTGGCGCTGCTGCCCGGCGTCGAGTTTCTCGGCAACGCCGAACCCGAAGAACCGTTGCCTCACGGCATCGATGGAGCCCCCCTATGATCGGTGACCTGGACATCAGCGGCATCTTCCTGCCGACCCTGCTGATCCTGATGGGCATCACGTACCTGTTGTTCCTGCTGGTGCACGGCGTGCTCACGCGCCTGCATTTCTACCGCCTGGTCTGGCACCGGGCGTTGTTCAACGTGGCGCTGTACGCCTTGCTGCTGGGCGCCGTGGATTCCCTCAGCCGATACCTGATGACATGAAAAAACCGTTTTTGACGCTCGGCCGCACCGTGCTGACCCTGTTGATCGTGACGTTCGCCGTCGTGGTGGTGTGGCGCATGGTGATGTACTACATGTTTGCGCCCTGGACCCGCGACGGGCATATCCGCGCCGACATCGTGCAGATCGCCCCGGACGTGTCCGGGCTGATCCAGCAGGTGGAAGTGAAGGACAACCAGCCGGTCAAGCGCGGCCAGGTGCTGTTCAGCATCGACCCGGACCGTTTCCGCCTGGCCCTGCGCCAGGCCAAGGCCGCCGTCGCCGACCGCGAAGAGACCCTCGCCCAGGCGCAGCGCGAGGCCAAGCGCAACCGGGGCCTGGGCAATCTGGTGCCGGCCGAGCAGCTGGAAGAAAGCCTGTCGAAGGTCGCCCGCGCCCAATCGGCCCTCGCCGAAGCGCTGGTGGCGGTGGACAGCGCGCAGCTCAACCTCGACCGCTCGGTGATCCGCAGCCCGGTGGACGGCTACGTCAACGACCGTGCGCCGCGTGCCCAGGAGTTCGTCACCGCCGGGCGCCCGGTGCTGTCGGTGGTCGACAGCAACTCCTTCCACATCGACGGCTACTTCGAGGAGACCAAGCTGGACGGCATCCGCGTCGGCCAGGCCGTGGACATCCGGGTGATCGGCGACCGGGCGAAGCTGCGCGGGCATGTCGAAAGCATCGTCGCCGGCATCGAGGACCGCGACCGCACCAGCGGCAGCAACCTGCTGCCCAACGTCAACCCGGCCTTCAGCTGGGTGCGGCTGGCGCAGCGGATTCCCGTGCGCATCGCGTTCGATGATGTGCCGGAGGATTTCCGCATGATCGCCGGGCGCACTGCCACGGTGTCGATCATCGAGGACGGCCGGCAGGAGTCCGCGCAATGAACCGGGCGCTGATGGTCGCCGGGCTGGGCGCGCTGCTGTCGGCCTGTCAGGTGGTCGGGCCCGACTATCGCCTGCCGGGCGAAGCGGCGGTGCAACGCCACGACCTGCAGGGCGAACTGGCGGTGGACGGCAAGCCGGTGGTGTCGGCGCCGGTGCCGGCCGACTGGTGGCGCCTGTATCAGGATCCCCGGCTCAACGAGCTGGTGCGGCAGGCCCTGGCCTCCAACACCGACCTGCGGGTGGCGGCGGCCAACCTGTCGCGGGCCCGGGCCCGGGTCGACGAAGCCGAAGCGGCCGGCGGCTGGAGCGGCGGGGTGAAGATGGGCGCCCAGCGCTTGCAGGAGTCCGGCGAAGCGTTCCTGCTGCCGGAAAAGGTGCCGGTGGACAACATCGGCGAGATCGCCATCAGCGCCTCTTACCAGTTCGACCTGTTCGGCAAGCTGCAGCGCGGCATCGAAGCGGCCAAGGCCGGCGCCGACGCGACCCAGGCCGCCGCCGACACCGCCCGCATCACCCTGGTGGCGGATGTGGTGCGGGCCTACACCCAGGTCTGCGCCGCCAACGAAGAGCGCGAGATCGCCCAGCATTCCCTCGACCTGCAGGACCAGAGCACCCGGCTCACCCAGCGCCTGCGCGACGCCGGCCGGGGCGACGAGACGCAAGTCACCCGCTCCCAGACCCAATTGAAATCCCTGCGGGCCGACCTGCCGCGCTACGAGGCTGCGCGGCAGGCCGGGCTGTTCCGCCTGTCGATGCTGCTGGCCAGGCCGGTGGCGCAACTGCCCGCCGGCACCGCCGGGTGCGCCGAACTGCCGAAGGTCGCGCAACTGATGCCCGTCGGCGACGGCGCCGCGTTGCTCAAGCGCCGTCCCGACGTGCGCCAGGCCGAGCGACAACTGGCCGCCGCGACCGCCGGCATCGGCATCGCCACCGGCGAGCTGTACCCGGACATCAGCTTCGGTGCGACGATCGGCACCGTCGGCCTGCTGGACGACCTCGGCAAACCGTCAACCAACCGCTGGGGCTTCGGCCCTTCGTTGAGCTGGAACGTGCCGACCAACGGCGCCCGGGCGCGCATCCACGAGGCCGAAGCGTCGACTCAGGGCGCCCTGGCGCATTTCGACGGCGTCGTCCTGAACGCCGTCCGCGAGACCCAGACCGGCCTGGCCCAGTACAGTGCGCAACTGCAGCGCCGCGAGGCGTTGGCCGATGCCGAGCAGTCGGCGAGACAGGCGGCAGAGCAGACCCACCGCTTCTATCAGGCCGGCCGCGCGTCGTTCCTCGCCGACCTGCAGGCCACCCGCACCTACACCGACGTGCGGGCGCAACTGGCGTCGGCCAACACCCAGGTCGCCCTGAGCCAGATCGATCTGTTCCTCGCCCTGGGCGGCGGCTGGGAAAGCGGACGAACGCAAGCGTCGGGCACCGGCAAACCCTGAGGCCGTTGCTATGCTTTGAAGTGTTGCAAGGGCGCCCGGTGCAAGGCGCCCTTGCAGCGCACTGGGCTTGCGCAGGTCGGGGAAACCAATAATGAAAAACCCTTACGCTCTTGGCTTCTGGTGCGCCCTGGTAGCGCTGGTGCTGCTCTCGGCCACCTATTTCTACGGCATCATGCTGGCCCACCAGATCGACAAGGCCATGGTGTTCCTCGACAGCACCGTGGCCTTGATCGCGGTCATGGGGATCGTGGTGGTGGCCTGGTCCCTGGTGCAGGTCCGGCGGCTGAAGAAGCGTCAGCTGGAGCAAAGCAAAGTGCTGCTGCTGATCTGGGACACCAAAGTCGCGCTGCGCCGGGTCGAGACCGTGTTCGACCGGTATTTCTGGGGCAGCTACTGGCAACCGGGGCGCACCTTCGCCGAAGTCATGGGCGAACTCACCGGCACGCCGCTGGAAAAAAGCCTGGATGTCCTGAAAAAACAGTGCCTGGAGCTCGACAAGCAAGTCGCCAGCGACGGCTGGCACTGGCTCAACAACGCCCGCGAACTGTCCGACGTCGCCACGGCCATGGCCCGCGAACGCTATCAGCTGGACTTCTGCGACCCGCGCAGCGACGGCCCCGGCGGCGCAGTGATCGACCGGGACTTCGAAGTGCTGGTGTTCACCTGGACGGCGCGGCTCAAAAGCTTCGACCATCAACTGGACGAGATCGAGGTGCAGTACTCCTGAGCCCGCGAAGGCGCCATCGAGTTCACCGCCATCCCCTCGCCATGGACACTCTTTAACCTTTAAGCACTGGGCCCTCACGGGGCGCCAGTGCTAATCTGCACCGCTAAATCCAGCGGAGTCGTGCCGCGGCCCGATCACGGGTTCAAGGAAGACGACCACACTTTCAGCCACGGAAATCGATCAGGTCATTCATGAATAAATCAGCAGGCGTGCTTCTGGGAATCGTTGTTGCCATCGGCGCCGTCAGCGCCGGCGGGGCGTGGTACACCGGCACCAAAATCGAAGGCGTGCTGAACAACGCCGTCGCCAACGCCAACAAGGAACTGCAGGCCGCCATGGCCGGCTCCAACGGCAGCGCGTCGCTGGAACTGGTGTCCCTGGAGCGCCACACCTTCAGCAGCACCGCCCAGTACCGCCTCAAGGGCGAGGGCGAGATGTTCGGCGAGGCGCCGGTCGAGCTGCTGTTCACCGACCGCATCGAACACGGCCCGCTGCCGTTCTCGCGGCTGGCGTCGTTCAAGTGGCTGCCGGTCATGGCCAGCAGTCACTACGCGCTGGAAAAGACCCCGCTGACGGAAAAATGGTTCGCCGCCACCAAGGGCGCCGCGCCGCTCAAGGGCGTGGTCAACATCGGCTACGACGAATCCACCACCGGCACCCTCGAACTGCTGCCGCTGGAAACGGCGCTGGACGACAAGTCGAGCCTCAAGTTCTCCGGCCTGAACATGGACATCTCCGCCAGCGCCCAGGCCCAGAAGGTCAAGGCCAACGGCTACATGGACAGCCTGCACCTGACCACCGTCGCCGAAGACGAAGCGCCGGTGCAGGTCGAGCTCAGCGGCCTGACCCTGGCCAGCAACCTCACCAAGAGCACCTACGGCTACTACACCGGGGAGAACACCCTGGAGCTGACCGACAGCAAGACCACCTTCGGCGCCAAGCAGTCGGTGCTGGGCATCAAGAACTTCGAGATGAAGAACCTCACCGAAGAGACCGGCTCCAGCGCCTCGGGCCGCGCCGACTACAAGATCGGCGAAGTCACCCTCAACGACAAGAAGATCGGTTCGGCCAACCTGGCCATGAGCCTGAAGAACCTCGACATTCCGTCGACCATGTCGCTGATGCAGATCTACCAGACCAAGCTGCAGCCCTACGAGAAGGCCGCTGCCGAAGCCGCCGAAGCCGGCCTGCCGTCACCGGAGCTGAACCTGACCCCGGCCGAAGAGGCCCAGGTCAAGGCCGACCTGCAGAAACTGCTGGCCGCAGGGCCCCAAGTGGCGCTGGAGAACCTGTCGTTCAAGACCGCCAACGGCGAAAGCCGCGCCAACCTGGTGATCGACCTGGCCAAACCGCAGTCGATGGACCTACCGCCCGACCAACTGGGCAAGCAGCTGATCGCCCTGCTTGACCTCAACGTGCTGGTGTCCAAGCCGATGCTGGTGGACCTGATGAGCGTTCAGGCGCAGCTCGACGGCCAGACCGACGCCAAGGCCATCGTCGACCAGGCCAGCGCCGCCACCGACATGTTCGCCGGCATGGCGGTCGGCTCGCAGTTGGCGACCCTGGACGGCACCAACGTCACGACCAAGCTGCACTACGCCGCCAACCAGGTGGAGTTCAACGGCCAGAAGATGACCGTAGAGCAGTTCGTCGGCTTCCTGATGGGCAAGTTCGCCGGCGTCGGCCAGGTTCAGTAACCGCCCCGCGACGCCACGGCGCCCGGCCTCTGCGTACCGCAGACGCCGGGCGTTTTGCTGTCTGGCGTCCGGGTTTTCGGCCGGTAGGGGAACCGTCACAGCAATTCTGAATAATTATTGCGTTGCCGATATTGGTCTACGCTTGCGTGCAAGACTGCCTGGATAAGCTTGGCCGGGTCTGCGATCCGGCCACCGTTACGAATGGGCAAGGAGGGCATTGCGACCCGGCTGGCCATGTAAGGATGCTGACGAATGCCGCGTATTGATGTTCCTGTATTGCATCGTGGTTTACGCCCATTGTTTCGAGTCGCGCTGTGCAGCCAGTTGCTCTGGCCGGCACTGGGGTTCGCCGATACGGCCTACGACCGAATGGTGCTCGACGCCCGGGCCGGCCACTACGCGCCCGCCCTCGACGCCCTGCGCCAGGTGCCGCCGGCCCAGGCGACCGCCGGCCAGGTCAGCGATCACCTGCAGATCGCCGGTTGGGCCGGGCTCGACGCCGAAGTGGTGCAGGTCTACGAGACCCAGGGCCGCGGCCGCACGCTGCCGGTCCAGGCGCTGACCGCCACCGCCCGGGCCTACCGCAACCTCAAGCGTTGGGATCAGGCGACCCAGGTCTACAACCAGGCCCTGGCGCTGGATCCGGGCAATGCCGACCTGCAACTGGGGCTGGCGCTCACCCAGGCCGACGCCGGCAAGCCCGACGAAGCGGTGACCCGCGCCAAGGCGCTGGTCGCGGCAAAGCCTGACGATCCCTCCCGCCGGCTCGCGCTGGGCTACGCCCTGACCCGTGCCGGCAAGCAGTACGACGCGCTGCACGAATACGACCAGGCGTTCATCCGCGCCGGCAGCAAGCCGCAAGTCGCCCGCGAATACGTGGTGGCCCTGCAGAAGGCCCGTCTGCCGGAGCCTGCGCTGCGCCTGGCCGACCAGCGTCCGGGGCTGATCGACCCGGTCACCCGGCGGCGTCTCGAAGGCGACCTGGCAGCCGAACGGGTGCGCCTGGCCGACCTGGCCACCCGCAGCGAGAAAGAGCGCTACGTCATCGCCGACCGGGCGCTGGCCGACTACGACAAGCTGCTGGCCACCTGGACGCCGGACGCCAGCGCCCACGACGACGTGACCCGCTGGCGCATCGACCGCATGGGCGCGCTCAGGGCCCGTGCGCGCACCGCCGAGGTCATCAGCGAATACCAGAAGCTGCAGGGCGAAGGGGTAAAGATCCCGACCTACGCCCTGCGCTGGGTGGCGGCGTCCTACCTGGACCAGCGCCAGCCGGAGATCTCCACCGACCTCTACCGCCAGGTGCTGACCGCACCGGACGCCGATGCCGGCGACCGCCTGGAAGACACCACCGGCCTGTACTACTCGCTGCTCGAATGCGACCGCGCCGAAGAGGCCCGCAAGGTCGCCGAAGACCTGGCCAAGTCCCAGCGGCCGCGCATCGAGCTCAAGGGCTTGCCGGTGGGCAACCCCAACGACGAATGGATGGACGCCCAGCAGCTCGCGGCGCAGGCCGGCACCTACGGCTCCGACCTGCCCCACGGCGAGGAGCGCCTGCAAGCGCTGGTCGACCAGGCGCCGGGCAACATCGGCCTGCGCCTGGCCCAGGCCGACCTGTACCTGGCCCGCGACTGGCCGCGCCGCGCCGAGAACCAGCTCAAGGAAACCGAAAGCCTGGTGCCGCGGGACATGGGCCTGGAAGTCGCCCAGGCCCACACCGCCATGGATCTGCAGGAATGGCGGCAGATGGACGCGCTGACCGACGACGTGGTCGCGCGCTTCCCCGACAACCGTCAGGTGCAGCGTCTGGCCCGTCAGCGAGAGGTGCATGACATGGCCGAGCTGCGCGTCGAAAGCTACGGCGGCAAGGCCTACGGCGGCGGCAGCGGCGATGCCGGCGCGGTCACCGGCAGCCGCGACTTCGGCATCGAAAGCACCCTGTACAGCCCACCCATCGACGAAGACTGGCGGGTGTTCGCCGGCATCGGCTACGCCACCGGCGATTTCGCCGAAGGCACCGGCCACCACCGCTTCCAGCGCGTGGGCCTGGAGCGCCGCACCCGGGACATGACCCTGGAGGCGGAAATCTCCAACCACTCTTACGGCTTCGGCGACAAGCAGGGCGCGCGCCTGGCGATCGCCCGGGACATCGACGACCACTGGCAGTACGGCGGCAGCCTCGAGTACCTCTCGGCGCAGACCCCGCTGCGCGCGCTGAACAGCGACATCAAGGCCAACGGCGGCAGCGGTTTCATCCGCTGGCGGGCCAACGAGAGCCGGGAATGGAAGCTGGCGGTCAGCCCGTCGCACTTCAGCGACGGCAACAACCGGGTCGAGGCGCTGCTCACCGGCCGCGAGGGCGTCTACAGCGCGCCGAACCTGCAGGTCGACGCCGGCCTGGAGGTGGGCACCAGCCACAACTCCAAGTCCGATGACGTGCCGTACTTCAACCCGAAGGCGGACTTGAGCGTCATGCCGCTGCTGAACGTCAACCACGTGCTGCACCACCGCTACGAAACGGTCTGGAGCCAACAGTTCCAGCTGGGCGCCGGCACCTACAGCCAGCGTGACCACGGCACCGGCGGCATGGCGCTGATCGGCTACGGCCAGCGCTACGCCTGGAACGACGTGTTCGAAGTGGGCGGCCTGTTGAGCGCGATCAACCGGCCCTACGACGGTGATCGGGAAACCGATCTGCGTCTGCTCGTCGACCTCACTTTCCGCTTCTAGAAGAGTCTGAAGATGCCTCTGATTTCGCGATTCATCCTTTTGCTGGGCGCGCTGCTGGCCAGCGCCTGCGCCCAGCAGGCCCCGGCATTCCTGCCGCCGTCGGAGCGCCCGGTGGCGGCCAGCGAAAAGCCTTGGCCGAAGAACCACGTGCTGGGCATCGCCTACCACGACGTCGAAGACCGCGACCCCGACCAGGCCGTGGTGGCGGTGCGCACCGAACGCATGATCGAGCAGTTGGCGTGGCTGCGCGAGAACGGCTACCGGCCGGTCACGGTCGATCAGATCATGGCGGCGCGCAAGGGCGGGCCGGAACTGCCGCCCAAGGCGATCCTGCTCAGCTTCGACGACGGCTATTCCAGCTTCTACACCCGCGTGCTGCCGGTGCTGCGCGCCTACGACTGGCACGCGCTGCTGGCGCCGGTCGGCACCTGGATCGACACGCCCCTCAACCAACCGGTGGACTTCGCCGGCACCCCGCGCCAGCGTTCGGACTTCCTGACCTGGGACCAGGTGCGGGAAATCTCGCAGTCGGGGCTGGTGGAGATCGCCGCCCACACCGACGCCAACCACAAAGGCATCCTGGCCAACCCCCAAGGCAACCTGCAGCCGGCGGCGGCGACCCGGCAATACAACGCGGTCACCAAGCGCTACGAGACCGAGGACGAATTCCGCGCACGGATCCGCACCGACGTCGACGCCATCTCCGAGAAGATCCGCAAGGTCACCGGCAAGAAGCCGCGCATCTGGGTCTGGCCGTACGGCACGGCGGACGGCACCTCGCTGACGGTGGTGGGCGAGCAGGGCTACGAAATGGCCCTGACCCTCGACGACGGCCTCGACGCCCTCGACAACCTGATGAGCAGCCCGCGCTTCCTGGTGGCGTCGGATCCGGACGGCGAGCACTTCGCCAACAGCATCGTCGCGGTGCAGTCCGAATCGCCGATGCGCGTGGTGCACGTGGACCTGGACAACGTCTACGACCCGGATCCGGCGCAGCAGGACGCCAACCTCGGCAAACTGGTGCAGCGCATGGCCGACATGGGCGCCAACACGGTGTTCCTGCAGGCCTTCGCCGATCCCCAGGGCGACGGCCTGGTGCATTCGCTGTACTTCCCCAACCGCCACCTGCCGGTGCGTGCCGACCTGTTCGACCGCGTCGCCTGGCAACTGCGCACCCGTGCCCATGTGAAGGTCTATGCGTGGATGCCGGTGCTGAGTTTCGCCCTCGACGCGAAACTGCCGCGGGTCACCCGTTGGGATCCGCAGACCGGCGCCGTGTCGGTCGACCCGGACCAGTACAAGCGCCTGTCGCCGTTCGATCCCGAGGTGCGGCGGGTCGTGGGCGAAATCTACGAGGACCTGGCGCGCCTGACCTCGGTGGACGGCATCCTCTATCACGACGACGCGGTGCTCTCGGACTTCGAAGACGCCGGCCCGCAGGCGCTCAAGGTCTACGCCGCCAACGGCCTGCCGGGTTCGATCGGCGCCTTGCGCGACGATCCGGCGACGATGCAGCGCTGGACGCGCTTCAAGAGCCGCTACCTGATCGACTTCACCAAGGAACTGACCGCCAAGGTGCGGGCGATCCGCGGCCCGCAGGTGCTGACCGCGCGCAACATCTTCGCCGAGCCGATGCTCAACCCCGCGAGCGAGGCGTGGTTCGCGCAGAACTTCGACGATTTCCTCGTCACCTATGACTGGACGGCGCCGATGGCCATGCCGCTCATGGAGAAACAGACCCATGCCCGTTCCGGCCCCTGGCTGGAGTCGCTGGTGGCGACGGTCAAGGCCCGCCCGGGCGCGCTCGAGCGCACGGTGTTCGAGTTGCAGGGCCGGGACTGGACGAAAAAGGACCAGGCCGAAATCGACGGCGCGCAACTGGCCGAGTGGATGGGCGTGCTCAAGCGTCAGGGCGTGACCAGCTTCGGCTATTACCCGGACAACTTCCTCGAGAACCTGCCGGACCTGAAAGCCGTGCGGCCAGCGCTCTCCAACAAATGGAACCCATGACATGCTGGATAGACTGTTGGCCCTGCTTGTTCTGGCGCTCGTCCTCGGCGTACCGCTGGGGCTGATCTTCCTGGTCACCGGGCAGTTCCTGATGGACTTCGTGTTCTTCTACCCGCTGTTCATGTCCGGGCTGTGGATCTCCGGCGGCCTGTATTTCTGGCTGCACTGGGAGCGGCACTGGCCGTGGAAGGACGACACGCTGCCGCCGCCCCTGGCCGGCGAGCCGCTGATCTCGATCCTGATCCCTTGCTACAACGAGGGCGACAACGCCGCCGACACCATCCACGCGGCGCTGGCCCAGCATTACCCGAACATCGAAGTCATCGCGATCAACGACGGCTCCAAGGACAACACCGCCGAGGTGCTCGACGCCCTGGCCAAGGAAGACCCGCGCCTGCGCGTGCTGCACCTGGCGGAGAACCAGGGCAAAGCCGTGGCCCTGCGCATGGGCGCCATCGCGGCGCGCAGCGAATACCTGGTGTGCATCGACGGCGACGCGCTGCTGGCGCCGAACACCGCGGCCTACCTGGTGGCGCCGATGCTCGACAACGCCCGGCTCGGCGCGGTCACCGGCAACCCGAGGATCCGCACCCGTTCCACCCTGGTCGGGCGGGTGCAGGTCGGCGAATTTTCCTCGATCATCGGCTTGATCAAGCGCACCCAGCGGGTGTTCGGGCGGATCTTCACCGTGTCCGGGGTGATCGTCGCCTTCCGCCGCACGGCGCTGCACCGGGTCGGCTACTGGAGCCCGGACATGATCACCGAAGACATCGACATCAGTTGGAAGCTGCAGCTGGATCACTGGAGCATCTTCTACGAGCCCCGCGCGCTGTGCTGGATCCTCATGCCCGAAACCCTGCGCGGCCTGTGGAAGCAGCGCCTGCGCTGGGCCCAGGGCGGCGCCGAAGTGCTGTTCAAGAACATCCGCGGGATCTGGCAGTACCGCCACCGCTACCTCTGGCCGCTGCTGTTCGAATACTGCCTGTCCACCGGCTGGGCGTTCACCTTCCTGCTGTCGGTGATCTTCTGGGCGGTCGGCAAATTCGTGGCGCTGCCGGAAGCCATCGCGGTGCACCACCTGATGCCGCCGGCGTTCACCGGGCTGTTGCTGGCGTTCGTCTGCCTGGTGCAGTTCGCGGTCAGCATCGTGATCGACCGGCGCTACGAGCCGGGGCTGGGCAAGACCATGTTCTGGGTGGTCTGGTACCCGTTGGTGTTCTGGTTCATCAGCCTGCTGACCACGCTGGTCAGTTTCCCCAAAGTGCTGTTCGGCCAGCACCAGAAGCGGGCGCGCTGGGTCAGTCCCGACCGGGGCATCAAACCGGTCGGGGACGACGAAGAGGAGGTCATCAAATGAAAATCATCCGGACCCGCCAACGGCCCTTCCTGGTGGTGGTCGATGTGTTCATCACCGTGCTCGCCTGGGTCGGCCTGCTGTACTTGCTGGTGCGCGGGCTGTGGCCGCTGATCGACACCCACGAAGGCGGGCCGCGGATCGACAATTCCGCGTTCGAGGCCCTGGGCACCCTGCAGATCTACCTGTGGGTGGCGCTGGTCAACGCGGTGATCCTGATCGGCTGGGCGCGCTACCAGCAGCGCAAGAGCAAAAGCTTCGCCCAGCGCCGCCTGCCGGCGCCGGTGGTGGACGATGAAGGCTTGAGCAAAAGCTTCAAGCTGTGCGACGACCGCCTGCAGAAGCTGCGCGGCAGCGGGGTGATGACCATCCACAACGACCAGGAAGGCGACGTCAGCCATGTGGTGCCGCACTTCTGGCCGGTGACGCCCGATGAGCTGCCGCCGCCGCTGGCGCCGCTGGAGCATCCCCGGGTGATCTTCCTGCACGCCGAGGACGACGACAACCGCGAGCCGAGCCACCGGATCACTTGAGCCTGCGGATCAGCCGCCAGGCTTCCTCCATCGGCAAAGGCTGCTTCATGCGTTCGGCCAGCAGGGCCATGGCCCGGTCCTCTTCGCAGGCCACGGCGGCCACCACCACGCCGTGGCTGCCGAACAGGCCGATGAAGGGCGGCTGGCCGGGGTCGCCGTTGAACCCCACCTCATCCCAGTGCGCGGCATGGCCCAGGCAATCGTAGCTCCTGCCGAAATGCCAGGTCCAGAAGTACGGCACGTCCAGGTAATGTTCCTCGCCGCCGAGCATGTTGGCCGCCGCGATCCGCGCCTGCTGCTGGGCCAGGCGCCAGTGCTCGATGCGTTCGGGCCGGCCGTTGAGCGGGAACGTGGCGATGTCGCCGATGGCCCACACGTCCTGGGCCGCGCGCATGCCGTCGTCCACCCGCAGCGACAGGTCCTTTTCCCGCGGTAGCGACGCGAAGGCTTCGGTGGCCGGGTGCACGCCGATCCCCGCCAGCACCAGGTCCGCCGACAGGCGCAGGCCATTGTCGAGCAGCACCGCCTCGACCTTGCCGTCGCCGATGATTTCGCACGCCTCATGCCCGGTGATGAACTTGACGCCGTTGTCCTCGTGCAGCGCCCGCACCGCCCGGCCCACGGCATCGCCGAAACGGGCCGCGAAGGGCACGGCGTGGCGGGCGATCACCGTCACGTCGAGGCCGAGCTGGCGCAAGGCCGAGGCACACTCCAGGGCGATGAATCCGTCGCCGACGATCACTGCGCGCTGGCCGGGGCGGGCGCTGTCCAGGATGCATTCGGCCTGGAGCCTGGAGCGCAGCACGAAGACCTGCGGCAGGTCGGCGCCGGGCAGCGTCAGCCGGTTGGGCGAGCCGCCGGTGGCCAGCACGGCGGCGTCATAGGCCAGGTTCGCGCCGTGCCTCAGGTGCAGGGTCTTCGCGGCGGTGTCGAGGGCGGTGACTTCGTCTTCGAGGCGTTCGATGCGCTGCGCCCGGTAAAACCCGTCATCGCGCAGCGGCGGGGTTTCCTCGGGCGGCATTTCCCCGGACAGCACGAATTTGCTCAGCACCGTGCGGTCGTACCCGGCGCCCGGCTCGCGGTCGACCATGACGATTCGTCCGCCGAACCCTTTCTCCCGCAGCGCGGCGGCGCAGGCGGTGCCCCCGGCGCCCGCGCCGACGATGATGAAGGTGCGCGGATCGTCCGCCGGCGGCGTGTGCGGATCCGCCAAGGGCTGGTCGTCGACCCACACCTCGTCGCCGCGCAGCTCCAGCGGGTAGCGGAGGAGGCCGTCGAGGGCCGGCGGTTCGCACAGCGCACCGTCCTCGAGGCGAAACGCGCCTTTGTGCCACGGGCAGATCAGGCGCCCATGGCAGATCGCCCCCTCGGCCAACGGCGCCCCGGCGTGGGGGCACTCGCCCTGGAACGCACGCAGGCTTGTTCCGGCGCGCACCAGCAGGATCTTCTGCTCGCCGACCTGCACCGGCAAGCCACGGTCTTCGGGGACATCGGCGAAACGGGCGACACGGTGCAGGGACATGATCGTGCTCCACGCAAGTGTTTCTCTTACGAGTTTGGCGCCGATTCCCAGGTTCAGCCAATTGCCACTGCCACGGCATGAACGGTACGGCTATAGTTTGCAGGCCGACGAAGGCCCAACCGCACAAGGTGCTCCCGGAATGACCCGATCGATTTCTCTCAACCCTTGGCTGGCGGCCCTTGCCGTCGCCCTTTGCGTGCAGTTGCCGGCGCAGGCCCAGGAGCGCTTCACCCTCAGCATCCCCGGCGTATCGGACAACCGCCTGTTCACCTCGGCAGCGGCCAGCGACGCCAGCGGCTGCGGCGGCAAGAACCAGTCGCCGGCCCTGAGCTGGAACGCGGGCCCCGCCGGTACCCAGAGCTACGCCATCGTCATGCACGACCCGGACGGCCAGAAGGGCCTGGGCGTCGATCACTGGATTCATTACGGCATCAAGGCCTCCACCCGGCAGATCCCGGCCGGCGTCGGCGCCAAGTCGGCCCTCGAAGGCGTCGGCGGCACCAACAGCAAAGGCACCACCCATTACATCGGCCCGTGCCCGCCGGTCGGCGACAGCGCCCACCACTACATCATCCAGATCTACGCCCTGGACCTGGCTCCGGACGCCTTGCCGGCCGGGCTGACCCGCGCCGAGCTGATGGACAAGATCAAGGGCCACGTGCTGCGCAACAGCAGCGCAGTGCGGCGCTACCACCGCTGAAAAAAAGTTGTCCGGGGTTAACCCGAACGCGAGGGGCTGTCCGTCTCACGGGATGAATGGATCAATTTCCGCCCGAGGTCAGCCCCCCATGTCCTTTCCTTCCCTGTTTCTGCGTCCCGTCGCCGCCGCTGTGATGCTGGTCATCGCCGGCTGCGGGGTGTCCTCCGCACCGGATTCCGCCGCAGTGGCGCCGCCGGCTCCCTCCGCCCCGCAAATCAGGGAGGAAGCGGCCATGGCGGACAGCGCGATGGCCAAGCGCAGCCTGCGCGCCGCACCGATGGCCGCTTATGCGCCGGTGCCCGCCGCAGAAAGTTATCCACAGGGCTACCGCGACGAGTACCGCGAGCAGTACCAGACCCTGGCCGACAATCCTGTCCACAGTGTCGCCGAGTCACCGGTCTCGACCTTCAGCGCCGACGTCGACACCGGCGCCTACGCCAACGTCCGTCGCCTGCTCAATCAGGGCCGCCTGCCGCCCGAAGGCGCGGTGCGCCTGGAGGAGATGGTCAATTACTTCCCCTACGCCTACGCGCTGCCCGGCGACGGCTCGCCGTTCGGCGTGACCACCGAACTGGCCGCGACGCCGTGGAACCCGCACACCCGCTTGCTGCGCATCGGCATCAAGGCATCCGACCGCGCAGTAGCGGAACTGGCCCCGGCCAACCTGGTGTTCCTGGTGGACGTGTCCGGCTCGATGGATCGCCGCGAAGGCCTGCCGATGGTCAAAGGCACCCTGAAACTGCTGGTCGATCAGTTGCGTGAGCAGGATCGGGTATCGCTGGTGGTGTATGCCGGCGAATCGCGGGTGGTGCTGGAACCCACCTCCGGACGGGACAAGGCGAAGATCCGCAATGCCATCGAGCAACTGACGGCGGGCGGCTCCACGGCCGGCGCCTCGGGCATCGAACTGGCCTACCGGATGGCGCAGCAGGCGTTCATCCCCAACGGCATCAACCGCATCCTGCTGGCCACCGACGGTGACTTCAACGTCGGCGTCAGCGACTTCGACAGCCTCAAGCAAATGGCTGTGGATAAACGCAAGACCGGCATCTCCCTGACCACCCTGGGTTTTGGTGTGGATAACTACAATGAACACCTGATGGAACAGCTGGCCGACGCCGGCGACGGCAACTACGCCTACATCGACAACCTGCGCGAAGCGCGCAAGGTGCTGGTGGATCAGTTGGGCTCGACCCTGGCCACGGTGGCGAAGAACGTCAAACTGCAAGTGGAGTTCAACCCGGCGCAGGTCAGCGAGTACCGGTTGCTGGGCTACGAGAACCGGGCCCTGAAGCGCGAAGACTTCAGCAACGACAAGGTCGATGCCGGGGAAATCGGTGCAGGGCATACGGTGACCGCGCTGTACGAAATTGTCCCGAGCGGCGGGAAGGGCTGGCTGGAGCCGTTGCGCTACGGCAAGGCCAGCGCGGCGGCGTCGGAAAAGAACGGAGAATTGGCGATGCTGCGTGTGCGCTATCAACAGCCTCAGGGTGGGAAAAGTCTACTCATCGAACGGCCGATCGCCGACCGGGTCGCGCCGCCGAGCGAAGACCTGCGGTTCGCCGCTGCTGTCGCCGCGTTTTCCCAACAGCTCAAGGACGGGCGCTACACCGGCGATTTCAGCCTGAAGGACACCGAAGACCTGGCCCGTGGCGCCCGTGGCGATGACCGCTTCGGCCTGCGCAACGAATTCGTGCAACTGGTGGAGCTGACCCGGAGCCTGCGCGACACCACCGCATCGGCCCCCGAAGCCACCGAGCGACGGATCGAATAGTGAGCGGCCTGAAAGGCTTCATCAGCCAGCTGTTCGCAGCCAAGGACAGCCTTGCCGCCAGCAGCGACGAATCGCTGCTGGCGCGCTACCGCGAGGGCGACGGCGCGGCGTTCGAGATTCTGTACGCCCGCCACCGTCAGAGTCTGTACCGTTTTCTGCTGGGCTTGAGCGGCCAGCCCGAACTGGCGGAGGAGGTGTACCAGGAAACCTGGCTGAGCCTGATCCGCAGCGCCAGCCAACCGCAGGGGCGGGCGACGTTCCGCACCTGGCTGTTCCAGATCGCCCGCAACCGCTTGATCGACCATTGGCGCAAGCACGGCGCCCGTCAGCCGCTGCACGACAGCTACGACGAGCAGGCGCACGCCGTCAGCGACGAAACCACCGACCCTGAACAACTGTTGAGTTTGAGCCGCGACAGCCAGCGCCTGGAGAACGCCTTGCAGGCCCTGCCCGCCGACCAGCGCGAAGTGTTCCTGCTGTGCGCCCACGGCGACCTCGACCTGGCGCAGATCGCCAGCCTCACCGAAACACCGCTGGAAACGGTCAAGAGCCGCCTGCGCTACGCCCAGCACAAACTGCGTCGGCTGCTGGCCGAGGAGGTACTGACATGACTGACGCCCGCCGGACACCCGAAGACCCGGTGACTGCGCACGTGCGCGAGCACCACGCTGGCGAACCGCCGGCGCACCTGGATGCGTTCATCCTCGACGCCGCCCGCCGACAGGCGCCGGCCGCGGAACCGGGCCTGTGGCAGCGCTGGCTGCGGATTTGCCGTCAGCCGCGTTATCAGGTGGCGTTCGCCAGCCTGGTCGGCGTGGCGCTGATGCTGTCCATGGTGCAGCAGGCACCCGAGCCGGTGCCCCGCTACGATTTCGCCCCCGCCGCCAAACCCGATGCGCCTGCGGCCCGCAAGGAAGCGGCCGAATCCCGCTCGCTGGCCGCGCCGGCCGCCGCGCTGTCGGCCCCTGCGCCGGCGCCGATGGCCGAAAGGGCGGCGCCGATGGAGAGCGAAGCGTTCAGCGCCGACAGCGTCGACGAGGCCAAGGCCAGCAAGCGCGCCGCGGCCCCGGCCAACGGCCTCGACCGGCAACTGCGCGAGGTCCTGCGCCTGCGCGAAGCCGGCCAGGCCCAGGCAGCCGACAGGCTGTTCAACGAACTGCACAAGCGCTATCCGGGCACCGACCTCGACGCGCGGCTCACGCAATTGCAGGAAAAATGACCGCTGCGTCCGCCAGCGATTTGGCATTGCCCCGCAAAAGCGCGCACTATCGGGGCATTGCCGATGCGCTGGAGAACACCGTGGCACCGAAAATCGACCGCATCGCCCAACTCCTCAACTGCCCGGAAAAGGGCGAGGAGATGCGGCGAGCGATTACCGAAGCCCGCAAGGAGTTTCTGCTGAACCAAGCAGAGGAGAACGTGGCTGACGAGGAAGATGTCTTTGACGAGGAGGCCGGGGAAGACGAGGACGACGGGTACGACGAGTTCGACTGGACGACGGAGTAGGTTCGAAACCGGCCCGTTCCGACACCCACAAAAAAGCCCCGGACCTTGCGGTTCGGGGCTTTCTCGTTTCTGTTCATGGCGCACCAGGCGGGATTCGAACCCACGACCCCTGCCTTCGGAGGGCAGTACTCTATCCAGCTGAGCTACTGGTGCAGCGGGCGACATCATACCTAGGTCGATCCGGGGCGTCCATGCCGGTTTTCAGCTCGGCGCATTGCGTTTCCGTTACCGGCCTTTTCTGCGCCGGCCGGCTGCAATGTCCTGCAATGAGCGCTTCTGGCGCTTTGGCGCGGCTGATCTATCGTTTTCCTGCGGCGGGCTTCCGGATGCCCATCCCCAAGGAGAAACCCATGACTACCGTCAATCCACAAATCACCGATGCCGTCACCCAATCGAACGTACAGGTCGTGGGCTCTGCGCCGTCCACGGCCATCGCCACGCTGTCCCAGGTCGCCAGCCATGCGGTCGGCCTGGCCCTGGAGAACGCGGTCAGCCACCAGCAGGCGATGAACATCGTCGGCAACGCCACGGTGGCGGCGGCCGTGCGGCAGATCCTGGCGGTGGGAGACAAATCATGACGGACAAGGAGCAGGCCCGCAGCGCCGCCGCAGAGCCGACAGCGGCCGACCCCGCCGCCACGGCGGCCTCGCTGCTGGAATCGCTCAACGAGCAGTTGCTCAAGCAAGTGGCCGACGGCGTCGGCAGCGAATCCCTGAACCGGCAGATCGTCGAGTCGATCAATTTGCTGAACACCCAACTGGCCACGCAGACGCCGGTGGTCTCGGCCCTCGCGTCGGAGCTGCTGGTGCGTCAGGCCAGCGGCCTGGTGGCGCAGTCGGCGGCCAGCTATTTCGACGGCGTGACCAAACTGGCCCTGGCCGCCCAGGGCGTGCTGCTGCGCAAGATGACCGAAAGCATCGTCAACGACGAACTGGAGATCGCCAGCGAAAGCGCATTGGGGGCGCTCAACACTCACCTGCTGGTGGGCGGCGCCGCGGCGGTCGCGGCGGCCACCGGTGCCCTGGACGGCGAAGGCGTGGACCAGGCGCTTGAACGGATCAACCAGAGCATCGCCCGCTTCAGCGCCAACCTGGCCGAGCGGGCCGCCAATGCATGAGCAACCCAGCGTCCAGCGAAAGGAGCCGGAACATGGCAACCGTGAATGATCAGATCACCGATGCGGTCACCCAAACCAACGTCAACGTGCTGGCCGAGGCGCCGGCGATGGCGTTGGGCAGTCTCTACCAATCCATGGCGCACTCCACCGGCATCCTGTTCGAGAATGCCGTGAACGCCCAGCAACAGCAGAACATCCTGGCCCAGGCAGCGGCCACCCAGGGCGTGATGCAGATCTACAGCCTCGACACCACGGCGGATGCCCTGGCGACCCGGAACATCCTCCAGGATGCCGCCGCCAAGGCGCCGAAAACCTGAAACACCCGTCGCCGATACTGCAAAAGGCCCCGCCCACCGAGCGGGGCCTTTTGCTCGTTGATCCGAAAACCTCAGCAAATGCGCCGTTTTTGTTCTTTTTTTCGAACGGCCTATTGTCCTTTAAACCTGTTGAACCTAGGATTCGTTTGAGATTTCAAACGCTCCTTGTCTGGGTGCTGAGCCGCACACGCTACGGACCGTGCGCCATCCATGTGCTTCACCCGGTGAATGATTTCCCTGACGGCAGCCTCGAGAGGCGCCTTTCTACAATCATAATTTTGCTCCGCGCCGTGCGCGGTGCTGTTAAGGAAAGCCGACATGCAGCTTAAAGACACCCAGTTGTTCCGCCAGCAAGCCTTCATCGATGGCGCTTGGGTCGATGCGGACAACGGTCAGACGATCAAGGTCAACAACCCGGCCACGGGCGAAATCCTGGGCACCGTGCCGAAGATGGGCACCGCCGAGACCCGCCGCGCCATCGAGGCCGCCGACAAGGCGCTGCCGGCCTGGCGTGCGCTGACCGCCAAGGAGCGCGCCTCCAAGCTGCGCCGCTGGTTCGAGCTGATCATCGAGAACCAGGACGACCTGGCCCGTCTGATGACCCTCGAGCAAGGCAAGCCGCTGGCCGAAGCCAAGGGCGAAATCGTCTACGCCGCCTCGTTCATCGAGTGGTTCGCCGAGGAAGCCAAGCGCATCTACGGCGACGTGATCCCCGGCCACCAGCCGGACAAGCGCCTGATCGTGATCAAGCAGCCGATCGGCGTCACCGCCGCCATCACCCCGTGGAACTTCCCGGCGGCGATGATCACCCGCAAGGCCGGCCCGGCCCTGGCCGCCGGTTGCACCATGGTGCTCAAGCCCGCTTCGCAGACCCCGTTCTCCGCCTTCGCCTTGGCTGAACTGGCCCAGCGCGCCGGCATTCCCAAAGGCGTGTTCAGCGTGGTCACCGGCAGCGCCGGCGACATCGGCAGCGAACTGACCGGCAACCCGACCGTGCGCAAGCTGTCCTTCACCGGCTCCACCGAGATCGGTCGCCAACTGATGTCGGAATGCGCCAAGGACATCAAGAAAGTGTCCCTGGAACTGGGCGGCAACGCGCCGTTCATCGTGTTCGACGACGCGGACCTGGATAAGGCCGTCGAAGGCGCGATCATTTCCAAGTACCGCAACAACGGCCAGACCTGCGTCTGCGCCAACCGCCTGTACATCCAGGACGCGGTCTACGACGCGTTCGCCGAGAAGCTGAAGGCCGCCGTGGCCAAGCTCAAGATCGGCAACGGTCTGGAGGAAGGCACCACCACCGGTCCCTTGATCGACGAGAAGGCCGTGGCCAAGGTGCAGGAGCACATCGCCGACGCCGTGGGCAAAGGCGCGACCGTGCTGTCCGGCGGCAAGCCGATGCAAGGCAACTTCTTCGAGCCGACCATCCTGACCAACGTGTCCAAGGATGCCGCCGTGGCCAAGGAAGAGACCTTCGGCCCGCTGGCGCCGCTGTTCCGCTTCAAGGACGAAGCCGAAGTGATCGCGATGTCCAACGACACCGAGTTCGGCCTGGCCTCCTACTTCTATGCCCGCGACCTGGGCCGTGTGTTCCGTGTGGCCGAGGCCCTGGAATACGGCATGGTCGGCGTCAACACCGGGTTGATCTCCAACGAAGTCGCGCCGTTCGGCGGCATCAAGGCGTCGGGCCTGGGCCGTGAAGGCTCCAAGTACGGCATCGAGGACTACCTGGAAATCAAATACCTCTGCCTGGGCGTCTGAGACGCGCCGGCAAGGCTTTGCTCCAAGCGCAAAGGGCACGAGAGCGCTGTCCCTTTGCGTCGCTCCACAACGGAATTTTCTCTGCGGCCGGGATAGCTGCGGCAGTCGATCATCGCATGCTGCCCCAGTTGCCTCCCCGCTGCGTAATCCTTGAACCACGCCGACCGATGAGCGGCGAATGAGGAATGTAATGAGCAAGACTAACGCTGATCTGATGGCCCGCCGTGTAGCCGCTGTTCCACGTGGCGTCGGCCAGATCCACCCGATCTTCGCCGACTCCGCGAAGAACGCCACCGTGACCGACGTCGAAGGCCGCGAGTTCATCGACTTCGCCGGCGGCATCGCCGTGCTGAACACCGGCCACGTGCACCCGAAAATCATCGCCGCCGTGACCGAGCAACTGAACAAGCTGACCCACACCTGCTTCCAGGTGCTGGCCTACGAGCCTTACGTCGAGCTGTGCGAGAAGATCAACGCCCGCGTGCCGGGTGACTTCGCCAAGAAAACCCTGCTGGTGACCACCGGTTCCGAAGCCGTCGAGAACGCCGTGAAGATCGCCCGTGCCGCCACCGGCCGCGCCGGCGTGATCGCCTTCACCGGCGCCTACCACGGCCGCACCATGATGACCCTGGGCCTGACCGGCAAGGTCGTGCCTTACTCGGCCGGCATGGGCCTGATGCCGGGCGGCATCTTCCGTGCGCTGTACCCGAACGAACTGCACGGCGTGAGCATCGACGACTCCATCGCCAGCATCGAGCGCATCTTCAAGAACGACGCCGAGCCGAAGGACATCGCCGCGATCATCATCGAGCCTGTGCAGGGCGAAGGTGGTTTCTACGTCGCGCCGAAAGAGTTCATGAAGCGTCTGCGCGCCCTGTGCGACCAGCACGGCATCCTGCTGATCGCTGACGAAGTGCAGACCGGCGCCGGCCGCACCGGCACCTTCTTCGCCATGGAGCAGATGGGCGTTGCCGCCGACCTGACCACCTTCGCCAAATCCATCGCCGGCGGCTTCCCGCTGGCCGGTGTGTGCGGCAAGGCCGAATACATGGACGCCATCGCGCCGGGCGGCCTGGGCGGCACCTACGCCGGCAGCCCGATTGCCTGCGCCGCTGCGCTGGCGGTGATGGAAGTGTTCGAGGAAGAGAAGCTGCTGGACCGTTGCAAGGCCGTCGGCGAGCGTCTGGTGACCGGCCTCAAGGCCATCCAGGCCAAGTACCCGGTGATCGGTGAAGTCCGTGCCCTGGGCGCGATGATCGCCGTCGAGCTGTTCGAGAACGGCGACAGCCACAAGCCGAACCCGACCGCCGTGGCGGCCGTGGTGGCCAAGGCCCGTGAAAAAGGCCTGATCCTGCTGTCCTGCGGCACCTACGGCAACGTTCTGCGGGTGCTGGTGCCGCTGACCTCGCCGGACGAGCAACTGGACAAAGGCCTGAAGATCATCGAAGAGTGCTTCGCCGAACTGTAAGGCCGGGCACCGTGTGACCGGATCGACAAAAAACCCGCTTCGGCGGGTTTTTTGTTGCCTGGGGAACACATCCTTCGATTCCGGGCTGTATCGAATCGCCAGCATTGGCTAAGGTTCAACCATTGCAAGGGAGGGCGAGCATGACGGCCGTCGAATTACCCGCTGTACCGAGAGTCCTGATCGCCGAGGCCGACCCGTGGTCGCGCGACCTGCTCAAGCAGGTGCTGCTGACCGTGCGCTGCGACGCGCGGCTGGACCTGTGCGCCGACGGCCAGCAGGCGATGTCGCTGCTGGGCGAAGTGCCCTACGACCTGGCCATCGTCGATTGGGAACTGCCCGGCGTCGATGGCCTGCACGTGCTGCGCAGCGTCCGCCAGCGCAAGCGCAACCCGCCGCTGCCGTTCATCCTGATGAGCACCCGCAACGACAGCGCCAGCGTGCGCGAGGCCCTGCCGCTGGCGCCGACCGCCTACCTGACCAAGCCGCTGAACATGGAAAGCCTGACCGAGCGCCTGCAAGGCCTGCTGCTCAACGCCGGGGAAGAAGTGTTCTGCGAAGTGCCGGCGTTGGCGCCGGGCATGACCCTGTCGGTGTTCCTGGAGCGGCGCCGCGAGCAGACCGACGGCGCGCCGCTGATGACCGACGTGCAGGTGGCGATCAAGCGCAGCCTCAATCCCGACGGGCTGGACCTGAAGCTGCTGGAGGAGGAGATCCGCACCGACCCGCAGATCACCGCCGTGCTGATCGCCGCCGCCAACAGCGCCGCCCAGCACCATGGCGCACCGGTGCAGACCCTCGCCCAGGCGCTGCACCGCTTGGGCACCGGGCAGAGCACCAACCTGATCCTGGGCCTGGCGCTCAAGCGCAGCGCCAGGCTCAGCGATCCGTACCTGGCCGATTACGCCGAGCGCTATTGGGGCCTGTCGCTGCACACCGCCGAATATGCCCGGACCCTGGCTCGCTTGCTCGACCTGGATCAGGAGCGCTGCTATTGCGCGGGGTTGCTGCACCGCCTCGGCGATCTGGCGCTGCTGCGCTGTCTGCAGGAGTGGAAGCAGGCCGGCGGGGAGCTGGACGAGACGGAAGAGGTGGGCGACGCGCTGGTGGCGTTCGGCGCGGCCTACGGTTCGGCGCTGCGCACCCGCTGGCGCTTGCCGCTGGAGTTGCGCGAGCTGATCGCGTCGGTCTACCAGCTCGGCGGCGGGGTGTACTCCCGCGAGGCGCTGGTGATGAACATGGCGGCGCAGATGGCTCGCCTGACCGAGCAGGAAGGCGTCGAGGAACTGGCCAAGAGCCGCACGGCGCGGCTGCTCAAGATCGGTTTGCCGGAACTGACGCGGATGCGCAAATAGCCGGATCAGGAGCGAGGTGCCTGCCGGCTGCCGCAGGGCCGCAGGTGGCTCAGCCGCAGACGATCCGGTTCTTGCCCAGCCGCTTGGCCTTGTACATGGCCGCGTCTGCCCGGGCGAACAGGCCGTCGAGGCTTTCGTCGTCGGCGGTCAGGCAGGTCAGGCCCTGGCTGACGGTGATGCCGTAGGCGTGTCCGCCATGCTGGAAGCTCAAGCGCTGGATCTCCCGCTGCAGGCGTTCGGCCACTTGCAGGGCGAAGTCCTGCGCGCATCCCGGGAATACGGCGGCGAACTCCTCGCCGCCGATGCGTCCGAACAGATCGCCGCTGCGCAACGAGTCGCGTCCGCACTCGGCGATCCGTTGCAGGACGCTGTCGCCCTCCGGGTGGCCGTAGGTATCGTTGATCAGCTTGAAGTCATCGATGTCCAGCAGCAGGAACGCCAGCGGCGAGCCTTGCAGGCGGGCCTGCTCGAACTCGCGGTGGGCGCATTCGAAGAAGTGGCGGCGGTTGCTGCTGCAGGTCAGCGCGTCGGTGGTGGCCAGGCGTTGCAGTTCGGTTTCCATCTGTTTCTTTTCGGTGATGTCTTCAGCGATGCCGACGATGATCACCGGCCGGCCCGGCTCCTCCTGGCGGTTGATGAAGCATTTGTCGCTGAGCCAGCGCACCTGTCCGTCGGCGGCGATGATCCGGTACTCGCGGTCCTCCACCGCGCCTTTGCGCAGCACGTCGGCGAGGCTGCGTTCGGCGTAGTCCAGGTCGTCGGGGTAGATGCTGTCGCGCCACTGGTTGTAGTCCGCCAGCAGCAGGCCGGCGGAGCGGCCGAAGATCCGCTCGTAGGCGGGGCTGACGTAGAGCACCTGGCGGGTTTCCCAATCGAAGGCCCACAGCACCGCGTTGACGCTGACCAGCAGCGAGCTGAACAGCTGCTCCCGTTCGCTCAGGCGGGCGACTTCGCCCTGGGCGTGCATCAGCGCCATCAGCGTTTGCGCGGCTTCGGGCCACTGGGAAGGGGATGAGCCGTTTTCATTGTTATTGACCATCGACGCGAATCTCAAAGGGTGTGCCGCCGGTTCGCAGCGGCCACAGCTGAGCCTGCCGGGGTGGCGAAGTGTCTTTGAGATGGGGGATCAGAGGCTAAGTTCCGCGCTGTTGCGGTGAGGGAGGGAGGCGCCCGCCGGGCGGTCGTGGCGAGGGGGATTCAGGGGACACCGCGTTGCCGGTTTTGCGGCGGCGTGGCCGCCGGGCGGGAGCAAGCGCCCTCGCCACAGGCAGCCTTTTGCCTGGGCAGATCCCTGTCGCCGGCAAGCCCCCTGTGCCGGAGGGGCTTGCCCGCAATCGGTCAGGCGGCTGAAGGGCGCAGCGAGTAGGTTTTCAGCTGGCCGGCGAAGTCGCGCAGGGACTGGATGCCGCTGGCCTCCGCCTCATGCACCCAATCCTTGATGGCGGCGAGCATGTCGTGGCCGTTTGCGCTGGTCTTGACCCAGATCTGCTGCAGGGCCAGGCGTTTCTCGTAGATTACCGCCAGCGCGTGGCTGTGCTCGAGCATGTTCTGGATGCGCACGTGATGGCGGTCTTCCAGCAGGCTGGTTTCCCGGGAGAGCAGGCGCTTGGCACGGTGGAACTGGTGGCGCACCGAATGGTCGACCCGGGCCAGTTCCTGCTTGACCAGGGGGGCGATCACCAGCTTGCGGTACTGGGCCATGATCTGGAAGCGGTTGTTGAGGATCGCCATGGCGGTGTCCATGTCCAGGCTGCCCTTGCCCTTGACGCGGTGGGCGATCGGCGCGACCCGCTGCACCTTGGCCAGGCGCAGGAAGCAGAAGACCTTGATCCAGGCCCAGCCCAGGTCGAACTCCCACTTCTTCACCGACAGCTTGGCCGAATTGGGGTAGGTGTGATGGTTGTTGTGCAGTTCTTCGCCGCCGATCAGGATGCCCCACGGCACCAGGTTGGTCGCGGCGTCGCGGCATTCGAAGTTGCGGTAGCCCACGGCATGGCCGAGCCCGTTGACCACGCCTGCGGCCCAGACCGGGATCCACATCATCTGGATGGCCCAGATGGTGATGCCGATGGTGCCGAACAGCAGCAGGTCGATGACGGCCATGATCGCCACGCCCAGCAACTTGTAGCGGCTGTACAGGTTGCGTTCGATCCAGTCCTCGGGGCAGTTCTTGCCGTAGATGCGCAGGGTCTCGGGGTTGCGGGCCTCTTCGCGGTACAGTTCGGCGCCCTTGCGCAGCACCGTGGACAGGCCCTTGATCACCGGGCTGTGCGGATCGTCCTCGGTTTCGCATTTGGCGTGGTGCTTGCGGTGGATCGCGGTCCACTCGCGGGTGTTCTGCGCGGTGGTCAGCCACAGCCAGAACCGGAAGAAGTGCTTGAGGCCGGCATTCAGCTCGAGGGAGCGATGGGCCGAGTAGCGGTGCAGATAGACCGTGACGCTGACGATCGTCACGTGGGTCATCAACAGGGTGACGGCCACCAGCGACCAGGCCGACAAGCCGAGAAAACCTTCGTACCACATAGCCTTTGGGGCCCTCTGTAGAGAAAAAACAGCCGCTGCATTATCACCAAGCACACAGATAAAACCAGTCGCCCTTTCAGATAAGAGTTGGCTGGATGTTTCTTGACCTATAATCCCAACTTTTTTGTAGGGACATGGACGGCCGAATGTCTGCCTCTTATCGCGATGCCTTGCGTGCAGCGCTGCTTTACCTGGTTCTGGCGGTGGTCTGGCTGCAAGGAACTGGCTACTTATTGAACAGTTTCTTCGATGATTCAGCGGCACTGCTGCACTGGCAACTGATCAACGGTTACGTGTTCGTGGCGCTCAGCGCCGGGCTGATCTTTCTCGCGCGGGCGCGGTTGTTCGAATGCCTCGGCATCGGCGCCCGGCTGCGGGAGCGTCAGGCCGACCGCGAGCGCCTGCGCCAGGCCGCCGCAGTGTTCGACTGCACCCGCGAGGGGGTGCTGGTGACGGATCGGCAGGGGTTGATCGTGCACGTCAACCGCGCCTTCATGGAAATCACCGGTTACCGGTGCGAGGAAGTGCTGGGCCGGCAGCCCAGCCTGTTCAAGTCCGGCCACCATCCGCCGGGCTTCTACCAGGCGATGTTCGCCACGCTGCAGGCGAGCGGCGAGTGGAGCGGCGAGATCTGGAACCGGCGCAAGAGCGGCGAGATCTACCCGCAATGGCAGACGATCCGCGTCATCCGCGACGATCAGGGCCGGCTCAGCCATTACGTGGCGGTGTTTTCCGACATCAGCGCGATCAAGGACTCGGAACACGAACTCAAGCACCTGGCCCACCACGACCCGCTGACCGACCTGCCCAACCGCCTGCTGTTCAGCGACCGCGCCGAGCAGGCGCTGGCGTCGGCCCAGACCCACAAGCGCGGCTGCGCGCTGCTGATGGTCGACCTGGACCATTTCAAGCTGATCAACGACAGCCTCAGCCACAGCGTCGGCGACCGCCTGCTCAAGGCCGTCGCCGCGCGGCTGCAGGATCTGTTCGGGGCGGGCATCACCCTGGCCCGGCTCGGCGGCGACGAGTTCGCGGTGCTGGCCGAAAGCTGTCCGCAGCCTGCGCAGGCGGCGGTGCTGGCCCAGCGCATCCTGGACGGCCTCAAGGAGCCGTTCTGCCTGGAGGGCCACGAACTGTTCATCAACGCCAGCATCGGCATCAGCCTGTTCCCCAGCGATGCCCTGAGCGCCGAGCAGCTGCTGCGCAACGCCGACGCCGCGCTGTTCAAGGCCAAGAGCAGCGGCCGCAACGGCTATGCGCTGTACACCGAAGAGCTGACCGCCCACGCCCAGCAGCGGGTCGAGATCGCCTTCGAACTGCGCCGCGCGCTCGAGCAGCAGGAACTGCGGGTCTATTACCAGCCGGTGCACGACCTGCACAGCGGCCGCCTGGTGGGGGTCGAGGCGCTGGTGCGTTGGCAGCACCCGCAGCGCGGGCTGGTGTCGCCGGCGGAGTTCATCCCCATCGCCGAACGCACCGGCCTGATCGCCGACATCGACGCCTGGGTGATGCGCCAGGCCTGCCGGCAAATGTGCCGCTGGCAGCAGGCGGGGGTGGCGCTGTCGTTCGTCGCGGTCAACGTGTCGTCCCGGCTGTTCGCCCGCCGCGAGCTGTACCGGCAGGTCGCGCAGGTGCTGCACGAGACCGGGCTGGACCCGGCCTGCCTTGAGCTGGAAGTCACCGAAAGCGCGGTGATGGACGATCCGGAGGTGGCGCTGGAGCAGATGCATCGCCTGCGCGAGCTGGGTATCCGCCTGGCCATCGACGATTTCGGCACCGGCTACTCGTCGCTGCTGCGGCTCAAGCGCCTGCCGGTGCAGAAGCTCAAGATCGACCAGGGGTTCGTGGCCGGCCTGCCATGGGACGAGGACGACGGGGCGATCGTGCGGGTGATCATCGCGCTGGCCCGGAGCATGGGCATGCAGGTGCACGCCGAAGGCATCGAGCAGGCCGAGCAGGCGGCGTTCCTGCTGGAGCAGGCGTGCGACCTGGGGCAGGGCTACTGGTTCGGGCGGCCGGTGCCGGCGCAGGACATCGATTGGGCCAGGATCCCGGTCATCGGCTGACGGCCTCGCGGCGAGTATTCCCTGTGGCGAGGGAGCTTGCTCCCGCTCGGGTGCGCAGCGCCCGCCCATGTTCGGGCCTGCGTCGCGGACCCGCGGGAGCAAGCTTTCGCCACAGGGACTTGGCCGCAAACCTTTGTCCCGTCAGCTAATGTTTTCAAGTTATATAAACATTCTTAAATAGTATTTTTAAGAATATCCAGCCCTCTCTTATATTGCTCCCACGCCGGACGCAGCGCGACCCGCTGCCAGGCACATCCCATACAAAGGAGCAGCACCATGAGCGCATCCCTGCGTAGCGTTGACGGTCAGGACGAAAGCACCATCCTTCGCGAAATCCAGAGCGCCTTGCGCGACCTGCGTTTCGGCGCGGTGGAGATCACTGTGCACAACGCCCAAGTGGTCCAGATCGAACGCAAAGAGAAATTCCGCCTGCAGCAGCCGGGCAACAAGGCCGGCTGAACCGCGGTTCCGGTCTGCGCCAGCGCCTGCGGGGGATTGATGCCGGCGCTGGCGCAGACGGCGGTCTTGAACAGGCAAACCGCTTTTCGCAATCCATAAGAAAAAGCCACCACCCAGAATTCCAGGAGCTTTCACCATGTCGTCGATTCGCCGTTACGCTTTGGCCGCCCTGGCCAGCGCTGTGTTTGCCGGTTCTGCGGTCGCCAAGGACTACGAGCTGCTCAACGTGTCGTATGACCCGACCCGTGAGCTGTATCAGGACTACAACGCCGAATTCGTGAAGTTCTGGCAGCAGGAGCATGCCGGCGACACGGTGAAGATCCAGCAGTCCCACGGCGGTTCGGGCAAGCAGGGCCGTGCGGTGATCGACGGCCTGCGCGCCGACGTGGTGACCCTGGCGCTGGCCGGCGACATCGACGAAATCGCCAAGCTGGGCAAGACCCTGCCGGCGGACTGGCAGAAACGCCTGCCGGAGGCCAGCACGCCGTACACTTCGACCATCGTGTTCCTGGTGCGCAAGGGCAACCCCAAGGGCATCAAGGACTGGGGCGACCTGATCAAGAACGACGTGTCGGTGATCACCCCCAACCCGAAGACCTCCGGCGGCGCACGCTGGAACTTCCTCGCCGCCTGGGCCTACGGCCTGAAGGCCAACGGCGGTGACGAAGCCAAGGCCAAGGCCTACGTGCAGACCCTGTTCAAGCATGTACCGGTGCTGGACACCGGCGCGCGCGGCTCGACCATCACGTTCGTCAACAACGGTCAGGGCGATGTGCTGCTGGCCTGGGAAAACGAAGCGTTCCTGGCGCTCAAGGAAGACGGCGGCGCCGACAAGTTCGACATCGTCGTGCCGTCGCTGTCGATCCTCGCCGAGCCACCGGTGGCGGTGGTCGACAAGAACGCCGAGAAGAAAGGCAACGAGCAGATCGCCGAGGCGTACCTCAAGCACCTGTACAGCCCGGCGGGCCAGGAAATCGCGGCGAAGAACTTCTACCGCCCGCGTGACAAGGACGTGGCCGCCAAGTACGCCCGGCAGTTCCCGAAACTGGAGCTGGTGACCATCGACAAGGACTTCGGCGGCTGGAAAACCGCGCAGCCTAAATTCTTCAACGACGGCGGCGTGTTCGACCAGATCTATCAGGCGCAGTAACCTGAGCCCGCAGGCCTGACGTTCAGGCAGAAAACCTGCGGGGGCGGGCTTGCCCGCGAAGAGGGTGTGTCAGGCGACGTAATCGTTGAATGATAAGACCGCTTCGCGGGCAGGCCCGCCCCCGCATTGATGCGTTATTGACCAAGGACTTTTATGTCGCGTCGTATCTCCCCCGTCATACCCGGCTTCGGGCTGACGCTGGGCTACACCTTGGTGTACCTCAGTCTGATTGTGCTCATCCCGCTGGCGGCGATGTTCGTCCACGCCGCCCAACTCACCTGGGATCAGTTCTGGACGATCATCTCCGCCCCCCGCGTGCTGGCCGCCCTGAAGCTGAGCTTCGGCACGGCGCTGTGCGCGGCGGTCATCAACGGCGTCATCGGCACGCTGCTGGCCTGGGTGCTGGTGCGCTACAGCTTCCCCGGCCGCAAGGTGATCGACGCGATGATCGACCTGCCGTTCGCCCTGCCGACGGCGGTGGCGGGCATCGCGCTGACGGCGCTGTACACCCCCACAGGCCTGGTCGGGCAGTTCGCCGCCGACCTGGGCTTCAAGATCGCCTACACCCCGCTGGGCATCACCCTGGCGCTGACCTTCGTGACCCTGCCGTTCGTGGTGCGCACGGTGCAGCCGGTGCTGGCGGACATCCCCCGCGAGGTCGAAGAGGCCGCCGCGTGCCTGGGCGCGAAACCGTTGCAGGTGTTCCGCCACGTGCTGCTGCCGGCCTTGCTGCCGGCCTGGCTGACCGGTTTCGCCCTGGCGTTCGCCCGGGGCGTGGGCGAGTACGGTTCGGTGATCTTCATCGCCGGCAACATGCCGATGAAGACCGAGATCCTGCCGCTGCTGATCATGGTCAAGCTCGACCAGTACGACTACACCGGCGCCACTTCCATCGGCGTGCTGATGCTGGTGGTTTCCTTTGTCCTGCTGCTGCTGATCAACCTGCTGCAGCGGCGCATCGAAACCCCATAAGGAGGCGCGAACCATGTCCCAACCGTCCATTGCGGCCGCTTCCTCGGCCAACGCCGCCCGCCGCGGCAGCGCGGCTGCGCGCCGGATCCTGATCGGCCTCGGCTGGCTGATCTTTGCGCTGTTCCTGCTGCTGCCGCTGTTCATCGTGGTGTCCCAGGGCCTGAAGAACGGCATCGGTGAATTCTTCACCGCGATCCTGGAGCCGGACGCCCTGTCGGCGCTGAAGCTCACGGTGATCGCCGTGCTGATTTCGGTGCCGCTGAACCTGGTGTTCGGCGTCAGCGCCGCCTGGTGCGTGAGCAAGTACTCGTTCCGCGGCAAGAGCATCCTGGTGACCCTGATCGACCTGCCGTTCTCGGTGTCGCCGGTGATCGCCGGTCTGGTCTACGTGCTGATGTTCGGCGCCCAGGGCCTGTTCGGGCCGTGGCTGCAGGATCACGACATCCAGATCGTGTTCGCCCTGCCGGGCATCGTGCTGGCGACGATCTTCGTCACCGTGCCGTTCGTGGCCCGGGAACTGATTCCGCTGATGCAGGAGCAAGGCACCCAGGAGGAAGAGGCCGCGCGCCTGCTCGGCGCCAACGGCTGGCAGATGTTCTGGCACGTCACCGTGCCGAACATCAAATGGGGCCTGATCTACGGCGTGGTGCTGTGCACCGCCCGGGCCATGGGCGAATTCGGTGCGGTGTCGGTGGTGTCCGGCCACATCCGCGGGGTGACCAACACCCTGCCGCTGCACGTGGAGATCCTCTACAACGAATACAACCACGTGGCCGCGTTCGCCGTGGCGAGCCTGTTGCTGATCCTGGCGCTCTTCATCCTGCTGCTCAAGCAGTGGAGCGAAAACCGTATCAACCGCCTGCGCGCCAGCGCCGCGGAGGAATAATTCATGTCGATCGAAGTGCGTAACGTCAGCAAGAACTTCAACGCGTTCAAGGCGCTGGACAACATCAGCCTGGATATCCGCAGCGGCGAGCTGGTCGCCTTGCTCGGCCCGTCCGGCTGCGGCAAGACCACGCTGCTGCGGATCATCGCCGGCCTGGAGACCCCGGACCAGGGCAACATCGTGTTCCACGGCGAGGACGTTTCCGGCCACGACGTGCGCGACCGCAACGTCGGTTTCGTGTTCCAGCACTACGCCCTGTTCCGCCACATGACCGTGTTCGACAACGTCGCGTTCGGCCTGCGCATGAAGCCGAAGAATCAGCGCCCCAACGAAAGCCAGATCGCGGCCAAGGTTCACGAACTGCTGAACATGGTGCAGCTGGACTGGCTGGCGGACCGCTATCCGGAGCAGCTCTCCGGCGGCCAGCGCCAGCGGATCGCTTTGGCCCGCGCCCTGGCGGTGGAGCCGAAGGTGCTGCTGCTCGACGAGCCGTTCGGCGCCCTCGACGCCAAGGTGCGCAAGGAACTGCGCCGCTGGCTGGCGCGCCTGCACGAGGACATCAACCTGACCTCGGTGTTCGTGACCCACGACCAGGAAGAGGCGATGGAAGTCGCCGACCGCATCGTGGTGATGAACAAGGGCGTGATCGAACAGATCGGCTCGCCGGGCGACGTCTACGAGAACCCGGCCAGCGATTTCGTCTATCACTTCCTCGGCGACTCGAACCGCCTGCACCTGGGCGGCGACGACCACGTGCTGTTCCGGCCCCACGAGGTGTCGCTGTCGCGCCATGAGCTGGAGGATCACCACGCCGCCGAAGTGCGCGACATCCGCCCGCTGGGCGCCACCACCCGGGTGACGCTGAAGGTCGAAGGCCAGAGCGACCTGATCGAGGCCGAAGTGGTGAAGGATCACGACAGCCTGGTCGGCCTGGCCAAGGGCGAGACGCTGTTCTTCAAGCCCAAGGTCTGGCAGAAGGTCGCCAACCTCTGACCGTGCTACGGCGGCCGGTCTGACGCATAGAGGCCGGCTGGCCGCTCCCGCAAGGTTGTGCATGGCACAGAATCTGCGGGAGCCTGCCTGCTGGCGATGGCGTCCGCCCATGCGCCGCCGGGCGCCTCCATTGGCTATTGGCGTTAACTCGATTCGGTCTAACTGCGGCACCGTCGGCTTCATGTTCCTTACCTAATCTCCAGGCTGTGCCAGGAGGCGCGATGAAGAGTCCATGACGGACCGGCGGATCTCCTGGGCCCTGATGCCAAGGAGATGACGATGAGAATGGAAGTCCACCGGTGCGGGTCGTGGTTCGGCTGCGCGCTGTTCGGCGCGCTGCTGGGCCAGGCGGCCCATGCCGGCCCCGTGTTGTCCCCCCAGATACCTTTCGATGTCACGGCGACTCCGCCGTTTTCCCTCGCCAGCCTGCAACAGAACTTCGATGACCTGTCGTGGCAGACCTTCATCGCCCTGAGCTGGCCGGCCCTGGAAAACGGCGAGCCGGACACCGGCACCCAGATCGGCAAACAGGACGGCGCCACGGTGTGGGAGAGCTGGAAGGAGAGCTATCAGATCTTCCTGCCCAACGGCCAGGCCCCTGCGGCCTGGAACGCTCCGGCCAGCGTGCCCAAGGCCTGCGAAGGGCTGGGCTCCGGACGTCTGCTGCAACAGATGGGCAAGGTGCCGGACGTGCTGGACGAGTTCATCCAGCCGTTCGAGAGCGGTCCTTTGGTGGATCAGAGCGGCGTCTACACCCGCAACGAAATCGTGGTCAACCAGCCGATGTTCGACGGCATCGTCGACAACGGCCTGTACAGCGTGCAGGGCCAGCAGGCGTTCTTTGCCGCCAGCGCGAGCAACACCGTGGCCTTCAGCTGCGGCAGCCAGGACACCAGCCAGGTCGGCGCGCTGATGGTCAAGGCTTCGTGGAAGGTGCTGGACGGCAATGACCGGCGCGGGAAATTCCACACGGTCGATGCGTTGGTCTACACCCCCGGCAACAGCGATCCGAGCAAGGGGCCGGTGGTGCCGGAGTCGTGCAAGGCCGAACCGGTGGGGCTGGTGGGACTGCACATCGTGCACAAGACCAGCAGCGCGCCGCAGTGGGTCTGGTCGAGCTTCGAGCACGTGGACAACGTGCCGGAGAAAACCACGCCCGTGGCCGAACGCAAGGGCCCGTACCTGTTCTACAACGCCGCCAGCCAGGCGGAGGTCAACCAGCCGCCGCCCCGGCCGTGGAACCCGGCCGTGAAGGCGACCCCGTCGCAGATCGTGCGGGAGATTCCGCTGACCGCCGCCACCAAGACCCTGAACGGCACCTACCAGGCGCTGCTGCGCACGGTGAACCCGGACAGCGTATGGGCCAACTATCAGTTGATCAGCACCCAGTGGCCGACGCTGACGCCGCAGCCGCCCTGTCAGATCTCCAAGACCGAACCCCTGGGCCGCCCGGCCCCGACCTTCCTGGCCAACGCGACGCTGGAAACCTACATCCAGGGCACCGTGCCGCAGGCGTCGTCCAGCTGCATCGCCTGCCACGGCAATGCCGCCACCCATGTCACCGAGTCTGCGCGCACCAGTTTCGCGGACTTCACCTACCTGCTCGAACGCGCCCAGTCCACCGGCGCGGCAAGGAGTCAGCCATGAGCACCGATCTGGACAACTTCGCCGGCCTGTCCTCGGCCCTGACCGGCATCCCCCAGGATCTGCTGGCGCCGGAGGTCGACCCGATCGGCCTGCCGACCGATTTCCTGGCCTACATCGGGCCGCGGATCACCGACGCGGTGCTGCAGGCCCTGCTGTCGCAGTACGCCACGCTGGCCGCCGACAAGGTGCCCCCGGACCTGATCGCCCAGGCGGTGCTGATGAACGGCGCGCAACCGGCCACCACCCAGACCGCCCAGGCGGCGCGCGCGATCATGAAACTCTGGCTGCTGGGCGTCTGGTATCAGCCCTACACCGTGGACGACTACAAGCAGAACGACCAGACCGTGGTCTCCGACCAGGCCTACACCCAGAGCTGGGCCTGGAAAATCGCCCAGGCCCATCCCATGGGCTACAGCGAGTTCTTCTTCGGCTACTGGAACAGCGAGCCGCCGAGCCTTGAGGACTTCACCGGGGTTCCCGCCAGCGGACAGCAAGGAGCATCGTCATGAGCACCGAACAAGCGGATGTGGTGATCGTCGGCGCCGGCCTCGCCGGCAGCATCATCGCCTATCAGTTGGGGCTGGCCGGGGTGAAGGTGCTGGTGCTGGAGTCCGGCCCGGCGATTCCGGCCAACCGCAACGACTACCTGGAGCGCTTCTACACGGCGACCCTGAAGACACCGGAGTCGCCGTACCCGCCGGTCAGCACCCTGGACGCGCCGCGCGACCCGGCGCAGCAGAACGCCCCGCGCGCCACCACCGCCGACCTGATCCTGGGCTGGAACAACCCCCAGGTCAGCTATCTGGTGCAAAAGGGGCCGCTGCCGTTCACCAGCACCTATGAGCGGGTGGGCGGCGGCACCACCTGGCACTGGGTCGCGACATGCCTGCGCATGGTGCCCAACGACTTTCGCCTGAAGTCGCGCTACGGCGTCGGCGTCGATTGGCCGATCGGCTACGGCGACCTGCAAAGCGCCTACTGCCGCGCCGAGGCGTTGATCGGTGTGGCGGCCAACGTGGCCGACCAGGCCTATCTCGGGATGACGTTCCCGACGGGCTATCAGTTCCCGATGACCGGGATTCCGCTGTCGCTGGTCGACGGCAGCTTCGTCGCGGCGGTCGCCGGCCAGTCGTTCCAGGGCTTGCCGCTGGTGGTCAGCCCGACGCCGGCGGGGCGCAACTCCCAGCCGTACGCCGGACGGCGGGTGTGCGCCGGCAACACCAACTGCACGCCGATCTGCCCGATCCAGGCCAAGTACGACGCCACCATCACCATGAACAATGCCTTGAACACCGGCAACGTGCGGGTGCTCTACAAGACCGTGGCGAGCAAGGTCACGGTGGCGGCGGACAACACCGTCAACGGCATCGAGTTCATCCAGTATCAGTTGGGCGACGGCCCGCCCATTGCCAACGGGGTGGCGGTGGGGCAGCGCTATGTGATCGCCGCCCATGCCATCGAAACGCCGAAGCTGCTGCTCAACTCGGCGAGCCCGGCGTGGCCCAAAGGGGTGGCCAACAGCAGCGGCCAGGTGGGGCGCAGCCTGTCCGACCACCCGATCTACCTGGCCTGGGGGCTGATGCCCGAAGGCAAGGCGGTGTTCCCGTACCGCGGGCCGGTGTCCACCGCCGGCATCGAGAGCCTGCGTGACGGCGATTTCCGCTGCGAGCGCGCGGCCTGGCGCATTGAGATCGGCAACGAAGGCTTCAACTGGCCGATCGGCGATCCCTACACCACCGTCGGCGACTTCATCGACGGCACCAACAACAGCCGCACCAACCCGCTGCCGCCGGCGACCGGACCGCAGCAGGTGCTGTACGGCACGGCATTGGTGCAGAAGCTCAACGACCTGTTCACCCGTCAGTTCCGCATCGCCTTCCTGGTGGAGCAGGTGGAGGCCGATCCGGACAATGCCGACTGCTGGATCGCGCCGTCGGCGCAGTACAAGGACCGGCTGGGCATCCCGCGGCCGGAGATCCACTACGACCTGTCCGACTACACCAAAGAGGGCTTCCGGCAGGCGAAGCGGCTCGCCAGCCACATCATCACCGAACTGCTGGGCGCCACCGAACTGACCACGCCGCTGCCCCCGGGCCTGTTCACTTACAAGGGCGAGAACTACAGCTTCCAGGGCGCCGGGCATCTGATGGGCACGTACCGCATGGGCGACGACCCGGGCAAGTCGGTGGTGGACAAGGATCAGCGCAGCTGGGACCACCCCAACCTGTTCCTGGTCGGTGACGGGGTGTTCCCCAGCACCGGCACCTCCAACCCCAGCCTGACCATCGCGGCCCTGTCGATCCAGGCCGGGGACACCCTGGCCAACGACCTGAAGGCGGCCACGGTGCAGGTTCAGGCCAACCGGCCGTGGCAGGGCACGGGCGTGCAGATCAGCGGGCCGGCGCCGAGGCGGGTGCGCTGCACCGGCGGGTGCTGGTTCGCCAGTCCGGCGGGGGGCATGGTGGACGGCAACGGCAGCGCCGGTCTGATCGCCAGGCCGGGCTACACCTTGCCGGGCGCGAACGAAGGCGCGCTGATCGGCCGGGTCGGCAGCACCGGCACGCCGTTCCTGATCGGCGACCTGGCGCAGGTCCCGGCCGGGCAACAGGGTGAGCTGCAACTGTGCATCAACGATGACCTGGAGGACCGTTACGGCGTCGGTCTGGCCGACAATCAGGGCGCGTTGACGGTGCAGGTGGGTTTCGGCGTGCCGTAAGGCCGTCGGGGCGACGTGCGCTCAGGCGCACGTCGCCGTTTTCATCAATGGGCGGCCCGCTGTTCACGCAGCATCACAGGCCCGGTGCGTTCTTCGATGGCGCGCTTGAGCTCCAGGCGCAGGCCGAGCATGAACGCCAGCTCCACCGTCACGAACAGCGGCCCGACGATCAGCCCGGTCAGGTCATCGACGAACGCCGGTTTGCGCCCTTCGTAATGATGGCCGACAAACTGGATCGCCCAGCCGATCACGAACATCGCCAGCCCGCTGCCCAGCCACACCAGGGTGCTTTGCTGCGCCAGCGCATGCCCGGCCCAGACCGACAGCGCCATCAGCCCGGTCATCAGCAGGCCGAGACGGATCTCCAGGCGCAGGTAAAACCACGCCGACGCCAACGCCACCAGCACCGCCGGAGAGACCCACAGGGCGCCGACCGGCCACTCGGGCCGCGACAGCAGCACCGCCACCGCCACCACGATCAGCGGGATACCGACGAAGTGGCTGGCGATGTTGCGCGGGTCGCGGTGGTACGCGGCGTATTGACTCAAATGATCGACGAGGTTTTTCATTGTTGTTCCTCCTGTAGGGTGACCGGATCATGCCTCGGGCACGGCACCCGTTCTGTCAGGCAGGCGACAATCTTTGGGAGCGTTCATGGAAAAGGTCTGGCGCGAGCGTCTGATGACCGGGCAGTGGTTCAGCCATCTGCCGGCGTCCTTTCAGGATAGCCTGCTGGCGGCGGCCCGGGAGCGGCGGCTGGCGGCAGGGCAGCGGCTGTTCAGGCGCGGCGACCCGCCGTGCGGGCTGTACGCGGTGCTCGATGGCGCGGTGCGCATCGGTGCGGTCAGCGAGCACGGCAAGGAAGCGCTGCTGAGCCTGGTGGAGGCGCCGCACTGGTTCGGCGAGATCTGCCTGTTCGACGGCCAGCCGCGCACCCACGACGCCTACGCGGCCGGGCCGTGCACCTTGCTTAACATCCCGCAGGCGACCCTGCTGAAGCTGCTCGACGAGCACCCGCTGCACTGGCGTCATCTGGCGCTGCTGATGAGCCAGAAGCTGCGCCTGACCTTCATCAACCTCGAACAGCTGAGCCTGCTCCCGGCCCCGGCGCGCCTGGCCCACCGGCTGCTGATGATCGCCGAGGGCTACGGCGAGCTCGACCCGCCCCGCCGCGTGCTGCAACTGCCGCAGGAGCAACTGGCGTCGATGCTGTCGCTGTCGCGCCAGACCACCAACCAGATCCTCAAGGACCTGCAGGGGCAGGGGATCATCGGTTTGGGCTACGGCGAAATCGAAATTCTCGATGCCGAGCGGCTGCGGGCCCTGGCCACGTTTTGAAGCGGCCGGCGCCGACCGGAATCCGGGGAGGCTGGTCTCGGGAGGGCATTGAGGTTGCGATGTCGGAAATGACCGGGCATTGCCGCAGCCATCCTGCCTTTGCCGAAACCGGTGCGGCGATGGTCGATCAGCGGCGTGCCGGTATGGCGCTCAGTCTGATCAAGGCTGACAGATCGGTTGCCCGTCAGCGCAACTGATCGCGGAACTGCCCCGGCGTCATCCCCGTCCAGCGCTTGAACGCGCGGCTGAAGCTGCTGGTGTCGGCGAAGCCCAGCAGGTAGCTGATTTCGCTCAGCGAGCAATGCGGGTCGCGCAGGTGCAGCAGCGCCAGGTTCTCGCGGCTCTCGTTGAGCAGCGTGTCGAACCGGCAGCCTTCGTCCGCCAGGTGCCGCTGCAGGCTGCGCAGGCTCAGGTGCAGGGCCTGGGCGATGCGCTCGGCGCCGGGTTCGCCTTCGGGCAATTGCTCTTCGATGGCGTCGCGCACCTTGCGCTCCCAGGTCAGCGGCTTGAGCTGGGCGAGGGTGCGGTTGAGCACCGCCTCGTTGTGCTCGGCCAGTTCCGGGTTGGCGTCGTCCAGGTGGCTGTCGAAGTCGGCGAGGGCGAACTCCAGCCGGTCTTCTTCGGCGGCGAAATGCACCGGGGCGCGGAACACCTTGTGCCACGGGTGCGCGTCGGCCGGCTCCGGGCGGCGCAGGTACACCGCCAGCGGCGCGTAATCGCGGCCCAGGCGGTTGCGGCAGGTGCGCACGTAGATCGCGGCGAAGGCGTCGATGGCTTCGAACGCCGGGGCCGGGTTGCCGGCAGGGATGTTGAGGCGGAAGCGGTAGCGGTCTTCGCCCCGGGTGAGCTCCAGTTCCAAGGCATCGCTGACCACCGGGTGATAGCGCACGATCCGCTCGAACACCTCCCGCAGGCTGCCGCTGGCCACCAGCGCATAGCCCAGGGCATGGAACGTCGTGGGGCTGACGAAGCGCGACACCCGCAGGCCGATGGCCGGGTCGCCGCTGACCTGCACGGCGATCTCCCACAGGCGCGTGGTGCCGGACAGCGGGTAGCGGGCGTTCGGGTCGTCCATCAACTGCGGATCGAGCCCCGCCTGCCGGCACAGGTCGGTGCTGTCCAGCCCCAGCGCGTCGAGTTGCTTGCGCAGGGCACGGGTCCAACTGGCGAGGGAGGTCGGTTCCTTCATGTCGATTGGCGCTTCCGGTCAACAGGTTGGCGTTCTCGGCTACCGCGTCCGGCCCCGCCGCAGGGCAGGATGCGGACATCGATAACCAGAGGATGGAAGCATGCACCGTACTTCTGCAAGTCCCCAGCGACACAATGACACCCAGCGCGCGGCGCACATTCGCCAAGTGGTGCTGGCCAGAGGCGCCGAACTGCGCGAGCGCTACCCGATCCTGAACCGTCAGGACGCCCTCGGCGCCGGGATCCTGGCCTTCGCGCTGGCGGGGATGACCGGGTCGGCGGCGCTGTACATCAGCGGCCACCTGGCCTGGTGGGCGTGCCTGCTGCTCAACGGGTTCTTCGCGTCGCTGACCCATGAGCTTGAGCACGACCTGATCCACAGCATGTACTTCCGCAAGCGGCGGGTGCCGCACAACCTGATGATGGCGCTGGTCTGGCTGGCGCGGCCGAGCACCATCAACCCGTGGATCCGCCGCCACTTGCACCTCAACCACCACAAGGTGTCCGGCACCGAAACCGACATGGAGGAACGGGCGATCACCAACGGCGAACCGTGGGGCCCGGCCCGGCTGCTGATGGTGGGCGACAACGTGATGTCGGCGTTCATCCGCATGCTGCGGGCCAAGACCTGGGCGCACAAGGTCAGCATCCTCAAGCGCTCGCTGAAGGTCTACGCGCCGCTGGCGCTGCTGCATTGGGGCGCGTGGTACGTGTTCCTCGGCTTCCACGGGGCCAACGGCGTCGCCTGGCTGCTGGGCTCGACCATCGATTGGTCGGCGACCACGCTGTCGGTGATGCAGGCGATCGACATCGCCGCCGTGGTGATCATCGGCCCGAACGTGCTGCGCACCTTCTGCCTGCACTTCATCAGCTCGAACATGCATTACTACGGCGATGTGGAGCCGGGCAACGTGATCCAACAGTGCCAGGTGCTGAACCCTTGGTGGCTGTGGCCGCTGCAGGCGTTCTGCTTCAATTTCGGCAGCACCCACGGGATCCATCACTTCGTGGTCAAGGAACCGTTCTACATCCGCCAGATGACCGCACCGGTGGCGCACAAGGTGATGCGCGAGATGGGGGTACGGTTCAACGACTTCGGCACCTTCGGACGGGCGAACCGGTTTGTGCGCAGGGACGTGCCTGGGGTGAACGCGCAAGTGGATGCGGCCCGGGTTTGAGGGTTGCCTGTCCGGGCCCCTTCGTCGAATCGCCGCCCGGCGCAAGCCCGCTCCCACAGTGGTTTCGGTGATCCGCAATACTTGTGGGAGCTGGCTTGCCAGCGATGGCGGCAGTCCAGGCACCGCAGGGCATGAGCAAGACGGTTGCTCCCACAGGATATGCGCACGACGCCGATCCTGTGTGGGAGCAGGAATGCTCCGGCCATCAGTCCGGCTGGAACGGCGACTCGCTGAGGATCACCCCGGTCTCTTCCACATAGCGCTGCCAATGGCCGATCAAGGCCTCGAGCTTCTCCGGGCGCGCCTGCGCCAGGTCGTGGATCTCCCCCGGATCCGCCGCCAGGTCATAGAGCTGCCAGGTCGCCGGCCCCACCGGGCCCGGGATGTACACGGCCTTCCAGTGCCCCTGGCGGATCGCCCGGCGCCCGAACAGCTCCCAGCCGGTGACGGTGTGTTCGTCATGCACCTGCGCCGTCTCGCCGGACAGGAAGCCCAGCCACGATTTGCCCCGCAGCGGCGCCACCGGTTTGCCGCGCCACTGCTTGCCGGGATGGCGCACGCCGGCCAGGTCGAGAATGGTCGGGGCGATGTCCATGACCGTGCCGAAGCCGTGGCTGATCTGCCCGCCGACCGGCAGCGGCGGGTAGTGCAGCAGCGCCGGCACGCGGATCCCGCCTTCGGTGGTGAAGGCCTTGAACAGCCGCGACGGCGCCGTGGCCACCTGGGCCCAGCTCGGCCCGTACCAGACGTAGGAGTTGGCGCGGCCGATGTTGTCCAGGCTGTTGTCGTAGTGCCGGTCGAGGAAGGTCAGCAGCTGCGGGCCGAACTTGGGGAAGGCCTCCAGCAGCGCGCCTTCGGCGCCGTTGTCGGACATGAACAGAATGAACGTGTTGTCGAGCTGCCCCTGCTGGCGCAGGTAGTCGACGACCCGGCCGATGTTCCAGTCCATGCGCTCGACCATCGCCGCGTAGACCTCCATGGCCCGGGCGGAGATCTGCCGTTGCCGGTCGCTCAAGGCGTCCCACTGCGCGTTCAGCCGGATCAGCGGATGCGGCTCGACGTCCGCCTCGATCAACCCCAGCGCCTTGAGCCTTTCCAGCCGTTCGAGGCGCAGGGCCTCGGGGCCGGCGTCGTAGCGGCCGCGATATTTTTCGACGATCTCGGCCGGCGCCTGCAACGGCCAGTGCGGCGCGGAAAACGGCAGGTAGGCGAAGAACGGCCGGGTCTGGTCACGCTCCTTCAGGTATTGCAGCAGCTTGTCGCCGAAGGCGTCGGAGGAATAGAAATCCTTGGGCAACGCGTCGAGGAAGGTGTCGTCCTCGATGTACAGCGCCGGGGTGGATTTGAGCAGGCGCGGCGTGTCGTCCTGGTACGGCGGCTCGAAACCGTAGTGGTTGGCCGCCCCCGGCAGCAGTGAGAACGAGCGCTCGAAACCCCGGGCGTGGGGCGCCAGATCGGCGGTCAGGCCCAGGTGCCATTTGCCGCTCATCAGGGTTTGGTAGCCGGCCTCGCGCAGCAGCTCCGGCAGCGTCACCACGCGGTCGTTGAGGTGGCCCTCGTAGCCCGGCTTGCCGATCAGATCCGGCGTCAGCGCCTCGGCCATGGTGCCGATCCCGGCGATGTGGTGGTCGGTGCCGGTGAGCAGCATCGAGCGGGTCGGCGAGCAGGTCGGCGCGGTGTGGAAATCGGTCAGGCGCAGGCCGTTTGCGGCCAGGGCATCGAGGTTCGGCGTGGCGATCTCGCCGCCGAAGGCGCCGATGTCGGAGAAGCCGAGGTCATCGGCCAGGATCACCAGGAAATTGGGGCGTTGCGGCATCGGCAGACTCCTGTTCAGTAGGCAATGAAAGACAGCGGCAAATCGCGGATCCGCACCGCCGGGGCAGGCAGGTAGTGACCGTCGCCGGTCAGTTCGTGCAGCAGTTCCTCGCGCAACTGATGGAAGTCGAAACCGCTGCGCTGGCGCGGACGGGGCAGGGCGATGTCCACCACTTGCTTGATCCGCCCCGGCCGGGGCTCCATCACCACCACCCGGTCGGCCAGGAAGATCGCTTCCTCGACATCGTGGGTGACCAGGATGGTGGTGATCCTGGCCCGGTCGCGGATCGCCAGCAGTTCGTCCTGCATCTGTTGGCGGGTCAGCGCGTCGAGGGCGCCGAAGGGTTCGTCGAGCAGCAGGATCCGCGGGCTCGCCACCAGGCCGCGGGCGATGGCCACCCGCTGCGCCATGCCGCCGGAGAGCTGGTGCGGATAGGCGCGGGCGAAGTCGCGCAGGCCCACCAGTTCGATGAAACTGTCGACGCGCCGCAGCTTCTCGGCGGCGCCGAGGGGCTCGTTGACCAGGCCCAGGCCGATGTTGTCGGCCACCGTCAGCCAAGGGAACAGGCGGTGCTCCTGGAACACGATGCCGCGCTCGCCGCCGACGCCGGTGACGGCCTTGCCGTCCACGGTGATCTGCCCGCGAAACTCGGTGTCCAGGCCCACCAGCAGGCGCAGCAGGGTGGATTTGCCGCAGCCGCTGGAGCCGACGATGGCGACGAACTCGCCCTCGGCGATGTCGAGGTTGAATTCGCGGATCGCTTCCAGTTCGAAGCCGTCGACGTCGAAGGATTTGCCGACGTGGGTGAAGCTGACAATCGGTGCGTTCATGCGTGTCTCCAGCGGGTCGCGCGGATTTCCAGGCGTAGGCCAATGAGGTTGAGGAGGGCGCCGGTGAGGCCGACCAGCAGCATCCCGGCCATGATCAGGTCCATGCGCAGCAGTTGCTGGGCGCCGATCATCTGGCTGCCGATGCCGCCGTTGGACGGCATGAAGTATTCGGCGCCGATGGTGCCGAGCCAGGCGTAGATCAGGCTCAGGCGCAGGCCGGCGAAGATGCCCGGAGCCGCCCCCGGCAGCACCAGCCGGCGCAGGCGCAGGCCGAGGTTCAGGCGCAAGGCCTGGGCGGCTTCGTTGAGCTGCGGCGACAGGTTGGCGACGCTGCGCTGGGTGGCGACGAACAGTGGAAAGAACGCGGCGAGGGCCACGAACACCCACTTGGCCGGTTCGCCCAGGCCGAACCACGCGGTGAGCAGCGGCACCCAGGCGAATATCGCGATCTGCCGCAGGGCGGCGAGGGTCGGGCCGATCAGGCGTTCGGCGCTGCGCGACAGGCCCAGCAGCAAACCCAGCGCCAGGCCGAGCCCGCCGCCGATCACCAGGCCGCCCAAGGTGCGGCCCAGGCTCAGGGCCATGCCGCCGATCAGCGTGCCGTCGAGCAGACCGTTACGGGTGGCCTCCAGCACGGTCAGCGGGCTGACCAGAATGTTGGCGTCGATCCACTGCCCGTCGCTCGCCGCCTGCCACAGCGCCAGCAGGGCCAGCGGCAGCAGCCACGGCTGCAGCCGTTGCCGGCCGCGGTAGCGCGGGCCCCGGCGGATTTCGGCGGTGGCCGGGTGCGGCCAGTGCACCAGCCGGCCGTCGAGCAAGCCGATGCCGCGGTCCATCGCCACGCCGAACAGGCCGATCACCACGATGCAGACGAACACGATGTCGAGCATGAACAGCTGCCGCGCCCAGACCATCAGGTAGCCGATGCCTTCGCTGGAGGCCAGCAGCTCCACCGCCAGCAGCGACGTCCAGCCGGCGGCCAGGGCCAGGCGCACGCCGGCCATGAATGCCGGCAGCGCGGCGGGCAGGATCAGGCGGCGGATCAGCAGGTGCGGCGGCAGGCGCAGCACGGTGGCGGCTTCGCGCAGCTTCGGTTGCGCATCGCGCACGCCGACCAGGGTGTGCAGGGTCACCGGCACCACGATGGCCTTGACCAGCACCACCAGCTTGAGCGTTTCGCCGATGCCGAAGACCACCATGAACAGCGGGATCCACGCCAGCGTCGGCACCTGGGCGAGCCCGGCGAACGTCGGAAATATCAACCGTTCGAGCGGTCGGCTGAAACCCAGCGCCGCGCCCAGTGCCGCACCGGTCGAAATGCCTGCCAAAAGGCCCCAGAGCAGCCGCTGCAGGCTGATCCAAAAATGGCTCCACAACTCACCCCGGGACAGTTCGAGCGCGCTGCTCCAGACCAGCGACGGTGCCGGCAGGATCTGCTCGCTCATCCATTGGTTGCGCGCCGCCAGCCACCAGAGGGCGAACAGGCCGAGCGGCAGCAGCCAGGGCAGCAGGCGTTGGCTCAGCGTCGGCCAGGGCCGCCGGGGTTTGAGCGCCGGCGCCGGCAGCGGCAGGCTGAGCAGGGAATCTCGGGCCATGGGTGACCTCCGTTGTCGGGTTGCATGGCAGACCGCTGCGCTTGTGTGGAAGCGGTGTATGCAAAATCGATCTATAAAAAGTTAAATCAATGCTATTGGGAGATAAGCCAGACCATTTAAGGCCTCCAGCCCTGACGCATCCAATGCATTCGGAGAATATTTTCGATGCTGTTTTTGCATACCGGCGCGGGAGCCCCGACGGCGCCTGCTTAGCGCATAAAGATATAAAAATGTGCATTTATAGTATTTAAGTGCAGAAGGCCATTGCGCCTACTTTCGGCTCCTCAATGCCCGTCGCGATCAGGAGCCGCTCCCATGAACCATCCCTTCAAACATGTCACCCGTCTGTTTGCCGCCTCTGCGCTGGCGGGGCTGTTCGCCTTCGCCGCCCACGCCGATGAACTCAAGGAAATCCGCATCGCCGTGCCCGACCTCAGCGCCGGCACCCAGCACAGCGGCGGCGGCATCGTCGACGTGCTGCGCAATCAGCAGGTCTTCGAGAAGGCTTTCGCCGAACAGGGGATCAAGATTCAGTGGAGCTTCTTCAAGGGAGCGGGACCGGTGATCAACGAGGCGTTCGCCAACGGCCAGGTGGACCTGGCCTACCTGGGCGACCTGGCGGCGATCATCGGCAAGTCCAACGGCCTCGACACCCGCCTGCTCAGCGCGACCGCCCGTGGCGTAAAGCAGTACCTGGGCGTGGTGCCGGGGTCGGGGATCAAGACGCTGCAGGACCTGAAAGGCAAGCGCGTGGCGATCTTCCGCGGCACCGCGACGCAGCTGTCGTTCGATGCGGCGCTGGCCAGCCAGGGCCTGAGCGAGAAGGACGTGAAGGTCATCAACCTCGACTTCAACGCGGCGGTCGCCGCCCTGGCGGCCAAACAGATCGATGCGTCCTGGGGCAGCTCCGGGCTGACCGCGCTTCAAGCCAGGGGACTGGCCGAACTGCCGCTCAACACCAAGGATCTGGGCGGCGCCGGCAGCGTGCAGGCGGTGCTGGTGGGCACCGGCAAGTTCGTCGATGCCCATCCCGACGTCGTGGCCAAGTTGCTCAAGGCCCAGCAGCAGGCGGTGGACTGGTTGACCCAGGACAGCAACAAGGACGCCTATGTGCAGTTGGTGTCGGGGCTGGCGAGCTATCCGCCGGTGATCCTGACCCAGGACCTGAAGGATCAGAAACTGAGCGAAGTGTTCCCCTCGACGCTGGATCCGGTGTTCCTCGGCAAGCTGCAGGACGCGGTGGACCTGGCGGCGCAGCAGAAGCTGATCCGCAAGCCGTTCAAGGTCAATGACTGGGTGGCGCCGGGGCTGGCGGCTGCCGGGCTCTGAGTCTTTGGCAATCTTGGTGAGCCTTCGCGGGCAAGACCGCTCCCACGTTGGTCCCGGTGAGCACAGAATGTGTGCTCACCGATGATCCCTGTGGGAACGGGCTTGCCCGCCAAATATCCCTAGACGGCGACGCCGAGGGCCTGACTGTCCAGCGTCACCAGCGTCTCGATCATCGCCCGCGCCGCCGGCGACAGGCGGAACCCGGTGCGGCTGACGATCCCGCACCGGGCATTCATGCTTTCCAGGTTCTGCGGCAGGTTGCGCCAGTGCAGCAGCGCCAGCGAACCCTGGGCGATGTCCTGCTCGAATGCCTCTTCGGTGCCCACGCCGATGGCGTTGGACTGCAACACCACCTTGACCAGCGCCGGGAAATGCTCGGTCTCGATGGTCGGTGAAAAATCGACCCGGCCACTGAGGTTCGCCAGCAGTTTGCGGATGCCCGGCGGGATCAGCGTGGTCGCCAGCGGGTAGTCGAACATGTCGTTGGTCGACAGGCTTTCCTTGGCCAGCAGCGGGTGCCCCGGCCGGCAGAAGAACACCCCGCGCTTGGGCGTCAGTGCCTGGGTCTGGAAGTTGGGGTCGGCCTCGAAATGGCGGATGTCGGCGATGAAGAATTCGATCTCTTCGCGGCTCAGGGCGCGGCTGAGCTTTTCCCAGTTGTCCACCTGAAAGCAGGTGCGCACCTTGGGGTGCGAATTGACGAACTGCGCCACCGCATCCGGCACCAGCTTCACCGCCGGCGCAGGACCGCAGCCGAAGCGCAGTTCGCCGGCGTCGAGCTTGGTCATCTGCGTCACTTCGGCGCTGAGCAGCGCCGCACCCTGCACCAGCGTGAGGGCATGCTGCAGCACCACCTGGCCTTCCGGGGTGGGGCGCAAGTCCTTGTTGCCGCGGTCCACCAGCACGCAGCCGAACTCCTGCTCCAGCCCCTGGATGCTGCGGCTGAACGCCGGTTGGGTGATGCCCATCGCGTCCGCCGCGCGGACGAAGCTGCGGTGTTCGTTGAGGGCGATGAAGTAGCGCAGTTGGCGAAGATCCATATGCTTTTCCGGCATCCTAAAAATAGCGCGAAGGCATTTGCGACAAGGGTTGATCGAGGTTTTAAATGCAAGCTCTTATTCCGTCAACGAAGCACGTTAATATCTATTAGATGTAAATGGAATATAGATAGAGCGTTGCTTCGCTGCCGGCCAACCGCAAGCAGATGATGAGGGTCGACCCATGAGCAATGCCGCACTCGCTGTAAAACCCGCTGTCCAGGCGCTGGACATCCATCCGGTGGCCGGCCGCATCGGCGCCGAGATCCGTGGTGTGCAACTGTCCGGTGAGCTGGACGCCGCCACCGTCGAAGCCATCCAGCAGGCGCTGGTGCAGTACAAGGTGGTGTTCTTCCGCGAGCAGACCCAGCTCGACGACCAGCGCCAGGAGGCCTTCGCCCACTTGCTCGGCGAACCGGTGGCGCACCCCACCGTGCCGTCCCGCGAGGGCACCCGCTACCTGCTGGAGCTGGACGGCGCCGAGGGCCAGCGCGCCAACTCGTGGCACACCGACGTGACCTTCGTCGAGGCCTACCCCAAGGCTTCGATCCTGCGTTCAGTGGTGGCGCCGGCCTTCGGCGGCGACACCCTGTGGGCCAACACCGCCACCGCCTACAGCGAACTGCCGGTGGAGCTGCGGGAGTTGGCGGACAAACTGGTGGCGGTGCACAGCAACGAATACGACTACGCGGCGGTGAAGCCGGACGTGTCGGCGGAGAAGCTGGAGCGCTACCGCAAGATCTTCACCTCGACCGTGTACGAGACCGAACACCCGGTGGTGCGGGTGCACCCGGTCAGCGGCGAGAAAAGTTTGCTGCTGGGGCATTTCGTCAAACGCATCAAGGGCTATTCCCAGGCCGATTCGGCGCACCTGTTCGGGCTGCTGCAGAGCCATGTGATCCGCCAGGAAAACACCGTGCGCTGGCGCTGGAAGGCCGGTGACGTGGCGATCTGGGACAACCGTTCGACCCAGCATTACGCGATCGACGACTACGGCACCCAGGACCGGGTGGTGCGCCGCGTGACGCTCAAGGGCGAGGTGCCGGTGGGGGCTTCCGGGCAGCGCAGCCGGACCGTCAAGGGGGCTGAAAGCGTCGGCGCCTGATCTGGCCTCATCGCGGGCAAGTCGAATCGTCGCACCGCCGCTCCCGCAGGGGCTGCGGCGAACGCAGATCCTGCGACCGATGACTGGGGCGGCGGTGCGACGATTCGACTACCCCGCAAAGACAATGGGGCGGCCAACGAAGTGGCCGCCTTCACCACACGCCGATCTGCACGGCTTTCTCGGTGTCGGGCTCGCCGTAACGGAACCGCTGCCCGCGCTCGTCGATTTCCCGGTGACTGATGGTGGTGCGCCGCTTCAGCCCGCGCAGCCATTCGAACAGATACCCCGCATGTTCCTCGCGCACCGCCGCGTGAGCCGGATCGTCCCCCAGGTCGCGCAGTTCCTGCGGGTCGTTCGACAGGTCGAAAAGCTGCGGCCGGAAGCCGTCGTAGGCCAGGTACTTCCAGCGTTCGCTGCGCACCATGGTCATGCGGCAGCGGTCGATGGGCCGGCCCAACCGCTCCCGCGCCGGGGCCTGGAAGGCGTAGTCGTATTCGCTGATCGCGTAGCGGCGCCACTCGGGGCGTTCACCGTGCAGCAAGGGAATCAGCGAGCGTCCCTCCAGGCGGTGCTCGGCACCCGGCAGGCCCAATGCCTCCAGGAACGTCGGCAATGCGTCGATGGTTTCCGCCAGTCGCTCGTCCACCGAACCCCGGGTGATGTCCGCCGCCGCGCGCGGGTCGCGCACGATCAGCGGCACGCCCACGGCCTGCTCCAGCAAGAACTCCTTCTCGCCCAGGTAATGGTCGCCGAGAAAGTCGCCGTGATCGCTGGTGAAGACGATCAGCGTGTCCTCCCAGTGCCCGTTGCTTTGCAGGAAGTCGAACAGCCGCCCGAGGTGGTCATCGATCTGTTTGACCAGGCCCATGTACGCAGGAATGACGTTCTGCCGCACTGCATCCCGAGAGAAGTTCACGCTTTCTTCGTGTTGGCGGAAGGCGTTGTAAACCGGGTGTTTGCTGGCGTTTTCGGGGGCGGCGCGCACCGGTTCGAGAATCGATTTCGTACCGTACAAGGCGTGGTACGGTGATGGTACGATATAAGGCCAATGGGGCTTTATGAAGGATAGGTGCAAACACCAGGATTGCCCGTTTTGTTCGTTGATGAAGTCGATGGCGCGATCAGTGGTGAAAGCGGTCTCCGAATGCCGTTCGGGGATGCGGGCCGGCAGGTTTGCGTGGCGCATGTGCCAGCCGCTGAGGAGGTCGCCGTTCTCGCCTTCGGCGGCGTTGGCCCAGTCGTGCCAGGGGTTGCGGCCGCCGAAGCCGTGGCTGCGCAGGTAATGGGTGTAGGGGGCGGATTCGCGCTTGTCGTCGAACAGCGGGTCGTCGGGGTAGATGCCGTCGTGCCGCAGGTACGGCTCGAAGCCGACTTCGTTCAACCCCCGGACCTGGTCGCCGTCGGGATCGAGCGCCAGCCGCCTCAGGCCGTCCAGGTTCGGCGTCGCGTGGGTCTTGCCCACCAGCGCGGTGCGGATGCCGTGGGGGCGCAGGTAGTCGCCGAGGGTCAGTTCATCCAGCGGCAGCGGCACCGCGTTCCACGCCACCTGGTGGCTGCTGACGTAGCGTCCGGTGTAGGCCGACATCCGCGACGGGCCACAGATCGTGCCTTGGGTGTAGGCGCGGCTGAAGCGCACGCCGGCGGCGGCCAGGCGGTCGATGTTCGGCGTGTGCAGGTGCGGGTGGCCGTAGCAGGACAGGTAGTCGCGGCGCAGTTGGTCGCACATGATGTACAGCACGTTGCGCACGGGTTTTGGCGGGTTGGGCATGGGGCTCACCGGTCAGAGGGACAGGCGGCTTTTTTCGCTGCGGGCGGGGCCGTTCGGCAAGTGCATTCGGGGAATGCCGGTCATGCAGGGATTGCATCGGCTCGGCGGTCTCGCCCCGATCCTGCGGTGCCTTTACTGACGCCATCGCCAGCAGGCTGGCTCCTACAGTGTTCTGCGCTGATCACCGATCCGGGTACGGCCGCGCCCTTTGTGGGCCAGCCTGCTGGCGATGGCGGCGGATCAGACCGCCAGCCCGTCGAGCGAGCACACCCCTTCGTCCAGCGCATCGATCTCGCGGATCTGCGCCACCATCGCCTCGGCCAGCGGTGACAGGCGATACCCCGTCCGGCTGACGATCCCGTAGCGGGTGTAGAGCTCCTCCAGGTCATCCGCCAACCCTTCGATCTTCAGGCACACCAGCTCGTCCCGGGCCCGGTGCAGCGCGTCGGAGTACGCACCGACGATGCCGATCGCATCCGAGCGCAGCACCACGCCGAGCAGGCTGGCGCTGTTTTCGCACTCCACGTTCGGCGTGAAGTCCGGTCGGCCGCTGAGGTCGACGATCACCTTGCGCAGGTTCGGCGGGCGGATGCTCACCGCCATCGGATAACCCATCAGCTCGGCGGCGCTGACCCGCTCCCGCGCCGCCAACGGATGCCCGGCGCGGCAGCAGAAATGCCATTTGCGCGGGCGCAGGCGGTGGGTCAGGTAGTCCGGGTCGGCCTCGAAATGCCGGGTGTCGGCGACGAAGAACTCGAACTCTTCGCTGTGCAGGCGTTTGCTCAGGCTCTGCCAGTCATCGACCTGGTAGTGCACCCGCGCCTTGGGGTAGCGCCCGATGAAGCGGCCGACGGCCCGGGGGATCAGCCCCGCCGCCGGCGCCGGGCCGCAGCCGAAGCGCAACTCGCCCGCTTCGAGGCCGTTGAACTGGCTGATCTCGTTGGCCATCTGCTGCGCGCCGCTGACCAGCCGCCGCGCATGCTCCAGCAGCACCAGGCCTTGCTTGGTCGGCGGCAGGTCCTTGCGTCCCCGGTCGACCAACTGACAGCCGACGCTGTGCTCCAGCGCCTGGATGCTGCGGCTGAACGCCGACTGCGACAGGTTCACCGCCTGCGCGCCGGCGACGAAGCTGCGTTGTTCGGCAAGGGCGATGAAGTGACGTAACTGACGCAAGTCGATATGCATTTTTCACATAAAAAATATCCGGGAAATGCATTGGATATGCATTAGGTCGACTCCTTATAAAGGCAATCTCTTATGCAGTAAAAGTTTGTAAATCAATATACAAATAACTTTGAAGAATATGCAGCGCCGGACCGGCCTGTGCGTTCTTTGATCAGGAGCCGCCTCATGAGTCCGTTGAATCCCGCCACCGCGCTGCCGCCCCGACGGCTCAAACGCTTGCCATTGGCCCTGTTGCTGGCCGGGAGCGCCAACTGGAGCGCGGGCTACGCCGCCGATCCGCAAGCACCGGCGCCTGCTCCGCAACGCGAGGGCGCGAGCGTCGGTTCACAGTTGGAAACCGTGACCGTCACCACCCGCCGCCGCGAGGAAAGCGCTCAGGATGTGCCGACACCGATGAGCGTGGTCAGCGGCCAGACCCTGGAAACCCAGCGGGTGTACCGGATCCAGGACCTTCAGCAACTGGTGCCCAGCGTCAACGTCGCCTACATGCATGCGCGCCAGTCCAGCGTGTCGATCCGCGGCCTGGGCAACAACCCGGCCAGCGACGGGCTCGAAGGCAGCGTCGGGCTGTACATCGACAACGTGTACCTGGGCCGTCCGGGGATGGCGGTCTTCGACCTGATGGACATCGAGCAGCTCGAAGTGCTGCGCGGGCCCCAGGGCACGCTGTTCGGCAAGAACACCACCGCCGGGGTGATCAACATCGGCACCCGCGCGCCGAGCTTCACCCCGGAGCGCAGCATCGAGACCTCGGTCGGCGAGGACGGTTACTTCCAGACCAAGGGCACGATTTCGGGGCCGCTCAACGACCAGTTGGCCGGGCGCTTTTCCGCCTACCGCACCCGCAGCGACGGCGACATCAAGAACGAGTTCAACGGGCACGACCTCAACGGCGGCTCCCGCGACGGTTTCCGCGCGCAGTTGCTGTTCAAGCCCAACGAGTCCTTCAACCTGCGCTGGATCGGCGACTACAACGAAGAAGACTCCAGCGCCGGCACCCGCGCGCTCTACAGCACCGGGCCGACCATCAACGGTGTGAACCTCTATTCGGCGCGGGCGGCGGCGGCCGGTGCGTCCCTGGTCAACGGCTCGCACCGCAAGGTCAACCTGGACAACGACCAGCACGTCACCGTGCACCAGGGCGGCACGTCGGTGGAGGCCAACTGGACGCTGCCGAGCGATTTCACCCTGACCTCGGTCAGCTCTTACCGGTTCTGGAACTTCACCCCGCGCAACGACGACGGCCTCAACGTGCCGGCCACCTACAACGCCGGGGTGTCGGTGGAGGACAAGCAGTATTCCCAGGAATTTCGCCTGGCGTCGCCCAAGGGCGAATTCTTCGATTACGTGCTCGGCGCCTACTACTTCGGCTCGGACCTGGACAACAAATCCTTCGCCTATTACGGGCCGCAGGCGGACATCTGGAACGGCACGCCGCGCGGGGCGCTGGCCAACGTCGACACGGTGGGCCACGGCCACATCAAGACCGACAGCTTCGCGCTGTTCGCCCAAGGCACCTGGCACCTGACCGAACGCCTGGACTTCACCGCCGGGGTGCGCGGCACCTACGAAGAGAAGAACGCCTGGGTCGACCGCGACGCACCCCGTGGCGGCGCTGCGGTGACCGGTGCGGCAGCCACCGCGCGGCGCGGCCGGGTCGGCGCCTACGATTCCGGCGACCTCAACCAGTACAGCTCCAGCCCGTCCGGACTGCTCAACCTGAGTTACCGCTTCAGCGATGAACTGCTGGGCTACGCCACGCTGTCCCACGGCGAAAAGTCCGGCGGGGTCAACCTGGTGGTCGGGTCGGCGCCGACGGCGGGGGCCGATTCGCTGCTGATCGGCACCGAACGCGCCAACAATGCCGAGCTCGGCTTCAAGAGCACGCTGTGGGACCGTCGCCTGCAACTCAACGCCAACGTGTTCTGGACGCAGGTCAACGCCTACCAGACCAACGCCTACGACGACGTCAACCGCGTGCAGTACCTGACCAACGCCGGTTCCGTGCGCTCGCGCGGCGTCGAGTTCGACAGCACGGTGATCCCGCTGCGGGGCCTGACGCTGAACTTCAACGGCTCCTACAACGACGTCAGCTACCTCTCGTACAAGGATGCGCCGTGCCCGCCGGAAGTCAGCCTCGCTCCCGGAGCCCCGGCCTCCTGCGACCTCAGCGGCCACCAGGTGGTCGGCGCCTCGAAATGGATCGGCAACGCCAACGGCGAATACAAGTGGAACCTGGACAACGGCCTCGAACCCTACGTCACCGCCAGCTACGCGTTCCGCTCCAAAGCGGTGGGCACGGTGGAGGACTCGGACTTCGGCCAGATCCCGAGCTACGCGGTGGTCAACTTCTCCACCGGCCTGCGCGGCGACTTCAACCAGGGCCAGTGGGACGTCTCGCTGTGGCTGAAGAACGCCTTCGACAAGACCTACTACACGACGCTGTGGACGGGCGGCAACGGCGGCTATGAAGGCCTGCTCGGCACTCCGCGGACGTTGGGCGTGACGGGGCGTTATGACTTTTGATCAGGGATGCAGATGTGAAAGTTATGACAGTAGTTATACATTGAACGCTGGGATGTATCGTTACGTTAAATGAGGGTTAATACTTTGGTGCAAAGTATGCCGGCTGCTCATAGTTGTTATTGCTAATTCGTTGGTAAATAGCCCGCTTTATGCGTGGACAATCGGTCACTTGCGAACCATCCTGAGTGCCGTGAGTTTCCAGGAGGAAACTTGCTCTCATCGGAAGATACTTAACCAACGATTAAGGAAATCTCGTTATGTCGAGCATTAATGGCACTTATGTAAACGCTAACGCTGGCGCCAAACTGACGATTACCGATGGCAACGACTCCAACGGCACCTTCAGCGGCCGGTTCAGCCAGAACGGCGTGAACTACGACATCGCATACGGGCACTACCACTTCCAGAACAGCACCGGGCAGCCTACGATCATCACCTTCGCGGCCCTCAACGACGGCACCGGCTATCAGGCCTGGACACTGTTCTCGCCAGACCACAACTACTCGAAAGTGCGCGCGGTGGGTTCGCGCAACAACTTCGACGGCGATGTGGTCGGCCTGGCTGGGGAGTTCGTGAAACAATAATGACGCCGCAGTAATAAAAGCCGATGCATGAAAGTGCATCGGCTTTTTGTTTTTGTTCATGGAACAGCAGCTGTTCATTTTCCATTGGTTGTCCCCGCTTCTTGGGTTTCCCGTAAAAGCACATGCCTTGGATGAATACTTTTCATGCCGCAAAGGCATGCGGTTTTTCATCCTCCGCTACAGCCCTTGCCGGACGTGGCTTTGGCGGAAATGACCGTTTCTTATATTCCATATCCGTCTATTCATAACATTAAAGATTACTTTCGGAGATAAGCGTCTGGCCCAATGATGGGGCCGTCGATGTGCCGCGGGGGATTGAACGAACGGCTGTCGGCAGCTTTGGCAGAACCAGAACGCAAAGAGACCGCAGGGAGTGAATCAATGGGCAATGTCCAGACCGCCGCCGCACAGGAGGTGCTGTGGCGCCACGCGCCGAGCGGCGAATTGGTCGGTCTCGGCCGGCCTCACCGGGTGCCGCTGGGGCAGCTGCGTCTGCAGCGCCCGCCCAAAGGCATCCTGAGCCGGCGCGAAACGATCCTGCTCGGCGTGCTGGCGTTGGTGGTGCATGGCGCGGTGATCTACTGGGTCGGCCGGCAGCCGACCCCGTCGCTGCCGGTGGTGCCGCCGCAGATCCCGCCGATGACCATCGAGTTTTCGCGTCCGGCGCCGCCGACGCCTCCTGTGGTCGAGCCACCGCCGCCGGCGCCCGTGCTCGAACCGCCTCCGCCGGTGGAGGACGAATTGGCGGTGAAGCCGCCCCCTGCGAAAAAGCCGAAGCCGATTCCGAAGCCGGTCGCCAAGCCTGTGCCCAAACCTGCGCCCAAGGCGGTCGAGCAACCGCCGGCACCCCCGCAGCCGGCCGCCCCGGCTGCGGCACCTGCACCGCCCGCGCCGCCTGCGCCCGCACCGGTCACGCCGGCTTCGGCCAACGCCGCGTACCTGAAGAACCCGGCGCCGGAATACCCGTCGCTGGCCCAGCGCCGCGGCTGGGAAGGCACCGTGCTGCTCAGGGTGCACGTGTTGGCCAGCGGCAAGCCGGGCGAGATCCAGATTCAGAAAAGCAGCGGCCGGCAACAGCTCGACGACGCGGCGCTGGAGGCCGTGAAGCGTTGGAGCTTCGTGCCGGCCAAGCAGGGCGACGTCGCCCAGGACGGCTGGGTCAGCGTCCCCATCGATTTCAAGATTCACTGAACCGAAACCAAATTTGCGCGAAACGTTTATACGAGGGAATGCATCATGACGTTACTGGCCTCTCCACTGGAATCCATCGAAAGCGCAGTGATCTGGCTGTTGGTGGTCTTCTCCGTCGCCACTTGGGGACTGGCGCTGCTCAAGGCTGTGCAGTTCGGCCGCCTGAAGGCCCAGGACCGCAGGTTCCACAAACGGTTCTGGGCGGCATCGAGCCTGGATTCCGCCGCCGAACTGAGCGAGACCCAGCCCGGCGCCGCCGCCCGGGTGGCCCAGGCCGGTTATGCGGCGATCCAGGTGGGCGAGGCGCCCCAGGCGACGGATCTGAGCCAGGCGATCAACCACCAGGACCGCCTGGAGCGTGCCTTGCGCCAGCAGATCGTGCGCGAGCGGCGCTCGCTGGAAACCGGCCTGGCGGTGGTCGCGAGCATTGGCAGCACCTCGCCGTTCATCGGCCTGTTCGGCACGGTGTGGGGCATCATGGAAGCGTTGAAAGGCATCAGCGCGGCGGGCTCGGCGAGCCTGGAAACGGTGGCCGGGCCCATCGGTGCAGCACTGGTCGCCACCGGCGTGGGGATCGCCGTCGCCGTGCCGGCGGTGTTGGTTTACAACTACTTTCTGCGGCGCCTGAAGCTCACCGCGGCAGACCTGGACGACTTCGCCCACGACTTCTACAGCCTGGCGCAGAAGAGCGCGTTCCGCGTGCTGATCCACCCGGCGGCCCAGCGCGCCGCAGTGGCGGGCGCAGCGACGAAAGTGAAGGAGGCGTCCTGAGATGGCCTTCTCCACGCAAGACAGTGACGAGGTGCTGAGCGAGATCAACGTGACGCCGTTGGTGGATGTGATGCTGGTGCTGCTGGTGGTGTTCATCGTCACCGCGCCGCTGCTGACCAATGCGATCCCGATCAACTTGCCCAAGACCGAGGCGGTGGCGCCGGTGGAGCAGAAGGATCCGCTGGTGGTGAGCATCGACGGGGCGGGCAAGCTGTTCATCAACAAGGATGAAATCCAGCCGGACCTGCTGGAGTTCAACCTCAAGGCCGCCAAGGCCAAGGATCCGGAAGTCCGCGTGCAGCTGCAGGCGGACGACGGCGTGAACTACGGCGAAGTGGCGCGGGCCATGGCGTCGATCGAGCGGGCCGGCATCACCAAGCTGTCGGTGATCACCGCGCGGTGAACGAATGTCGATTTTTCCGGGGCCGTCTCCTTGGCAGGGTGCGGCCCCTTTTTTGTCTTAAGCGGCAAGCGGCAAGCAGCAAGCAGCAAGCAGCAAGCAGCAAGCAAGAGCAGCTTGCAGCTTGAAGCTTGAAGCTTGAAGCTTGAATCTAACTTTACGTTATTAATAAATAGCTTCTTATTCCTTAACGAATATAACTCCCGTCCCTATACTCGACCAGGAACAGACACGACGCAGGAGAGCATCCCCATGCGCAACGAACCGATTCGTTACCTGATTGTGCCGGGCTGGCAAGGATCGCCAGAGGATCATTGGCAGACCCACTGGCAGAACAGCCTGCCCAACAGCGCCCGGGTGGAGCAGGCCGACTGGCTGACGCCCCGGCGCGAGGACTGGGTGGCGGCGCTGGCCGAGGCGATCGCCGCCGACAGCACGCCGGTGATCCTGATCGCGCACAGCCTGGGTTGCATCACCGTTGCCCATTGGGCGGCCAACGCGCCGTTGCAGGCCCTGCGTCAGGTGCGCGGCGCGCTGCTGGTGGCGCCGGCGGATGTCGAGCGTCCGGCGTGCGTGCCGGCCTTGCGCAATTTCGCGCCGATCCCGACCGACCTGCTGCCGTTCCCCAGCCAAGTGGTGAGCTCCGACAACGACGCCGCCGTCAGCGCCACCCGGGCCCTGGAACTGGCGCGCAACTGGGGCGCCGAGGCGGGGATCCTCGCCGGGGCCGGGCACATCAACGTGAAGTCCGGCCATCGGCGCTGGGAACAGGGATTCGCCTACCTCTACCGCCTGCAGAACCGCATGGAACATCACGCCCGGCGGCGCGCTTGAACCCTATTTTCCATTTTTGATCGCCCCCGTCTCCCGGCGGTTCTGGGCGGGAGTCTGCCATGAGTCTCGAGACCTTCGGCCAGCCGTTGCTGACCTTTCCCGATGCGGAAAAAAGTCCCCTGAGCATCCGCGCCAAGGCGCTGGTGTTCGTCGATCCGCGCTCGCGCCGGTTGCGCGAGCACATGAACCAACTGGCCCCGCGTTCGATCTCGGTGCTGATCCGCGGCGAAACCGGCACCGGCAAGGAACTGCTCGCCCGGCACATCCACCGCGCCAGTGACCGCAGCGGCCTGTTCGTGTCGGTCAACTGCGGGGCGATCAGCCCGACCTACGCCGACGCCGAACTGTTCGGCTACGCCGCCGGCAGCTACACGGGGTCGGCCGGCAGCCGCGCCGGGTGGTTCGGCTCGGCCAACGGCGGCACCCTGTACCTGGACGAAATCGGCGACTTGCCGTTGCCGATCCAGATCAAACTGCTCGCCGCCCTGGAAAACCACGAAGTCACCCGGGTCGGCGCCCAGCAGCCGAGTCCGGTGGACGTGCGCCTGGTGGCCGCCACCAGCATCGACCTGGCGCAGGCGGTGGCGGCGGGCAAATTCCATGAGCGGCTGTTCCACTACCTCAGCGAAGGCCATCTGGAACTGCCGGCCCTGCGTGAGCGGACCGGCGACATCCTGTCGCTGGCCGAGTACTTCCTCGGCATCTACAGCCAGCGCCTGGACCTGCCGGTGCCGCTGATCAGCGAGGCGGCGCAGGAGGTGCTGGAGCGCCACAGCTGGCCGGGCAATACCCGTGAACTGGAGAACGTCATTCACTTCGCGTTGCTGGTGAGCACGGGCGACGAAATCCTGCCGGAACACCTCAACCTGCCCGAGGCGTCCGGGCTGCCCGCTCAGTTTGAGCGCCATGTGGCGGGCATCGGCATCGGCGGAACGCCTGACGAGCGCAAGGCATTGAAAGGCTTGCTTTTGCGTCTGGCGGAAGGGTTGTAACCATTTTGTTCAATATGAACAAAATGGAATATGAAGCTGAATAAACGTTATTGTCCGGGAATAAAAAATCCCGGTATTGTCCGCTTCACGCCAGCGATAGCACTTCACTGGCACTCGTATTCAATGCCGTCGTCGATGACGACCATGACTTTTCGATAAGGACACTGCATGAAAAAGGTTCTGCTGTTTTCCGCATTGGCGGCTGCCCTGACCGCATCCCTGGCCCAGGCCGGCGAGAAACTGGTGGTGGCGGCAACGCCGATCCCCCACGCCGAGATCCTCGAGCTGATCAAGCCGACCCTCGCCAAAGAAGGCGTGGATCTGGAAGTCAAAGTCTTCACCGACTATGTGCAGCCGAACGTGCAGGTGGGCGAGAAGCGCCTGGACGCCAACTACTTCCAGACCAAGCCTTACCTGGACAGCTTCAACGCCGGTAAATACAAGGACGACAAAGCCAAGTACCTGGTGACCGTGGAAGGCGTCCACGTCGAACCGTTCGGCGGCTACTCGAAGAAGTACAAGTCGCTGGCGGACCTGCCGAACGGCGCGACCATCGCGATCCCCAACGAAGGCAGCAACAGCGGCCGCGCCCTGATCCTGCTGCAGAAGGCCGGCCTGATCGAGCTGAAGGATCCGAAGAACGCGCTGGCCACCCCGAAGGACATCGCCAAGAACCCGCACAACTTCAAGTTCAAGGAACTGGAATCGGCCCTGCTGCCGCGGGTGCTGAATGAAGTCGACCTGGACATGATCAACACCAACTACGCGCTGGAAGCCAAGTTGAACCCGACCAAGGACGCCCTGGTGATCGAGGGCGCGGACTCGCCTTACGTGAACTTCCTGGTGGCCCGCGAGGACAACAAGAACAGCGACGCGATCCAGAAGCTGGCCAAGGCCCTGACCAGCCCTGAAGTCAAAGCGTTCATCGAGAAGAAGTACAACGGCGCGGTATTGCCGGCGTTCTGATCCGACGCAGCGACACCTCCCTTCAAGGTGTGAAGACGCCGACGGCCAGCGATGGTCGTCGGCGTTTTCGTTTGCGGTGAGTACTGTGGCGAGGGAGCCTGCTCCCGCCGGGCTGCGCAGCGGCCCCAAACCGGGCAACTGGCCGGTTCGGGGCGAAGGCGTCGGCCGGATCAGCGACTGCTGCGCAGCCGAGCGGGAGCAGGCTCCCTCGCCGCAGGGCCTAGGCGAGCCCCGTCTTCAGCGCCCTGCGCAACGCCACCAGCAGTTTCACGATGTCCTGCGGATCCAGCCGCTGCGGCACTTTTACGTCAGCCATGTTTTCTTCCTTGTAATGGTTCGGCCCAGGGAGTCTGGCCAAAAGCTGTGCGTCCTTGGAGGGGCAATCTGAAAAAAAGATCCTTCCTACAGCGCCGGGGAAAATAGCTTTCTTCTTCCGTCCCGGCAAACCCGGCGATTAGTTTTTTGTGTGATATCAATATGCTTTATCGGTATTTAAATTCTTGTTTTTATACCTATAAAGTCGGTGCCTGCAGGACGGCCACCCGCTGTCCATGGACTGCACCACCGTCGCTTACCGAGCGGCGTCAGGACGTTTCATGACCTTCGATTACGCGTTCATCCTCAGCACCTTGCCGGCCTTCCTCAGCGCCGTGGGCGTGACCCTGCAGGTCGGGCTGATCGCCATCGGCACTTCGTTGGCCGTGGCGCTGTTCAATGCGACGCTCCTGGTGTTGCGTGTGCCCTACCTGCCAAAGGCCATCGGCCTGTACGTGGAGCTGGCCCGCAACACGCCGCTGCTGATCCAGCTGTTTTTCGTCTACTTCGCCTTGCCGGCCGTGGGGGTGCAGGTGTCCGGCTTCGCCGCCGCGATCATCACCCTGACGTTCCTCGGCGGCGCCTACCTGACCGAGGTGCTGCGCGCCGGTGTCGAAGCGGTGCCCAAGGGGCAGGTCGAGTCCGGCCGTTCCCTCGGGCTGTCCGAGCTGCAGGTGCTGCGCTACGTGATCCTGCCGCAGGCGGGGATCCTCAGCCTGCCGTCGCTGTTCGCCAATTTCATTTTCCTGCTCAAGGAAACCACGGTGGTGTCGGCCGTGGCGGTGCCGGAACTCCTCTACACCACCAAGAGCTACATTGCCCTGTACTACAAGACCTACGAAATGCTCGCCGTGCTGACGCTGATCTGCGTGCTGCTGTTCCTGCCGCTGTCGCTGCTGCTCGGCCGTCTGGAAAGGAGGCTGCAACATGGCCAGTTCGGGTCTTGAGCTTTTGTGGGTGTCGTTGCCGCAACTGGCGGCCGGCGCCGGGCAGACCTTGTCGATCTCGCTGCTGAGCATCGCGGTCAGCACCGTCGGCGGCGTGCTCTACGGCGTGCTGCGCACCCTCGACGTGAAGTGGCTCAACGCGGTGCTGCGGATCTACCTGGAGCTGTTCCGGGCGATTCCGGTGCTGGTCTGGCTGTACCTGTTGTTTTTCGGCCTGCCGATTTTCTTCGGCCTCAGCGTGCCGGCCTTCTGGTGCGCCGTGACGGTGCTGTCGCTGTGGGGCGCCAGCGAAGTCGGCGAGGCGGCGCGCGGCGCCTTGCGCTCGTTGCCCCGCGGGCAGCGCGAGGCCGGGCTGTCGCTCGGCTTCAATGCCGTGCAGCTCTACGCCTACGTGCTGATGCCGCAGGCGCTCAAGCGCATGACGCCGCCGACCATCAATGTCTACACGCGTATCATCAAGACCAGCTCCCTGGCGGTGCTGATCGGCGTGGTGGACGTGATCAAGGTCGGTCAGCAGATCATCGAGCGCACCTACGAATCGGTGCTGATCTACGGTGCGCTGTTCCTGTTTTTCTTTTTCATCTGCTACCCGCTCTCGGCCGCCTCCCGCGTGCTGGAGCGGCGCTGGGCCCATGCATGAGCGCCTCCACCGCTTTGCAGGGCCCGCACCCCGCCCGAGATTTTCTTTGCGAACCCGCAGACCGCACGCGCGCAGCCGTTCCTGGAGAAGTTCTCCCCGCCGAGGCCTGGCCTTCGGCGACGTTGCCCAAAACGACTCAGACCAAGGAACTGTCATGAAAACTGCCAAATCGCTGTTCGTACTGCCCCTGCTCGGCCTCGCGCTGCTGGCCGGCTGCAACAAATCCGAGGAACCGGCCAAGCCCAAGGTCGCCAGCGAAAGCGCCGCGCCCGCCGGCTACCTGGACAAGATCAAGGCCCGCGACAAGCTGATCGTCGGCGTGTTCACCGACAAGCCGCCGTTCGGCTTCGTCAACGAAACGGGGCGCTACGTCGGCTTCGATACCGACATCGGCCGCCGGCTGGCCAAGGACCTGCTGGGCGACGAGAACAAGGTCGAGTTCGTCGCCGTGGAGCCGGCCAGCCGGATCCCGTTCCTGCAAAGCGACAAGGTCGACCTGATCCTGGCCAACATGACCGTCACCCCGGAGCGCAAGGAAGCGGTGGACTTCACCAACCCGAACCTGCGGGTGGCGGTGCAGGCGCTGGTGCCCCAGGGCAGCGCGGTGAAGCGGCTGGACGACCTGGCGACCCGCACCACCATCGTCACCACCGGCACCACCGCCGACATCTGGCTGACCAAGCACCACCCGGACTGGAAACTGCTCAAGTTCGAGAAAAACTCCGAATCGCTGCAGGCCCTGGCCGGCGGCCGCGGCGACGCCTACGCCCAGGACAACCTGGTGCTGTTCAGCTGGGCCAAGCAGAACCCGGGCTACCGCGTGCTGGACGAAAAGCTCGGCGACGAGGCCCCGATCGCACCGGCGGTGAAGAAGGGCAACACCGAGCTGCGCGACTGGGTGAATGCCGAGCTGGCGAAGCTGGGCGAGGAGAAGTACCTGCTCAAGCTGTACGACCAGTACGTGCGCAAGGAACTGAGCGACGACACCAAGCCTGAGAGCGTGATCGTCGAAGGCGGCAAATGGCAGGGCTGAGCGCCTGACCGACACCTGTGGCGATGGAGCCTCGCCACAGGCTCAATCCGGCCAGTGCCACGCCGGCTCGTCCAGCATCCGCTGGCCGACGACGCCGGTCTGGCCCAGGGTCTTCTCCAGTACGATGCAGTTGCAGTCCGGATCCTCCTGCAACGCCGAGATCAGCCGCCGGGCGTGGGACACCACCCACACCTGGCAGTCCTCCGAGACCCGGATGATCAGCCGCGCCAGCGCCGGCAGCAGGTCCGGGTGCAGGCTGGTCTCCGGTTCGTTCAGCACCATCAGCGACGGCGGGCGCGGCGTCAGCAGCGCCGCGACCAGCAGCAGGTAACGCAGCGTGCCGTCCGATAGCTCCGCCGCCGACAGCGGCCGCAGCAACCCTTCCTGATGGAACTCAATGGCGAAGCGTCCGCCGGCCAGCGGCGCGATCTCCAGGCGCGCGCCGGGAAACGCGTCGCTGACCGCCGTCCGCAGCGCGTCGGGGTCGCCGATCTCGATGATGGTGCGCAACGCCGCCGCCAGGTCCCGGCCGTCGTGGTGCAGCACCGGCGTGCGGGTGCCCAGCTGCGGCTGGCGCGCCGGGGCGTCGGCGTCGCTGCGAAAGTGGTCGTAGAAGCGCCAGCGGCGGATGAACTCGCGCATCTGGAACACCTCCGGCGAGGCGCGCAGGCTGCCGACCTGATCGAACAGGCTGTCGAAGGTCGGCGTGTGCTGCGCCAGCACGTCCCAGCCGCGGCCCTCGCGGGCGCGGATCATCGGGCCATCGCGGTCCACCAGCAGGCTGGCCGGGCGATGGAAGGCCCCGGCCCAGATGCACTCCCTTTTGATTTCCGGATCCAGGGCAAAGTACGAGCGCGACGGCTCGGGCAGGCCCAGCGCGATCGAATAACCGAAGTCTTCCCCGGCGAACCCCAGGCGCAGGCGTTTGGTGCCCTGGCGCACCGTGGGCTCGATGGCCACCTCGCCGTTGCGCATGCGTCGGCTGAGGGTTTGCGGCCCGGCCCAGAAGGTCGAGTCCAGCCCGCCTTCGCGGGCCAGCGCGTTGACCACGCCGCCCTGCGCCGTCTCCGCCAGCAGGCGCAGGGCCCGGTAGAGGTTGGACTTGCCGCTGCCGTTGGGGCCGGTGATGAGGTTCAGGCGGCCCAGCGGGATCACCAGTTTGTTGATCGAGCGGTAATTGGCCACCGCCAGGGTCTTGAGCATGGGCGTTTCCTTCTGCGGGAGCCGGCCAGTTTGCCTGAATGTCGCGTCGCCGTGCGCCTGCGCACGCTTCGTGCGGTAAAGCCGTGCAATGGTCAAAGGCTGTTCTAAGCTCACTGTCGTATCGTCTCTGTCACGTCAGAAAAAGCCAAGGAGTCTGCATGGCGGGTCCCGGATATAAAGTGGCATTGGCCCTGAGCGCCGTCGCTTTGCTGAGCGCCTGCGGCGAGAAGAAAGCGTCCGAGGAGTACCTGCCCAGGGTGCTGGTGCTCGACGTGAAGTCCGCCGACTACGCCGCCGCCGTGACGCTCACCGGCGATGTGCAGGCGCGGGTGCAGACCCAACTGTCGTTCCGCGTCGGCGGCAAGATCATCCAGCGGCTGGTCGAGGTCGGCGACCGGGTGAGCGCCAAACAGGTGCTGGCCCGCCTCGACCCCAAGGATCTGCAGACCAACGTCGACTCGGCCCAGGCCCAGGTGCTGGCCGAACAGGCCCGGGTGAAGCAGAGCGCGGCGGCCTTCGTGCGCCAGCAAAAGTTGCTGCCCAAGGGCTACACCAGCCAGAGCGAATACGACTCGGCCCAGGCCGCCCTGCGCAGCAGCCAGAGCGCCTTGAGCGCCGCCCAGGCGCAACTGGCCAACGCCAGGGACCAACTGAGCTACACCGCCCTGGTGGCCGATGCGCCGGGGGTCATCACCGAGCGTCAGGCCGAGGTCGGCCAGGTGGTGCAGGCGACGATGCCGATCTTCAGCCTGGCCCGTGACGGCGACCGCGATGCGGTGTTCAACGTCTACGAATCGCTGCTGGCCGAGCGGCCGTCGGACCGTTCGATCGTGGTGAGCCTGCTCGACAATCCGGCGGTCAAGACCACGGGCACCGTGCGCGAGATCACCCCGTCGGTGTCGGCGCAGTCCGGTACGGTGCAGGTCAAGATCGCCCTCGACGGCCTGCCGCCGGGCATGCAATTGGGTTCGGTGGTCAGCGCCACGGCCAAGGGCACCGGCAAGTCGGCGGTGGAGCTGCCGTGGTCGGCGCTGACCAAGAACGTCAGCGAACCCGCCGTGTGGCTGGTGGACGACAAGGGCGAGGCGCAGTTGCACACGGTGACCGTGGGCCGCTACCTGACCGGCAAGGTCGTCGTCAGCGAAGGCCTCAAGGGCGGGGAGAAGGTCATCATCGCCGGTGGCCAGCTGCTGCATCCGGGCATGAAGGTCGAGATCGCCGACTACACCTATAAGGAACTGAAAATGGAAGCGCAGCCATGAGGCGCCTGGGGCTGTTGTCTGTCGCGGTGCTGCTCGCCGCGTGTTCCAAGAGCGAGGCGCCGCCGGAGCCGGTGCGTCCGGTGCTGTCGGTCAAGGTGCAGGCGCTCAGCGAAGAGAGCCTGGGGCGGTTCGCCGGCAACATCCAGGCGCGCTACGAGAGCAACACCGGTTTTCGCGTGGCGGGGCGCATCGCCAGCCGCAACGTCGATGTGGGCGCCGAGGTCGGCAAGGGCACGCTGCTGGCCACCCTCGACCCTTCCGACCAGCAGAACCAGCTGCGTTCGGCCCAGGGCGACCTGGCCAAGATCGAGGCGCAACTGATCAATGCCCAGGCCAACGCCCGCCGCCAGCAGGCGCTGTTCGACCGCGGGGTCGGCGCCCAGGCGCAGCTGGACATCGCCCAGACCGACCTGAAGACCACCCAGGCCTCGCTGGACCAGGCCCGGGCGGCGGTCAGCCAGAGCAAGGACCAACTGGGCTACACCGAACTGCGTTCGGACCATAAGGCCGTGGTCACCGGCTGGAGCGCCGAGGCCGGCCAGGTGGTGACCGCCGGCCAGCAAGTGGTGACCCTGGCGCAGCCGGACATCAAGGAAGCGGTGATCGACCTGCCGGACACCCTGGTCGATCAGTTGCCCAAGGACGTGGTGTTCCAGGTGGCCGCGCAGCTCGACCCCGCCATCAACACCACGGCGGTGATCCGCGAGATCGAGCCCCAGGCCCAGAGCGCCACCCGCACCCGCCGCGCGCGCCTGACCCTGGCCGAGACGCCGGTGGGCTTTCGCCTCGGCACGGCGATCAGCGTGACCTTGCGGTCGGCGGTCAAGCCGCGCATCGAACTGCCGGCGGCGGCCTTGCAGGAGGTCGACGGCAAGCCGCGCATCTGGGTGATCAATTCCCAGGACAAGACCGTGGCGCCCCGCGACGTCAGCGTGCTGAGCCGCACCGACAGCACCGTGGTGCTGGACGGCGGGGTGCGCAACGGCGAGCGGGTCATCAGCGCCGGGGTCAACAGCCTCAAACCCGGACAAACCGTGAAATTTGACGAGGACAGTCAATGAAAGGGTCTTTCAACCTCTCCGAATGGGCCCTCAAGCATCAGTCGTTCGTCTGGTACCTGATGTTCGTCGGGTTGCTGATGGGGGTGTTCTCGTACTTCAACCTGGGACGCGAGGAAGACCCGTCCTTCACCATCAAGACCATGGTGATCCAGAGCAAATGGCCGGGGGCGACCCAGGAGGAAACCCTCAAGCAGATCACCGACCGCATCGAGAAGAAGCTCGAAGAGCTCGACTCCCTCGACTACGTGAAGAGCTACACCCGCCCCGGCGAATCGACGGTGTACGTGTACCTGCGCGACACCACCCAGGCCAAGGACATCCCGGAAATCTGGTACCAGGTGCGCAAGAAGATCGGCGACATCCGCGGCCAGTTTCCCCAGGGCATCCAGGGGCCGGGGTTCAACGACGAGTTCGGCGACGTGTACGGCTCGGTGTACGCCTTCACCGCCGACGGCCTGACGATGCGCCAGTTGCGCGACTATGTGGAGCAGGCGCGGGCCGAGATCCGCGGCGTGCCGGGGCTGGGCAAGATCGAGATGATCGGCCAGCAGGACGAAGTGCTGTACCTGAATTTCTCCACCCGCAAACTGGCGGCGCTGGGCATCGACCAGCGCCAGGTCGTGCAGAGCCTGCAGCAGCAGAACGCCGTGACGCCGGCCGGGGTCATCGAGGCCGGGCCCGAGCGGATCTCGGTGCGCACCTCGGGGCAGTTCGCCTCGGAAAAGGACCTGGCCGAGGTCAACCTCAAGCTCAACGACCGCTTCTACCGGCTGGCGGACATCGCCGACATCACCCGCGGCTACGTCGACCCGGCCACCCCGGAGTTCCGCTTCAACGGCACGCCGGCCATCGGCCTGGCCATCGCGATGCAGAAGGGCGGCAACGTCCAGGCGTTCGGCAAGGCCCTGCATGAGCGCATCGGCGAAATCATCGCGGACCTGCCGGTGGGCGTCGGCGTGCACAACGTGTCCGACCAGGCGGTGGTGGTGGAGGAGGCCGTCGGCGGGTTCACCAGCGCGCTGTTCGAAGCCGTGGTGATCGTGCTGGTGGTCAGCTTCGTCAGCCTCGGCATGCGCGCCGGGCTGGTGGTGGCGTGCTCGATCCCCTTGGTGCTGGCGATGGTGTTCGTCTACATGGAGTACAGCGGCATCACCATGCAGCGGATTTCCCTCGGCGCGCTGATCATCGCCCTCGGCCTGTTGGTGGACGACGCGATGATCACGGTGGAGATGATGGTCACGCGCCTGGAGATGGGCGAGACCAAGGAGCAGGCGGCGACGTTCGCCTACACCTCCACGGCGTTCCCGATGCTCACCGGCACGCTGGTGACCGTGGCGGGCTTCGTGCCCATCGGCCTCAACGCCAGTTCCGCCGGCGAATACACCTACACCCTGTTCGCGGTGATCGCCGTGGCGATGCTGGTGTCGTGGGTGGTGGCGGTGCTGTTCGCGCCGGTGATCGGCGTGCACATCCTCAGCACCAACGTGAAACCCCATGAGGCGGAGCCGGGCCGGATCGGGCGCGCGTTCAACCATGGCCTCTTGTGGTGCATGCGCAACCGCTGGTGGGCCATCGCCATCACCGTGCTGTGCTTCGTCCTCTCGGTGGTCGGCATGCGGTTCGTGCAGAACCAGTTCTTCCCGTCCTCGGACCGTCCGGAGATCCTGGTGGATCTCAACCTGCCGCAGAACGCCTCCATCGACGAGACCCGCAAGGTGGTGGACAAGCTTGAGGCCACGCTCAAGGGCGACCCGGACATCGTGCGCTGGAGCAGCTACGTCGGCCAGGGCGCGATCCGCTTCTACCTGCCGCTGGACCAGCAACTGCAGAACCCGTACTACGCCCAGCTGGTGATCGTCAGCAAGAACTTCGAGTCCCGCGAGGCGCTGAGCCAGCGGATCCGCGAGCGCCTGCGCAAGGACTTCGTCGGCGTCGGCGGCTACGTGCAGGCCCTGGAAATGGGCCCGCCGGTGGGCCGGCCGATCCAGTACCGGGTCAGCGGCAAGGACATCGACCAGGTGCGCAAGCACGCCATCGACCTGGCCACCGAGCTGGACAAGAACGAGCACATCGGCGAGATCATCTACGACTGGAACGAGCCGGGCAAAGTCCTGCGCATCGACATCGCCCAGGACAAGGCGCGCCAGCTCGGGCTGTCGTCCGAAGACGTGGCGAGCCTGATGAACAGCATCGTCAGCGGCTCGACGCTGACCCAGGTCGACGACGACATCTACCTGATCAACGTGGTCGGCCGGGCGGTGGACTCCGAGCGCGGCACGCCGGAAACCCTGCAGAACCTGCAGATCGTCACGCCCAACGGCACCTCGATCCCGCTGCTGGCGTTCGCCACCGTGCGCTACGAACTGGAGCAGCCGCTGGTGTGGCGCCGCGACCGCTTGCCGACCATCACCATCAAGGCGGCGTTGCGCGGCGATATCCAGCCCACGGACCTTGTGAAGGTGCTCAAGCCGTCCATCGACGCGTTCGCCGCCAAGCTGCCGCCGGGCTACCGGGTCGCCACCGGCGGTACGGTGGAGGAGAGCAGCAAGGCCCAGGGGCCGATCGCCAAGGTCATCCCGCTGATGCTGTTTTTGATGGCGACCTTCCTGATGATCCAGCTGCACAGCGTGCAGAAGCTGTTCCTGGTGGCCAGCGTCGCGCCGCTGGGGCTGATCGGCGTGGTGCTGGCGCTGGTGCCCACCGGCATTCCGATGGGCTTCGTGGCGATCCTGGGGATCCTGGCGCTGATCGGCATCATCATCCGCAACTCGGTGATCCTGGTGACCCAGATCGAGGAGTACGAACACAAGGGCTACACGCCGTGGGACGCGGTGGTGGAAGCCACCGAACACCGGCGCCGGCCGATCCTGCTGACGGCGGCGGCCGCGAGCCTGGGCATGATCCCCATCGCCCGGGAGGTGTTCTGGGGGCCGATGGCCTACGCGATGATCGGCGGGATCATCGTGGCGACCTTGCTGACCCTGCTGTTCCTGCCGGCGCTGTATGTGGCGTGGTACAGGATCCGCGAGCCGAAGAAGGACGCGCAATAGAGGGCGGGACGGCGCCCGCCGGGGGCGTCAGTGCAGGTCGAAGGCGGGAGCCGGCCTGCCGGCGATGGCGTCCTGCCCGACCTTGCGCCAGACGCTGGCCAGCCAGGGCTGCTGTTCCCGTGGCAGGCCCGCCGGCCGGTAGTAATGCTCCAGTTCCGCGAACCCGGCGTCGGTCAGCAAGCGGCGCCAGGCCTCGAGGTCGTGGTACGAACCGTAGCGCGGGCCGTTCCAACCCTCGCGGTTGTCCCCGCGCGGGTTGGAGCTGAACAGCACGCCCCCCGGCTTGAGCGTGGCGTGCAGTTGCCCGAGCACCCGCGGCAGTTCCTGCAACGGCACATGGAACAGCACCGCGTTGGCGAAGATCCCGTCGAAGCGCCCGGCCGGCAAGTCGAGCTTGAGGAAATCCTGCTGCCAGACCTCGCAGCCGCTGTCTTCCCGGGCCATCCGCGCAAAGACCTGTGAACCGTCGAGGCCGGTGGCGGTGTGGCCCAGGCGGGTGAAGGTCTGCAGGTCGCGGCCCGGCCCGCAGCCGAAGTCCAGGATGCTGAAAGGCGCCGGCCCCTGAATGTGGCGCAGCAGGGCGTCGATGTTCTGGCTGACGTCGTGGTCGCGGGTGCCTTCGCGGAAGTCTTCCGCCACCGAATCGTAGTGGCCCAGGGTGGTGGAGGTGATCTGTTCCAGATCGGAGGGGGTCTGTTTCATGGTCGGCTGCGCGGGCAATGGGATGTGCTGAATATACGCCAACCTGCGGGGCCGCTGCGCAGCCCATTGCCAGCAGGCTGGCTCCCGGAGTGGACGGCGGCGTTCATGGCACCGGTGGGAGCCAGGCTGCTGGCGATGACCCTCTCATTGGCGACGCAACGCTCAGCGCTTGTTCAAGCCCCGCGCCAAGCGGTCGCCGCCCAGCTGGATCACTGCCACCAGCGCCACCAGCAGCACGATCACCGTCAGCATGATCTGGCTGTCGAACCGCTGGTAGCCGTAGCGGTAGGCGATGTCGCCCAGGCCCCCCGCGCCGATGGCCCCGGCCATGGCCGAGGAATTGATCATGGTCACCAGGGTGATGGTGAAGCCGCCGACGATCCCCGGCAGCGCCTCCGGCAGCAGCACGTGCCAGACGATGTGCCAGCGCCGGCAGCCCATGGCCTGGGCCGCTTCGATCAGGCCGTGGTCGACCTCGCGCAGGCTCACCTCGGCGATCCGCGCGAAGAACGGCGTGGCGGCGATGGTCAGCGGCACGACCGCCGCCCACACGCCGTAGGTGGTGCCGACGATCAGCCGGGTGAACGGGATCAGCGCGACCATCAGGATCAGGAACGGGATCGAGCGGAACAGGTTGACGAACGCCCCCAGCGCCCGGTTCAGCGCCGGGGCTTCGTAGATGCCGCCCTTGTCGCTGGTGACCAGGATCACCGCCATCGGGATCCCCGCCACCAAGGCGATCAGCGACGACACGCCGACCATCAGGAACGTGTCGATGAAGCCTTGCAGCAAACGGTCAAACCACATGGCCCAGCACCTCCACCCGTTGCGCCCATTGCCCGGCGCGGGCCTGCAACCGGGCGGCGTCCAGGGACGAGCCGCTCACCGCCAGCAGCAGTTGCCCCAGCGCATGGCCCTGGATCCTCTCCACGCCGCCCTGCAGCAGCTTGACCCGCCCGCCGAGGGCGGCGAACAGCGCGGCCAGGTCCGGCTCGTCCGTGTGGCTGCCGGTGAATTGCAGGCGCAGCACCACGGCGGCTTCCGGTGACGGCGGCCGGGCCTGCAAACGGCTTTGCAGTTCCTGGGGCAAGGCGTGCTGCAACGGTGCGAGCAGGGTCTGGCTGACCTCGTGCTGCGGGTCGCCGAACACTTCCCACACCGGCCCCTGTTCGACGATGTGCCCGTGCTCCAGCACCACGACGCGGTCGCAGATGTCGCGGATCACCGCCATTTCGTGGGTGATCAGGACGATGGTCAGGCCCAGGCGGGCGTTGATCTCGCGCAGCAGGCCGAGGATCGACTGGGTGGTTTCCGGGTCGAGCGCCGAGGTGGCCTCGTCGCACAGCAGGATGTCCGGGTCGTGCACCAGGGCCCGGGCGATGCCCACGCGCTGTTTCTGCCCGCCGGACAACTGCGCCGGATACGCCGCGTGCTTGCCTTGCAGGCCCACCAGCTCCAGCAGTTCGCGCACCTTCGCTTCGCGCTGCGCCTTCGGCACGCCGGCGACCTTGAGCGGCAGCTCGACGTTCTGCCAGACGGTCTTGGCCGACATCAGGTTGAAGTGCTGGAAGATCATGCCGATGCGCCGGCGCAGGGCGACGAGGCGGTCCTCGTCGAACTCGCCGATGTCCACCTGATCGATCAGCACCCGTCCTGCGGTCGGTCGCTCCAGTCGGTTGATGGTGCGGATCAGCGACGACTTGCCGGCGCCGCTGCGGCCGATGATGCCGAACACTTCGCCGCGGCGGATCGACAGGTCGATGCCTTGCAGCGCCGCGACCGGACCCTGGCGGCCTTCGTAGGTCTTGCCGACGCCGATGAAGCGCACGTGGGCGCGGTTCAGTTCGGGGTGCAGGTCAGTGCGCTCGGCACTGTGACGGGGCTCTGGAGTCTCCAGTCGCCGTTGGAGGGCGGCCGTCATGTCAGCTTTCCCAGCCGGCCTGGTACAGCTTGCCGTGGGCCTTGTCGAGCGCGGCGCGCACGGCGGGCGAGTGCTGGTAGATGTCGACGAACTTGATCAGGCGCGGGTCGTCCTTGCTCTTGGGCTGGATGACGAACTGGATCACGTATTCCTTGTGGTCGAGGCCGTCGAACAGCAGCGCGGAGCCGGCGTCGAAGGTCTTCGCCAGGCGGATGTAGGCCGGATACCCCTGCACCAGATCGGCGTCGTCGTAGGCGCGCACCAGCTGCACGGCCTCGACCTGGAGGATCTTGATCTTCTTCGGGTTGGCGACGATGTCGTCCTCGGTGGCCTTGTAGCCGACGCCGGGCTTGAGCGTGATCAGGCCGGCCTTGGCCAGCAGCTGCAGGCCGCGTCCGCTGTTGATCGGATCGTTGGCGATGGCGACGCTGGCGCCCTCGGGCAGCTCGGCGAAGCTTTTGTACTTCTTCGAGTAGAGGCCGACGTTGTTGATGATCCCCGGCGCGAACGGCACCAGGTCGAAGCCGGAGGCGGCCTTGGCGTTCTCCAGGAACGGGATGTGCTGGAAGTAGTTCACGTCGATGTCGCCGGCGGCGAGGCTGACGTTCGGCGCGATCCAGTCGGTGAACTCCACCAGCTCGACCTTCAGGCCTTGCCTGGAGGCTTCCTCGACGGCGGCCTCCAGGGGAATGGCGAAGGCGGCGGTGGTGCCGATCTTCAGCGGCGCATCGGCGGCGAACGCCGCCGAGCTGAACAGGCCCAGGGCCAGGGCCAGTGCCTTGACCGGGTTGGGCAGGAGAGTCTTGGTCATGAGGTTTTTCCAGTCAGTGCATGGGTTGTTGGGGGGGCTGGTCGGGCCTCTTTGCGGGCAAGCCCGCTCCCGCATTCACAAAAGCCTGCGGGAGCTGGCTTGCCAGCGAAGCTTTTCAACGGCGATACGATGATCCGGTGTGCTGCTGCGGCAACTGCGCCCCGGCGCGGAACAGCTTTTCCCGCAGGCTGCCGTCGTCGTAGGCGGTCTTGTACGACCCGCGCCGTTGCAGCTCCGGAATCACCAGGTCGATGAAGTCCACATAGCTTTCCGGGGTGACGATGCGGGTCAGGTTGAAGCCGTCCAGGCCGGTTTCGGCGATCCACGATTCCAGTTCGTCCGCCACCTGCTGCGGCGAACCGACCACGGTGATGTAGCGCCCGCCGAGGGCGTGCTGCTCCAGCAATTTGCGCAGGGTCCAGTCGTTGTTCTGCAGGTTCTTGGTCGCGGACTGGATGGCGTTGCTCTTCACGTACTGGATCGGTTCGTCGAAGGCGTACCCGGAGAAGTCGATGCCGGTGGACGCCGAGAAATGCGCCACGCCGGCCTCGGCGCTGGCGTAGCTCAGGTACTCGGCGTGCTTGGCCCAGGCCGCCTCTTCGGTCTCGCCGACGATCACGTTCAGGCCCATGAACACCTTGATGTCCTCGGGGTTGCGCCCGGCCGCCGCGGCGCTGGCGCGCACCTTGTCCACCTGGGCCTTGGTCGACGGCTTGTTCTGGCCGCTGATGAACACGCACTCGGCATGGCGTCCGGCGAACAGCAGGCCGCGGTCCGAACTGCCGGCCTGGAACAGCACCGGCGTGCGCTGCGGCGACGGCTCGCACAGGTGATAGCCCTCGACCTGGTAGAACTCGCCCCGGTGCTCGACCTTGTGCACTTTGTCAGGGCGGGCGTAGATCCGCTGCTGCGGGTCGTTGACCACCGCGCCGTCTTCCCAGCTGCCTTCCCAGAGTTTGTAGAGGACTTCGAGGTACTCGTCGGCCTGGTCGTAGCGCCGGTCGTGTTCGGCCTGTTCACGCAAGCCCATGGCCTTGGCGGCGCTGTCCAGGTAGCCGGTGACGATGTTCCAGCCCACCCGTCCGCGGCTCAGGTGGTCGAGGGTCGACAGGCGCCGGGCGAACAGGTACGGCGGCTCGTAGGTGAGGTTGGCGGTGAGGCCGAAGCCCAGGTGCTTCGTCACCGCGGCCATGGCCGAGACCAGCAGCAGCGGATCGTTGACCGGCAGTTGGATCGACTCCTTGAGCGTGACGTCCACCGACTGCCGGTAGACGTCGTACACGCCGACGATGTCGGCGATGAACAGGCCGTCGAACAGCCCGCGCTCCAGCAGCTGCGCAAGCTCGGTCCAGTACTCGAGGGTGCTGTAGCGGGTCGAGGTGTCGCGCGGGTGCGTCCACAGGCCGTGGTTGATGTGGCCGATGCAGTTCATGTTGAACGCGTTGAGCAGAATCTTCTTTTTCCCGGCGGCCATCAGATCGTCCCCCGCAGCGGAGGCTTTTCGTCGTTGAGGTAATAGTTGCCCACCGCGTGGTACTTCCAGCGCACCGGGTCGTGCAGGGTGTGCACGCGGGCGTTGCGCCAGTGGCGGTCGAGGCCGTGTTCGCTCAGGGTGGCCTGGCTGCCGGCCAGCTCGAACAGGGTGCTGCCGGCGGCCAGGGAGATTTCGGTGCTGATCGCCCGGGCCTCGGCGACGGCGATCGACGCGGCGGCGACGGTGTCGGCGTTGCTGTCGGCCTGGGCTGCGTCGAGGAATTCACCCGCACGCTCCAGCAGCGCCTCGGTGGCGTGCAGGCGGATGCTCAGGTGGCCGAAGCTCTTGAGGGTCAGCGGGTCTTCCGTGGCCTTGTCGTTGCCTGAGTCGATCCACGGCCGGGTCCTGCTGCGCACGAAATGCAGCGCATCCTCGAACGCGGCGCGGGCGATGCCGGTGTCGATGGCGGCATGGAGGATCTGCGCCAGCGGGCCGACGGTGGTCGGGCGCTCGAAGGCGGTCTGGAACGGCACCACGTCTTCGGCGGCGACGTACACGTCTTCGAACACCACCGAACCGCTGCCGGTGGTGCGCTGGCCGAAGCCGCTCCAGTCGTCGATCACGGTCAGGCCCTGACTGTCGCGGTGGACGAACGCCAGTTGCTGCACGCCGCTTTCGTCCACCACCAGGGTCGGGATGCGTTGGGCATAGATCGCGCCGGTGGCGTAGAACTTGCGGCCGTTGATGCGAAAACCGTCGCCTTCGCGGGTCAGGCGAGTGACGCGGTCATGGGCGGTTTTGGTGCCCAGTTCCGCCAGGGCGTTGCCGAAGCGGCGGCCGGCCAGCGCCTCGGCGTACAGCCGTTGCTTCTGCGCAGGGCTGCCGTTCACCCGCAGCACTTCAAGGGCGTAGAAATGGTTCTGCGGAATCTGCCCCAGGGAGCCGTCGGCCTGGGCGATCAGGGCGATGACCCTGGCCAGGGTGACGTTGGAGACGCCGGCGCCGCCGTAGGCCTTCGGCACACTGATGCCCCACAGGCCGGAGCGGGAAAACACGTCCAGCTCCGCCAGCGGCAGGCGGCGTTCACGGTCGCGCAGGTGGCTGTCGCGCTTGAAGTCTTCGGCCAGGTCGCTGGCGACGATCAGGGCCTGTTCGTCGCTGGCGATGACCGCGACGGGATGGGAAAGGGTCATGTGCTTCTCCAGAGATCTGGTCAAAAGTGTTCTGGTCGTCAGATCCAGGAATGGCGGGCCGGCAGCTTGCCGTTGAGGCGGTAGGCGCCGACCGCGTGGTACTTCCAGCGCACCGGGTCGTGCAGGGTGTGCACCCGGGCGTTGCGCCAGTGGCGGTCGAGGTTGAACTCGGCGAGGGTCGCGCGGCTGCCGGCCAGCTCGAACAGCTTCTCGCTGGCCAGCAGCGAGATCTCGGTGGTCAGCACCTTGGCTTCGGCCACGGCGATCGAGGCGCGGGCGGCGGACTCGGCGGTGACCGGCGCGGCATGCACCTGGTCCAGGACATGCCCGGCCTTGCGCAGCAGCGCTTCGGCGGCGTGCAGTTCGATCTTCAGCCTGCCGATGTCGGCGATGACGTAGAGGTCATCGCTGGCCCGCTCGACCTTGGCCTCGATCCACGGGCGGGCGCGGGTCTTGACGAAGTCGATGGCGTCGTCGAGGGCGCCGCGGGCGATGCCGGCGTCGATCGCGGCCTGGATCAGCTGCGACACTGCGCCCTGGGTGTTGGGCTTTTCGTTGATCTTCCAGTTGTCCACCACCAGGCCGGCCTCGACCCGCACGTTATTCAAGAGGATCGTGCCGCTGGCGGTGGTGCGCTGGCCGAAGCCGGACCAGTCGTCGACGATGCGCAGGCCCGGCGTGCCGCGCCGGACGAAGGCCAGCACCTGCCGGCCGTCATCGTTGAGCGCCTTGACCGCGACCCAGTGGGCGAAGAGGGCACCGGTGGAATAGAACTTCTGGCCGTTGATGACGAAATCGTCGCCGTCGGCGGTGATCCGCGCCTTCAGCTCCAGGGTGTCTTTGGTGCCGCGCTCGGGGCCTGCGTTGCCGATGCGCCAGCCCTCGAGCACGCTCTGGAACAGCTGGCGCTTCTGCGCCTCGGTGGCGCAGCCGAGCGCCAGGTTGAGGATGCCGAACTGGTTCTGCGGGATCTGCCCCAGCGCCGGGTCGGCGGCGGAGATGATCGCAAACACCTCGGCCAGGGTGACGAAGGACACTTGCGGCCCGCCGTATTCGCGGGGGATGGCGATGCTGCCCAAACCGCTGCGGGTGAACTGTTCGATCTGCGCCCACGGCAGCTTGCGCTGGCGGTCGCGCCGGGCGGCGTCCACACGGGCGGCCTGGGCCAGCTCATGGGCGGCCTCGAGGGCCTGGGCGTCGTTGCGCAGGATCTGCGCGGGCAACAACAACGGGGCGATGTCCAGATCGGTCTGAACGTTTGCGTCTGCCAGACTGGACATCAGTGCCACTCCTTGGCTGCACGCAATGCCCTGGCGATCCGCACTGGGGTGATTGGGTTCCGGACCATGCTACCTACCTCACATCTCAAAAAAACGCCGCGAAATGCGGCGAACGAAAGAATGTCCGGTGGTCCGGTTCATATACCCTAAACGTGTATAAAAAATTAATGAACTAACTTTTAGAAATATGCATAGAAGGGGTCATGGCCTGTCCGGTTAACAGGCTGCCGCCGATCCTCAGCATGCGCGGCGGCGCCCAGCGCGAGTTGTTGCCGACCCGGTCGAGGATGCAATAGGTCACTTCCAGGCGCAGGTCCTCGCCGGCTTCGAGAATCACCGACGGCGGTACCCACACGTGGACCGGCCGTCCGACGCCTTCGCCTGTGACCGGCGGCAGGTCCATCCGCACATCGCCCCAGCGCACCGTGATCGCGTCGCCCTCGGCCATGTTCAGGTAGGGCTGGATGGTCAGCGGCACACCGCGCTTGACCTGCCCCGGGTTCACGCCTTGCCGGCAGATGGTCTCAGGCAGCACGGCGCGGGCCAGGTGCTGGTTTTCGTCATGGCACAGCAACGGCGGCCGGCCGCCGGGGCAGTCCAGCTTCACCTCGGCCGATGCGCTGGCCGACAGCGCTGGATCCCGCCCCACCTGCATGATGCGGTAATGCAGCCGGCTCGGGCCGTTGACGATGAAGCTTTCCGGAACCCTCAGCCTCACAGGCTCGCCCACCTCCTTGTCCGTGAGCACCAGGGAGGCCACGTAGCAGCCGTTCCAGAACAGTTCGATCAGGTCGCCGGCGTCCATGCCGGGATACGGGTCGACCTCGGCCAGCAAATGGGCGGCGGCGGCCAGACCGATGCCGTTCCTGTGGGCCGACGCCAGGCGCGGCGCGGCCATTTCGGGGATATGCGAAGTGAGGGGCATGGGGTTCTCTCCTTGAGACCTTGCAGCGAAGTCCGTTTCTGAATGTTCGGGCGGTTGGAATGTTCAGGTCATGAAACAGTGTCAGGTCGATAGATGTTCATGTCGCCTTTATTAAGTAACGGGCAACCATGCGACTAGATAAAAGTTCACCGAAAGAGCTGTCAATAGAGGCAAGCGGTGATTTTAAAAATTGCGGACTAATCAGAAAGCTCCTACATAAACAGTGCCATTTGCTTGGCCAGCCGGATGAATTCGGCCACAGGACAGAGCTGTTTTGGCGGTTTCAGCGCATGTCTGGCCATGTACCTGTCGATGGGGGCGCGGAGGCCGGACACGGAATATCTGTTGCAGAACATATATATGTGCTGCACCGGAACAAGTTGATTGCTATAGGGGGGAGAGATGGAGAGCGAAACTTCCGTCCATGGAAGTTTGCGGTTGATGCAGGTAAGTGAAGTCAGCCGTTGTTTCTGAACTTGCTGAGGAACTGCCGCGTGCGTTCTTCTTTCGGATCGGCGAACAGGGCCTTGGCTTCACCTTGCTCGACGATCACGCCCTTGTCGAAGAACACCACACGGTTGGCCACGTCACGGGCGAACGCCATTTCGTGGGTGACGATGACCATGGTGCGCTTCTCCTCGGCGAGGCCGCGGATGGTCGCCAGCACTTCGCCCACCAGTTCCGGGTCGAGGGCCGAGGTCGGCTCGTCGAACAGGATCACTTCCGGCTCCATCGCCAGCGCCCGGGCAATCGCCACGCGCTGTTGCTGGCCACCGGAAAGGCGCCGCGGATAGGCGTCTTCCTTGCCCGCCAGGCCGACCTTGGCCAGCAGTTTGCGGCCCAGGGCGACGGCATCGGCGCGGGGCGTCTTCTTGACCACGGTCGGGCCTTCGATGACGTTCTCCAGGGCGGTGCGGTGGGGGAACAGGTTGAAGTTCTGGAACACGAAGCCCACGTGCTGGCGCAGGTTGCGCACCAGGCCTTGCTGCTGGTTCAGCGGGCGGCCGGTATCGATCTCGATATCGCCGACCTTGATCCGGCCGCTGGTGGGTTGCTCAAGGAAGTTCAGGCAGCGCAGGAACGTGGTCTTGCCCGAGCCGCTGGGACCGATGATCGCCACGACCTCGCCTTCCTTCACCTCCAGGTCGATGCCGTTGAGCACGGTCTGGCCCTTGAACTGCTTTGTCAGTTTTTCCACGACAATCATGGGGTCAGGACTCCTGGTCGTGCCGATTGACCCGCTCTTCCAGCTTGTTCTGCAGGTGCGACAGCACCGTGGCCAGAACCCAGTAGATCAGCGCGGCGGCAAGATACATGGTGAACACTTCGAAGGTGCGGGCGGTGATCAGCTGCGCCTGGCGGAACAGTTCCGGCACCTGGATGGTGGCGGCCAGCGCGGTGTCCTTGACCAGCGAAATGAAGCTGTTGCCCAGCGGCGGCAACGCCGTGCGCATCGCCTGCGGCAGGATGGCCCGGCGCAGGGTCTGCGCGCGGGTCATGCCGATGCTGGCCGCCGCTTCCCACTGGCCGCGCTCGATCGAGCCGATGGCGGCGCGCAGGATCTCGCAGGCGTAGGCGGCCATGTTCAGCGAGAAGCCGATCAGGGCCGCCGGCAGCGGATCCAGTTCCACACCCAGTTGCGGCAAGCCGTAATAGATCACGAACAGTTGCACCAGCAACGGCGTGCCGCGAAAGAACGACACGTAGATGCGGGCCAGCCAGCTGACCGACTTGAACCGCGACAGGCGCATCAGCGCCAGGCCGAAGCCCAGCAGCAGACCGAAGAACATGCCGCCGAGGCTAAGGATGACCGTGTAGTACGCGCCCTTGAGCAGGAAGGGCGCGGAGTCCAGCGCGAGTTGGAAAGCTGCTTCCATTATTGGGTGACGTCAGCGTTGAAGTACTTTTCCGAGAGCTTTTTCAGCGTGCCGTCGGCGCGCAGGTCGTCGAGGGCCTTGTTCAACGCCGCCAGCAGTTCCGGCTCGCCCTTGCGCAGCGCGATGCCCGATTCCTGACGGGAGAACGCCTGGCCGGCGGCCACGGTCTTCGGTGCCTTCTTGGCGTATTCCAGTGCAGCCAGACGGTCGATCAGGATGGCGTCGGTGCGGCCGTTGTTCAGGTCGGCGAACTTGGTCGGATCGTCGTCGTAGGTGCGCACGTCGGCGCCCGGCACGTTGGCCCGTACCCACTGCTCGTAGTTGGTGCCCAGGCCCACGCCGACCTTCTTGCCGGACAGGTCGGCGGCGGTCTTGATGTTCAGCGCCGCTTCCTTGTCCTTCAGCACCAGCGCCTGGATCCCGGACACGGTGTAGGGCTCGGAGAAGTCGTATTTCTTCTTGCGCTCGTCGGAGATGGTCACCTGGTTGACCACGACGTCCAGACGCTTGGACTCCAGGGCCGCGAGGATGCCGTCCCACTTGGTCGGCTGGATCTTGGCCTTCACGCCCAGCTTCTGCGCCAGGGCTTCGGAGAGTTCGACCTCGAAGCCGGCCAGCTTGCCGTCGGGATCGACGAAGGAGAACGGTGGGTAGGTGCCTTCCAGGCCGACGTTGATGACGCCTTTGTCCTTGATCTGCTTCAGTTGCTCACCGGCGGCTGCGTGGCCGATCAGGCCGGCGCTCAGCGCCAGGCCCAGCGAACCCACCAGCAGGTTGCGACGTAGTGCGGAAAAATTCATGACATGCCCCTGTGTTTTCTTATGGAAGACGCTTAAGGAAAGTTGGCGAATCCGGGAATTGGACGACTGCGCTATCGTGCCCTAAAGCAGCTTATGCGTCTCCCGCGAAATTCGCCCGCGGGGAGACTATATGATTGCTCGCTTAGAATTGAAAATAATGGTTTTTATTTTTGTTATTTCCAATTTGAATATATGCGCAGCCTCCTGCGGCGAGGGAGCTCGCTCCCTCGCCACGGGCCCTACAGGAAGTCCTTGTAGGCGAACAGCGCCGGCGCGCCGCCGGTGTGCAGAAAGATCACCGGGCCGTCGTCGAAGCGCCCGCGGCCGATGCCGTCGAGCAGGCCGGCCATGGCCTTGCCGGTGTAGACCGGGTCGAGCAGCACGCCTTCCTGGCTGGCCAGCAGCTTCACCGCCGCCAGGGTGCCGGCGTTCGGTTCGCCGTAGCGCGGGCCGAAGTATTCGTCCCACAGGCGCACCTTGAAACTGTCCGGCAGCGCCACGCCCAGCAGGTCGGCGGTGCGTTCGGCCAGGCCCTGCACTTTCGGGCGTTGGTCCTCTTCGCTGCGCGAGACGGTCACACCGATCACCGGCAGCGCCGGCAACGCTTCGTTCAGGGCCAGGGCCAGGCCGCTGTGGGTGCCGGCGCTGCCGGAGGCCAGCACCACGGCGGCGAAGTCCAGGCCGGTGTCCTTGATCTGTCCGGCCAGTTCCAGGCCGGCCCGCACGTAACCCAAAGCGCCGAGGGCGTTGGAGCCGCCGATGGGCACCAGGTACGGCTTCTTGCCGTTGCTGCGCAGGCGCACCGCGAGGGCCGCCAGTTGCTCGTCGGCGTTGTCGAGGTTGTCGACCAACTCCACCTTGGCGTCGAACAGATCCAGCAGCAGGCGGTTGCCGTTGCCGGTGTAGTCGCCGTCGTCGGTGCCCAGCGGGTTCTCCAGCAGCGCCACGCAGCCCAGGCCCAGTTTGGCGGCGATCGCCGCGGTCTGGCGCACGTGGTTCGACTGCAGGGCGCCGGCGGTGATCAGGGTGTCGGCGCCCTGGGCGAGGGCGTCGGCGGCGAGGTATTCGAGCTTGCGCAGCTTGTTGCCGCCCATGGCCAGCGGGGTCAGGTCGTCGCGCTTGAAGTAGATGTCGCGGCCCAGCCAGGCGGAGAGGCGATCGAGTTTTTCCAGGGGAGTGGGTTGGCCGAGCAGGTCGAGACGATGAAAGCGGTCCAGCTGTTGTTTGATCATGGGCCTGTACTGGCGGAGGAAGATCACAGGACTATAGGCATGGCGTTTTACCGGGGCAACCGCCAATCGCTTATAGCCAAACGTGCTTAGGCCAGCACTATCGGTTCTTAATTCGCGCTCGGGGCCATGCCGTAAAGTAGTCGCCGTTGAGGCGGCCCGACAGTCCGGCCGCCGGTGAGGAGTCTTTACCGTGAGCGAGCGTTCCAGCCATTGGCAACTGCAGACCATCGTCAGCCAACTGCGTACCGCGCGGGACCTGTGGCGTACCCGGAACGGCCGGGCCACCGGCGAACAGGGCGGGCGCGAACTGCCATCCCGGGCGGCGATGGCGGAGATCCTCGAGGCCCTGTGCGGGGCGTTGTTTCCGATGCGCCTGGGGCCGGTGGACCTGCGTGAGGAAAGCGAGGACTTCTATGTCGGCCATACCCTCGACGTCGCCCTGAATGCGTTGCTCGTCCAGGCGCGGCTCGAACTGCGCTACGTCGCCCGCCACAGCGCCCAGGCCGACACCGAGGTCGAGTCCCGGGCGATCCGGATCGTCCAGGACTTCGCCCTGGCCCTGCCGGGCCTGCGCAGTCTGCTCGACACCGACGTGCTGGCGGCCTACCACGGCGATCCGGCGGCGCGCAGCGTCGACGAGGTGCTGCTGTGCTACCCGGGCATCCTGGCGGTGATCCACCATCGCCTGGCCCATCACCTGTACCGTGCGGGCCTGCCGCTGCTGGCGCGGATCAGCTCGGAGATCGCCCACTCGGCCACCGGCATCGACATCCACCCCGGCGCGCAGATCGGCCCGAGCTTCTTCATCGACCACGGCACCGGCGTGGTGATCGGCGAAACCGCGATCATCGGCGAGCGGGTGCGGATCTACCAGGCGGTGACCCTGGGCGCCAAGCGTTTCCCGGCGGACGAGGACGGCCAGTTGCAGAAGGGCCACCCGCGACACCCGATCGTCGAGGACGACGTGGTGATCTACGCCGGGGCGACCATCCTGGGGCGCATCACCATCGGCCAGGGCTCGACCATCGGCGGCAACGTGTGGCTGACCCGCAGCGTGCCGGCGGGCAGCAACCTGACCCAGGCCAACCTGCAGCATGACGACGGGACGCAGAAGTGACGGCGCACTCCGGTTGATGGTCCTGCGGCGCCAGTCGAATGGATTCAGGCCGGTGCGGATAGTGGCACGCGGCCAACTTTCCACTGAACGAATCCCTCCGAACCTGCGTCATAACCCTCCTTGAGCCCGCAAGGCCAAGCGACCGCTCGGCCTTGCGATTAGTCCTTAGCGTGCTATCCATGTTTAACTTGAACGTTCATTCAAGTTAAACCGGCCGTCCGCTGCCCGCTCACAACAGGAGGCTTGCCTTTGCTGAGTCCGATCATTTCAGCCATGTTCCACCCCTTCGAGGTGCACCGTCCATGAGTGCATCGTCCACCCCCGCCAGCGCCCAGGTGCGCATGAACCCACCGGTGTTCTGGTTCGCCGCGACAGTCATCCTGCTGTTCGGCCTCGTCGTGATTTCCCTGCCGGAGGCGGCCGGCGCCTGGCTGCTGAAGGCCCAGGACTGGGCGGCCAACACGGTCGGCTGGTACTACATGCTGGCGATGACCCTGTATCTGGTCTTCGTGGTGGTCACCGCGCTGTCTGGCTACGGCAAGATCAAGCTCGGTGCCGACCACGACGAGCCCGAATTCAGTTACCTGTCCTGGGCCGGCATGCTGTTCGCCGCCGGGATCAGCATCACCCTGTTTTTCTTCTGCGTGTCGGAACCCCTGACCCACATGCTCCAGCCGCCCCAGGGCGAGGCCGGCACGGCGGACGCCGCGCGCCAGGCGATGCAGATCCTGTTCCTGCACTGGGGCCTGCACGGCTGGGGCGTGTTCGCCTTCGTCGGCATGGCATTGGCGTACTGCGCCTACCGCCACAACTTGCCGCTGGCCCTGCGCTCGGCGCTCTATCCGCTGATCGGCAAACGCATCAACGGCCCCATCGGCTACGCGGTGGACGGCTTCGGCATCATCGCCACGGTGTTCGGCCTCGGCGCGGACATGGGCTTCGGCGTGCTGCACCTCAACTCCGGCCTGGACTATCTGTTCGGCATCGCCCACACCCAGTGGATCCAGGTCGGCCTGATCGTCCTGATGATGGGCGCGGCGATCACCGTCGCCGTGTCCGGGGTCGACAAGGGCGTGCGGGTGATGTCCGACATCAACATGCTGCTGGCCTGCGCGCTGCTGCTGTTCGTGCTGTTCGCCGGGCCCACCCAGCACCTGCTCAACACCCTGATCCAGAACCTGGGCGATTACCTCGGCGCGTTGCCGACCAAGAGCTTCGACCTCTACGCCTACGACAAGCCCAGCGACTGGCTCGGCGGCTGGACGGTGTTCTACTGGGCCTGGTGGATCGCCTGGTCGCCGTTCGTGGGCCTGTTCATCGCGCGGATCTCCCGGGGCCGCACCATCCGCGAATTCGTCTTCGGCGTGCTGCTGATTCCGCTGGGCTTCACCCTGGCGTGGATGTCGATCTTCGGCAACAGCGCCATCGACCAGGTGCTCAACCACGGCATGACGGCCCTCGGCCTGTCGGCCATCGACGACCCGTCGATGACCCTCTACCTGCTGCTGGAGACCTACCCGTGGAGCAAGACCGTCATCGCGGTGACGGTGTTCATCAGCTTCGTGTTCTTCGTCACCTCCGCCGACTCCGGCACCGTGGTGCTCTCGACCCTGTCGGCCAAGGGCGGCGGCCCGGACGAGGACGGGCCGAAATGGCTGCGGGTGTTCTGGGGCGCGATGACGGCGCTGATCACCAGCGCGCTGCTGTTCTCCGGCAGCATCGATGCGCTGAAGTCGGCGGTGGTGCTGACCTCGCTGCCGTTCTCGCTGATCCTGCTGCTGATGATGTGGGGGCTGCACAAGGCGTTCTACCTGGAGTCGCAGAAGCAGATCGCGCAATTGCATTCGCTGGCGCCGGTGTCCGGCTCGCGGCGCGGCAAGGGCGGCTGGCGGCAGCGCTTGAGCCAGGCGGTGCATTTCCCGTCCCGGGACGAGGTGTACCGGTTCATGGACAGCACCGTGAAGCCGGCCATCGAAGAGGTGACGGCGGTGTTCGTCGAGAAGGGTCTGCACGTGGTCACGCAGCCGGACCCGGCCCACGACAGCGTCAGCCTGGAGATCGGCCATGGCGAACTGCACCCGTTCATCTACCAGGTGCAGATGCGCGGCTATTTCACGCCGTCGTTCGCCCGGGGCGGCATGGGCTCCAAGCAGCTCAACAACCGCCGCTACTACCGCGCCGAAGTGCATTTGAGCGAGGGCAGCCAGGACTACGATCTGGTCGGCTACACCAAGGAGCAGATCATCAACGACATCCTCGACCAGTACGAACGGCACATGCAGTTCCTGCACCTGGTGCGTTGAGCCCGGCGGGCGCCGGGGCGGCTTCAGGCCTCGGCGCTCAGCACCATGAACAGCACCATCGCCGCCACCGGCACGCCGAACACGGCGCTGCCGACCATCAGTTCGGTGCTCAGCGTCTGCTTGCCGTGCACCATGCCGACCGCGCCGTTGATCACCGTCAGCGCCAGCCACAGGGCGGCGAAGCCGTAGGCCAGGGTCTGGCGGGAAAAGCCGATGCGTTCGCCGATGTACAGCATCAGCGCCAGCAGGATCAGGCCGAAGGTGATGATGATGGTGGTGTGCATGAAGGGGCTGCCTGTCGGTGTCGTTTCGCCTGGGCGGGCGCCATCGCCGGCAGGCTGGCCCCCACATCGCAACGCGTTCTTCTGTGGGCGTCAGCCTGCCGGCGACGGGGCCGCTGCGGGCTTGTTCAAAGCATAGTCAAACCAGCCCGCCGTTGGCCCGCAGGACCTGTCCGTTGACCCAGTCCGCCGCCGGGCTCGCCAGGAACGACACCACCCGGGCAATGTCCTCCGGCTGCCCCAGGCGCTCCAGCGGCGGCATCTTCGCGTAGGCCTGGATCTGCTCTTCGCTCTTGCCGTGCAGGAACAGCTCGGTGGCCACCGGTCCCGGCGCCACGGCGTTGACCGTGACATTGCGCCCGCGCATTTCCTTGGCGAACACCTGGGTCAACGATTCCACTGCCGCCTTGCTGGCGATGTACACCGCGTAGCCCGGCAGGTTGAGGCCGACGGTGCTGCTGGAGAAGTTGATGATCCGTCCGCCGTCGTTCAGCCGCGCCGCCGCCTCGCGCATCGTGTTGAAGGTGCCGCGGGCGTGGATGTTGAAAGTCTGCTCGAACAGCTCGTCGCTGTGCTGCGCCAGCGGCAGCACCTTGAGGATGCCGGCGTTGTTCACCAGCGCGTCGACCTTGCCCAGGTGCGCTTCGGTTTCGTCGAACAGGCGCCGCACGTCGGCGGCGTCGGCCACGTCGCCCTGGATGGCCATGGCTCGGTGGCCGGCCTGGCGCAGTTCGACGACGAGCCGGGAGGCCTCGTCGGCGCTGTGGGCGTAATTGACGGCGACGGCGAAACCGTCCTCGGCCAATTGCTTGGCGATCACCGCGCCGATGCCGCGGGAGGCGCCGGTCACGAGGGCGACTTTCGGGGTGTGCTGGGTCATGGCTGTGTTCCTGTGTGCGGGGGAAGTGGGGGCCATTTCACCTGTTTGCCTGCGCTGGATAAATGCCGCAAAGTTGCCTTGACTGTTCAATATCCGCCAACAATCGAAGGCCGGGAGCCCGCCGTGGATCAAGTCAAAGCGATGAAGGCGTTCGTGCGGATCTACGAACGCAGCAGCTTCACCCTGGCCGCCGCCGACCTGAACCTGCCCCGGGCCACGCTGACCCACACCCTCAACCAGTTCGAGGCCTGGCTCGGCACGCGCCTGCTGGAGCGCAGCACACGCAAGGTGCGCCCGACCCTGGACGGCGAGGCTTACTACCGGCGTTGCGTGCAACTGCTCGCGGAGCTGGAGGACGCCGAACTGGCGTTTCGCAGTGTGGCGCCGAAGGGGCGGCTGCGGGTCGACCTGCAAGGGACGTTGGCGCGGCATTTCGTGATCCCGGCGTTGCCGCAGTTCATGGCGCGCTACCCGGACATCGAACTGTCGATCAGCGAGGCCGACCGCTTCGTCGACCTGATCGCCGAAGGCGTCGATTGCGTGCTGCGCGCCGGCACCCTCGGCGACTCGACCCTGATCGGCAAGCGCGTGGCCAGCCTGCGGCAGATCACCTGCGCCAGCCCCGCTTACCTGCGCAGGTTCGGCGAGCCCCGCAGCCTGGCCGAGCTGAAAGACCACCGTGCGGTGAACTACGTCTCGCGCAATGCCACCCGGGTGTTTCCCTTCGAGTTCATGGTCGACGGCGAACGCACGGAGGTCGCCATCGACGGCGCGGTCTCGGTGTCCGGCGCCGAGATCTACGCGGCCTCGGCCATCGCCGGTCTGGGCCTGATCCAGTGCCCGCACTACCGCATGCAGCGCCAGATCGACCAAGGCCTGATACGGGAAGTCCTGCCCGACATGCCGCCGCCACCGATGCCGGTGTCGGTGCTGTACCCGCACAACCGGCACCTGTCGCCACGGGTGCGGGTGTTTGTGGATTGGTTGAGCGAGGTCTTTGCGCAGGTTCCGCGTCAGGCCGAGGTTTGAGGTGTTCCGGCCGACGTTCTCGCCAGCAGGCCGGCTCCCGCAAGGATCTGTGGTGACGGGTGCAGGCGGTTTGTCCCTTGCCAATGTGAAACGATTCAGCCATAGGTCGAATCCGAGGTGGGCATGGCCCCGCTTGGGCGTATGCTGAGCAGCTCAGGTTGGTCGAAGCACCGTGGCACCGACGGTCGCTGCGCAACCGAGCGGGAGCGAGCGCCCTCGCCACAGGAAACGTCCGGCCGCCGATGGCTGAAACCCATGCAAGAGAGGATCCGATGACCTACACCGCTGCCGAAAACCGCTACGACGCCATCCCTTACCGCCGCGTGGGCCGCAGCGGCCTGGTGCTGCCGGCGCTGTCCCTGGGCCTGTGGCACAACTTCGGCGACAGTACGCCGATCGACACCCAGCGCGCCTTGCTGCGCACGGCGTTCGACCTGGGGATCAACCACTTCGACCTGGCCAACAACTACGGCCCGCCCTACGGCAGCGCCGAGATCAACTTCGGCCGACTGCTGCGCGAAGACTTCAAGGGCTACCGCGACGAGCTGATCATCTCCAGCAAGGCCGGCTGGGACATGTGGCCGGGCCCTTACGGCCAGGGCGGCGGTTCGCGCAAGTACGTGCTGGCCAGCCTCGACCAGAGCCTGCAACGGCTGGGCGTGGACTACGTGGACATCTTCTATTCCCACCGCTTCGACCCGGACACCCCGCTGGAGGAGACCGCCGGCGCCCTCGCCACCGCCGTGCAGCAGGGCAAGGCGCTGTACGTCGGCATCTCGTCGTACTCCGGGGTGAAGACCCGCGAGATCGCCGCGCTGCTCAAGGAATGGAAAGTGCCGCTGCTGATCCACCAGCCGGCCTACAACCTGCTCAACCGCTGGGTGGAGAAGGACCTGCTCGACACCACCGACGAACTCGGCACTGGGGTGATCGCTTTCACTCCGCTGGCGCAGGGCCTGCTGACCGACAAGTACCTCAACGGCGTGCCGGCGGATGCGCGGGTCAACCGTCCGGGCGGCGGTTCGCTGCAGGCGTCGCACCTGTCCGAGGCCAACATCGCCCATGTGCGGGCCTTGAACGAGATCGCCCGGCGTCGTGGCCAGAGCCTGGCGCAATTGGCGCTGGCCTGGACGCTGCGCGATCCGCGGGTGACCTCGGCGCTGATCGGCGCGAGCCGGCCGGAGCAGATCATCGAGAACGTCGGGGCACTGAAGAACCTGAGCTTCAGCGCCGAAGAGCTAGCGGAAATCGACCGGTTCGCCCAGGAGGGCGGGATCAATCTGTGGGAGAAACCGTCGACGGCCGAGTAAGCGTCAGGCGCCGGATCCTGCGGCGCCTGTCACACAGTCATCGCCGGCAAGCCGGCTCCCACAGGGAAGTGCATGCCTCTTGTGGGAGCCAGCCTGCTGGCGATAGGGCCGTCGCCGGCGATGCAGCCGTCAGCGAAAGAACGGCACATCCCCCAGCACCGTCGCCCGCTGCATCACCCGCCGCGCCGGGCGGTAGTCGTCCACCGCGTAATGCTGGGTCACGCGGTTGTCCCAGAACGCGATGTCATCCTTCTGCCAGCGCCAGCGGATGGTGAACTCCGGCCGGGTGGCGTGGGCGAACAGGAACTTGAGGATCGCCTCGCTCTCGGTCTCCGACAGTTCATTGATTTTCGAGGTGAAGCCTTCGTTGACGAACAGCGAGCGGCGTCCGCTCACCGGGTGGGTGCGGATCACGGGGTGCGACAGCGGCGGGTTCTTGCGCCGCGCCTCTTCCCACTGCGCCAGCGCTTCGGGCGTGTTGCCGTAGCGCTCCAGCGGAAACGAGCGGGTGAAATCGTGGGTGGCGGTCAGCCCTTCGAGCAGGGCCTTCATCGGCGCCGACAGCGCTTCATAGGCCGCGATGCCGCTGGCCCACAGAGTGTCGCCGCCGTACTCCGGCAAGAGCTTGGCGCTGAGCACCGCGCCCATCGCCGGGGTCGGCAGGAAGGTCACGTCGGTGTGCCAGATCGCGTTGTCGCGCACGTCGGTGACGGCGGTGTCGAGGATCAGCACCTCGGGTTGTTCCGGCACGTTGGGGTAGATCGGATGGATGTGCAGGTCGCCGAAGTACGCCGCGAAGCGCGCCTGCTGCGCAGGCTCGACGGGCTGGTCGCGGAAGAACAGCACCTGGTGCTTGAGCAGCGCCTGGCCGATGGCGTCGCGCTGTTCCTGGCTCAATGGCTGGCTGATGTCGACGCCGCTGATCTGCGCGCCGAGGGCCGGGCTTAAGGGGACGATGTTCAGGCTGCTCATGGGGTTCTCATCAATGTTCGGGGTGGGGGCGGTTCAAGCGGTGGGAGCGACTGTCTGCGGCGCCTGGGCGGGCGCCATCGCCAGCAGGCGGGCTCCCACGAGGGGAACAGTCAGTGGGCCTGGCCGTGCCACGGCACCAGTCTGCGTTGCAGGGCGCGCAGGCCCATTTCCATGGCGAAGGCGATCAGGGCGATGACCAGGATCCCCAGCACCACCACGTCGGTCACCAGAAACTGCGCCGCCGACTGCACCATGAAGCCCAGCCCGCTGGTGGCGGCGATCAGTTCGGCGGCGACCAGGGTCGACCAGCCCACGCCGAGGCCGATGCGGATGCCGGTGAGGATGTCCGGCAGGGCGCTGGGCAGGATCACATGGCGGATCAGCTGCCCGCGGGTGGCGCCCAGCGACTGGGCCGCCCGCAGCTTGGCCGGGTCGACCGTGCGCACGCCGGTGGCGGTGGCGATCGCGATCGGGGCGAAGATCGCCAGGTAAATCAGCAGCACTTTCGACACCTCGCCGATGCCGCACCAGATCACGATCAGCGGCAGGTAGGCGAGCGGCGGGATCGGCCGGTAGAACTCGATCAGCGGATCGAGCACGCCGCGGGCGATGCGGTTGGCGCCGATGGCGATGCCCACCGGCACGGCGGTCAGGATGGCGAAGCCCAGGCCCAGGCCGATGCGGCTCAAGCTGGCGCCCAGGTGCTGCCACAGGGTCGAGTCCATGTAGCCGCTGGTGGCCAGCAACCAGCCCTTTTGCAGCACGGCGGCGGGCGGCGGCAGGAACAGCGGTTCGATCAGGCCGGTGGCGGTCACCGCCCACCAGGCCAGCAGCAGGGCGAACAGGGTCAGCACGCTGATCCAGCGGGTGCTCAGGCTGCGCCGCGCCGCAATGGCGGTCGAGGGTTTGGAAGGTTTCACCGTGGCGGCGGAAACGTCGTAGCTGCTCATGCGCGCTCCTGGAGCCGGACGGCGTTGCGTTGGGAGAACACTTTGCCGAGCACGTGTTCGCGGGTTTCGATGAAGCGCGGGTCGGACTTGATCGACCGCGCCGGTTCGCCGGCGGCGTAGCGCTGGCCGAAGCCCAGGTGCAGGCGTTCGACGATCTGCCCGGGGTTGGGCGCCAGCAGGATCAGGTCGGTGGCGAGGAACACCGCCTCCTCGATGTCGTGGGTGATCAGGAACACCGGTTTGGCGGTGCGTTGCCAGACCTGCAGCAACAGCTCCTGCATCTGTTCGCGGGTGAAGGCGTCGAGGGCGCCGAACGGTTCGTCCATCAGCAGCACGCGCGGATCGGCGGCCAGGGCACGGGCCAGGCCGACACGCTGCTTCTGGCCGCCGGAGAGCTGCCAGACGCGGCGGCTCTCGAAACCGGCCAGGTCCACCAGGGCGAGCATCTCCCGGGCGCGCCGCTCGCGCTTGTCCCGGGGCACGCCGGCCAGTTCGAGCCCGAAGGCGACATTGGCCAGCACGTCCTGCCAGGGCAGCAGGGCGTCGTCCTGGAACACCACGCCGCGTTCGGCGCCAGGCCCTTTGACCGGCACGCCGTCGAGGGTGATGCGCCCGGCGCTGGGGGCGACGAAACCGGCGATCAGGTTCAACAGCGAAGTCTTGCCGCTGCCGGACGGGCCGAGGGCCACCAGCAGTTGCCGGGGGCCGAGGGTCAGGGAAACATCCGACAACACCGGTTCCGGGCTGCCGGGGTACTGTGCGCTGATGCGCTCCAGCGAAAGCAAGGCCATCGCGGTCGACTCCCGATCAGTTGGTGATGTACTTGGCGCTGACGTACGGCGCGTAGTCCGGCAGCACGGCCTCGACCTTGCCTTGCTCCTTGAGGAACACGGCGGTGTCGGTGATGGCCTTGGTGGTCGGCGCGCCGAGGTCGTTGACCTGGTCCGCCGCCAGCGGGTAGACGTTGCCTTGCAGCAGCAGCGGAATGTCGCTGGCCTTGGCGCCGGACAGCTTCACCAGCTTGTCGACGTTGCTCGGCTCGGCGAGCCAGGCTTTCGGGTCCTTGCGGTAGTCGGCGTAGGCGTCGAGGGTGACCTTGGCGAACGCGGTGACGATCTCCGGATGCTTCTGCGCGAAGTCCTTGCGCACGATCCACGCATCGAAGGTCGGCGCGCCGAACTTGGCCAGCTCGCCGGAGGTGATCAGCACCTTGCCGTTTTCCTTGGCCACGCCCAGGGCCGGATCCCAGACGTAGGTGGCGTCGATGTCACCGCGTTTCCACGCGGCGATGATCGCCGGCGGCGCGAGGTTGAGCACGGTGACTTTCGACGGGTCGATGTTCCAGTGCTTCAGGGCGGCCAGCAGGCTGTAGTGGCCGGTGGACACGAACGGCACGGCGATTTTCTTGCCGACCAGATCCTGCGGTGTCTTGATGCCGGCGCCGTCGCGGGCGACCAGCGCTTCGGCGGCGCCGATCTGGGTGGCGATGAGGAAGGTCTCCACCGGCACCTTGCGGGTGACCGCCGCGGTCAGCGGGCTGGAGCCGAGGTAGCCGATCTGCACGTCGCCGGAGGCGATGGCGGCGATGATGTCGGCGCCGTTGTCGAACTTGCGCCAGCTGATGTCGGCCTTGGTGGCTTTCTCGTAGGCGCCGTCGGCCTGGGCGACTTTCGCCGGGTCGACGGTGGTCTGGTAGGCGACGGTGAGGTCGGCGGCCTGGGCCAGGAAGCTTGCGGCGGCCAGGGTGGCCACCGCCAGCAGGCGAAGCGGGACATTCAGTTTCATGGGGGAGCTCCTTGTCAGGCCACCGGTCGTCGGCGTGAAAGGAGACTAAATGATCTAAGAATCTAAAAATAAATAACTTTTTAGAATTAACTTATGAGCGGAAAAATCTAAAGCCTTGTGGCGAGGGAGCATGCTCCCGCCCGGCTGCGCAGCAGCCGGAAGTTTGGGCCCGCTCCGCGACCCGGCGGGAGCAATCCCCTGGCCCCAGGGGCGGTCAGTTGCTGATCGCCAGGATGCTCGCCTGGTAGGCCCCCACGAATACGTCGAAATCGCCGACCTCGTTCTGCTCCAGCTCCGCCTGCTGCTCCAGCGACGAGCGCGCCAGCGCTTCGAAACGGGTTTGCTCCTCGGCGGCCAGGGGCTCGCTGCGGAAGAAATCGGCATGGGCCTGGCTCTGGCGCAGGGAAAACTGCGCGAAGCTTTCCTTGTGCGCGGCCATCGCCGCCAGCACCTGGGCCGATGGCGTCAGCGACGGGTCGCTGACCTTGGCCCGCTGCGCGTCGAGCGCCTTGCCGTGGGCATCGCCGCCCTGGCTGCGATCCAGCAGGGCCGCCAGCGGCGCGATGTGCTCCAGCAGTTCGCCCGCCCATTGCTTCATGTCCACCGGCTGGCCGTCACGCTGCAGCTGCAGGCCGGGACGGCGGCCTTCCTTGACCACGCTGAGGAAGTTCGACGTGGCGTTGCCGCAACTGGTGCCGGTCAGCAGCGGGCTGTCGTTGAGCGCGCAATACAGCAGGAACGCGTCGAGGAAACGCGCCTCGGTGACGTCGATGCCCATCGGCAGGAACGGGTTGATGTCCAGGCAGCGCACTTCGACGTACTGGATGCCGCGGGCCATCAGCGCCTGGATCGGCCGTTCGCCGGTGTAGGTCACGCGTTTGGGGCGGATGTTGGAGTAGTACTCGTTTTCGATCTGCAGGATGTTGGTGTTCAACTGCACCCACTCGCCGTCCTGGTGCGTGCCGATCTCGACGTACGGCGCATACGGCGTGGCGACGGCCTTGCGCAGGCTGTCGGTGTAGCTGGACAGGTCGTTGTAGCACGGCGTCAGGCCGGCCTGGGCGTTGCTCTGGTAACCCAGGTCGCTCATGCGCAGGCTGGTGGCGTAGGGCAGGTACAGGGTGTCCGGATCCAGCTGTTCGAGCTGGTGCGGGCGGCCGCGCAGGAAGCCTGCGTCCAGCGCCGGCGAAGCGCCGAACAGGTACATCAGCAGCCAGCTGTAGCGGCGGAAGTTGCGGATCAGGGCGATGTAGGACGCGGACTGGAAGTCGCGGTCGCTGCCGCCGGTGCCCTCGGCCTGCTTGAGCAGCGGCCAGAGCTTTTCCGGCAGGGAGAAGTTGTAGTGGATCCCGGCGATGCACTGCATGGTCTTGCCGTAGCGCAGCGCCAGGCCCTGACGGTAGACGTACTTGAGCCGACCGATGTTGGAGGTGCCGTAGTACGCGATCGGGATGTCTTCCTCGGCCGGCAGCGGGCACGGCATCGACGGGCTCCACAGGTACTCGTTGCCGAGCTTGCTGTAGGCGAAGCGGTGGATGCGCTCCAGGCTGGCCAGGGTGTCGGACGGGTCGGGCAGGGCAGGCGTGATGAACTCCAGCAGCGACTCGGAGTAGTCGGTGGTGATCTGTTCGTTGGTCAGCGCGGAACCCAGGGCCTCGGGGTGCGGCGTCTGCGCCAGGCGGCCCTCGCCGGTCACGCGCAGGCATTCACGTTCGATGCCGTGCAGGCACTGCTCGAGCAGGGAGAGGTTGGCGCGCTCGCCGAGCAGGGCCAGGCGGCGGTTGAGAAGTTCGCTCAATTTGGATTCCTTCACGCGTCAGTCGCCCCAATATGGGGGTGGGCAGGACGGTCTACAAGGGTGAAGTTGAAACTGGCGTTTTCGCCTGGTTTTGGAGCGGCAGGCCGTTTGCCGGTCAGTCAAGAACTGCACAATCCCTGTGGGAGCGAGCCTGCTCGCGAAGGCGGTGTGTCAGCCAACTGATGCACCCTCTTCGCGAGCAGGCTCGCTCCCACAGGTTTCGTTGCGCCGAAATTAACCCAAATCGGTGACGGCAAGCTACAGGACAGCGAACGTGCCTTGCGCTTTTGCGACCAGCTTGTCGCCCTGCATCACGTCGGCCTCGACCACCAGCGTGCGCCGGCCCGGGTGGATCACCCGGGCCGTGCACAGCACCTCGCCGTCGGACACGGCGCGGATGTAGTTGATCTTGCACTCGATGGTCGCGCTCTGCTGGTCGAAGCCATGGGCGCTGGAGCAGGCCAGCCCCATGGCGATGTCGACCAGGCTGAACAGCGCGCCGCCGTGCAGCTTGCCGCCGCGGTTGCGCAGCTGCGGCTCCAGCGCCAGGGCGACTTGCGCCACCCCGGTCTCCAGGCTGTGCAGGCGGCAGCCCAACAGCTTGAAGAACGCGCTCTCGACGAGCCCGACGGGAATGTCCGTCACTTCTTCTTCAACTGCTTGGCGTTGGCGAACAGGGACGCCATGGCGTTGTTGGCCGGTGCGGCGGTGGCGGTTTCCTTGCGCGGCGCGTTGTTCGAGCCCTGGCGCGGCGCCGAGCCCGGACGCGAGCCGCGGGCGCCGTCGATCTTCTCGCCCGGCGTGTCGCTCATGCGCATCGACAGGCCGACGCGTTTGCGCGGGATGTCGACTTCCATGACCTTGACCTTCACCACGTCGCCGGCCTTCACCGCCTCGCGCGGATCCTTGATGAACTTCTCCGACAGCGCCGAGATGTGCACCAGACCGTCCTGGTGCACGCCGATGTCGACGAACGCACCGAACGCCGTGACGTTGGTCACCACGCCTTCGAGGATCATCCCCGGCTGCAGGTCCTTGAGGTCTTCGACGCCTTCCTGGAACTCGGCGGTCTTGAATTCCGGACGCGGGTCGCGGCCCGGCTTGTCCAGTTCCTGGAGGATGTCGGTGACGGTCGGCAGGCCGAAGGTCTCGTCGGTGAACTTCTTCGGATCCAGGCGCTTGAGGAACCCGGTGTCGCCGATCAGCGAGCGGATGTCGCGGTCGGTCTCGGCGGCGATGCGCTTGACCAGCGGATAGGCTTCCGGGTGCACGGCCGAAGCGTCCAGCGGGTTGTCGCCGTTCATCACGCGCAGGAAGCCGGCGGCCTGCTCGAAGGTCTTCTCGCCCAGGCGCGCGACTTTCTTCAGCGCGGCGCGGGTCTTGAACGCGCCGTGCTCGTCACGGTGGGCGACGATGTTCTGCGCCAGGGTGGCGTTGAGGCCGGAGATGCGCGCCAGCAGGGCCACGGACGCGGTGTTCACGTCCACGCCCACGGCGTTCACGCAGTCCTCGACCACGGCGTCCAGGCTGCGCGCCAGCTTCAGCTGCGACACGTCGTGCTGGTACTGGCCGACGCCGATGGATTTCGGATCGATCTTCACCAGCTCCGCCAGCGGATCCTGGAGGCGGCGGGCGATGGACACCGCGCCGCGGATCGACACGTCCAGGTCCGGGAATTCCTTGGCGGCCAGTTCCGAGGCCGAGTACACCGACGCGCCGGCCTCGGACACCATGACCTTGGTCATTTTCATGGCCGGGTATTTCTTGATCAGCTCGATGGCCAGCTTGTCGGTCTCGCGGCTGGCGGTGCCGTTGCCGATGGCGATCAGGTCGACCGAATGCTTGGCGCACAGGGCCGCCAGGATGGCCAGGGTCTGGTCCCACTTGTTGTGCGGCACGTGCGGGTAGACCGTGGCGTGGTCCAGCAGCTTGCCGGTGGCGTCCACCACCGCGACCTTGCAGCCGGTGCGCAGGCCCGGGTCCAGGCCCAGGGTCGCGCGCGGGCCGGCCGGGGCGGCCAGCAGCAGGTCGTGCAGGTTGTGGGCGAACACGTTGATCGCTTCAGTTTCGGCGCCGTCGCGCAGTTCGCCGAGCAGGTCGGTCTCCAGGTGGGTGTAGAGCTTGACCTTCCAGGTCCAGCGCACCACCTCGCCCAGCCACTTGTCGGCGGGGCGGTTCTGGTTCTGGATGCCGACGTGCTGGCCGATCATGCCTTCGCACGGGTGCAGGGTGCCCGGCAGTTCCTCGCCGACCTTCAGGGCCGAACTGAGGATGCCTTCGTTGCGGCCGCGGAAGATCGCCAGGGCGCGGTGCGACGGCATGCTCTTGAGCGGTTCGTCGTGTTCGAAGTAGTCGCGGAACTTGGCGCCTTCCTCTTCCTTGCCGGCGATCACGCGGGCGCTGATCGTGGCTTCCTGCTTGAGGAAGGTGCGCAGTTTCTCCAGCAGGCCGGCGTCTTCGGCGAAGCGCTCCATGAGGATGTACTTGGCGCCCTCGAGGGCGGCCTTGGCGTCGGCCACGCCCTTGTCGGCGTCGATGAAGCGCGCGGCTTCGGCTTCCGGCGTCAGCGACGGGTCGTTGAACAGGCCGTCGGCCAGCTCGCCGAGGCCGGCTTCCAGGGCGATCTGGCCCTTGGTGCGGCGCTTCTGCTTGTACGGCAGGTACAGGTCTTCGAGGCGGGTCTTGGTGTCGGCGAGCTTGATGTCGCGCTCGAGGGCGGGCGTGAGCTTGCCCTGCTCCTGGATGCTGGCGAGGATGCTGATGCGCCGTTCGTCGAGTTCGCGCAGGTAGCGCAGGCGCTCTTCCAGATGACGCAGCTGGGTGTCATCGAGGCTGCCGGTCACTTCTTTCCGGTAACGGGCGATGAAGGGAACGGTAGAGCCTTCATCGAGTAGCGCGACGGCCGCTTCGACCTGTTGCGGGCGTACGCCGAGTTCCTCGGCGATGCGGCTGTTGATGCTGTCCATAAAACCACCTGACAAATTGTGAAAGCAGGTCCGCAGGCGCGAAGGATGAAGGCCCGGAACCTGGTTGTGCGGCCTGGCGCTTGCCGCTGCCTGGGCCAAGGGAGCAGACCATTGACCCGTGAAACCGAACGATTACTGCGGTGGACATGAAAAATAGGGAGTGGCCACCAACGGTAACGATTCAGACGTTGCCTGGCACAAAAGGCCGCGCATTATAACCGGCGTTCTGTCATTCGGGGGCGTTGAGCCTTGTAGGCACAAGCCCCGGTTTTCTGGCAGTGAAGGAAAAATCTGCTAACAATGCACACGGTGCGTATAACGGCAGCTACGCCATAATGCGCGCCGAGCTAAAAGGAGCATCCAATGAGCAGCACTGCACAAACTGCTGAAGGCGAAAAAATTCTCATCGTTGACGACGATCCGGGGCTGAGCAGCCTGCTGGAACGCTTCTTCGTCAGCAAGGGCTACCGTGCCCGCGCCGTACCGAACACCGAGCAGATGGACCGCCTGCTGTCCCGCGAAGTGTTCAACCTGGTCGTCCTCGACCTGATGCTGCCCGGCGAAGACGGCCTGACCGCATGCCGCCGCCTGCGGGCCGCGAACAATCAGATTCCGATCATCATGCTCACCGCCAAGGGCGACGAGTTGAGCCGCATCAAGGGCCTGGAACTGGGCGCCGACGATTACCTGGCCAAGCCGTTCAACCCCGACGAGCTGATGGCCCGCGTCAAGGCGGTGCTGCGCCGTCAGGCCCCGGCCGTGCCGGGCGCACCGGGCAGCGAAGACGAAAACGTCACCTTCGGCGATTACGTGCTGTCCCTGGCCACCCGCGAACTCAAGCGCGGTGACGAAGTGCACATGCTGACCACCGGCGAATTCGCGGTGCTCAAGGCACTGGTGATGAACGCCCGCCAGCCGCTGACCCGCGACAAGCTGATGAACCTGGCCCGTGGCCGGGAATGGGATGCGCTGGAGCGCTCCATCGACGTGCAGATTTCCCGTCTGCGCCGGATGATCGAACCCGATCCGTCCAAACCGCGCTACATCCAGACCGTCTGGGGCGTGGGTTATGTGTTCGTGCCGGACGGCAACTCCACCAAGTGACCGGTGATCTGCAGTAGCGGGTCTGGCGGATGTTCGCCGGCAGACTCGCCCTCCGCAATGTGCGAGCATGGCTCGCTCCTGCAAGCGTGTAGCGGCTATTCATGAAGACCCCCGTCTGGTTCCCCCAAAGTTTCTTCTCCCGCACCCTGTGGCTGGTGCTCATCGTCGTGCTGTTCTCCAAGGCCCTGACCCTGGTGTACCTGCTGATGAACGAGGACGTGCTGGTGGACCGCCAGTACAGCCACGGCGTCGCCCTGACGCTGCGCGCCTATTGGGCGGCCGACGAAGAGAACCGCGCGAAGATCGCCGATGCCGCGACCCTGATCCGGGTGGTGGGCGCCGGGGTGCCGGAAGGCGAGCAGCATTGGCCGTACAGCGAGATCTACCAGCGGCAGATGCAGGCCGAACTCGGCGCCGACACCGAAGTGCGCCTGCGCATGCATTCGCCGCCGGCCTTGTGGGTGCGGGCGCCGAGCCTGGGCGACGGCTGGCTGAAGGTGCCGCTGTACCCGCACCCGTTGCGCGGGCAGAAGATCTGGAACGTGCTCGGCTGGTTCCTGGCCATCGGGCTGTTGTCCACTGCGTCGGCGTGGATCTTCGTCAGCCAGCTCAACCAGCCGCTCAAGCGCCTGGTCTATGCCGCCCGGCAACTCGGCCAGGGCCGCAGCGTGCGGCTGCCGATCAGCGACACCCCCAGCGAGATGACCGAGGTGTACCGCGCCTTCAACCAGATGGCCGAAGACGTGGAGCAGGCCGGCCGCGAGCGCGAGCTGATGCTGGCCGGGGTTTCCCACGACCTGCGCACGCCGCTCACCCGGCTGCGCCTGTCGCTGGAGCTGATGGGCGACCGCACCGACCTGACCAACGACATGGTGCGCGACATCGAAGACATGGACGCGATCCTCGACCAGTTCCTGGCCTTCATCCGTGACGGACGGGACGAGACGGTGGAGGAGGTGGACCTGAGCGACCTGGTGCGCGAGGTGGCGGCGCCGTACAACCAGAACGAGGAAAAGGTGCGCCTGCGCCTGGAGCCGATCCAGCCGTTCCCGCTGCGTCGGGTGTCGATGAAACGCTTGCTCAACAACCTGATCGGCAACGCGCTGAACCATGCGGGCAGCGGCGTGGAAGTGGCGGCCTACGTGTCCGGCGACACCAGCGCCCCGTATGTGGTGCTGAGCGTGATGGACCGCGGGGCGGGGATCGACCCGGCGGAGCTGGAGGCGATCTTCAACCCGTTCACCCGTGGCGACCGCGCACGGGGCGGCAAGGGCACAGGGCTGGGCCTGGCGATCGTCAAGCGGATCGCTTCGATGCACGGCGGCAACGTCGAGTTGCGCAACCGCTCCGGCGGCGGGCTGGAGGCGCGGGTGCGGTTGCCGTTGGGGTTGATGCTGCCGCGGGATGCGGTTTAGGGGGCTTCAAGCTTCAAGCTTCAAGCTTCAAGCTTCAAGCTTCAAGCTTGAGGCTTGCGGCTTGCGGCTTGCGGCTTGCGGCTTGCAGCTTGCAGCTTGCAGCTTGCGGCTTGCGGCTTGCGGCTTGCAGCTGCCCCTCACCCCTTGCCTTTGGTGCGGGTCATGTTCGGCCCGGCATTCTTCTCGAGGTGTTCGATGATGATCCCGGCCACGTTCTTGCCGGTGGTGGTCTCGATCCCTTCCAGGCCGGGCGAGGAGTTCACCTCCATCACCAGCGGCCCGTGATTGGAGCGCAGGATGTCCACGCCAGCCACGGTCAGGCCCATCACCTTGGCGGCCCGCAGGGCGGTCATGCGTTCCTCGGGGGTGATCTTGATCAGGCTGGCGCTGCCGCCGCGGTGCAGGTTGGAGCGGAATTCCCCCGGCTTGGCCTGGCGCTTCATCGCCGCGATCACCTTGTCGCCGACCACGAAGCAGCGGATGTCCGCGCCGCCGGCTTCCTTGATGTACTCCTGCACCATGATGTTCTGCTTCAGGCCCATGAACGCCTCGATCACGGATTCGGCGGCGGTCGCGGTTTCGCACAGCACCACGCCGATGCCCTGGGTGCCTTCCAGCACCTTGATCACCAGCGGGGCGCCGTTGACCATGTCGATCAGGTCGGGAATGTCGTCCGGCGAGTGGGCGAAGCCGGTCACGGGCAGGCCGATGCCCCGGCGCGACAGCAGTTGCAGCGAACGCAGCTTGTCCCGCGAACGGGCGATGGCCACCGATTCGTTGAGCGGAAACACCCCCATCATCTCGAACTGGCGCAACACCGCGCAGCCGTAGAACGTCACCGACGCGCCGATCCGCGGGATCACCGCGTCGAAGCCTTCCAGCGGCTTGCCGCGGTAGTGGATCTGCGGCTTGTGGCTGGCGATGTTCATGTAGGCGCGCAAGGTGTCGATCACCACCATTTCATGCCCGCGCTCGGTTCCGGCTTCGACCAGACGGCGGGTGGAATACAGACGCGGGTTCCGCGACAGCACAGCGATCTTCATGCAACACCTGTGGAGGAGGTAGATACCGGGAACACCGGCTTGTCTTGTACATACTTGACGCCCGGACTGACCACCAGCTGGCCGTCGATCAGGGCTTTGGAACCGAGCAGCAGGCGATAGCGCATGGACTTGCGGCAGGCGAGCGTGAACTCGACCGGCCAGACCCGGTCGCCCAGGGCCAGGGTGGTGCTGATCACGTAGCGCACCTGGGCCTGGCCGTTGGAGCTCTTGATGGTCTTGCGGGTGACCAGCGGCGCTTCGCAGCGCCGGTGGCGCAGTTGCACCACCGTGCCCAGGTGCGCGGTGAATCGCACCCATTTCTCGCCGTCGCGCTCGAACGGCTCGATGTCGGTGGCGTGGAGGCTGGAGGTGCTGGCGCCGGTGTCGATCTTCGCCCGCAGGCCCGCCACTCCCAGATCCGGGAGCGCCACCCACTCGCGCAGACCGACGACGGTCAAATGGTCAAATGTCTTCAAAAAAATGCTCAGCCGGTGAGACCGTCCGGCCCGGGGGCCGCAATGGCGGTATTCACGCAGAATAAGGGTTAAAAGGCGACAGATATCTGCGGGCCGGATTGTAATCCGGGACGGCGCCGTTCATGGCACGACAGAAACGGTAGTACAGTTCACCAATATTTCAGAATGAGGAAAATCCATGGCACAAAAAAGCGAAGAGGACGACAAGGTCCGTCTCGACAAATGGCTGTGGGCGGCGCGGTTCTACAAAACCCGTGCGTTGGCCAAGGCGGCCATCGAGAGCGGCAAGGTGCATTGTCGGGGGGAGCGTTGCAAGCCTGGCAAAGAGCCACGCATCGGCGATGAATTCGAGATCCGCACCGGCTTCGATGAGCGCACGGTGGTGGTTCAGGCGTTGTCGATCGTGCGCCGCGGCGCGCCCGAGGCGCAGACGCTGTATGCCGAGACCGACGCCAGCGTCGCCAAGCGCGAAGCGGCAGCGGCGATGCGCAAGGCCGGCGCGCTGGGGGTGAGCACCGACGGCAAGCCGAGCAAGAAACAGCGGCGGGACCTGTTCAAGTTTCGTGGGAGCAGCAGCGGCGAATGACGCCGCTGTTTCGTTGGCTTCAGGGCAGGCCCGGTCGATCAGTGGGGGAGCGAGCCTGCCCGCAACCGAGGCGGTATCAGACGCCGCGCACCACACTCATCCGCGACACCACGGGCAACTTGCCCAGCAGGGCGAAGACCGGTGCCGTCACCTTCAGCCAGAAGTTCGCGGCGTGGTGCGCAAACGGTGTGCAGTAGCCCCAGCCCAACGCCCACACGGCCAGCAGCAGGCCGCCGATGTAGTCGTCCTGGCCCCAATGCGCGCCGGCCACAAGCCGCGGCAGCATGAACAGCAGCGCCAGGCCCCAGACCGTCAGACGCTGGCCGGCGGTGCGGCTGAACACGCCCATGAACAGCGCCCAGATCAGCAGCACCGAAGCGTGGTCACCGGGGAAGCTCTGGCTCGAGCGGTCCTTCAGCTCCCAGGTCTTTTCCAGGTGCGGGAAGAAGTCGCTGATGTGCACCGCACCCTCCAGCACCATCGACGGGCTGCTGTGCTGCCAGCCCATGTGGTCGGCGAACTTGGAGAACAGGGCGCGGATGACCACCATCAGCAGCAGGATCGAGAAGAAACCGAAGAAGGCGCGGCGCACGTCGGTGGCCTTGAAGACCCAGTCGCCCTTGATCAGCAGCGTCAGAAGGATCAGGCCGACCACGATGTCGAAAGGGCGCAGACTTGCAATTGCCCAGATGTGGAGCCATATGGGGTTGCTGGCCAATGGCGCGTTGAGTGAGCGGAACAGCCACTCGTCGAAAACCGAACACAGCATCTGGCCCGTAGGCCATAACCAGAAAGCCAGCAGTGCCAACGGCACCGCGTTGCACAGAACCAGCCGGCCGAGGTTCCACCTTGATTGGAACAAACCCGGATTGTTCATAAAATGCCTCCCGTGGCAGAACGAGCGCACCAAAAAGGGTGCCAAGAAGCGCAAATTTTCATCTCTTGTAACCATTTTGTCATCTTATTCAGATACCGAGCCCATGACCGATTTCCCGGATACCGACTACACCCAACGCTTCATCTTCGATGACAGCGACACCCGCGGCGAACTGGTGGCGCTGGAGCGCAGCTACGCCGAAGTCCTCGCCAAGCACCCCTATCCGGAGCCGGTGGCGCAGTTGCTGGGCGAGCTCATGGCGGCCGCCTCGCTGCTGGTGGGCACCCTGAAGTTCGACGGTCTGCTGATCCTTCAGGCCCGCTCCGAAGGCCCGGTGCCGCTGCTGATGATCGAGTGCTCCAGCGAGCGCGAGATCCGTGGCCTGGCCCGCTACCACGCCGATCAGATCGCGCCGAACGCCTCCCTGGCCGACCTGATGCCCAACGGCGTGCTGGCCCTGACCGTCGACCCGACCGCCGGCCAGCGCTACCAGGGCATCGTCGACCTCGACGGCGAGACCCTGTCCGACTGCTTCACCAACTACTTCGTCATGTCCCAGCAGGTGGGCACCCGCTTCAAGCTGTACGCCGACGGCCGCCGCGCCCGGGGCCTGCTGCTGCAGCAACTGCCGGCCGACCGCCTGAAGGACGAAGAGGAACGCGCCGCGAGCTGGCAGCACATCACCGCGCTGGCCAGCACCCTGACCGCCGACGAACTGCTGAGCCTGGACAACGAAACCGTGCTCCACCGCCTCTACCATGAAGAGCAGGTGCGCCTGTTCGACGTGCAGAAACTGCGTTTCCGCTGCAGTTGCTCCCGGGAGCGTTCGGGCAATGCGTTGGTCAGCCTGGGCCTGGAGGACGCGCAGCAGCTGGTGGCCGAACACGGCGGCCAGGTCGAGATCGATTGCCAGTTCTGCAACGAGCGGTACCTGTTCGACGCAGCGGATATCGCTCAATTGTTCGCCGGCGCGGGTGTCGAGACACCGTCAGATACCCGGCACTAAAACGGTTCAGCGCAGGTAAATTCACTGCCCGGCGACGGATTAACGCCGTTACGACGGGAGGGCCCTACTCTTTTTGGGCTTTTCTGGCATAATCCGGCGCACTTTTTTCGCGGTAGTAGTGCACGACTTTCTACTACAAAACGTTTGGAGCACACTCGGCCACTGGCCGACGGGGAAACTCATGACGCAAGCCAATAACGCCGTGTACACCGATCTGAGTGTTGATGATCTGGTAAAAGAAGCCCTGAACCGCGGTGAGGGCGAGCTTGCCGATACCGGCGCCCTGGTTGTCCGCACCGGTCACCGCACCGGCCGCTCGCCAGTCGACCGTTTCATCGTTGAAGAGCCTTCCACCCAGGCCGCCATCGCCTGGGGCCCGATCAACCGCAAGTTCCCGGCCGACAAGTTCGACGCGCTGTGGGCCCGGGTCGAAGCCTTCAACAATGCGCAAGAGCACTTCGTTTCCCACGTGCATGTAGGCGCGGCGGCCGAGCACTACCTGGCCGTGAAGATGACCACCCAGACCGCCTGGCAGAACCTGTTCGGCCGTTGCCTGTTCATCAACCCTGCGCAGTACAACCCGGCCGGCCGCGAAGAGTGGCAAGTGCTCAACGTCGCCAACTTCGAGTGCGTGCCGGAGCGTGACGGCACCAACTCCGACGGTTGCGTGATCATCAACTTCGCCCAGAAGAAAGTGCTGATCGCCGGCATGCGTTACGCCGGTGAAATGAAGAAAGCCATGTTCTCCGTGCAGAACTTCCTGCTGCCGGCCGCCGACGTGCTGCCGATGCACTGCGCCGCCAACATCGGCGAAGAAGGCGACGTGACCCTGTTCTTCGGTCTGTCCGGCACCGGCAAGACCACCCTGTCCGCCGACGAAAGCCGTTACCTGATCGGTGACGACGAACACGGTTGGGGCGAAGGCGTGGTGTTCAACATCGAAGGCGGTTGCTATGCCAAGTGCATCGACCTGTCCGAGAAGAACGAGCCGGTGATCTGGAAAGCCATCAAGCACGGCGCGGTGCTGGAGAACGTCGTCATCGACGACGCCAAGCACGCCGACTACGCCGATGTCAGCCTGACCCAGAACAGCCGCGCAGCCTACCCGCTGGAGCACGTCGCCAAGCGTTCGGAGAAGAACCTGGGCGGCGAGCCGAACGCCGTGATCTTCCTGACCTGCGACCTGACCGGCGTTCTGCCGCCCGTGTCGATCCTGAACAACGAGCAAGCGGCCTACCACTTCCTGTCCGGCTACACCGCACTGGTGGGTTCGACCGAAATGGGTTCGGGCAGCGGCATCAAGTCGACCTTCTCCACCTGCTTCGGCGCGCCGTTCTTCCCGCGCCCGGCCGGTGAGTACGCCGAGCTGCTGATCAAGCGCATCAAGGGCTTCAACTCCAAGGTCTACCTGGTCAACACCGGCTGGACCGGCGGTGGCTACGGCGTCGGCAAACGCTTCAACATCCCGACCACCCGCGCGGTGATCGCAGCGATCCAGAGCGGCGCGCTGATCGGTGCCGAAACCGAGCACCTGGACACCATCAACCTGGACGTGCCGCTGGCCGTGCCGGGCGTCGAAACCAATCTGCTCAACCCGCGCAACACCTGGGCTGACAAGGCTGCCTACGACGAAGCCGCCAAAGCGTTGGCCGCTCTGTTCATCGAGAACTTCAAGAAGTTCGAAGTGAGCGACGCGATCAAGGCTGCCGGGCCGAAGCTGTAAGGCCAGGTCCTGCGCATGAAAAAGCCGCCCCTCGGGGCGGCTTTTTTGTGGGCGCCGTCAGGGCTCCGGAAGGATGTCGCTCAGGCGATGAGCGAATCAACCTTCACCACCAACTCATGCCTGTCTGTTCCCGTAAGCCATGCCGAGCGTTCCAGGCTGAGGAAAATCTTCTCGGCTTCTGGAAGAATCCGCTCTGCGGTGCAGAAAAAGGTGTCGTCCTTTCTGATGTCCTGCATCGGCTGAGAGTGGTTCGTCCATTGGATCTCGCCAAACCAGCCGAGCGGGTGCCGTTGTATGAATGCAGCAGACCGCTACCGTCGCGGCGACATTTCCGGTCTCAATAAATGTGCCGATACGCCCCCACATCCAGCAGGCTGGTCGCCAGCCCGCTTTGCGGCGCATAGATCCCGCCCTTCACCGCCGAGAACCTGACTCCGTTGCTGCCGAGCGAGACCTGGCGCTCGCCTTCGTCCAGTTCGGTGAACCAGGTGTAGGAGCACTTCTCCATGAGCTTGTATTTCGCGGCGTCACGCAGCATCGCGTCGGTATGGGTCTTGATGTCCGCGTCGTTCAGCTTGAGCGTCTTGGCCAGCGGGGTGCCCCAGCGTTGCAGGCAGGTCTCGACGAAATGGCGCACGATGCGGCCGGGTTCGGCCAGCGCCTTGGGGCCGCTGACGCCGTCGGCGGACGCGTTGCCGACCAGGGTGGCGTGGCGGCCGGGCATCGGAAAGACATGGGTGCGGGTGCCGACGGCGGTTTGCGGGATCACGCAACTGAAGCCTTTGGAGCGTTCGTCCCGGGCATAGAACCCGACATACTCTTTCACGTTGCGGTTGAGCTTGACCCGGTGTTCCTGGAAGTTGCCGATCCCCGGCACCGGATCAATGGCGAAGATGTTCACCGGAATGTGGGCAAGTTGCGCATCGTTGTACATCGCATTGGCCAGCATATGGCAACTGATGCCTCCCCGGCTCCAGCCCACGAGATTGACCTGGGTGGGAATGACGCCGTCCTTGCGGAAGGTCTTGATGATCTGTTCCTGAAGGGCCTGTTGGGTGATGCTGCGTTCGCCGTAGTTGTACTTTCGCCAGAACCAGGATCCTTCGGCCTTCACGTCTTCGATAGGAATGCCCGCCGCCTTGAGGCGGGTGTACTCGGCCTCTGTCAGGCGCAGGCGCTGCCAGGTGCATTTGCCCTTGATGATGTTGACCGCATGCTGGACGTTCTCCTCCCAGCCTTTGCCGAACAGCGTGCCGCTGAGCCCGTAGTCCTTGTTCTGCACAAACAGTTCGTCGGCCTGCAGGTTGCCGGTGCCGGGGCCGTCGACCACGATCCACTCGGCGAACTCGCGGCCGGTGTGTCGGGCGGCGAGGGAAGACACCAGTTCGCCGTCCCAATAGTTGGCATGGGTCGTGTCGAACTTGGTCGAGCCGGTGCCGCAGAAGAAAATGGTCAAAGTTGTCATGATGTTGCTCTTGAATAATGTAAGAGCAAACAGGCTAGTTGTCGTCGTTGTGCAGCTGAAGCAATGGATTATTGCTGGATTTGTTTAGTTTATTAATTTAGCCGGTGTGACTTAGTTGCTGTTTCGCGACTTCAAGAAGTTCACAGCCGTCTTGGGTCAACAAATAAAGGGCATTGACGATGTTGGGGATGTCTTTGACATCCGCCTGCTTGAAACACATGCAGTAAAGGGTTTCCAGCAGATCGCTGGCGGCGCGGATGCGCTGTTGCGCCGCATCGAGCAGATCGCCGTGACGGGCTTCGGTGTCGATGACCAGTGTCGGGCTGTCGTTGTAACTGGTCTTGAGGGGACGATAGCGGTCGGGCATCGGGTTGAACGTGTTCATGGCTCGGAGGTGTCCTGTACGAAGTCACGCTGCAGTTGCGCCGGTCACTATAGGAGTGCACGTGAAGGTGGGACAAGACAGCCGCAATGGACAGGCTTTGTAAGGGTTTTACCGGCGATTGGGGATTTGCCCTACGCGCTTTCGCCGTGTTTTCAGGGCGAAACCCTTAGCGGTCAATTTTCCTACCCGATTCTCAGGCGATTCTTGTGAAACCTCTGTATGGTGCGCGCCAGAATCCGTAGGGCGTTTCAGTGCGTCCGATACACGCTTGAAGGGAATTGGGTATGCAGTGGCTAAGAATGGCCTCGATCTTGTTGTTGTGGGTGGGCGCTTGCCGCCCGGGCATCGCTTCCGATGCGGGCAATGCGCTGGTGCTGACGAATCTTGAGCGCAGCGGCTGGCCGGACGCGCTGACCAGCCAGGCGAGCGTCGATACGGCCTCCCGTGCCGAAGTGCTGATGTTCGCCAAGGCGCTGCTGGCCAGCGAAGCGCTGGACGAGCAGGGGCTGAGGCGGCGCCTGGAGGTGCCGCAGGTGCGGCTGGAGTCGATCCGCCGGGTGCGAGACGGCCTGTGGGAAGGTTTGTTGGGCACTTACCGCAACGCCAGCCAGAACTGCGACGGACAAGCGTTCTGCCCGCGGGTGCGCAACGTCGCCGACCTGCGCCAGTTGGCGGCGGCGTTCACCGGCGATATCAGCCCCGCCCACGCGCTGTGGGCCAGCCGCAGTCAAGGCCTGCATGAGCAGGCGGTGAACGAGCAACTGCGGGTGGCCTCTCTGCAGCCCTGAAGTGCGGCGGGCTCTACGCCATGCTGGCGGTGCCGGGCTGCGCGATCCCGGCCTGGGGCTGGAAGTCTTCGGGAACCGGCACGCAGCCGGTCAGCAGCGGCGGTGCGAGGAGCAAGGCGAGGGTCAAGGTCAGTCTGTGCAGCATGGGCGATTCCTTTGCGGATGACGTGCGCACATCCGCCGTCATGGCGCGATGCAGGTAAACGCAGGTCAATGAACGGCCACCCTAGCCTCCGGCCGGCGCGTCGGCGACCGGTAAAGTGTGTCTTTTGATGCACGCGCCGAGGCCCTCTGCGAGGCTGTATCATTCCGTATCGATTTGCCCCCGACCTTCCCTCGACGCGCTGCGGTCGTCCGCTAGGCTGTGGTCACGTCAGCGGTCAAGGAGCGACAGCCCATGCACGACACCCTGAAGCGGGTCTTCGGTTATCCACAGTTTCGTCCCGGCCAGGAGGCCACGGTCGGCGCGGTGCTGGCCGGGCGCTCGGCGGCGGCGATCTTCCCCACCGGCTCCGGCAAGTCCCTGTGCTACCAGTTGCCGGCGTTGCTGCTGCCGCACCTGACCCTGGTGATTTCTCCGTTGCTGGCGCTGATGCAGGATCAGTTGGCGTTCCTTGCGCGCCTCGGCATTGCGGCAGGCAGCATCGACTCGGCGCAAAGCCGCGACGAGGCCAATGCCGTGATGGCCCGTGCCCGCTCCGGCGAACTGAAGATCCTGATGGTCTCCGTGGAGCGCCTGAAGAACGAGCGTTTCCGCCATTTCCTCCAGCAGGTGCCGATCTCGTTGCTGGTGGTGGACGAGGCCCATTGCATCTCGGAGTGGGGCCACAACTTCCGTCCCGACTACCTCAAGCTGCCGGACTACCAGCGCCGGTTCGGCATTGCGCAGGCCTTGCTGCTGACCGCCACGGCGACGCCGCAGGTCATCGCCGACATGCAGGCCCGGTTCGCCATCGCCGCCGGGGATGTGGTGACCACCGGCTTCTACCGGCCCAACCTCGACCTGCGGGTGGAACCGGTGCAGGGCCAGGACAAGCGCCGCAGGCTGGTGGAGTGGCTGGGCGAGCGTGCGGGCCGGCCGGGCATCGTCTACGTCACCCTGCAAAAGACCGCCGAGCAGATCGCCGAGCACCTGGAGCGTCACGGCATTCCCGCCGAGGCCTATCACGCCGGGTTGCCGGGCGACCGGCGGGAGGCGGTGCAGAAGCGCTTCATGGCCGGGCAGACCAACTGCATCGTCGCCACCATCGCGTTCGGCATGGGCATCGACAAGCGGGACATCCGCCACGTGGTGCATTTCGACCTGCCCAAATCCATCGAGAACTACAGCCAGGAAATCGGACGCGCGGGGCGTGACGGGCAACGCTCGGAGTGCCTGGTGCTGGCCAACCGCGACAGCCTGAACGTGCTGGAGAACTTCGTGTACGGCGACACGCCGGAACAGGACGGCATCCGTTGCGTGCTGGACGAAGTGCTGGCGGCCGGGCAAGGCCAGTGGGAGTTCATGCAAGGCCCGCTGGCGGACCGGAGCAACATCCGCGCGCTGCCGCTCAAGACGCTGTTGGTGCAATTGGAACTGAAGGGGCTGATTGCGCCGCGCTACGCCTATTACGCCGAGTACCGCTTCAAGTACCTGCTGGAGCCGGAGGCGTTGCTGGAGCGTTTCGACGGCGAGCGCCGGGCCTTCGTCGCAGCGCTCATCCAGGCCTCGCCCCGCGCGCGCACCTGGGCCACGGTGGATTTCCACGCCTTGTCCCGACAGTACGGCGCCGAGCGGGGCCGGGTGGTGAAGGCGCTGGACCACTTTCAGGAAAAGTGCTGGATCGAGCTGGAAAGCAAGCAGATGACCGAGGTCTACGGCGTGCTGGACAGCGGCTTCGACAGCCAGGCCTTGAGCCGCGAGTTGCATGGGCATTTCTCCCGCCACGAGAGTGCCGAGGTGGCGCGGATACACGCCATGCTCGACCTGTTCGCCTCGGATCGCTGCCTGGGGCGCCGATTGGCCGAACACTTCGGCGACCATGATGCGCCGGTGCAGTGCGGGCACTGTTCGGTATGCGACGGCGAGGTCGCGCGGCTGCCCGCGCCGCCCGAGTTGCCGGCGCTTGTGGATAAGTCCTTCGCGGCATTGTGCGAGGCTTTTATCCACAGGCACGGACAGCACACGGGCAACCCACCTTCGGCGCAACGGCTGACCCGGTTCCTCTGCGGCATCGGCGCGCCGTTGTTCACCCGTCTCAAGGCGCGGACGATTGCCGGCCATGGGACGCTGGAAGCCTATCCCTATGCCGAGGTGCGCGCCTGGGTGGAGCGGCACCTGGCCGGCGGATCCGACGCTGCGGTGATCGCAGGTTCTGCATTCGCCCGTGATTCCTGTGGGAGCCGAGAATGTGGCGTGGCCGCATCCATCCGCTGAATGTCGATCATCACGGGAACGGGCTTCTAAAACGGCCATCGGTTGACTAGGGTGAAACCTGTCTTCGGGTCGCCAACAAGAGAACAACGATGAGCCAGACATCCTTCGAAATCCGCCAGGCCGCCGTGGTCGGCGCCGGCACCATGGGGCGCGGCATCGTCATGTGCCTGGCCAATGCCGGCGTGACGGTGCAGTGGGTCGACAACAATCCGCAGATGCTGGAGCAGGCGCTGGCCGCCGTAGCCGACACCTACGCCCACAACGTGCGCCAAGGGCGCATCGAGCAGGCCGAGGCCGACGTGCGCCTCGCCCGCATCACATCGGCGGCGGACTGCATCGCGATCCGCAATGTCGATCTGGTGATCGAAGCGGTGTACGAAAACCTGGAGCTCAAGCAGAAGCTCTTCCGCGAGCTCGACGGCCTGCTCAAGCCCGAGGCGCTGCTGGCCAGCAACACCTCGGCGCTGGACATCGATGCGATCGCCGCCGCGACGCGGCGGCCGGCCCAGGTGCTGGGCCTGCATTTCTTCAGCCCGGCGCACATCATGAAACTGCTGGAGATCGTGCGCGGCGCGCAGACCTCGCCTGCGGTGCTGGAGGCGGCGCTGGCGCTGGGCACGCGCATGGGCAAGGTGAGCGTGGTCTCGGGCAATTGCCACGGTTTCATCGGCAACCGCATGCTGCACCCTTATGTGCTTGAAGCCCGCAAAATGCTGCTGGAGGGCGCTTATCCACAGCAGGTCGACGCCGCCTTGCAGGGCTTCGGCTTCGCCATGGGGCCGTTTCGCATGTATGACGTGGTCGGCATCGACCTGGAATGGCGGGCCCGGGAACTGGCCGGCAAGGGGCAGGACGCCCCGGAGATCCAAGTGGACAACCGCTTGTGCGAACTCGGGCGGTTCGGCCAGAAATCCGGTAGCGGCTACTACCGTTATGAGCCGGGCAGCCGGCAGGCCGAACATGATCCCGAGGTGGATGCGCTGGTGCTGGAGGTCAGCGAACGGCTGGGCTTCCATCGTCGCGTGATCGGGCCTGAGGAAATTCTGGAGCGGTGCCTGCTGGCGCTGGTCAACGAGGGGGCGAAGATTCTTCAGGAAGGCATTGCCGGCTCCGCCCATGACATCGATCTGGTGTACCTGAACGGCTACGGTTTCCCGGCGGACAAGGGCGGGCCGATGGCCTGGGCAGATTCCCAAGGGCTGGCGGACATCCATCAGCGCTTGTTGGCCTTGGAGACCCGGCAGGGGGATCAGTGGAAGCCGGCGCGGTTGATCGGTGAGCTGGCGGCGCAGGGCAAGGGATTCGCCGATGACTGAGGCGCGAGCCTGCCGGCGATTGGAAGCGACACGGACTTGTCCTTAAACTCACCACCCGACTTCAGGAGGCGACACCGATGTCCAGTCCGATGCCGCAACGCAGCGACTACCCGCACTTCCAGCCGATCACCACCCGTTGGAACGACAACGACACCTACGGCCACATCAACAACGTCACCTACTACAGCTTCTTCGACACGGCGGTGAACACGTATCTGATCCATGTGGGCGGGCTGGATATCCATGAAGGGGAGGTCGTGGGGTTCGTGGTCAGTTCGTCGTGCGACTACTTCGCCTCGGTCGCGTTCCCGGACCTGATCGAAGTCGGTCTGCGGGTCGGCAAGCTGGGCAACAGTTCGGTGCAGTACGAACTGGCGGTGTTCAAGGCGGGCGAAAGCGAAGCCTGCGCCGCCGGGCGATTCGTCCATGTGTTCGTCGACCGGGCCAGCAACCGGCCAGTGCCGGTTCCGCCGCAGCTCCGTCAGGCACTGGAGTTCCTGGTGGTGTGACAGGCAAAAAAAAACGCAGCCTTCAGGCTGCGTTTTCTCTGTTCACCGGGCAACGGGGCGCTGACGCCTCAGTCGCGGTAGTAGCGGTGATGCTTGCGGTGGCCGTAGGCGTGGCCACGGCCAGGGTGATGGTCGCGGTAGTAGCGACGGTCATCATGACGGCGGTCGTAACGACGGTCTTCGTCATCGCTCTTGTTGCCCATGTAGTTGCCCAGCGCGCCGCCGGCGCCGCCGCCTGCCGCTGCGCCGATCAGGCTGCCGGTGGTGCCGCCCATGCTGCGGCCGACCACGTTGCCGCCGGCTGCGCCCAGCGCACCGCCGATGGCGGCTTCGCCGCGGCTGCGTTTGTCTGCGCCGACCGCACTGCCGCCCGCGCCGCCCAAGGCCGCGCCGATGGTGGAGCCGGTGCTGCCGCCCAAGGACTGGCCGACGACCGAACCAAGCACCCCGCCCAATGCGCCGCCCACGCCTGCTTCAGTGGTGCCTCCGGCAGAGGCGATGCCACTGACCAGGCCAAGGGACAACAAGAGAATCGAGGAGAACTTCATAGCGGAGCCTCAAAGGGATGACGGCGCGATCCTGAGGCTCTGGAATAGGCGTGACAATCGAAATCCGACGAGTAGCACGACTTGTGCACAATTCGCTAAGTTATTGTTTTTTGGGTGGAACTTAACCGATTTTCACCGGTCTTTAGCTACTTCGAAGAGGCCGCTTTCATGCAGAAGCGGCCTTTTTTGTGGGCGTTCGAAAATGCGCCGTGACGAGGGAGCCTGCTCCCGCCGGACCGCGCAGCGGCCCCCAAACGGGAGCCCTTCGGACTCCCGCGCAAGCGAGCTCCCTCGCCGCCGTCACGCAGACTTGGACAGGATCAGCCCGGTTTCGCTCGCGGCCTCCAGGCGGATCGCGATGAACTTCGAGGTCGGCGTATGGCTGCCGTCGCCGACGCTTTCCAGGGGCACCAGCGGGTTCACTTCCGGATAGTAGGCTGCCGCCTGCCCGGCGGGAATGTCGAACGCCAACAGGGTGAAGCCCTTCACCCGACGCTCGCGGCCATCCTCCCACAGCGACACGATGTCGGCCTTCTGGCCCGGCTTGAAGCCCAGGCGGATGATGTCGGCTTCGTTGGCGAACAGCACGTCGCGCTGGCCCTTCACGCCGCGGTAGCGGTCGTCGAGGCCGTAGATGGTGGTGTTGTACTGATCGTGGGAGCGCATCGACTGCAGGATCAGGTCCGGCAGTTGCCCCGTGGCGCGGGTGCGTTCGTGGATCAGGTCCTTGGGCAGGGCGTTGGCCTTGAAGTTGGCCCGGCCCGAGGCCGTGTTCCACTTGCGTGCGCCGGCGGTGTTGCCGAGGTAGAAGCCGCCCGGGTTCTTGACCTTCTCGTTGAAGTCCTTGAAGGCCGGAATGGTGTCGGCGATCAGGTCGCGGATGCGCCGGTAGTCGGCCACCAGCCAGTTCCAGTCCACAGGCTTGCTGCCCAGGGTCGCGGCGGCGATGCCGGCGATGATCGACGGTTCCGAACGCATCTGGTTCGACAGCGGCTGCAACTGGCCGTTGGAGGCGTGCACCATGCTGAAAGAGTCTTCCACGGTGACCGCTTGCGGGCCTTCGCCCTGCAGGTCGATGTCGGTGCGGCCCAGGCACGGCAGGATCAGCGCATCCTTGCCGTGGGCCAGGTGGCTGCGGTTGAGCTTGGTGCTGATCTGCACGGTCAGGTCGCAGTTGCGCAGGGCCTGGAAGGTGCGCGGGCTGTCCGGGGTGGCCTGGGCGAAGTTGCCGCCCAGACCGATGAACACCTTGGCGCGCCCTTCGGCCATGGCGTGAATCGCCTCGACCACGTTGTGACCGTTGTGGCGCGGCACCTTGAACTGGAAGCGTCGCTCCAGGGCGTCGAGGAACGCCGCCGGCGGACGCTCGTTGATGCCCATGGTGCGGTCGCCCTGCACGTTGCTGTGGCCGCGCACCGGGCACAGGCCGGCGCCGGGCCTGCCGATGTTGCCGCGCAGCAGCATCAGGTTGGCGATTTCCTGGATGGTCGGCACCGAGTGGCGGTGCTGGGTGATGCCCATCGCCCAGCACATGATCACGCTCTTGCCCTTGGCGTACATCCGCGCGGCCTGTTCGATCTCCACCAGGGTCAGGCCCGATTGCGCAACGATCTGTTCCCACGGCGTGTCGTCGACGACGGCGAGGTAGTCCAGCACGTTGACGCTGTGTTCATTGAGGAAGCCGTGGTCGAACACGGCGGGCGAGCCGGCCTTCTGCGCATCGCGCTCCCATTGCAGAAGGAACTTGGCCATGCCGCGCAGCACCGCCATGTCCCCGCCCAGGGCCGGACGGAAATACGCAGTGTTGGTGGGCTTGTCGCCGTTGGTCAGCATTTCCAGCGGATGCTGCGGGTGCTGGAAGCGCTCCAGTCCGCGTTCCTTCAACGGGTTGATGCACACCACCTGGGCGCCGCGCTTGACCGCCTCGCGCAGCGGTTCGAGCATCCGCGGGTGGTTGGTGCCGGGGTTCTGGCCCCAGACGAAAATCGCGTCGGCGTGCTCGAAGTCATCGAAGGTCACGGTGCCCTTGCCGACGCCGACACTCTGCGCCAGCGCCACGCCGCTGGCCTCGTGGCACATGTTCGAGCAGTCGGGGAAGTTGTTGGTGCCGTAGGCGCGCACGAACAGCTGATAGAGGTACGCCGCTTCGTTGCTGGCCCGGCCGGAGGTGTAGAACTCGGCCTGGTCCGGGCTCGACAGGGCTTGCAGGTGCTTGCCGATCAGCGCGAAGGCGTCGTCCCAGGCGATGGCCTTGTAGCGGTCGGTTTCGGCGTCGTAGACCAGAGGCTCGGTCAGGCGGCCCTGGTACTCCAGCCAATAGTCGCTTTGCTCCAGCAGCGCGGTGACGCTGTGCTTGGCGAAGAACTTCGCGTCCACCCGGCGCTTGGTCGCTTCCCAGTTCACGGCCTTGGCGCCGTTCTCGCAGAACTTCACCATCCCGCTTTCCGGCGAATCGCCCCAGGCGCAGCCGGGGCAGTCGAAGCCGCCGTTCTGGTTGGTCTTGAGCATCATGCGCAGGTTCTTCAGCGCGTTGTCGCTGGTCAGCCAGGCCTGGGCCACGCTGATCAGGGCGCCCCATCCGCCGGCCGGGCCTTTGTACGGCTTGTAGCGCGGGACGGGTTTCTGGTCGGCTTGATGATGTTGGCTCACAGGTGTTTCTCCCTTTCTGGGCTGTACACCCGCGGCGCGTTCTTCTGCGGCAGGTGGATGAGATTGAGGTTGTGGCGGCGGGCCCACTGCACCGCAAGGCCGGTGGGCGCCGACAGGCTGACGAGGGTCTGGATGCCGGCCCGCAGGACTTTCTGGATCAGTTCGAGGCTGCAGCGGCTGGTGACGATCGCCGCGCCGCCGGCTGTGGGTATCTTTTGCCGCACCAGGCCGCCGATCAGTTTGTCGAGGGCGTTGTGCCGGCCGATGTCTTCACGGCCCAGCAGCAACTCGCCGTTGGCGTTCATGAACACCGCCGCATGCACGGCGCCGCAGTGCTGGCCCAGCGGCTGGAACTCGCTGATGCGCTGGCGCAGGCCGTCGAGCCATTGCGGCGGCGGCAAGGGCGCGCCGGGCAGCACGGCGAGTTCGGGCAGCGCCTGTTCCACCGCTTCCACGCCGCACAACCCGCAGCCGCTGGTGCCGGCCAGTTGCCGACGCTGTTGCTTGAGGTTCCAGAAGGCGCGGTTGGCGATGGTCACCTGCGCGTACTGCGCCTGGCCGGAGCCGGTCAGTTGCAGGTCATAGATGTCGGCGGCGTCTTCGATGATGCCGCTGCCCAGGCTGAAGCCGACGATGAAGTCTTCCAGGTCGGTCGGGCTCACCAGCATCACGGCCTGGCTGATGCCGTTGTAGGCGATCGCCAAGGCGACTTCCTCGGCCAGGGCGGTGTCGGCCGATTCGCTCAGGGGAAGGTCGCAGTAGCTGTAGGTGCGGCTTGCGGCGGGCGCGCCCGTTTCGACAGCAGGCGCCGCGCAGGCAGGGCGCTTGGCGTTCATGGCATCACCGACGGATTGATCAACGTTAAGCCTAGGCGCGTCAAGTTGTCGCGTCTAATCGCTAGTGTCGATCTTCCGATAGATGCCGTCGATCAAGCGGCCGCCGGCGATTTCCGGTACAGCGCGAAACAGGCCTCGGCCAACGCCGAACGGGGTGCCCCACGCCGCATGATCAGGCCTAGCGGCGCGAGGGTGCGGGCGTTTTCGATCGGTTGCAGGCGCAGGTGATCGGTGAGGTTTTCCAGGCCGCCGTCCAGCGGCATCACGGCGCAGCACAGGCCGCCGTGCACGGCTTGCAGCAATTGATGGACGGCGTCGGTCTGCAGCAAGGGCTGCGGGGTCAGGCCGCGGCTGTGGAAGTTGTGGTCGATGGACTGGCGAAAATGCATGCCGCTGGTGAGCATGCCCAGCGGCAGTTCGATCAGCGACTCCCAGCTCAGCGGCGCCTCGCCGAAGGTGAAGAAGCGCTGATCGTAGAGCAGGCCCATGCGGGTCTCGCTCAGTTCGAGGGACTCGAAGCGCTCGCTGTCCAGGCGGTCCAGGTAGGACACGCCTAGGTCGATGCGGTTGTTGGCCAGGTGTTCGAGGATCTGCTCGGAACTGAGCGACGACAGCTCGAAGCGCAGGTTCGGGTGCTGCCCGTGCAGGCGGCGCATCAACGGCACGGCGTCGAAACTCGACAACGGCACGACCCCCAGCCGCAATGTGCCGATCAGGTTGCCGCGGCAAGCCGCCGCTTCGGCCTGCAGGCCGTCGTAGGCCGCCAGCACCGTGCGCGCCCAGGCCAGCACCCGCTCTCCCGGCGCCGTGAAGCCTTCGAAGCGCTGGCCACGGTTGACCAGCGGCAGGTCCAGCTCGTCCTCAAGGCTGCGCAGGCGCATCGACAGCGTCGGCTGGGTGACGTGGCAACGGGCCGCAGCCTGGCCGAAGTGGCGGGTCTCGTCGAGGGCGATGAGGAATTTCAGCTGCTTGATGTCCATCTTCGCTCCGTGGCGCGGCTTTGGGGGTGGGCGATTCTAACGCCTGCGCGGGGGCAGGGTCATTGGTCGGGCCGGAACCGGCTCCGCGCGCGGTGGTCTAGGCTTTGTCGACTGACCCTTGATTCCATGGAGAGAACACGATGAGCATTTTCAGTTTTGTGAAAGAGGCGGGCGAGAAACTGATCGACCTGCTGACGCCGGGCAACGCCAACGCCAGCGATCAGCTGAAGGATCACATCAGCAAGGTCGGCCTGGGCAACCCGAACGTCCAGGCGACCGTGGACGGCGACAAGGTCACCGTCACCGGTGAGGTGGGGAGCCAGGAGGAGAAGGAAAAGATCCTGTTGGCCCTGGGCAACATCGCCGGGGTCGGCAGCGTGGACGACCAGATCACCGTGACCGGGCCGGTCGCCTCGGCCGCGCGTTTCGTCACGGTGAAGAAGGGCGACACCCTCAGCGCGATCTCCAAGGCCGAGTACGGCGACGCCAACAAATACAACAAGATCTTCGAGGCCAACAAGCCGATGCTGTCGCATCCGGACAAGATCTATCCGGGCCAGGTGCTGCGCATCCCCGAATGACCTTGTGGCGAGGGAGCGTGCTCCCTCGCCAGTCGGGCCTCCTACAGGCCCGCAATCAGATCCCGGTAATCCCCCACCGCCGCAAACTCCGCCGTGTCCTTCGGCCCTTTGCGGCTGTCCGGCTCCTTCACCGCCAGCAGATGCGCCACGCCGAAATCCCGGGCGCTGCGCAGGATCGGCAAGGTGTCGTCGATGAACAGGCTGCGCGCCGGGTCGAACCGCAGGTCCGCCCGCAACGCGTCCCAGAACTGCGGGCTCTCCTTGGGGAAACCGTAGTCATGTGAACTGATGAGCCGCTCGAAATACGGCGCCAGTTCGACCCGCTCCAGTTTCAGCGACAGCGAATCGCGGTGTGCGTTGGTGATCATCACCACCCGCTTGCCGGCCTGCCTGATCGCCGCCAGGAAGGTGCCGGCGTCCGGGCGCAGGGCGATGAGGTGGGCGGTCTCAAGCTTCAGTTCGCGCACCGACAGCTTCAGCTCGGCGCTCCAGAAGTCCAGGCAGTACCACTGCAGCTTGCCCGCGTTGCGTTCGAACAGCGGCGTCAGTTCCAGCTGCGCCATGGCCAGGCTCATGCCGTGCAGTTCGGCGTAGCGCCGGGGCAGGTGCTCCAGCCAGAAATGGTTGTCGAAGTGCAGATCCAGCAGCGTGCCGTCCATGTCCAGCAGAACGGTATCGATGTCGGACCACGGTAATGAAGGCATGGCAACGTCTCGGGCGGTAGAAAGATATCCGACGCAAACAATCGGAAAAGCCGCGTTATAGTAGCGCGTTCACCCAAGGAGCTTCGCATGCGCCAGAAACCCACCGTCCTCGCCCGCGAGATTGTCGCCACCAGCCGGCTGTTCTGCGTCGAAGAGCTGAAGCTGCGTTTTGCCAACGGCGCGGAGCGCACCTACGAGCGCCTGGTCGGCAAGGGGGCCGGGTACGGTGCCGTGATGATCGTGGCGATGCTCGATGCCGAGCACGCGGTGCTGGTCGAGGAATACTGCGGCGGCACCGACGAATACGAGCTGTCGCTGCCCAAGGGCCTGATCGAGCCCGGCGAGGATGTGCTGGCGGCGGCCGAGCGTGAGCTCAAGGAAGAGGCCGGCTACGGCGCGCGGCAGCTGGAACACCTGACCGAACTGTCGCTGTCTCCGGGCTACATGAGCCAGAAGATTCAGGTGGTGCTGGCCACCGATCTGTACGAGGAGCGCCTGGAAGGCGACGAACCTGAGCCGATGCGCGTTGACAAGGTCAACCTGCGCGAGCTGGCGGCCTTGGCGCAGACCCCGAACTTTTCCGAAGGCCGCGCGCTGGCGGCCCTGTACCTGACCCGTGATCTGCTGACCCAGCGCGGGTTCTTCAAGCCATGAGTGAGAGCCCGATGAATTTTCCCCATCCGATGATGGCGCCGGTGATTGAACTGGCCTTGCGCGCAGGCGAGGCGATCCTGCCGTTCTGGCGCGCCGGGGTGGCAGTCACCGCCAAGTCCGACGATTCGCCGGTGACCGCCGCCGATCTGGCGGCGCACCATGTGATCGCGGCCGGCCTGGCGGCGTTGGCGCCGGACATTCCGGTGCTGTCCGAAGAGGACGCCGACATCCCCCAGGCCGTGCGTGCCGGGTGGCAGCGCTGGTGGCTGGTGGATCCGCTGGACGGCACCAAGGAGTTCATCAGCGGCAGCGAGGAGTTCACCGTCAACATCGCCCTGGTCGAGAACGGCCGAGTGGTGTTCGGTGTGGTGTCGATGCCGACCAGCGGGCGCTATTACGTCGGCGGCGCCAGGCTCGGTGCCTGGCGCGGCGACACGGGCGGCACGCCGCAGGCGATCCGCGTGCGTGATGTGCCGGGGCCGGGCGAGGCGTTCACCGTGGTCGCCAGCCGCCGGCATTCCAGCCCTGAGCAGGAGCGGCTGTTGAACGGCTTGAGCGCCAGCCTCGGCGAGCTGCAACTGGCGAACATCGGCAGTTCGCTGAAGTTCTGTCTGCTGGCCGAAGGGGCGGCGGACTGCTACCCGCGCCTGGCGCCGACCTCGCAGTGGGACACGGCGGCGGCGCAAGGCGTGCTGGAAGGCGCCGGCGGCGAGGTGCTGGACCTGAACGGCGAGGCGTTCAGCTACCCGGCGCGGGAGTCGTTGCTCAACGGGTTCTTCCTGGCGTTGCCGGCGAAGGCGGCGTGGCGCCCGAAACTGCTGGAGCTGGCCCGTGCCTGACGCCGTCAGCGGTGCAGGACGTATTGGCCGGTGAAGGTCACCGCGTCCTCATCGCTCCCGGCGTTGACGACCCGCGTATGCAGCGTCAGCCGCGCCCGCCCGTAACGCCGGTACATCGCCAGGAATTTCTTCCATACCTCCGCCTTCGGCTCCGGGCAAACGGCGACGGCATCGCCGGTCACCGGCAGGGGATACAGGATCTGCCCCTCCTGGATCACGATGTGGCCGTCGGCGATGCCTTCTTCTTTCAGGCGCAGGTGCAGCCAGCCCCAGCCGGCCAGCACCGCGCCGCAATACAGGCTGCCGCCGAACATGGTGCTCTTGTGGTTGACGTTGGCCTCCAGCGGCAGGTGCAGGCGCAGTTGCCGTTCTTGCCAGTCGAGCACCTTGAGGCCCATGTCCCGGGTCAGCGGGATGTCGTGGTGGAGGACGGATTCCAGGTAAAGGCTGTCGCGGCTCATGTCCGGTCCTCTTGGGGCAACGGGTTTGCGTAGGGGCGAATCATTCGTTTTCCTCGGACTGGCCGGCGCCGTCGGCGAAGTTCAGGCCGTGCTTGCGCAGTTTGTCGTGGAGGGTCTTGCGCGGAATGCCCAGCGCTTCGGCGAGGCTGCGCACCGAGCTGTGGGAGCGCGCCAGTTCGGCGGCGATCAGCGACTTCTCGAAGTTTTCCACTTGCTCGCTGAGGCCGGCGCCCACGGCGCCTGCGGCCGTCTGGCCCTGGCCGCCGCTTTCGCTGTTGTCCAGCGCCAGTTCCAGCCCGAGGGCGAAGCGCTCCGCCGCGTTCTGCAGTTCGCGCACATTGCCCGGCCACGGGTGGCGCAGCAGCAGGGCGCGCTGGGCCGGTTGCAGTTCGTGGGAGGGCAGGCCATGGCGGGCGCTGGCCTCGTCGGCGTAGTGCTGGAACAGCACCAGCACGTCTTCGCCCCGTTCGCGCAGCGGCGGGATGCGCAGCGGAGCGACGTTGAGGCGGTAGTAGAGGTCGGCGCGAAAACGCCCCTGATCGGCGGCCTGGCGCAGATCCTCTTTGGTCGCGGCGATGACGCGGATGTCCAGCGGGATCAATTGATTGCCGCCCAGCCGTTCGACCACCCGCTCCTGCAGCATGCGCAGCAGCTTGACCTGCACGTCCAGGCTCATGCTTTCGATTTCGTCGAGGAACAGCGTGCCGCCGTTGGCGAACTCGAACTTGCCGATCCGGCGCTTCTGCGCACCGGTGAAGGCGCCGGGCTCATGGCCGAACAGTTCGCTTTCCACCACCGACTCGGCCAGGGCGCCGGCGTTGATCGCCACGAACGGGCCGTTGCGCCGGCTCGACAGGTCGTGCAGGGCGCGGGCGACGACTTCCTTGCCGGCGCCGGTCTCGCCGAGGATCAGCACGTCGGCCTTGGTCGCGGCCAGTGCGCCGATCTGTTCGCGCAGGCGCAGCATGGGCGCCGAGTGCCCGACCAGCCTGGCGCTCAGCTCGTTGCGGTCGCTCAGCGCCAGGCGCAGGCTGCGGTTGTCCAGCACCAGCCGGCGCAAGGCCAGGGCGCGGCGCACGCTGTCGAGCAGGGCATCGCTGGCGAAGGGCTTTTCCAGAAAGTCATAGGCGCCGGCGCGCATGGCCTGCACCGCCAGCGGCACGTCGCCGTGGCCGGTGATCAGCAGCACCGGCAGTTCCGGATCGAGGGCGTGCAGTTCGGTCAAAAGCTCCAGGCCGTCCATGCCGGGCATGCGGATGTCGCTGACCACCACCCCCGGCCAGTCGCGCTCCAGTTGCCCGGCCAGGCCGTTGGCCTGGGACAGCGACAGCACCTTCAGGCCGGCCAGGTCCAGGGTCTGGCCGAGGGCTTGGCGCAGGTGCGGATCGTCGTCGATCAGCAGCACCTGGATGCGGTTGTCGATGGTCATGCGCTTCGGTCCTCGGACGGTTGCAGGCTGACGCCGGGCGCTCCGGCGCGCAGCCGCAGGGTGATCAGGGCGCCGCCTTGCTTGTGGTTGGCGAACGACAGTTCGCCGCCGAAGGCGCGCATCAGGGTGTCGCAGATCGCCAGCCCCAAGCCAAGGCCCTGGGTGCGGGTCTTGGTGGTGTAGAAGGGCTCGCTGGCGCGGCCGAGGGCCTCCATGCAGAAGCCGGGGCCGTTGTCGCGGATGTACAGGTTGACGCCGTCGCCGGTGGATTCGGCACTCAGCCACAGTTTGCGCGGCGGGCCTTTCTCGGTCAGGGCGTCGAGGGCGTTGGCCAGCAGGTTGCCGAGCACCTGGCGCAGGCGGGTTTCGCCGGCCTCCACCCACAAGGTGGCGGCGGGCAGGTCGCGGATCAGTTCGACGTCCATGCTCCGCCGGCGCTTGGCCAGCAGCGCCAGGGCGTCGTCCAGCGCCGGTTGCAGGGCGACGCTCTCAGGGGCGTGGCGGTCGCGGCGGGCGAAGGCGCGCAGGTGGGCGATGATCGAGGCCATGCGCCCGGTCAGCTCGCTGATCAGTTTGAGGTTGCCGCGGGCGTCGTCGGTGCGCTGATGGTCGAGCAGCACCTCGGCGTTCTCGGCGTAGCTGCGGATCGCCGCCAGCGGCTGGTTGAGTTCGTGGCTGATGCTCGCCGACATGGTGCCCAGCGCCGAGAGCTTGCCGGCCTGCACCAGGTCGTCCTGGGCCCGCACCAGTTCCTGCTGGGCATGCTCGCGCTCCAGCACTTCCTGCTTCAGCCGGCGGTTGAGCCCTTCCAGGTCGCTGGTGCGCTCGGCGACCCGGCCTTCCAGCTCACGCCGGGCCTTGCCTTCGAAAGCGATCCGTTCCAGGTAGTGCCGGCGCCGCTGCATCATCAGCCCGAGCAGCAGCATCACCACCAGCAGCGTGGCGCCGCCGATCGCCACCACGGTGCGCACCGGGCGGTCGATCAGGGTGCGCGGGGCGAGGATGCTCACGCTCCAGCCGGTTTCGGTGATTTCCCGGGTCTGGGTCAGCCACGCCGTGGGGCTGAGGTTCAGCGGGCGCGGATCGCGGGTCGGGTAGGGCTGGATCGCGGTGATCGCCGTGCGCTCGCTGTCGCTCAAGGGCCGCGTCGAGCGGAAGCGCCATTCCGGGCGCGACGTGAGGATGACCACGCCGTTGTGGTCGGTCACCAGCAGTTGCTCGGGCGTCTTGCCCCACAGGCTTTCGGTGTGGTCCAGGTCGACCTTGATCACCAGCACGCCGATGGTCTTGTCGCCCGCGCGCACGGCGGCGGCGAAGAAGTAGCCGCGCTTGGCCGAGGTGGTGCCCAGGCCGAAGAAGCGCCCGAGGTGCCCGGCCATGGCTTCGCTGAAGTAGGGCCGGAAGGAGAAATTGCGCCCGACGAAACTGTCGTGCTTGTCCCAGTTCGACGCGGCCAGGGTCTTGCCGGAGGTGTCCATCAGGTACATGACCTCGGCGCCGGTCTGGGCGGCGATGTTCTTGAGCAGACGGTTGGCGTTGGCCTGGGTGTCGCCGTCGTCGGGGGCCGCGAGCATGGCGCGCAGGGCCGGCAGGTCGCCGAGGATCTGCGGCAGCACTTCGTAGCGGTGCAGGGTGCCCAGCAGGTTGGCGACGTACAGATCCAGCGTCTGGCGGTTCTGGCCGGCCAGTTCGCTGCGGTAGTAGCGCTCGGCCAGATGCTCCAGCGGCCACAGCAACGGGGCCAGGCACAGGGCCAGCAGGGCGAGGCTGCGCCAGCGGGGCCGGCGGGGTAGGGTCGGGGTCATGAGCATCGTGCGCCTGTGGGGACAGACGCATTATGCCTAGCCTTGCGGCGGCAGTCTGCGCACCGCTTGGCGGGGCACAGCGCCGCTGAAGATTCGCACGGCGAATCAGGAAAAGACGTCGGCGTCCTTGAAGGCGGTGCCTGCCCGGTCCTTGGCGGACAACTGAGGCGCTTCGTCCAGCTGCCAGTCGATGGCAAGGTCCGGGTCGTCCCAGCGGATGGTGCGTTCCGCCGCAGGCGTGTAGTAGTCGGTGGTCTTGTAGAGGAATTCGGCGAACTCGCTCAGCACCACGAAACCGTGGGCGAAACCTTCCGGGATCCAGAGCTGGCGGTGGTTGTCGGCGGACAGGCGCACCGCGACCCATTGGCCGAAGTGCGGCGAGCTGCGGCGGATGTCCACGGCGATGTCCAGCACTTCGCCGGCCGTGACGCGAACCAGCTTGCCCTGGGTGTTCTGCAACTGGTAGTGCAAGCCGCGCAGCACGCCTTTCTGCGAGCGGGAATGGTTGTCCTGGACGAACTGCACATCGAGGCCGGTGGCTTCCAGGAACGCCTTGCCGTTGAAGCTCTCGTAAAAGAAGCCGCGCTCGTCGCCAAACACCTTGGGTTCGATGATCAGGACACCGGGCAGGTCGGTGGGGATTACATTCATGGGGATTTTCGGTGGCCAATGTGAATGGTCGGTATTCTTGCGCAAAGTGCCGGCCTGCGCGAGTGTCGAAGCGGATGCAACGGTCAATCGACCTTGCCGACATCCCATCGTTCCGCTCGATGGGGTTGGCCGTCGCCGTTCTCGCTCCAGCCCGCAACCGGTTCAGGGGGGTTGCGGATCGTCCGAAGCAGTGGCGATATAGGCGCCTGACAAAACAATAGGGGTCGCTCCATGTCGTTCGCCACGTTGATTCATCGTGTCAGCCTACCCACCCCGCAGGTCTCTGCGGAGCAGGCCCTGCACCTTCTGAAGGAGCATTACGGGCTGAGCGGCGCGCTGCACCCCTTGGGCAGTCAGCAGGACCTCAACTTCCGCGTCGACAGCGAGCGCGGCCGGTTCGTGCTCAAGGTCTGCCGCGGCGACTATTCGCTGGTGGAGCTGCAGGCCCAGCACGCTGGCCTCAAATACCTGGCCGAACACTGCGCCGTGCCGGTGCCGCGGGTGATTGCGGCCCGCAACGGTGAAGACCTGCTGACGCTGACCGTCGGCGGCGAGTCCGTGCATGTGCGGCTGCTGGACTACATCGAAGGCCAGTCCCTGACGGCGCTCGACCATCTGGGCCACGAGGTGGTGGCCGGGTTCGGCCGGCTCTGCGGAGAGATGGATCTGGCCCTGGCCGGGTTCGACCATCCGGGCCTTGAACGCACGCTGCAATGGGACGCCCGGCACGCGGCGGCCCTGACCGAACACTTGTTGCCGGTGATCGCGGACGCCCGCCAGCGTGCGTTGGTCGCCGACGCGGCGGCGCAGGCCCAGCAGCGGTTGCGGCCGTTGCTGACGAGGCTGCCGGTGCAGGCGATCCACATGGACATCACCGACGACAACGTCGTCTGGCAGCGGGATGCCGGGCGGCGCTGGCAGTTGCAGGGCGTCATCGATTTCGGCGACCTGGTGCGCACCTGGCGCATCACCGACCTGTCGGTGACCTGCGCGGCGCTGCTGCACCATGCCGAGGGCGATCCGTTGGTGATCCTGCCGGCGGTGCGGGCGTACCATGCGGTCAATCCGCTGCTGCCGGAAGAATTGCAGGCCCTGTGGCCGCTGATCGTGGCCCGGGCGGCGGTGCTGGTGCTCAGCGGCGAGCAGCAGGTCAGCATCGACCCCGGCAACGCCTACAGCCGCAACAACCTGGCCCATGAGTGGGAGATTTTCCGGGTCGCCACCTCGGTGCCGTTCGCCCTGATGGAGGCGGCGATCCTGACGGCGGTCGGGCAGACGTTGCCGCCCCTCGGCAGCGAGGGCTTTGCGCCGCTGCTGCCGGGCCTGGTCGGGCGCGAGTTCGCGCTGATCGACCTCGGCGTGCTGAGCCCGCATTTCGAGGCCGGCAATTGGGAGCAGGCCGGCATCGATCAGCGCCTGCTGGATGAAGCCGCCGCCGTGCACGGGCTGGCGGCCAGCCGTTACGGGCAATACCGCTTGTCGCGCACCCGGCCCGATTGCGCCAATGAGCCGGACACCTTCCCGCTGCACGTCGAGCTGCGGGTGCCGGAAGGCTCGGCGCTGGAAGCACCGTTTGCCGGTGTGCTCCATTTGGCGGCGGACGGTTCTTTGCGCCTGGACGGGGCGCAGTCGAGCGTGCGCCTATGGGGGGCGACGACTTCGCTGCACAGCGGCGCGGCACTGGTCAAAGGCCAGGGGCTGGGAACGGTGGGCGGCGCCTTGACCGTGCAACTGCTGCGGGAGGCACAGCCGGAGGCGCCGCTGTTCTGCACGCCTTCGCGGGCGCCGGCCTGGCAGGCCTTGTGCCCGTCGCCGGCGGCGCTGCTGGGGCTGGCCTGCGACGCCGAGCCGGAGCTGGACGCGAAAACCCTGCTCGAACGCCGCGACGCCAGTTTCGCCCGCACCCAGAAGCATTATTACGTCGACCCGCCGCGCATCGAACGCGGCTGGCGCAACCACCTGATCGACATGCAGGGCCGTTCCTACCTCGACATGCTCAACAACGTCGCCGTGCTCGGCCACGGCCATCCGCGCATGGCAGAGACCGCCCGCCGGCAGTGGTCGTTGCTCAACACCAACTCGCGGTTCAACTATGCGGCGGTCGCCGAGTTTTCCGAGCGGCTGCTGAAACTGGCGCCGGAAGGCATGGACCGGGTGTTCCTGGTCAACAGCGGCAGCGAGGCCAACGACCTGGCGATCCGTCTGGCGTGGGCCTACAGCGGCGGTCGCGATCTGATCAGCGTGCTGGAGGCCTATCACGGCTGGACGGTGGGTGCGGACGCGGTCTCGACGTCCGTCGCCGACAACCCGCGCGCCCTCGAAAGCCGCCCGGACTGGGTGCATCCGGTGACGGCGCCGAACACCTACCGCGGCGAGTTCCGCGGGCCGGATTCGGCGCCGGACTACGTACGCAGCGTCGAACGGCAACTGGCGAACATCGAAGGGCGGAAACTGGCCGGGTTCATCTGCGAACCGGTCTACGGCAACGCCGGGGGCATCTCGTTGCCGCCGGGCTACCTGGAAAAGGTCTATGGGCTGGTACGCGCCCGGGGCGGCGTGTGCATCGCCGACGAAGTGCAGGTCGGCTACGGGCGCATGGGCCATTTCTTCTGGGGCTTCGAAGAGCAGGGCGTGGTGCCGGACATCATCACCATGGCCAAGGGCATGGGCAACGGCCAGCCGTTGGGCGCGGTGATCACCCGGCGCGAGATTGCGGAAGCGCTGGAGAACGAAGGTTATTTCTTCTCGTCCGCCGGCGGCAGCCCGGTGAGCTGCCAGATCGGCATGGCGGTGCTGGACGTCCTGGAGGAAGAGGGACTGTGGGAAAACGCCCAGGTGGTCGGCGGGCATTTCAAGGCCCGGCTGGAGGCGCTGATCGACAAGTATCCGCTGGTGGGTGCGGTGCACGGTTCCGGCTTCTATCTGGGACTGGAGCTGGTGCGCGACCGCGAGACCCTGGAGCCGGCGACCGAGGAAACCATGCGCCTGTGCGACCGGCTGCGGGAACTGGGGATCTTCATGCAGCCGACCGGCGACGATCTGAACATCCTCAAGATCAAGCCGCCGATGGTCACCTCGCGCCAGAGCGTGGACTTCTTCGTCGACATGCTGTCGAAGGTGTTCGACGAGGGGCTGTGAAGTCCCGCCCCCTGTAGGAGCGAGCCTGCTCGCGATAGCGGACGATCATTCAAGCGCGATGTTGATCGATCCGCCGCCATCGCGAGCAGGCTCGCTCCTACAGGGTTTTCAGTCCGATTAATATCGATGAAATTTCATGGCTTTAAGGTGCATAGCATTCATTTGGCTTTTAATGCCGATTTTTATCGGTTATAAAGTCGCCAATGCTCCGGCGTAGATCCGGTGCCCGTGTTTTCTCCCGAAGGTTTCCCGGAGTCCAGACCACCATGACCACACTGAAAAGCACACCCCGCGCCGACGGTTTCCACATGCCGGCCGAATGGGCGCCGCAAACCCAGACCTGGATGATCTGGCCGGAGCGTCCGGACAATTGGCGCCTGGGCGGCAAGCCCGCGCAGGCCGCCCACGCGGCGGTGGCCAGGGCCATCGCCCGTTTCGAGCCGGTGACCGTGGCGGTGTCCGCCGGCCAGTACGAGAACGCCCGCGCCCGCCTCGACGTGCCGAACATCCGCCTGGTCGAGATGTCCAGCGATGACGCCTGGGTGCGCGACAGCGGCCCGACCTTCGTCATCAACGGCAGCGGCGAAGTGCGCGGCGTGAACTGGGACTTCAACGCCTGGGGCGGCTTCGACGGCGGCCTGTACTCGCCGTGGAACCGTGATGCCCAGGTCGGCGGCAAGATCCTCGAGATCGAGCGCTGCCCGCGCTACCGCACCGAAGGCTTCGTGCTGGAAGGCGGTTCGATCCATGTCGACGGCGAAGGCACCGTGATCACCACCGAAGAGTGCCTGCTCAACCGTAACCGCAACCCGCACCTGGGCCGCGAAGAGATCGAAGCGGTGCTCAGCGCCAACCTGGCGGTGGACAAGGTCATCTGGTTGCCGGACGGCCTGTACAACGACGAGACTGACGGCCATGTGGACAACTTCTGCTGCTACGTGCGTCCGGGCGAAGTGCTGCTGGCGTGGACCGACGATCCGCAGGACCCGAACTACCCGCGCTGCCAGGCGGCGATGAACGTGCTGCAGAACAGCACCGACGCCAAGGGCCGCCCGTTCACGGTGCACAAGATGCCGATTCCGGGGCCGCTGTACGCGACCGAAGAGGAATGCGCCGGCGTCGACCCGGTGGACGGCACCCAGGAGCGCAACCCGAGCGTGCGCCTGGCCGGTTCCTACGTGAACTTCCTGATCGTCAATGGCGGCATCATCGCGCCGAGCTTCGACGATCCGATGGACGGCCCGGCCAAAGAGATCCTGCAGAACCTGTTCCCGCAGCACGAAGTGGTGATGGTGCCGGGCCGCGAACTGTTACTGGGAGGCGGTAACATTCACTGCCTTACCCAGCAGCAGCCAGCGCCGCACAAAGAGTGAGTGCGGATGTAACAGCTTGAGTTGATTGGAGAATCGCTCAGGCCCGGATCCCGCCTGGTCGATCCAGGAGAAACCCGCAGCCCGTCAGGACCGCGGGTTTCTTTATGGCCGCCGGTCGGCGATTTTCCGAATTTGGCATAGCTCTTGTATCGCTCATGGCGCACTAGGGAGGGGGGAGAACTTCAACGGTTCTGTCATAAACCTTGGATAACTTAGCCGCTCACGAACGGGGAGAGAGCGCTGAAATGAACGCCGAAGTGAACGTAATCAGCGAGCGGACGTTGCATCCCATGGCTGTGAACACTGAGTCGCTCCAGATTGTCGCGAACTGGTTGAAGTCCAATGGAACGCGTCAGATCAGGGAACCTGATCCGCGCCGGATGATGATCGAGCGTTACCCCGCTGGCCTGTTCAGCGAGGCGGAACTGGAAGCGTTGTGGGATGTGATGGAAGGATAAGAAGAACGACTAAGGACAGGTGAAAGCGCTGCCGGGAGGGCGGCGCTTTTTTTTTGCCTGCGGGTCAGCCGGACATGCCCCGAAGGGCACACCGGCAATCCGATGCTCAGAAGCTGTAGGTGCCGGTGACCACCAGGCTGCGCGGCGCGCCCGGCTGGATTTGGAACGCACTGGTGGCCGACGAGTAGTACTCGCGGTCGGTGATGTTGTTCAGCGCGGCGCGCACGTCCCAGTCCTTGTGGCGGTAGCCGGCCAGGGCGTCCCAGCGGCCGTAGCCCGGCAGCACCGTGGTGTTGGCGTTGTCGGCGTAGCGCTGGCCGACCAGGGTCAGGCCGGTTTCGGCGTACCAGCCCAGCTCCGGTTTCCAGGTCAGGAACAGGCTGCCGTTGCGCTTGGCCACGTTGTTCACGCGGTTGCCTTCCAGGCCGTTGTTGTCTTTTTCGATGGTCGCGTCCTGCACGCCGACGCCGCCGCGCACGTACCAGTTGCCGGTGATCTTGCCGGTGCCGGTCAGCTCGATCCCGCGCGAGCGCTGCAGGCCGCTGAGCACGGTCAGGGTCGGGTCGTTCGGGTCGGTGGTGCGGCGGTTGTAGAGTTCCAGTTCGTAGACCGCCAGGGTGGTGCTCAGGCGATCGTCGAGCCAGTCGCTCTTGACCCCGATTTCCTTCTGCTTGGTCAGCTCCGGGCTCAGGTCGTTGCCGTTGCCCGACGCGCCGGGCGTGATGCCGATCAGGCCGCCGCCGACCGGCGAGAAGGTCTTGGTCCACGAGGCGTAGAACGAGTGGTTCTGCAAAGGCGTCCAGACCACGCCGAAACGCGGGCTGGTGCTGTGGCTGTCGCGGTCTTCGGAAATGTTGCGCAGCTTGTTGGTGGACTCGATGTCGAAGGTGTCGTAGCGCAGGCCGGCCAGCAGTTGCCATTGATCGTTGAGGCGCAACTGGTCCTGCACGTACACCGCGCGGCTCTCGACTTCGGTGTGGCTGCTGCTCGAGACCTGCATGCGCCCGGTGTGGCGCAGGTCGCGGTCGGGGTTGTACAGATCCAGGCCCGGCACCGGCGAGCTGCCGCGCCCGGAGGTGGCGGCGTTGTACAGCGTCGGGTCGCGGCGTTGGCTGCCGGTCTCGAGTCCGGTCAGCAAGCGGTGCTCGAGGCCGAACGTCTCGAAGCCGCCTTCCAGCTCAAGGTTGTTGTAGATGTTGCGGGTGGTCAGGTCCTGCTGCCAGTGCTGGCGGGTGACCTTGTTGGTCTTCTTGTCGAAGCCGGTGAGGTAGGTGTTGTCGAAGTCGCTGTCGAGCTTGAACACGCCGAGGGTATGGCGCAGTTGCCAGTTGTCGCTCAGTTCGTAGCTCAGGCGCGAGCGCAAAGATTGCGTCTTGTCGTCGATGAAGTCGTGGTCGTTGCCGTAGGTGGTGTCCCGGCCGACGTCGGCCGGGCGCCCGTTGATGCCCGGGATGCCGCGGTCCGGCGTGCGGTTGTAGCGGCTGTATTCGTACTGCACCAGCCAGTTCAGGTCCGGCGTCAGTTGCCAGCTCATCGACGGGGCGAACAGCTGGCGGTTGCCGCTGACGCCGTCGCGGAAGCTGTTTTCGTCCATGTTGCCCATGTTCAGGCGCAGGCTGATGTTTTCGCTCGGGTCGGCGCTGAGGTCGGCGTACAGGCTGCGCAGGTCTTCGCTGCCGCCCTGGGCCTCGATGGTCGAGCGGCGGCCGGCTTCCGGCGCCTTGCTCACCCGGTTGACGATCCCGCCCTGGCTGCCGCGGCCATAGAGCACGGCGGCCGGGCCCTTGAGCACTTCGACGCGTTCGATGTTGTGCAGGTCGCGCTTGTACTGGCTGTCGTCGCGGATGCCGTCCAGGTAGAAGTCGTTGCTGGCGTCGAAGCCGCGGATGCGCAGGCTGTCGAACCGGGTGTCGCCGCCGTTGCTGACGTTGGGGATGCCGCTCAGGGCGTCGCCCAGGTCATTGGTGCCGTAGTCGGCGACGTTGGCGGTCTTGACCGAGTCGATCGCCTGGGGCACGTAGCGCACGGGCGTAGCGGTGCGGGTGGCGGTGCTGCTGACTTTCACGCGCGGGTCGTCGACTTGCGATTCGGCGCTGATCGACGTGGCGGGCAGTTCGGTCGCGGAGTAGGCGAAACCGGAGGACAGGACGGCGGAAAGCCCGAGGGTGACGGGCGTGAGACGGAACGGGGCAGGCATTGAAAAGCGCATCCGAAAGGGTGAAGGAATCTGAGCGCGCGAATGGTAATGCTTTGCATTTGCTTCTGTTAATTATTCGTTAATAAGTTCCTTGGTTTGATTGTTTCAATTTATTTCAGCGTCGATACAAACCCGTCCCGGCCCATTCGACCGATCCAGGCAACAGACTGAACGCGATTCCGGCGTTTTTCGGCGACCGCGTTGGCACTAATCTGCCGCCATCGATTTTTCCCACTTCTGATGCCGGAGTTTCCGATGGTTCTTCACTACATTTACGACCCGCTCTGTGGCTGGTGCTACGGCGCCGAACCCTTGGTCCAGGCCGCGCAGCAGGTGCTGCCGGTGGTGGCCCACGGCGGCGGCATGATGACCGGCGCCAATCGCCAGAATGTTTCGCCGCAGCTGCGCAATTACGTCATGCCCCACGACCGGCGCATCGCCGAGTACACCGGTCAGCCGTTCGGCGAGGCGTACTTCGAAGGTCTGCTGCGCGATCACACGGCGGTCTTCGACTCCGCCCCGCCGATCGCCGCCGTGATGGCCGCCGAACAAATGGATGGGCGCGGCCTGACGTTGCTCGGCCGCCTGCAGACCGCCCATTACGTGGAAGGCCGCCGGATCGCCGATGAAGCCGTGCTGATGGAATTGGCGGCTGAGCTGGGTTACGACCCGGCCGCTTTCCAGGCGGCTTTCGCGTCCGCCGATGCCGAGCGCCATATAAAGGAAAGCCGCGCACTGCTGGCGACGCTGCACGGCAACGGCTTCCCGACCTTCGCGCTGGAGCAGGACGGGCAGTTCACCCTGATCGACATCGGCCCGTGGCTGGGCAAGCCGCAGGCCTTCGCCCAATGGCTGGGCGAGTCCCTGCCGAGCGCGGCAGCGTCACAGTCATTGCCGGTCTGCGGGCTCGACGGCTGCGCTTGAGCGCATGCGGGAATCCCTGAGCGCTGTCATTTCCGTGCACGCCGCTATCGCAAAAATTACGTTTTTTAGACGTTTTTTGCCTATTTACAGACGATTCTTGAAATTGACACATTGTTCAGGGCGCGGCTACGATTCGGCCCAACGCCTGTGGCCAACCGCCATGACTCAAGAACAATAAGAAGGCCCGCTACGGCTTTGCCGTGGGCGGGCCTTTTTGTTCCGGGATGAAAAAAGAGTGCGATAGCGCCGTTTCAGCCGTTCGACACAGCGCGTTTCAACCCGTAATAAGGAAAACAAAATGTTGAACAAGCGGATCAGTCTGATCGCATTGGGGATGTTGAGCGCCACTTCGGCCATGGCTAACGACCAGGCCGAGTCCAAGGGTTTTGTTGAAGACAGCAGCCTCAAAGTGCTGCTGCGCAATGCCTACATCAACCGTGACTACAAAGACGGCAACAAAGACAAGGCCGAGTGGGGCCAAGCGGCCATCGGCACGTTCTCGTCCGGCTTCACCCAAGGCACCATCGGTGTGGGTGTGGACGCCTTCGGTCTGTACGCGCTGCGTCTGGACGGCGGCAAGGGCCGCAGCGGCGCCGGCGGCATCGACTTCTTCAAGCAAGGCGACAGCGGCAACGCGGCCGACGACCTGTCCAAGGGCGGCGCGGCGGTGAAGTTCCGTCTGTCCAACACCGTGCTGACCTACGGTGACCAGATGCCGGCCCTGCCGGTGCTGAACTACGACAACTCGCGCCTGCTGCCGGAAAGCTACACCGGCACCCTGATCACCTCCAGGGAGATCAAAGGCCTGGAGCTAAACGCCGGCCGTTTCACCGCCGAATCGCGCAAGAGCGCCGAAGGCCGTGACAGCGGCGGCCTGAAGTCGATCAACGTGTTGGGCGGCAGCTACCAGTTCACCGAGCACTTCAAAGGTGCGCTGTACGCTTCCGACGTCGAAGACGTGCTGAAGAAGCAGTACATCAACGCCAACTACGTGCTGCCGATCGACAAGGATCAGTCCCTGACCTTCGACTTCAACGGCTACCGCACCAAGCTGGACGACTCCTACGTCCGCGAAAGCGGCGCGACCGGCGACGACAACAAGATCTGGAGCCTGGCGGCGACCTTCGCCACCGGCCCGCACTCGTTCACCGTGGCGCACCAGCGCTCCACCGGCGACAGCAACCTGGGCTACGCCTACGGCGGCTACCAGAAAGGTCAAGGCCGCGTCGGCGACGGCGGCAACACCATCTACCTGGCCAACTCCTACTGGTCGGACTTCAACGCTGAAGACGAACGCAGCTGGCAGCTGGGCTACGGCCTGGACTTCGGCGCCTTCGGCGTGCCGGGCCTGAGCTACAACTTCGCGTACGTGCGTGGCGACAACATCACCACCTCCACCAGCGAAGGCGGCACCGAGCGCGAAATCTTCAACCAGTTCAAGTACGTGGTGCAGAGCGGCCCGGCCAAGGACCTCAGCGTGAAACTGCGCAGCTCGATCCTGCGCGTGTCGCAGAAGTCCAGCGAGTACAACGTCAGCGGCAACGAAGTGCGCGTGTTCGTGGATTACCCGATCAACATCTTCTGATGATCGCTTAAGCCGCAGACATGAAAAAAACCCCGAACGGTTCGGGGTTTTTTTCGGCCCGTTTTTGATGAAAAAGGCGAAAAAGACGCTTTTCGACCCCTTCAAACTGCATTTGAAGGTGCTTCAAAAGCCGTTTCAAACAGGGCTTCAAATGCCTGAAATTCTTTCTCATGGACGCAAATTCTCCACCCTCTAGATTAGGGCGTTCAATGCAACGGAGAATTTGGTAATGATCGTTTTGAACAGAGAAGTGGGCGAATCGCTACGGCGCGACAAGTATGTCAACGTCCAGGGTGGTGACTTCAATCTCTACGGTCATTTCGCCGACTTCGTCAGACTGACCAAAAGTTGGGAAAACATGGAACCTGACAGTTATTACGGTCAGGCCGACGCCGGCATGCGTTACCGTCGTTACAGCGACTTCGAATACAACCCCAAGACCCGTGAACTGCGCCAGCTGGAACATCGCGCGTATGTGCAGTCCAAGGCCAACAACAGTTACGTGGGCGGCGTGGTGCGGCACTTTCAGGACTTCTCCGATGAAGTCATCACCTCGCCTGTGATGCGCAGCCTGATCGACACCGATTTCGAGGTGTACAAGAACGTGCTGCCGGAAGAGTTGCACGAGGAAATCTGGCAGTGCCAGATCCACCAGATCCGCATCGAGATCAAGCCCGGCAAGCAGCTGGAGATCACGCCGGAAGGCATCCACTGCGACGGCTACCCGTTCAGCGGCGTGCACTTCTGGGGCCGCAACAACGTCGACGGCGCCGAAAGCCGCCTGTACGACATCCATGAGCACCAGTTGGCGTCGACCACCTACCAGGAAATCCTCGACACCACGTACTTCCTCGACCGTGACATGCGCCATTACGTGACACCGGCACGCAACACCCACTCGAGCGCCATGGCGTACCGGCAGATTCTGGCGATTTCCTTCTCGCGGCCCGGGACCGCTTTCGACATTGTTCGCTAATCAGATCACCCCAATCGACGGCGTCGAATGCTCGACGCCGGTGGTGCTGCGACGCGCCACCGCCAAGGATGCGCAGCGCATGGAGCGCTTCTTCCGCCAGTTCGACGAAGTGTCCTTCTGCGAATGGCAGGACGCCAAGTGCCTGCGCGGCGTGCTGATCCAGAAGACCACCACGGCGTACCTGGCCTTCGACGTCGAAGGCGAGATCGTCGGCGCGGTGCTCGGCGGCATGCTCGGCAGCCGCGGCACCATCAACCACCTGGCGGTCAGCCTGCGCTACCGCAGCCAGGGCGTCGGCCAGCGGCTGGTGGAGGCGGCGTCGTCCGACATGAAGCGGGTCGGCGTGCTGCGGATGTTTCTGTTCGTCGACGATGCTAACCTCGCGGGCAAGCGTTTTTGGACGGCCCAGGGTTTTTGCGAACCTCACGGCGAACGGACTTACGAGAGGGATCTATGAATGAAACGTCCGGCAGTGCGCCGCTGATGGCCGACCGTCAGCCGTCGCGCACGTTCGCCGAAGCCAGCCCGGTGGTGGCCGGTTACTTCACGGTGTCGTTCGTGTTCGGGCTGATGGCGGTCAACGCCGGGTTGCCGCTGTGGCTGCCGGTGGCGATGTGCCTGTTCGTGTATGCCGGGGCTTCGCAGTTCGCGGCGCTGGCGCTGATCACCAGCGGGGCGTCGCTGACCACCATCGTGCTGACCACTTTCCTGATCAACGCGCGGCACATGCTGATGTCGGTGTACATGGCCAAGGCCTTGCGCGCGCTGGGCCTGAGCCGCATGGAGCGCTGGTGCTACGCCGGCGGGCTGACCGACGAATCGTTCGCCTTCCACAGCGTGAAGCTGGGCAACGGCGCACCGGTGAACGTGCGTTACCTGATCGGCTTCAACCTGTTTTGCCACACCTCTTGGGTGCTCGGCGGGCTGCTCGGGGCGGTCTGCGCGCAGTACGCGGCACACCTGATCAAGTACCAGCTCGATTACGCCCTGACCGCGATGATGCTCTACGTGCTGGTCTCGCTGTGCAACACCCGGAAAAAACTCGTCGCCGCCCTGGCCGCCGTGCTGTGCATGGGCGCGCTGAGCCTGGCCGGCAGTTCGCCGTTCAACGTTTTCATCGCCACGTTCGTGGGCTGCGGAGTGGGTGTATGCCTGACCAAACGTTCCTGATGCTGGTGGTGGCGCTGATGATGGCCGTGACCTTCCTGCCGCGGGCCCTGCCGCTGCAGGTCAACACCGAGCACTGGCCGCCCTTCGTGGCGCGTGCGCTGGAGTACCTGCCGGTGGCGATCGTCGCTGCGATCAGCCTGACACCCTTGTTGATCAAGGATCAGCGCATACAGCTCGACCGCCCGGAATTCTATGCCGCGATTCCGACGTTGTTATGTGCGTATTTCAGCAAAAACCTCTTTCTCAGTGTGGCGGTTGGGACGGCTGCGTACATTGCGCTCGGCTCGTTCATGTAGCGGCAGATCGACCACCTCGTTCAGCGCCTGGCCGGACAGGTTCGGGTTGTTCACCGCCAGGCGCACTTCGAGGAAATCCTCGAATCCCGGGAAGATCGTCAGGCCGTTCTTCTGCGCGGCCTCGCGCGAGACCATGCCGACGCCGTCCATCTGGGTGATCAGCGACAGGGTCAGGGTTTCGCTGCATGAATAGATCATGCGCTGGCCGTTCTCGTGATTGCCCAGCCCCGCGTCGAGAAAACGCAAAAAGCTGTGGGAATACGGACAATCCTCAGCCGGACGCACCTGAAACTTGTTGCCCAGCAACGTCAGCGGATCGTTCTCCTGCCCGCAATGGGCACCGACCACCTGCACCTGCACGTCCGGCAGGACAAGGCTCGGCAAGCCCGGCCGCTGCGGGCCGATCAGCACCGCCAGGTCGAAGTCCTCGTTCTTCAGCTTGCTGAGGTTTTCCATCGACTCGGCGTAGCTGAATTCCATCTGGTAATCGGGAAACACCTCAATCAGGCGTCCGATCATCCGCCGGTTGAAATCCGGCGCCAGCGTGGTGTTCAGCGCCACCTTCAGGGTGCGCTGTCCTGGTGCCTTCAGCGTTTCGACTTTCTCTTCCATCTGGCGCGTGGCGATCAGCACCCGGTCCATGTAAGGCGTGAGCTCGGTGCCCTGGGGCGTCAGCGTCAGCCCTTTGTTGGATCGGCGAAACAAGCGGAAACCAAACTGTTCTTCGACCTTGTTCAACTGCGCGGCCAACGCCTGCACGGTCAGGCACGAATGCTCGGCTGCGGCCGACAACGAGCCGGTCTGCACGATGCGCATGAGGTTGCGTAAGGTTCTGCTATCCATGGGTAATGCCCTCTGATGTGGGCTGGGTATTGTTGTGTACGTTTCCGCCGGTCCGGCGCCATCTGCCGGCTATATTCCTGTACCTGAGCATAGTTGTCGCGCAATTAGTAGCGAATTGATGTCCCTGCCGATGGCTGGAGGCTGACAGAGGATCGGGGTTTTTGATGACGTGAGGGTGATTGGGGTCAAAAAATACGGGGGTTGATGGCCTTGGACTGGCGAATTTGTGGGAAACGACTGACAGGGTGAATGCGTGCTGCCTGCAAGAGATACAGATGGGTCTTTAAAAAAGCATCGATTGAGCTGATAGCAGGTTTCGTTGAGAGCAGATCAAATAGTGGGCGGATAGGCAGTCGCGGCGGAGAAAGGCCGTGCATCAACTTGCAATTGACCGAGTGCGAATCTCCCGATCACAATGCAGAGGTAGCGCTAATGTAGCTACAGAATAACGATGAGGTATCTGAAATGGCTGCACTGCTGAAAACTACCGATGTGCGCTGTCGCATCGATGAGGATTTGAAGGCGCGTGCGACAGAGGTGTTGAACGCCTGCGGGCTCAGTATCAGTGATGCCATGCGTCTTTTTCTTCGTCAGGTTGTCGCGACTCAGGGTTTGCCCTTCGAGGTGCGAGTCCCTTCGGAGAAGACCGCCCGCGCAATGATGGAAGCACGCGATATCCGCCAGCGTTTCGACTCGATAGACGACATGCTGAGGGCTGGCGATGGCGAAACCGGAGAAAAAGAAAAAACGAGCTGAACGGCCTAGGCAGGTTGCACAGACATCCGAGTTCAAGAAGTCCTGGGATCGTTACGAGCGTGCCGGGCGTCGCGATATGAATGAGGTTCGCAAGGTGATGGGGATGCTGTTCATGGGGGAGTCCCTACCCCCGGAGTATGTGGATCACGCCCTGAACGGTGAGTGGATCGGGTTTCGTGAAAGTCACATCGGAGGGGATTTTTTGATGATCTATGAGAATACACGTCCGGATCTGATCACCTTCGTTGACCTGGGCACGCATTCCGAGTTGTTTAAATAGTACGCACAAAGAAGCCGACCTTGCCGTCGGTTTTTTTGTTGAAGACGCTTGAAGCTTCGTTCGTTCAAACAGGGAGTAGACGCCTCATCCGAACACTGATTCTCAGCTCCATCAGTGGAGACCCTAACGCCCACTACTACCCTCTGAGCGCAGTCGATTTCACGCTCAGGGGGGCGATCCGTAATCGCTGGGCATAGAAGTTTCAACACAACTTCCGAAACGATTGGGGTGAACATTTCAGCATGCCTATTGATTACACCACCTCACAAATGAAGTACCCCACCCCTACTTTTTCCCCTCCCGCCGCACGCCTAAATTGAGCTCCAACACCTGACCCCATCCCGAGGCCAGGTCACTGGGAGAGTCGTCATGCCATTTGTCAGCGTCCGCATCACCCGCGACGGCGTCACCGCCGAACAGAAAGCCCAGGTGATCGCCGAAATCACGGAAACCCTGGAACGCGTCCTCAACAAACGCCCGGATCTGACCCACATCGTGATCGAAGAAGTCGACACCGATAACTGGGGCTACGCCGGCATCACCACCACCGAGTACCGCCGACAGCTGGCGGAACGGGGCCAGTCATGACCCCGACCGTGACCCTCGATTTCGTCTCCGACGTGGTGTGCCCCTGGTGCGCCCTCGGGGCGACGGCGCTGGAACAGGCCATCGCCAACCTGGCCGGCGAAGTGTCGGTGGAGCTGACCTACAAGCCCTTCGAACTGAACCCGGACATGCCGGCCGAAGGCGAACCGGCGGAGCAGCACCTGATGCGCAAGTACGGGCGCAGCGCCGCCGACATCGCCGCCGGCAAGCGGATGCAGATCGAACGCGGCCAGGCCATCGGCTTCGAGTTCGACCTGCAGAAGCGCACGCACTTCTACAACACCTTCGACGCCCACCGCCTGCTGATGTGGGCGGCGCAGGAAGGGCGGCAGATCGCGCTGAAGAAGATCCTGCTGCGCGCCTACTTCCGGGACGGCGCCAACCCGAGCGACCGGCCGACCCTGGTGCAACTGGCTGCCGAAGCGGGACTGGATACGGCCCGGGCCCGCAAGGTGCTGGCCAACGACGAGTTCGCCGGCGAAGTGCGCCAGCTCGAAACGTTCTACCGGCAACACGGCATCAACTCGGTGCCGGCACTGATTCTGAACGGCACGCACCTGGTGTCCGGTTCGCAATCGGTCGAGTACTACGAACAGATGCTTAAACAACTGGCCAAGGCCTGATTGAACACCGTCTTTATCATTGAGGAATCCATCATGAGCAGCTCGAAAAAAACCGTCGTCGTCACCGGTGCATCCCAAGGTCTGGGCGAAGGCATGGTCAAGGCCTTCCGCGAACTGGGCTACAACATCGTCGCCACTTCGCGCTCGATCAAACCGTCGAGCGACCCGCAGATCCTGACCATCGCCGGCGACATCGGTGACCCCGCCACCGCCCGGCGCGTGATCAGCGAAGGCGTGGCCCGCTTCGGCCGCATCGACACCCTGGTCAACAACGCCGGCATCTTCGTCGCCAAACCGTTCACCGCCTATACCCCGGAAGACTACGCGGCGGTGCTGTCGGTCAACCTCAACGGCTTCTTCTACATCACCCAACTGGCCATCGGCGAAATGGAAAAACAGGGCAAGGGCCATGTGGTCAACATCACCACCAGCCTCGTTGACCACGCCATCGACGGTGTCCCTTCGGTGCTCGCCTCGCTGACCAAGGGCGGTCTCAACGCCGCGACCAAATCCCTGGCCATCGAGTACGCCAAACGCGGGATCCGCGTGAACGCGGTGTCGCCAGGCATCATCAAGACCCCGATGCACGGCGAAGAAACCCACGCGGCGCTGGGCAGCCTGCACCCGGTCGGGCACATGGGCGAAGTCGAAGACATCGCGCAGGCGGTGCTCTACCTCGACAACGCGGGGTTCGTGACCGGTGAGATTCTGCATGTGGACGGCGGGCAGAGCGCCGGGCACTGATTGCTGTCGAAACACAACGCCCCCACCGGTCGGCGGGGGCCTTCCGCCCCCCTGGCCGCCAGTCGGCATAACCGTTTTCAATCCATCGCCGGAACAATGTGGCTGCTTCACCCCACCCCTTCTCGTATCATCAGCGCCTTCTCATCTGGAACGAACCGTGTGAAAGCGCCAACTGGAAAAGCTCCGGCTGCCCCTGCCGGGACGAAGTGGGACGTGGGCGAGGCGGTCAATCAGCTTTCGTGGGACGACTTGCGCATCATCAAGACGCTCAGTGATTGCGGCAACCGTTCGGCGACGGCCAAGAAGCTTGGCATCAATGTCTCCACCGTTTCGCGCCGGGTCGCCCAAGTCGAGCGAACGCTGGGCATCGCGCTGTTCGATCACCGCAAATCAGGGTATCTGCTCACCGCCGAGGGTGCTGAATTGCGGGCGCTCGCCGAGCGCGTGGAGCTGGATATCGTCAGCGTCACGCGGCGTGTTTCGCGTTCGGGCCAAGACCCCCTCGGGAAACTTCGAATCACCACCAGCGACTCGTTGCTGCTGTACTTCTTCACCCCCATCATCGCGGACTTCAAGGCCCTGAACGAGGGGATCACCATCGAGGTGCTGGTGGGCAATGAAACCCTGAGCCTCGCCCGGGATGAATCGGACATCGCGATTCGGGCGACGAGAAAACCTGCAGAAAGCCTGGTGGGGCGCAAACTGGCGAACATTGCCTGGGCACCTTATTGCTGCGCCAAGCTGATGACGGCCTCACCCCTTTTCGAAGAGGGCCAGGCATGGGTGTCATACTCCGCAGCGCTTTGCGGTTTGAGGGCGACAAGCTATGTCGAAAGCAGAGTCGCTGCCGAGCGCATCGCGTACCGCACCGATTCTGTCGCAGCGGCAAGCGTTGCAATCGCGGCGGGGCTGGGATTCGGATTCCTTCCCTGCATGCTGGGCGACATAACCCCGGGGTTGGTTCGCGCAGGACCGGTGGTGCCGGAGCTTCAGGATGAGTTGTGGCTGCTGACTCACCAGGACATCCGAAAATCGTGGCGAGTCAAAGCGTTCATGACCTTCTGCGCCGCAGCCGTGGCCAGTCAAAAGCCCCTGGTCGAGGGGCAATCGCCACTCCCGGTCGCATAGGTCGAAACCGGGAGCGCGGTTCAGACGGCTCGGGCGCCAATCACGGCCTTGCACACGATCTCGATCAACTGCGGACGCTGGGCAAGTCTCGACACCCCAATGATATTGCTCGCGCACTGAGGCCGCTCAGTGCCATAGGCCGCCTTGCGCACTTTGCCGACCACCGCGAACGCGGCGTCCATGTCCAGCACATAAAGCGTTTCCTCGACCACATCCTGCATCGTTGCGCCATACAGGGCGAGCAGCTTGGAAATGTTGTCGTAAGAGACCCGCATCTGCTCTCCCATCGAAGAAAAATCACTGGGCCTGCCGTCGGCGTCCAGCGGTGCCGGGGCGACCAGATTACCTTCCTCGTCATGGTTGAACTGACCTGACACGTAGATCTCGTTTCCTACCCGCCGCGCCTGTGGATAGCCATACGCTTCCTCCCAGGAAACGCCCCAGTAGGCGGTTTGCTTGTTGAACGGTTGTGAAGCTGCCATTGCATTCTCCTGAACATGAAGGATCGGTCCGATCCGATTGGAAGGGCGAATGCTAGCAGCGCGACCGTGCGTTTGATGGCTCATAAATGAGCCGGTAGAGGCGCAAAAATGCGCCACCGACAAACGCTTTGTTTCGTTATCTTTTGCTCGTCCTCAAGCAACGGCCCTGAGGCGTGAGTGCACTCGTGGCTACGGTAATGCCTGCAACGTGCGGGATCCGAGACTTGTGCGATTGAACATCATCAAGCTGAAAGGAAACAAAAATGAACAATCCGAAAACTGAAGTCCTGACTCCGCTCAACAGCCAATTGATCTTCATCGATCAGCAGCCGCAGATGGCCTTCGGCGTTCAGAGCATCGACCGGCAAACGCTGAAGAACAATACCGTTGCCTTGGCCAAGGCAGCGAAGATTTTCAATGTCCCCACCACCTTCACCACGGTCGAGACACAAAGCTTCTCAGGTCATACCTACCCCGAGCTGCTCGCCGTGTTCCCGGACGCACCGCTGCTGGAGCGCACCTCCATGAACTCCTGGGACGATCAGAAGGTGCGCGACGCACTCAAGAAAAATGGCCGCAACAAGATCATCGTCTCCGGCTTGTGGACCGAGGTGTGCAATGCCACCTTCGCCCTCTCGGCCATGAACGATGCCGGCTATGAGATCTACATGGTTGCGGACGCCTCCGGCGGCACCACCAAAGAAGCCCACGATTACGCCATGCAGCGCATGATCCAGGCCGGCGTGGTGCCGGTCACCTGGCAGCAGGTGTTGCTGGAATGGCAACGGGACTGGAAGAACCGCGACACCTACGACGCAGTGATGGAACTGGTCAAAGAACATTCCGGTGCCTATGGCATGGGCGTCGACTACGCCTACACCATGGTGCACAAGGCACCTGAGCGCGTTCAGCACGGCCCCACCTTGGCGCCTGTCGCCGCATCTGTCTGAGCCATCGCCAGCCCCTGTTCCGGGGGCTGTTCACCGACTTGCCGAGGGGGCGCGGTCGACTGAACCGAGTCAGCGAGCCAGGCCTGGAACCTCTGGGGGTTCCAATGCCCGGCGCTGGCCGAGTCAGGCGCTCGCATCCTGTTACCTGGATTGATGGATGCGTATGAACAAGGACAACTCTACCGTGCTGGCGACGCTCACACTGGCTTCGACAGGGCAGCTCAAATCCTGGCAGATAAGAACGGCCAAACAACTGATGCTGGACAGGCTGGACACCGGCATATCAGTGACTGAGCTCGCTCAAGCATGCGCATTGTCGCGCAGTCACTTCTCTCGCATGTTCAAGAAAAGCACCCGGATGCCCCCGCAGCAATGGCTGCGTGAACAGCGGGTCATCAAGAGCAGGGAGCTGTTGAAGGCTTCCACGATGCTGCTCGCCGAGATCGCGCTGGAATGCGGCTTCTGCGATCAGGCTCACTTCTGTCGCACATTCATGAAGGCAGAAGGCATGACGCCGCTGGCTTGGCAGCAACGAGCAATCGGGCCGACGCCGGTCGTGGCTTGAGACGGTGAGGCAGCCTCAGCGCGCGGGCACACCCAAGCGGATCGAGGCGTAATCCCCTCGAAAATCAATGTGCTGCAGCTGCAGACGAATACTTAATAAATTTGCGCGCAAAATTATTGAGTGAAAATTTATCGCGCGTTGTTGATGCGCAAACAGTTGTATCCCTATCAGAGTCCCTCGAAGACATTCAAAAGTGAGGAAAGCCATGAAAGTTCTCTACACCGCAGTCGCCACCGCCACCGGTGGTCGTGACGGCCGAGCCATCTCCAGCGACAAGAATCTCGACGTGAAACTGGCCACGCCCAAGGAGTTGGGCGGTGCCGGCGGTGATGCCACCAACCCGGAGCAACTGTTTGCCGCCGGTTATTCGGCCTGCTTCATCGGAGCACTGAAGTTCGTCGCCAGCCAGAGCAAACGCAGCATTCCCGCCGATGCCTCGATCACTGCGCAGGTCGGCATCGGCCAGATCCCGGGCGGCTTCGGCCTGGACATCGACCTGAACATCAGCCTGCCGGGCCTGGAGCAATCCGATGCGCAAGCGCTGGTGGAGGCGGCCCACCACGTGTGCCCGTACTCCAACGCAACCCGTGGCAACGTCGATGTCCGTCTGCACGTCACCGTCTGACTTCCCCTCACCAGAAACAGGAGATATGAAATGAACGTCTTGACCCAAACACTGGTTGGCTCGCTCCTTGCCCTGTCGATCGGTCACGCATTCGCTGACTCTGGCGTCGAACACAACACCCAGGCATTCCTCGACGCGCTGAACTCAGGCAGCGGAAAACCCATCGAGCAGCTTTCGCCGAAGGACGCCCGCGCGGTGCTGAGCGGCGCTCAGGCCGGGGTAAAACTGACACTGCCCAAGGCGGATGTCAGCGAGAAGACCATCACCGTCGACGGCCAGGACATCCGCTTGACCATCGTGCGTCCGGCGGGCGTGAAGGGAACCTTGCCTGTGTTCATGTACTTCCACGGCGGCGGCTGGGTGCTGGGAGACTTCCCGACCCACGAACGCCTGGTGCGGGACCTGGTGGCCGGGTCGGGGGCGGCGGCGGTGTTCGTCAATTACACCCCGTCCCCTGAAGCGCACTACCCGGTGGCGATCAACCAGGCCTACGGGGCAACCAAATGGGTGGCCGAACATGGCAAGGAAATCAATGTCGACGGCAAGCGCCTGGCGGTAGCGGGCAACAGCGTCGGCGGCAACATGGCGGCCGTGGTCAGCCTGATGGCCAAGGATAAAGGTACTCCGTCCATCAAGTACCAGGTGCTGCTGTGGCCGGTGACCGACGCCAACTTCGAGACAGCGTCGTACAACCAGTACGCCGAGGGGCATTTCCTCACCAAGAACATGATGAAGTGGTTCTGGGACAACTACACCACCGACCCCAAGCAACGTGCCGAAATCTACGCCTCGCCGCTGCGCGCCACCGCTGAACAGTTGAAAGGTCTGCCGCCAGCGCTGATCCAGACCGCAAGCGCCGATGTCCTGCGCGACGAAGGGGAAGCCTACGCCCGCAAACTGGACCAAGCCGGCGTGCCCGTCACCGCGGTGCGCTACAACGGCATGATCCACGACTACGGCTTGCTCAACGTGGTCAGCCAGGTGCCGGCGGTACGCTCGGCAATGTTGCAGGCTGGCGAAGAGCTGAAGGCTCACTTGAAGTGAACCCCGTTCAAGACCGCAAAGGTATGCCATGAACGAGTAATCACCGCCGCAAACGAAAAGACCCGCCGAACAGCGGGCTTTTTTGTTTGCGGCGTAGCGTGAGGCACAAGCGGGAAAGGTGACAGATCAGTTTTCCATCACGATGAGCTTTCGAGTGATCAGGGGCATGGACAGTTAGCGCATTGACCGTGCGCGATAGGAGAGTTTCCTGAATCCCGGAAACAACAAAGCCCCTGCATTTCTGTAGGGGCTTTGTTTTGTATGGTGCCGGCACCAGGAATCGAACCCGGGACCTACTGATTACAAGGAAGATGTATTAAACATAAAAATCAATGACTTATGTGATTTTATGTTACGTGCTGTCCCCCTTCAAAACGCGGTAAATCGCGCTTCCTGAGACTGTTATTACGTTGATTCTCAAGCATGATCGACGCCCTTCTACAAATCCTTGGAAATGAAAATAGGGATTTCAGAAGTCCACTCCCCGAGCCCTTCGATATCGAGATGAAAGCGAAATTTGAACCAGCCGTCTTGTCCTTTGCTGTCGATCTGATCAATGGTTTTTACCACCCGCACGCAGCGAAGAGGTGGTGCTGGCGGCGAAATGCCGACGCTGTCCGAATAGGGAATGGCGGCCATACGAATGACTTCGAGCTTGATCAGCCGCGAGAGCCACGGAGAATCGAAGAAATCGACTGTGTACTCTCGAATTCTCGTTCCGAAGGTTGGAGCAAACCAGGATTCCCCTTGGCTCGTTGAAAGGCATGTCTTAATTTTCTGCGGAAGCGCATCGAGACCGGATACCGTGGCAATTCCCCCGTTCACGAAAAACAAATCGTGGCCGTCATTTAAGGCTAGATCCAAGGGTAGCCGGTTAACATCAGTCTTGGGAGCGCTTGCGGCGATGGGAACGCTGATTAAGCAGTTGCCCGCTGATTTTGCCCACGAAGGAGCGCTGACCAATTCCCTGCCGTCACCGAGTTCGTTGACTAACACAAATTTATCGTAGGGATTGATGACGTCGAATTGCTCAATGTAAGTGATCAGTTCGTTAAGGTCGCCGATTACAAAGTGTTCGACACGGAAGCTCCATGTTCTTTGCTCTACTGCTGCCAGTTCACCGACGAAAACAACCGAAGGGCCGACGGCGATTAAATCGAAGACTTGTGAGCCAGGGCGCAGTCCAGTCATTTCGAGCTTAATGCGTGCTTCATGCTCGATCTTCATATTTCGGAGCTTAGCAATAGGATAGGCAGAAGCATCCACATCGACGAGCCGCGCATGAATTTTGCACATCCATATGCCGTTGCTAATGTGCTTTCGTTGTGCGGAGGTCATCTGTGGATCGAATCGCGCCCCCCCAGGTGCCGCCGCGGATATGTGTGCTGCTTCTCCAATGCTTATAGATCTATCAACTTCCTCGTCGCTAGGCCCCGATGTTGCTATGCCACACCCAGTATATGAGCAGCGATAATTTGCGCGTAGCGCTAGTTTTGATTTCGTTGTTCGAGTGAAGTCGTCTCGAATTGGCTTAGCGTTCGTATCGTCAGTTGTCATGCCGCACTCTTCCGTGTGGGTGTCAATGTGCTTCCAGCTTAGCTCTCTCGCTGTCGGATCGACATTACAAGGGAGTAAATCTCTGGATGGGAGATATTTGATCAGTCTGCTGAGGGGGATACGATAGGAACGCTAAGGTCGTAAACATCCAACATCTTGGAGTCGCGATGGCCGCTGACCTCCTGCTTAACAGCCCTCGTTCCGACTGTGTCCGTGATGCCTCGCCGCTTCAGATCATGTAAAGCGAAGCGGTCGTCAGGATCAATGTTTCCATCAGCGATCGCTAACGTAATAAATCGCTGCCATGCAGTATCGAGACTCGTCTTGCGAAGCGGGCCACCGTGGCTGGCCACGATGATTGGTCGCTTGGACGCTGCGATCGGGATCGGTGTTTTCCGGCGTTCCCATGTTCTGGCGCGCAGTTCCTTGGCACCATCCCATACGGCACGGAGCCGAGGCGTCCACCGGACAATATTGTCTCGACTGCCTTTTCGCCGATTGGTGAGTATTCCCTCTGTAGTGGTCTACTAACCCCGGACACCCATTTAGGCGAGAATGCTTGCCACAGAGAGGTGTCCGATGACCAAGCAACGCCGTACCTTTACCCCTGAGTTCAAGCGCGAAGCTGCCTGCCTGGTGCTCGATCAAGGCTACAGCCATGCCGAAGCGGCCCGTTCGCTCGGCCTGGTCGAGTCGGCACTACGCCGATGGGTTAATCAGCTTCAGCAGGAGCGCGGCGGCGTTACGCCGGCCAGCAAAGCGTTGACGCCAGAGCAGCAAAAAATCCAAGAGTTGGAAGCCCGGATCACGCGCCTTGAACGCGAGAAATCGATACTAAAAAAGGCTACCGCGCTCTTGATGTCGGAAGATCTCGAGCGTACGCGCTGATCCGCCAGCTCAGCGACCATGAGCCCGTTGATTGTTTGTGCGAAGTGTTCGAAGTTACTCGCTCAAGTTACTACGCACATCGTCACAGAAGGCGAACTCCGGACGTTGAACGACTGCGGGTGCGCAGTCGAGTGAATGAGTTGTTCACGCGAGGTCGAAGTGCGCCCGGCAGCCGTACCATCATGGCAATGATGCAAGAAGAGGGTGAGCAAATCGGGCGGTTCAAGGTCCGCAGCCTGATGCGTGAGCTGGCATTGATCAGCAAGCAGCCAGGATCACATGCGTACAAAAAGGCCATAGTGGAGCGGCCAGATATTCCGAACACCTTGAACCGAGCGTTTGATGTCGAAGCGCCAAATCAGGTCTGGTGTGGAAACATCACTTACGTCTGGGCACAGGGCAAATGGCACTCTCTGGCAGTTGTCCTGGATCTCTATGCACGCAGAGTGGTTGGTTGGGCCTTATCAGAAAAGCCGGATGGAGAGCTGGTGGTCAAAGCGCTGGACGTCGCTTACGAACAACGTGGAAAGCCTCAAGGACTACTGTTCCACTCCGACCAGGGATCGCAATATGGCAGCCGTCAGTTCCGCCAGAGACTGTGGCGTTACCGCATTCGCCAGAGCATGAGCCGCCGAGGCAACTGTTGGGATAATGCACCGATGGAGCGAGTATTTCGCAGCTTGAAATCAGAGTGGATACCGACCCACGGGCTACCTGACCGGGCAGCAAGCTCAACGAGACATTGGCCAATACCTGATGAGCCACTACAACTGGATCCGGCCTCATCAGTTCAACGATGGACTGGTTCCGGCGAAAGCTGAAGAAAAACTCAAAACCGTGTCCGGGATGAGTTGACCACTACAGTCGAGCGAAGCCTCAGCCAAAATACTAATGTGTTTATAACTCCTTGTTTTTCTCTATTCGCAAAACACTTCGGTAACTAGGGTGGATCTCCCAGTCAAGATTGTCATCGAGATTAGCTTTGGTGGTTAGTAAAGTAGGTCGATCTTCGAATCGAATAAATCCTAACCCCGCCACATCCTGATCATCGCGTGCGGTGATGAATCCAATTCTGTACAAGAAATTTGCGACACCAATGACACCGCCCTCAGCATGGACACCATCGATATTAGGAAAGCCTCGAGGAGTTATTACTTTGTCGGCTAGATGGTCTAGTAACTCTTTTGTGCTGTACCGCTTTCTGCCACCACTGAAGCATTCAATTAAGTCTTCAAGCTTGGAGCACTGATGTCGATGCTCTTTGTAAAGGTCGGCAACCCTCAATTGCCCATATGGTCTCAATACTGAGTGTATATGTCCGATTGATATTTTGTCGGCGTTTTTGTTGAAGGCATCATTTCCAGCAAGCTTACAAAGCTGTGCAGCCCAGCGAGGTCTTCCAGCGGAAAGAATATGTATTGGCCGAAATGCTTCTAAGGGGCGACCAGACCATGTAAACGGTTCGTTGAAAACTAATTTTCTTATTTTGTTTCCTTCGCTTTTGGAATCTAACGAGCTAAATCTTCGATCGTCCCCGTAATAGCGCATGAAAAAACTAAGTATTTTGTTTTCAAGTATCCTGCCGGTGTCAGTAGTGCTCCACTTTAGATCGAGCATGTACTGTTCGCACTTATCAAGCGCCTCATCATGCTGAGCAAGGATAGACCATACATCGGTTCTTACGGAGGCTCTTATACACAATCCCTTAACATTATTTATGATATTTCTGCAGGCGCTAAAAAAAGTACTCACCTTGAGCCTTTCGTGCTCGGTGTTTACAAATGTGGCATCAATATCATCAATAGATAACCAAACAATCACATCTTTGTTTTCGAGAACTCTAGTTAGAACTTGTTCCGAGTTCCCAACCGGAGGCCTGACTCGGTCAACTTCTAAGCCGGCTCCTTTAACTTTAAGTCTGTCAAAGAGTGCTGATATAAGATTTCTGTTCCTGAATCCGGCAATTTCTGAACTTTCAATCAGAAGCATTGCGTCATCGGTAAAGCCTACGCGAAGCGTAGCACCAAGCTCTAAGTTTACTCGAGTACAAATTCGCTGTTGCCAGCCATATATCATTTCAGAGGAAGAGGCCCCGGGAGTGTCTTGGAGAGCGAATAGATCTGATGCTTTTACGCTAATAACTAATTCTTCAGGATTGTTTTTTTGTCGCCTATAAAGGGTCTGCTTCAACAGAGTAGATTTACCCATCCCTTTTCTTGAACGCACAAAAGCTAGTCGCTTTTGAGGTGCATAGAATTTCTCAAACTCTTGTTTATCTAAAAAATAGCTATCAAGAATTTCTTCATCTTCATCCTCGCCCGCTTCATTCCCAAATAGCTCTGGATCTGCAAGGTCTCTGAGCATTTCCTATCCTTAGTTTGCTGTGAGCATTGTGGCATCAATAGCACATCGCTACGGTCTGCGGCTACTGAAATTGAACGCAGGAAAGGTGATAGTGCAGTACTCTATTCGATGGGTTTTAAGCGGGCTTGAGCGGGTTGGGGCTCGGAAAGTCAGCACAACGACCATCCGCACAGAATAAATTTCCAACCCCCCAAAAACAACAAAGCCCCCGCATCTCTGCAGGGGCTTCACTGTGTATGGTGCGGCAGGCGTTGTCGGTAAGGGGTGCCGTTGTGCGAGCCATAAGGGTACTTTCGGTAGGTATCCTTAAAAGTACCCTTATTAGCGCTGGCTACCCTCGGAATCCGACGGAACGCCAAAACGAAAAAACCCGCCAGAAGGCGGGTTTTTCGGGGGTTCCAGAGATTTTGAAAGCTTTCTATGGAACCTTGAATGGTGCCGGCACCAGGAATCGAACCCGGGACCTACTGATTACAAGTCAGTTGCTCTACCAACTGAGCTATACCGGCGTGTGGGCGACGATTATAGCGGTTGGGCGGGTTCTGTAAACCCCTGAATTCTGACTATTTTTGCGCGGGTGGCGGATCAGGCCCGGCGCAGGAGGTTGCGCAGTTTTTGTACGGTTCGCCAGGCGCGGCTGCTCTGCAGGGCGTGCAGTTGGGCTTCGGCGTGTTCGGCGCGTTGCAGGGCGGTTTCCAGGTCGGTGTTGAGCGGGTGGGCCAGTTTGTGGCCCTTGCAGAGGCGGAAGCCGTCGAGGTTGCAGGGCGGGATGTCGAAGGCGGGTTTGAGGCTCAGGTGTTCGTTGGCCAGGAAGTAGCTGTTGAGGCCGTCGAACAGTACGTTTTGGTAGCCGGCGTCGGTCACCAGGTGTTCCCAGGTGTGGTCGCGTTCCCATGGGGTTTCGATGAGGATGATGATCGGGCGGAAGCGGCTGAAGTCCATGCCGCGCAGGACGGTTTCCTCGTGGCCTTCGACGTCGATTTTCAGGAAGTGGATCGGCCGGTCGGCGGCGTGTTCTTCGCAGATCGACGTGAGGGTGCGGGCGCTGACGGTGAGTGTCCGCACGTCCATGCCGAGGTCTTTGCGCGCCTGGGCGACGGCGGGGGCGGCGGTGGAGAGGCCGGTGTCGGGGATGCTGTAGAAGGTCAGTTCGCCCGGCTGGTCGGTGGCCACGCATTGCAGGTTGATGTCTCGCGGGCGGTGCTGGCTCAGGGCGTCGTAGAAGTCCTGCACCGGCTCGATGTTGATGCCTTGCCAACCGTGGTCGTAGAAGGATTGGGTGACGGAGTCCTGGATGGGGTCATTGGCGCCGACGTCGATGTAGAAGCCGTTTTCGCAGTGCTTGAGGGCCCGCCACAGGCGAACGTCTTCGAAATTCTCGGCGTAGGAAATAAACGTCAAAGTCGCTTCCTTTCTGTCAGGTTTTTCTTATTGGTCTGTGCGCCGCCGGAACGGAGTGACCTTGTATAGCAAGGGTGCCCGGTCGGTGCAATTGCCTGTGCCGGGCGTCCGGAATTCGGCGTTTATGTCCTTTTGATTGGGGGCTTATGCACAACGCGCCGGCTGGACAGTGCGATCAGGCGGGGTTTTGTGGACGGGTTCTCATTTGGGTCGCAAATCCCTGTTTTGCAAATTTTTTATTTATGTGAACAAAAAATGACCAGCGCTGTTTCGCCCCTGAAACATGCGCGGATATTGGATCCACGGCAAATCCATCAACAGAGTTATCCACAGGCTGCGTGGCGTCAGGGGCGTTCAGCCAGCAGCAGGAAATTGCGGGGGGTGAGCGGGGTGTCGCAGAAGGTGCCGAGCCGGACGGTGTAACCCTGTTCGCTGAGGAAAAGTGCCCGATCCAGGTTCAGCCAAAGCTCCAGCGGCCGTCGGAACAATCCGCGCAGCAATTCCAGGTTGCGAACTTCGGCCAACCGCTGCCATCCCGCCGCTTCCAGGGTCGGCCAGTCTGGCTCGCCGCTTGTGGATAACTCTTTGAGCGCGGCCAGGTCGCGGCAGTAGTCGGCGAAGGGTTTGTCCAGCCAGGCGCTGGGCAGGGACGGGGTGGGCAGGTATGAATCGACGCCGCGCAGTTGCCGTTGCCACAGGTCGAACCCCAGGCGCCGGGCCATGGAGGTGTCGCGCTGGCGGCGGACGCGTGCGCCGGCGGTGACGGTTTCGCTCATGGGCAGCGCCAGGTCTTCCAGCGACAGTTGCAGGACGGATCGCAGGCCCGGCGAGGACAACGCCTGATACTCGGTCAGACGGATCCGGTTGTAGCAGCACGGCGCGATGGCCATGTGTTTGCAGCCGGCGGCGCTGGCCAGTTGCATCAACTGCACATGCAGATCGCCGCAGGCGTGCAGGGCGACGGGGGTGTGACGACTGTTGAGGACGGCGGCGGCGTCGGCGGCCAGGACGTCCTGTTCGACGTGCAAGGCGTGGAGCTGATGACGCTGGCTCAATGCCTGTCCGCTGGCGACCAACAAAGGGTCGTATTCCACGCAGGTGAGTTGCTGGTCAGGGCCCAGCAGGCGCCGCCCCAAATGTCCTTTGCCGGAACACCAGTCCAGCCAATGCACGGGCCTGGAGGCAAACGACAAGCGACTGGCGAACGCCTCGATCTGCTGCCACTTGCGCCCCGGCACATCGACGTTGAGCCGATGGCCCGCCGCCTCCAGCGCGTGCCCCGGCAGTTCGCCCACCGCGCTCAGCTCCAGCGACAGCGCGGCCAGGGAAGCGAACGGCTCCGGCGCATTCAGCAGATCGGCAGGTTGGTTGTGGGCATTTTCCGCGTCCTCCAGCGACCGGCCGCGTAGCCAGGTGGCCAGTTCCGGGTGGGAGGTTTCCCAGGGAAGGTGCAGATGAGTGAACGGGCGGGGTTCCCACAGCGCCTGATGGGCCGTGAGAAAGGCATCCAGTGCGGTGAACCGGGCGAGGAGAGCCTCGCCCGTCAGCACGGGGGCAGCGTCAGCGCCCTTGGCAGGCATCGACGCGCAGCCAGCGTTCCAGCAGCTTGAAGCCGCGGACCAGCACGTAGGCCATGACCAGGTAGAACACGCCGGCGGCGAAGAAGATCTCCACCGGCAGGTAGGTGCGGGCGATGATCGTGCGGGCCATGCCGGTGAGTTCCAGCAGGGTCACGGTGCTGGCCAGGGCGCTGGCCTTGAGCATCAGGATCACTTCGTTGCTGTAGGCCGGCAGGCCGATGCGCGCGGCGCGCGGCAGGATGATGTAGAACAGCGCCTTGGGCTTGGACATGCCCAGGGCCCGCGCCGCTTCGATCTCGCCCGGGGGGATCGCCTGGATCGCGCCGCGCAGGATCTCGGCGATGTACGCGGCGGTGTGCAGGGTCATGGTGGCGGTGGCGCACCAGAACGGATCGCGCAGGTACGGCCACATCGAGCTGTTGCGGATCACGTCGAACTGCGCCAGGCCGTAGTACACCAGGAACAGCTGAACCAGCAGCGGCGTGCCGCGGAAAAAGAAGATGTAGGCGTAGGGCAAAGCGCGCACGTACCACAGCTTCGACGAGCGGGCGATGCCCAGCGGAATCGCCAGCAGAAGCCCGGCGATCACGGCGATGGCCACCAGCTCCAGGGTCAGGGTCGCGCCCTGAGCCAGTTTCGGCAGCCACTTGATGATGACGTCCCAGTTCATTGAGCGCTCCTCGCGAAGCCGCGTGCGGCGCGTTTTTCCAGGAAGTGCATGCCGACCATCGCCAGCACCGTCAGGCCCAGGTACATGAACGCGGCCACCATGTAGAAGGTGAACGGCTGTTTGGAGACGGTCACGCCGATCTGCGCGTGACGCATGATTTCTTCCAGGCCGATCACCGACACCAGCGCGGTGTCCTTCATCAGGATCATGAACAGGTTGCCCAGGCCCGGCAGGGCGATGCGCCACATCTGCGGCATGATCAGCCTGGTGAAGATCCGCCATTTCGACAGGCCCAGGGCCACGCCGGCCTCACGGTGGCCCTTGGGGATGGCGAGGATCGCGCCGCGGAACACTTCCGTGGCGTAGGCGCCGAAGCACAGGCCCAGGGCGATGACGCCGGCGGCGAAGGCGCTGAGCTCAAGTTCCGGGTTGCCGAAGTATTCGCCCAGGGCGCGCATGGCGTTGACGGTGCCGAAGTAGATCAGCAGCACCCAGAGCAGTTCCGGGACGCCGCGCACCAGGGTCGAGTAGGTGCTGCCCAGCCATTGCAGGGGCTTGTACGGGGACGTCTTGGCCAAGGCGCCGAGCAGGCCGAGCACCAGCCCCAGGCACAGGGCCGAGAGCGCCAGTTTGACGGTCATCAGCGCGCCGGCGGCGAGCGCCGGGCCGAATCCGTAGAGATCGATAATCATGGAATTCTTTTCAAATCGCGGCAGGCAAGGCCGGGGACCGACGCCGTTCGCAGGCGGCGCCGGTCCGGCCGGTCAGGATCAGTAGATGCTGAACGGGAAGTACTTGTCGTTGATCTTCTTGTAGGTGCCGTCAGCGACGATTTCCTTCAGCGCGGCGTTCAGCTTCTCGCGGATCGGATCGTTCTTGCGCACGGCGATGCCGATCTTGTCGCTTTCTTCCACCGGGTCGCCCTTGAATTCGTAGGCCTTGCCGGCGTCGCTCTTGAGCCACTCGTAGTTGACGTACTTGTCGGCGAGGATGCCGTCGAGGCGACCGGAGGTCAGGTCCAGGTAGGCGTTTTCCTGGGTGTCGTACAGCTTGACCTCGACGCCCGGCATGTTGTCTTCCATGAAGGTGCCGGCCAGGGTCGCGCGCTGGGCGCCGATCACTTTGCCTTTGAGGGAGTCCTTGTCGGTCTTGAACTCTTTGTCCTTCGGCGCGATGAACTGCAGCTTGTTGGAGTAGTACGGATCGGTGAAGTCCACCGCCTGCTTGCGTTCGTCGGTGATCGACATCGACGAGATCAGGAAGTCGAACTTCTTGGCGTTCAGGGCCGGGATGATGCCGTCCCAGTCGGAGGTGACCACGCTGCACTCGACCTTCATCTTGGCGCAGAGGGCGTCGCCGATGTCCTTGTCGAAGCCGACCACGTTACCGCTGGCGTCCTTGTTGTTGAACGGCGGGTAAGCCGCCTCGATGCCCATCTTCAAAGTCTCGGCCATGGCGCCGGCGCTGAAGGCCAGGGTGACGGCGGCGGCCAGGAAGACCTTTTTGTAGTTCTGCATGCGGGTAGCTCCGTTAGCGGTTGCTGGACATGAATTGTTTGCAGCGCGCCGAAAGCGGGTTCTCGAACACCTGCTGCGGCGATCCTTGCTCCTCTACCAGGCCCTGGTGGAGGAACACCACTTCGCTGGAGACCTGACGGGCGAAGCCCATCTCATGGGTGACGAGCAGCATGGTGCGGCCTTCTTCGGCCAACGCGCGGATGACATTAAGTACTTCCTGGACCATTTCCGGGTCAAGGGCGGAGGTGGGCTCGTCGAACAGGATCACCTTGGGCTGCATCGCCAGCGTACGGGCGATGGCCGCGCGCTGTTGCTGGCCGCCGGACAGCTGCGCAGGGTAAGCGTGGCGCTTGTCGGCGATGCCGACCTTGGCCAGCAGGGCTTCGGCCACTTCGATGGCTTCGGCCTTGCTCTGGCCGAGCACGCGGCGCGGGGCTTCGATGATGTTGTCGAGCACGCTCATGTGCGGCCACAGATTAAAGTTTTGAAACACAAAACCAATCTCGGAGCGCAGGCGGTTGATCTGCTTGCCGTCGGCGGCAACCAGTTCGCCGTTCTTGGCGGGCTTGAGCTTGAGTTCTTCCCCGGCCACCAGGATCTGGCCCTGGTGCGGGTTTTCCAACAGGTTGATGCAGCGCAGGAACGTGGACTTGCCGGAACCGGAAGAACCCAGGATCGAGATCACGTCGCCGTCACGGGCGGTCAGCGAGATGCCCTTGAGCACCTCAAGCTGTCCGTAGCGTTTGTGCAAGTTGCGGATTTCAAGCGCGGGCGTGGCCTCAGCCATGTGCGTTCCTCATATGTGTTGCGCTCCAGCTGTCGGGTGGCCTTCCTGGCGAGGCGGCCAAGCTAGCATAGCGTTTCAATGGCAGCCAACAGCGCTTCGGGCGGTAAACGGATGGCGTGTGGCAGGTTGTCGCATCGGCGCAGCAGACTGTCGCCCCATCAACAACCGAACGGGTGTTTGAACGCGGATTCCCGTGGGTGTCGCGTAAAAAAAGGCGCGATGTTGCCACCTTTGGCGGGGTGTTGGAAGCGCTAACCGGCCGAACGTTGCGGATTCGCCCTTTTATTGTGCAACACACACTTTTTCAGTGTGTTTCTGGTGCGCCCGTTCGTTTGAAAAGTGAGTCGCAGGGTAACGTTCTGGCGAAAGGCCAGTAATCTCAAGGGGTTGCGATGACTGTCCGGTCAGGCTGAAAACCGCAGGGCAGAAGCTTTTGAAACATTTTGGCGCAATATTTGCGTGCAGAATCTGGAACGGCCCGTTGGATTCTTTTTACGAGAAGGAACGCCAGACGGGACGGACTGAATCGCTTTCCTCGCAAAGGTAGTTTCAATGAGCAGCACCCATAGCTCCAATGGCCTCGAACAGGGGCTCAAACCGCGTCATGTGACCATGCTGTCGATCGCCGGTGTGATCGGTGCAGGTCTGTTTGTCGGCTCCGGCCACGCCATCGCCGCCGCCGGTCCCGCCGTGCTGCTGGCCTACGCCGCCGCTGGCCTGCTGGTTGTACTGGTGATGCGCATGCTCGGCGAAATGGCCGTGGCCTCGCCGGACACCGGTTCCTTCTCCACCTACGCCGACCGCGCCATCGGCCATTGGGCCGGTTTCACCATCGGCTGGCTGTACTGGTGGTTCTGGGTGCTGGTGATCCCGCTGGAAGCCAACGCCGCCGCCACCATCCTGCATGCGTGGTTCCCGGGCGTGGAGATCTGGGCATTTGCATTGATCATCACCTTCCTGCTGACCGTGACCAACCTGTTCAGCGTGAAGAACTACGGTGAGTTCGAATTCTGGTTCGCCCTGCTCAAAGTGGTGGCGATCATCGGCTTCATCATTGTCGGCATCATGGCCATCTTCGGCTTGCTGCCGAACAGCCAGGTCAGCGGCGTGTCGCACATCTTCGACACCCAGGGCTTCCTGCCCAACGGCATGGGCGCGGTGCTGGGCGCGATCCTGACCACCATGTTCTCCTTCATGGGCACCGAGATCGTGACCATCGCGGCCGCCGAATCGAAGAACCCGGGCAAGCAGATCTCCAAGGCCACCAACTCGGTGATCTGGCGGATCGGCCTGTTCTACCTCGTGTCGATCTTCATCGTCGTGGCCCTGGTGCCATGGAACGACCCGTCGCTGGCCAACCTGGGCTCCTACCAGACCGTGCTTGAGCGCATGGGCATCCCGAACGCGAAGATGATCGTCGACATCGTGGTGCTGGTCGCCGTGACCAGTTGCCTGAACTCGGCGCTGTACACCTCTTCGCGCATGCTGTTCTCCCTGGGCAAGCGCGGCGACGCCCCGGCCATGGCCACCCGCACCAACAACAGCGGCACGCCTTACTGGGCGGTGATGCTGTCCACCGGCGCGGCGTTCCTGTGCACCTTCGCCAACTACGTGGCCCCGGCTGCGGTGTTCGAGTTCCTGCTGGCCAGCTCCGGCGCCATCGCGCTGCTGGTGTACCTGGTGATCGCGTTCTCGCAACTGCGCATGCGCAAGCAGCGCATGGCCCGCGGCGAGAAGATCTCCTTCAGCATGTGGCTGTTCCCGGGCCTGACCTACGCGGTGATCGCCTTCATCATTGCGGCCCTGACCATCATGCTGTTCCAGGAAGCCCACCGCGTGGAAATCCTCGCGACCGGCCTGCTGAGCCTTCTGGTGGTCGCCGCCGGCCTGCTGGTGGCCCGCCGCCGCAAGCTGGAGAAGGGCGGTGCGGCAGTGCTGAGCTGATCCGCAGCGCCTGATGCGAAAACGGCCGCCCGTCAGTGATGACGGGCGGCCGTTTGCGTTTGCGGGCGAGGGATTACTCGCTCTGCTCTTCCTGCTCTTCCTGCTCTTCCTGCGCTTTCTGCGACTGCCCGTAGGCGTCCAGCGCAATGCCGAAGTCGGTGATGAACTGCGGCTCGTTCAGCCAGGCCTGGGCGGCCTCGATGTCCATGCCGTCGGCCCACATGCGGTAGTCGATCAGCATGTCGGCGGCCAGGTGGGTGGCGGCCATGCCTTCGTCGTCGGCGTTTTCCATGTCCAGCAGTTCAGGGTGGTCGACGATGATGAACGCCAGCTCCCTGAGCAGCGTCAGCAGCATGTCGTTGCGGCTGACGGCTTCGGCTTCGCGCATTTTGCTGAACATCGCCAGGGTGTATTCCGGGATCGGCTCGGCGAGGTGGCCGAGGTCGTCGTCCTGGGCCAGCGGTTTGCGGCCGACCATGCGGATCTGCTTGGCTTTGGCCTTGGCGCGTTTGGCGCGTTTCTGTTGCTTGTTCAGGGATGCCATGGGAACTCAGTCTTTGTGTTGGGATTGCGCGGCGATCGCGTCGGACGCCGCCACATAGTCGGCCTGGAAGGCCGGGGATTCGATCCACGCCAGGGCGCCGGCCTCGTCGGTCTCGGTGGCCCACTGGCGGTACTCGAGCAGGGCCGCGAGGATGAAGTCCATCGCGCCTTCCTCGCCTTCCTGCTCGTACACGATCTCCAGCAGCGGGTCTTCGAGGAATGCCGTGCACATGGCCTGCTGGCTGATCTTCTCGGCGTCGATCATTTTCTTGAACAGGTCGGTCAGGTCCACCGATTCGAAGTCGATGCGGTCGTCGTTCGGATCCAGCTCGACCGGCGCCTCGGCGCGCTTGGTGCGGTTCTGCTTGGCCTTGGCTTTGGCCCGGGAGGCGCGTTTCTGCTGCTTGTTGGCGGAGGCCATGGTGTGTGTTCCGTGGTGCGTTAAAGGGCTTGGCTGCGTGGGATTTTGCGCCCCGGGGTGTCGGAGGCCAGCTCGCCGGTCTGCAGCCAGGTCAGAGCGATGGGCCATAGTGTGGCTTGGTATGCGCTGCGAAAAAAGGCGAAATGTCCGACTTCCTGTTCGCCGATGTCCTGCGGCTCGATGCGCAGGTGGGTCTTTTCGGCCTGGCTGAAGTAGCCGAGCAGGCGTTCGGTGGCCGCCACCGTGCCGTAGGGATCGTCGCCGATGCTGATCGCCAGCGCCTTCGCGCGCACCTCGGCGAAGGGCAGCCGGCCGTCTCTCGCCAGCAGCTTGCGGCCGCTCGGGCGCCCTTCGTAGCGGGGCGTGGGCGTGCTCCAGTCGCGCACCACGCCGGCGGGGGTGTCTTCCAGCCAGCCGAGGCGCTTGCCGGGGAAATAGCCGCAGAACAGCGTCAGCAGCGGCATCAGCACGTGCCATTTGCCGAACATCCTCAGGCGGTGCTCGGGCGCGTAATCGCGCCAATAGGCGAACTGCGCGCCGACGGTGACCAATCGTCGGATCACCTGCCCGGAAGCGCCCAGGCCTGCCGCGCAGCCGCCAAAGCTGTGGCCGATGACATCGATGGGCTGGCCGGGAAACTCCCGCTGCGCGCGCTTGAGCATCGCTTCGAAATCCAGCGCGCCCCAATCCGTCCAGGAAGCTTTCAGGCCTTTCATGGAGGAGGGCCGCGATTCGCCGACGCCCCGGTAGTCGTAGGTCAACACGTCGAAGCCGTTGGCGAACAGGTAGGCGGCGAAGCGCGAGTAGTGACGGCAGCGCACCGAAGTGGCGGCGTTGATGATCACCACCGGGCGACGCGTGTCGGGCAGCGCGTGGCGCCAGGTGAAGCCGCCCAAGGGATAACCGTCGGCGGCGGGCTCATGGAACGGCACGCTTTCCTTGTCGGGCGTTTGGGCACGTGTCGGCGATGCGCTGGGTAGGGTCATGGCGTTGGCGACTGGCGTTGAAGGGGCGAGCATGAACGTTGGCCGGCGTGTTTTGCAATGCACCTGGAGCGCGATGCGAACCGGCGGCCTGAAACGCTGTAGTCCGTTTCGCACCCACCCCAACTCCCAAACAATCTAAAACCCGCCCTGCCGCAAAAAATCTAAAGAGATGTAACGAAGGGGTTCTGAACGAACCCGGGAGTCGCATCATGAAACGCGTCATTGCATGCATGCTGCCCGTCGCCGCCGTGGTTGCGCTGTTGTTTCCGGTGATGGTGCAGGCCACCAGCCTGGAGCCGATCGACAGCGCCGGCGTGCAAGTCCAGCAACAGCAGCAGAACGGCATCAACTACCTGTCCGGCGGGATCGGCCTGGACGAATCGCGGGCCATTCAGCAGTCCGCCGGCTACAACCTGCACATGACCTTCGCCGTCGGCGTGCAGAACCTGTACACCTCGGATGTCGATGTGGTCATCCAGAAAACGACCGGGCAACCGGTGCTCAGCCTCAACCAGATCGGGCCGCTGCTCTACGCGCAGTTGCCTGCGGGCAAATACACCGTGGTCGCCACCCGCAATGGCGAAGTGCGTCGCGATGTGGCAGACATCGGCAACGGGCCTGCGCGCAACCTGGTGTTCCACTGGAACTGGGAGCCGACCCAATAGCGGCGGGCAGCGGGGCGGGAGTTTGCGCGCCGATGCGGATAGAATCCCGCCCCTCCTGTTTTTGTGGATGCAAGGATGTCGGTTTTGAAAGGGATGTTGCGTGTGGGTTTGATGGCGGGTCTGGTGTTGTTGCAGACCGCGTGCGGCACCATGATCGGGCGGGTCAGTACGGGCATGTCCGACGTGGATTACTACAAGGGTGTCGACGGGGATCTGCAACTGCTCGGCGTGACCGGCAAGGACGGCAAGCCGGCGGCGATCATTTGCTACTTCATGATCGTCTGTCCGCTGGTCACCGTCGTATCGATGCCGGTGGACGCTGCGCTGGACACCGTCCTGCTTCCCGTGGATTACGTGAACACCCTATAGGGTCACCGCCCGGTGCGCTTGCTCCGCGCACCGGGCGGGCGCGTCTTGCGCCGTATCCAAAGCCCGAACGACACGACGCCCAGCATCATCAGCGTGAAGAGGCCTTGCCAGACGATCTCGAACCAGTACCTGCCCGGCTGCGACGCCAGGGTGTAGGTCTGGCGCGGGCCGGTGCGGTTCATCGTGGTGACCGAGCCGCTGATGAGGCTATCGGCGATCAGGTAGAGGGACGCGCCGATGGCGAAGGCCAGCATCACGCCGACGAGCACGGTCAGCCAGAACGAGACGCGGCTCTCGCGGTAGGGCGGCGGATGGGGCAGGGGGACGCGGGTGCGTTTCTGGTTCATTGGGTAGGCATCCCTTTTCCGTAAGGGGCAGGCAAGGTACTACGCCCAAGGTACGGGAGTGGGACGTTTGATCTGAAACAAAGACGCAACTCCAATCTCCAAGGGCAGCGCTCTTGATTCCGGACTGGATTCGCTATGAGGAGCGGCGATTCTACCGCCGCTTCTCTCTGACTGTCGCGAAGCTCACATCAGCCCTTTTCACGTTCTCGAGGAGGTGGAGACGAGGGGCGCGAGCTTCCTTGTGTGGATTTCAGCGATTCTTGTTTCCAGGTCGGCCACTGATCGACGATTTTGCGAGACTCATTTAGGTAATTAATGAAATCTTGCTTGCTGTTGATCATATTAGATTTCCTCTATGTACCTTGATAGCAGTGCTGCAGCTATGGTTTCACGATCCATGTAGGAGCAAGGCAACATCTGGGTGCGCAATTTAGCATCTGCTTCCTTCCAGTCAATGGTTTCACCCTGATCGGTTTTTCGCACTACCGGATATCCGCTTCCTAGATTCGTTGAGAATAGGTTAAAAAAGCTTCGAGGCCCAACGCCGATAAACGGTTCGAAAATGACATTGTTGCTGTCCTTTTCCAAGGAAATGGAATCTGAGTGAAACTGAAGTGCTTTGCTCTTTGGGTACGGCTCAACGTAAACGACTCGTTTTATACCCGCCGCCACGATGTGTTTGGCGCAGTTATGACATGGGAATGTGGTGCAATAAAGGTCGCTTTCTGCCGTGCTTACCCCGGATCTTGCGCTGGAAAGAAGTGCTTCCATTTCAGCGTGTACGACCCTTCCATATTCTGTGATGTCCTTTATTTTGCTGCTTTTTATGAGCGGAGCTAGCTCTTCTCTATATTTTTCTGGAAGGGCATCTATTATCCCCTCGATTATCAGTTTTTTCTGAATTGCATTCGAGTCCTCTCCCCTCATGTAATCTCTGCCGTCGGGTATGTCCGCTATTTCACGTGTTTTGGGATCTGTATCAGGCCAATACAAGCCACCATGTGCTTTGGGTACGTCATTTGCCCCAGTAGAGATAATGCACCGGTCTCTTGTGAGCACGGCACCCACTTGGCGCGATAAATCGGCTGATCGTAATGAAGCGGAAAAGGCCATGAACATGGCATATTCATCAAAGGTTGGAGTTATATAGGGTTTTCCAAACAGAAGATCTAGTATTCGCCAAACCTGCTTCTTTAAGGAATCCGAACTTCCGTTGTAGTCGATAAAGAAGTCAGAAAGGTGGTAGGTGTCACTGGTATGTTGTCCATATATCTCTCTTTCGTCAGCGTCTCTATCGATCAGGCGAGATGCTTGTTCAGATGTAAGCGACTTGTCTTTCGTAAGGTATTCGTATCTTCTGGTGTGATCCGCGTGAACGCCTATCAGGAAAAATCCATCCGAATAGATTTTTCTGAGTTTCTGAACTTCGGCGGGGCTTTTGAGCGAGTTGATGATGAATGCATTGCGACGGAGCGGTTCTGGTTTTTCTCGCAGTTTACTTATTCTTGCTGCTGCGCCCAGAGCCAGTATTGAGTTGTCTCGGCTCTCTTTTCTGAGTCGATTTCCTTCTTCCATGTAAGAGCTTATTCGATCAAATTCATTAATGCTTTCCGTGGGGGTGCCAATGTTGGCGATTATGTCGGTAGAGATTTTTATATTTTGCGTTTTGTAGTTGAACGCTTTCAGTCGGTCGGTTATGAGCTTCGATACTTCAGGGAGGTCTGTTCCAATTGTGCCTACGAGACCAATGATAAGCTCCGAGTCGGAGTAGGTATTGTCAATAAAGTATGTTTTTTCTGTTGTGTCTTCAATTGAAAGCTCGGAAACAAATTCCTCGGTGCTGATGGTAGGACTGTCAATATTCTGGATTTTTTTGGTTTCAGAATTCAGAAGTGACTGTACCGAAGACTTCAGCTTTTTTACGGACTCAGCATTGCCTTGGAACGATATGCCGCCGGTGGCAGGAAACCAGTTTAGGATGCCATTACTCCTGGTCTTGAACTGATATTGGTTTTCGTTGATCTCGTACCATTCTCCGGCAGAGGTAATAGGTTCAAGCTTCTTCTTTAGGTCTTCGATGCTTCCATCAAATCGCATTTTAATTCCCTTTCCATAAGAGTCTTTTGCTTACGGCCGATCTGAAAGGTTGTGCGCTTTTCGGTTGAGGGCGTTTTTGTCGGTACAAACTATAGCTCTCATTTCTAAATCGATGTTGTGCTCTGCGGCTGTGCTTTCTATGGGAATGAGGTTGTTGATTTGTAGGAGTTGTCGATCTGCTACATGCAGGAGAGGTCTGCGTGAGAACGCAATGCTCGGGAGCATTTTGATGATTTCGGCAGGGCATCAGAGGAGGAGGCGAGAGGGATTCGCCTGGCAACGCGACATTCGAGGCGAGGTCTATCGGTCGCCAAATTCCGGGCATAAAAAAACCCTGAATCTTTCGATTCAGGGTTTTCGGTATGTGGTGCCCAGAGACGGAATCGAACCGCCGACACGGGGATTTTCAATCCCCTGCTCTACCGACTGAGCTATCTGGGCAACGGGGCGCATTAAAAGGGTTTTTCGGATTCACGTCAACGACTTTTTTAAAATTTCTTAAATTAATTCCGTCGCTTACGATCCGACCCCCAATTTCGCGGGGTTTACTCCGCAGGCGGAACGTAGCCTTCGGCCTGGGCGTATTCCTCGCCGCTGAAGTACTTGTCCATTTCGCCCTGGATGAATTTGCGGTCTTCGGCGTTCATCATGTTCAGGCGCTTTTCGTTGATCAGCAGGGTCTGGTGCTTCTGCCAGTCGGCCCAGGCCTTGGCCGAGACGTGCTCGAAGATGTCCTGGCCCTTGGGCCCCGGGTACGGAGGACGCTCCAGGCCTTCGAGCTGTTCTTTGTATTTGCGGCACATTACGGTACGGGTCATGGCGACACTCCTGCATTCATTACGGCGGCCGCGCGTTCGAGCAAGGTCTTGACCGGGGCGGCGAGGCCCAGGCGCGGCGGGGTGGCGAGGTTATACCAGAGCCAGTCGGCCTCGGCCACGTGATGGCCGGTCTCCCGGACCTGCACCAGCCAGGGTTCGATGGACAGCTGGAAGTGGCTGAAGGTGTGGACGAGGCCGGGCAGCGCCTGCTGCTCGCCGAGCGCCAGCGAATGCTGGTCGGCCAGGTGTTGCAGGTCGTCGAGGCCGTCGAGCTCCGGCAGGCTCCACAGGCCGCCCCACAACCCGGTGGACGGGCGGCGGTAAAGCAGGATCGCGCCCGCGCCGTTGCTCAGCATCGGCATCAGCGTGCGCTTCTGCGGGATCGCCTTGCGCGGCTTGGGGATCGGGTAGCGGGTCTCAAGGCCCAGCATGTGCGCCTCGCAGCCCTTCTCCAGCGGACACAGCAGGCAGCTCGGCTTGCTGCGGGTGCACAGGGTGGCGCCCAGGTCCATCATCGCCTGGGTGTAGGCGTTGACCCGATCCTTGGGCGTGAAGCGCTCGGCGGCGGCCCACAGCTGCTTGGCCACCTTCGGTTCGCCCGGATAGCCTTCCTGGGCGGTGAAGCGCGCCAGCACCCGTTTGACGTTGCCGTCGAGGATCGGCGCGCGCAGGCCCATGCTGATGCTGGCGATCGCCCCGGCGGTGGACAGGCCGATGCCCGGCAGCTCCGTGAGCTTTTCCACATCCCGCGGAAATTCGCCGCCGTATTGGCTGACGACGATCTTTGCGGTCTTCTGCAGGTTGCGGGCGCGGGTGTAGTAGCCCAGGCCCGTCCATAGGTGCAGCACTTCGTCTTCCGGCGCTTCGGCCAGCGCCTGCACCGTGGGCAGCGCGGCCATGAAGCGGTCGAAGTAGTTGAGCACGGTGCTGACCTGGGTCTGCTGCAACATGATCTCCGACACCCACACCCGGTACGGGTTGATGCCCTGCTGCCAGGGCAGGTCGTGGCGGCCGTGGCGGTCGTACCAGTCCAGCACCGCCGTTGAAAACTGCTCCGCTCTCATCGCTTGAACAGCCCCTTCAATGCGTTCTTCAGTTCAGGGCTGACCTTGTCGCCCAGTTTTTCGTCGATCTTCTCGCTGATCCGGTCGCCGGCCAGTTTGCTGGCGACCTGGCCCAGGCGTTCGTTGTCCACCCGACAAGCCTTGGCGCCCAGCTCCAGCGGTCCGCGGCAGCGCAGCGGCCATTCGACGCCGACGAACTTCTCGCCGACCTGGCAGGCCGGATCCGGCATGGCGCTGGTGTCGCCCTCGACGATGATGCCCACACGGTAATCCATGCCCAGTACCCGCAGATCCACGTCGCCGTCACCGTTGACCGTCATGCCGGGGATGCGCACCTTCAGGTCCGGGTTGCTGGCCACGCCGTTACGCAAGGTCAGGTTACCCTTGAGCTCCTGGAACGGCGTGTCCTTGCCCCGCGGCTCGCCGCTGAGGGACTTGCGGTTGAGGGTGGCGATGCCCTTGCACAGTTGCTGTTCCAGGTTGGCGTTGAGCAGCACGCCGTTGTTGATCACGAACCCGGCGTTGCCGTTGAGGGTCTCGACCAGCGCCTGCTGGCTGTTGCCGCTGGCGGTGAAGTTGCCGGTGAGGTTGACCAGCCCTTTGACCGGCGGGTTCTTGCCCTGGCTTTCGAGGATCTTCTCCACCGGGACGCGGTTGATCCGGGTCTGCAGGTTCAGCACCGGCGCGCTCGGGCGCACGTCGAGGGTGCCCTTGGCTTCGAAGTCGCCGTTGAACAGTTCGCCGCGCAGGTTCTCCAGGGTCAGCAGGCCGCCCTGGCCGGTGGCCTTGAGCGCGGCGTTCTGGATCGGCAGCTTGTCCAGGGTCAACTGGCCGAAGGTCAGGTCGGCGTCCACGTCGAGCTTGCCCAGGCGCTCCACCGGGAACAGACGCTCGGTGCTCCAGGCGCTCTTGCTCGGTTTCTCCGGCAGCGGCGTGGAGCCGGCGCCGGCCATGGCATCGGCCTCGGTGCTGGCGACCTCGGCCTGGCGCACCTGGGCGGCGCTGCTGGCCTGGGCGGACTTGGGCGGCAGGTAGCGGTCGACGTTGAACGTGTCGGCCTTGAGGATCGCCCGCAGCGATTGCTTGGCGAAGTCCTCGACGGCGATGCGGCCGCTGAAGCTGCTGTCGTCGAGCTTCAGGTTGATGTTGTCGAGCGCCGCGCTGGTCGGCGTGGCCGAGACGCGGCTGACCAGCTCGACCTTGCTCAGGCTGCCTTCGGCCATGGCCGGCAGGGTCTGGCCGATGCTGTCGACGAACTTCGCCAGGTCGAACTGGGCGATGGAGATGCCGCCACTGATCTGCGGCGTCTTGTCGAGGTCGTTGGCTTTCAGCTCGCCCAAGGCGCGCAACTGGTTCACGGAAATCTTGATGCCGGTCCATTCGGCGACGTTCGCGGCCTTGTCCAGCAGCATCTGGCCTTGGGCGGCGAAGGTGACGGTCTTGCCCTGCAGCGGGTCGCCGGCCAGTTCGCCGCTCAGCTTCAGGTCTTCGAACTTGTAGCGTTGCAGCGCGCGCTCGAAGCGCAGTTCGCCGTTGAGTTCGGTGCGCACGCGCAGCACCGGTTGGTTGGTGCCCAGGAACGCGGTGGCCTTCACCGGAATGTTGGTCGAGTCGTGCACCGCGCCGGTGCTCAGCTGGATGCTCTCGGCGCTGAACTGCTTGCCGGTATGCTCGTCGTTGTATTCGACGCGGGCGTTGTTGACGGTCAGGCTGTCGATGTCGAGGCGGATCGGCTGCGCCGGCTTTTCCGGCTGGGCCGGCGCCTCGGCGGCGGATGTGCCTGGCGCAGCCGGCGGGGTGCTGCCGGCCGGCGCCGGCACCTTGCCGATGTCCTCCCAGTTTCCGTGGCCGGTCTTGTCGCGGCTCAGGCGCAGGTTCAGGCCTTCGACGCGCACGTCGCTCATCTGCACCTCGCGGCGCAGCAGCGGCAGCACGCGCACGGACAGGCCGAGCATCTGCAGGTCGGCGAACGGTTCGGCAGGTTTGGCCAGGGTCGCGACGCTGGCCTCGTGCAGCTCCAGGCCGAGCCACGGGAACAGGCTCCAGCCGATGTCGCCGTTGAGCGTCAGCTCGATGTGGGCCTTGTCGCGGGCAATCTGGCGGATTTCGTCCTTGTAGTCGTTGGGATCGAAGAAGTGGGTCAGGGCAAAGCCTGCCGCCACGATGATCAGCAACAGACCCAGAAGCACCAGACCCAGGATTTTGCCGAACGCTTTCATGGGCGAGTCCTTGTGTTAGTCGAATTCGTAAATTAGCCGGGGAGTATAGCGCCGCATGCCCTCCGGCTGGTGTGGCTTCACAGGGGCAGTACGTCCAGCGGCAGATGCAGCTTGGCCGCCAGCGCCTGGGCCTCGAGATGGCCGGCCGGGGCCTGCAGGCGTAATCGGGCCCCCGCTTGCGACGCCATTTTCCGCGCTTCGTTCACCAACCGCTCGGCAACGCCACGACGGCGGGTGACTTTTCTGACGCACAAATGGGACAAGTACCAGACGTTGCCCTGGGGTCGCAGACGTGCCGCGCCCAGCAGCCGGTCGTTGAAGCGACCGGCGATGAGCGTGCCGTCGGCCAGGGCCTCTTCGGTCAATTGCAAAGCCCCGGAAAACGGCGCGAACAGCCACGGCGGCGCATCGCGGTAGATCTTCTCTAAATCCTCCCGATCGCGGGAATCGGCGGCGTTCAGCGCTTGGACAATGATCGGCATGGGGTTTTCCTGAGTGATACGAGATCAGATGACGTGAAAAAGGTGATATCAGTTTGGTTTTTCTGTCACCTGCAAATGGTAACCTTCGCCCGTTCGTCCGTCCTTCTGCGACTTAACGTCGCGCCATCAAGGAGCTTCACCCCAAAACAACGGTCATGCCTGCGTGCATCAAGGCCGAGGGTGAGCAGTGGCTGGCGAACCATTCTAATAATTGGGGGATACACAATGAGCACGAGCATCACGGCGGACGGCCTTCGCGCCGCCGAGCCCGCGTTCCTGTCCAAGGAACGCATCATCGCCAAGCCCGGCTTCAACCGCTGGCTGGTTCCACCGGCCGCGCTGGCCATCCACCTGTGCATCGGCATGGCCTACGGTTTCTCGGTGTTCTGGCTGCCGCTGTCCAAGGCGCTTGGCATCACCGCGCCGGTGGCCTGCGCTCCGGACATGAGCTTCATCGCACAGGTCTTCTCTTCGCAATGCGACTGGCCGATCTCCATGCTCGGCTGGATCTACACCCTGTTCTTCATCTTCCTCGGCTGCTCGGCGGCGATCTGGGGCGGCTGGCTCGAACACGCCGGTCCCCGCAAGGCCGGCGTGGTGTCGGCGCTGTGCTGGTGCGGCGGTCTGCTGATCTCTGCGCTGGGCATCTACACCCACCAGATCTGGCTGATGTGGATCGGTTCGGGCGTGATCGGCGGCATCGGTCTGGGCCTGGGCTACATCTCGCCCGTCTCGACCCTGATCAAGTGGTTCCCGGACAAGCGCGGCATGGCCACCGGCATGGCGATCATGGGCTTCGGCGGCGGTGCGATGGTCGGTGCCCCGCTGGCGACCGCGCTGATGAGCCACTTCGCTTCGCCGCAAGGCGTGGGCGTCTGGCAGAGCTTCGTGGCGATGGCCGCGATCTACTTCGTGTTCATGATCGGCGGTGCCCTGGCCTACCGCGTTCCGCCGACCGGCTGGAAGCCTGAAGGCTGGACCGCGCCGGCGAAGAAGGCGTCGAACGCGATGATCACCCACCGTCACGTGCACGTGAAGGTGGCCTGGAAGACCCCGCAGTTCCGCCTGGTGTGGCTGGTGCTGTGCCTGAACGTCTCCGCCGGCATCGGCATTCTCGGCATGGCTTCGCCGCTGCTGCAGGAAGTGTTCGGCGGCAAGCTGCTGGGCAACGACCTGCCGTTCGGCCAGCTCGACGCCTCGCAACTGGCTTCGATCGCTGCGATCGCCGCCGGCTTCACCGGGCTGCTGAGCCTGTTCAACATCGGCGGCCGGTTCTTCTGGGCCTCGTTCTCGGACTACCTGGGCCGCAAGAACACCTATTTCGTGTTCTTCGCCCTGGGCTTCGCCCTCTACGCGCTGATCCCGAACCTTGGCCACCTGGGCAACGTCGCGCTGTTCGTGGCCGCGTTCTGCATCATCCTGTCGATGTACGGCGGCGGTTTCGCCACCGTTCCGGCCTACCTGGCCGACCTGTTCGGCACGCAGATGGTCGGCGCGATCCACGGTCGCCTGCTGACCGCCTGGGCCGCTGCCGGCGTGCTCGGCCCGGTGCTGGTGAACTACCTGCGCGAGTATCAGCTGAGCATCGGCGTCGAGCGCGCCGCCGCCTACGACATCACCCTGTACATCCTCGCCGGCCTGCTGGTGCTGGGCTTCCTGTGCAACCTGCTGGTGCGTCCGGTGGCCGACAAGTACTTCATGACCGACGCCGAACTGGCCGCCGAACAGGCGCTGGGCCACGACAAGGGCGCCGACGCCACCACGGTGCTTGAGTGGAAAGCCGCGCCGGGCAGCAAGCCGCTGGCGATCGCCGCCTGGCTGGCGGTGGGCATTCCGCTGGCGTGGGGCGTGTGGGTGACCCTGCAGAAGACGGCGGTGCTGTTCCACTAAGCAGCCAAGCGCTTGCCTGAAAATCTTCAGGTCAGCGCCAAATCCTGTGGGAGCGAGCTTGCTCGCGATAGCGGTCTGGCAGTCGACAGTGATGTTGAATGTGCGGCCCTCATCGCGAGCAAGCTCGCTCCCACAGTTGTTTTGGGCAGTCCGAAATGGCTTGTATGGACATGTCTATCCCCGACGGCACGGGTTTCTGTCTGTCTGCCATATCACGTCTCGTGTTTCTGTTTCGGCCCCGCGCCCCTATAATGGCTGCCTTTTTCGCCCAATGATTTTGCGGAGCTGGTGATGGCCGAACGTAAGGCGTCTGTCGAGCGCGACACTCTGGAAACCCAGATCAAAGCCTCGATCAACCTTGATGGCACCGGAAAGGCCCGATTCGATATCGGCGTGCCTTTTCTTGAGCACATGCTGGATCAGATCGCCCGTCACGGGTTGATCGACCTCGACATCGAGTGCAAGGGCGACCTGCATATCGACGACCACCACACCGTCGAAGACGTCGGCATCACCCTCGGCCAGGCGTTCACCCAGGCCATCGGCGACAAGAAAGGCATCCGCCGCTACGGCCACGCCTACGTGCCGCTCGACGAAGCGCTGTCGCGCGTGGTGATCGACTTCTCCGGCCGTCCGGGCCTGCAGATGCACGTGCCGTACACCCGGGCCACCGTCGGCGGCTTCGACGTCGACCTGTTCCAGGAATTCTTCCAGGGCTTCGTCAACCACGCCAACGTCACCCTGCACATCGACAACCTGCGCGGGCACAACACCCACCACCAGATCGAGACCGTGTTCAAGGCCTTCGGCCGCGCGCTGCGCATGGCCGTGGAACTGGACGACCGCATGGCCGGGCAGATGCCATCGACCAAGGGCGTGCTGTAATGCAGACAGTGGCGGTTATCGATTACGGCATGGGCAACCTGCACTCGGTGGCCAAGGCCCTCGAGCACGTCGGCGCCGGCAAGGTGCTGATCACCAGCGACGCGGACGTGATCCGCGAAGCCGACCGGGTGGTGTTTCCCGGCGTCGGCGCGATCCGCGACTGCATGGCGGAGATCCGTCGCCTGGGGTTCGACGCGCTGGTGCGCGAGGTCAGCCAGGACCGTCCGTTCCTCGGCATCTGCGTCGGCATGCAAGCCTTGCTCGACACCAGCGAAGAGAACGACGGCGTCGACTGCATCGGCCTGTTCCCGGGTGCGGTGAAGTTCTTCGGCAAGGACCTGCATGAAGACGGCGAGCACCTGAAGGTGCCGCACATGGGCTGGAACGAAGTGAAGCAGTCGGTGGATCACCCGCTGTGGCACAACATTCCGGACCTGGCGCGGTTCTACTTCGTGCACAGCTACTACATCGCCGCCGGCAACGCGCGGCAGGTGGTGGGCAGCGGCCATTACGGCGTCGATTTCGCCGCCGCGCTGGCCGAAGGCTCGCGCTTCGCCGTGCAGTTCCACCCGGAGAAGAGCCACACCCATGGCCTGCAATTGCTGCAGAACTTCGCGGCGTGGGACGGTCGCTGGTAAATGGCCGTCAAGAAGAAGCCGCCGATCCTGACCCTCACGCCCGAACAGGAGAGTGAGGCCAGCCGCAAGATCCAGCGGTTCATGGAGGACCGTTTCGAACTGGACCTGGGTTCGTTCGAGGCGGCGGAGATTCTTGACCTGTTTACCCGCGAAATCGCACCGCACTATTACAACAGGGCGATCTTCGATGTGCAGACCCACCTCAAGGAGCGGTTTGAAAGCATCGAAAGCGACCTGTGGGCGTTAGAAAAGAACTGAGGGCAGCTGCAAGCCGCAAGCTGCAAGAACTTGTGCACCGCTCGCTTGCAGCTTGACGCTTGCAGCTTGCAGCTCTTCTGACAAAGGAAAAAGCATGCTGATTATTCCCGCTATCGATCTTAAGGACGGTGCCTGCGTACGTCTGCGCCAGGGCCGCATGGAAGATTCCACGGTGTTCTCCGATGACCCGGTGAGCATGGCTGCCAAGTGGGTGGAGGGCGGCTGCCGCCGTCTGCATCTGGTCGACCTGAACGGCGCCTTCGAAGGCCAGCCGGTCAACGGCGAAGTGGTCACCGCCATCGCCAAGCGCTACCCGAACCTGCCGATCCAGATCGGCGGCGGCATCCGCTCGCTGGAAACCATCGAGCACTACGTCAAGGCGGGCGTGAGCTACGTGATCATCGGCACCAAGGCCGTGAAGGAGCCTGAGTTCGTCGCCGAGGCCTGCCGCGCGTTCCCGGGCAAAGTGATCGTCGGCCTCGACGCCAAGGACGGTTTCGTCGCCACCGACGGCTGGGCCGAAGTCAGCAGCGTGCAGGTCATCGACCTGGCCAAGCGTTTCGAAGCCGACGGCGTGTCCGCCATCGTCTACACCGACATCGCCAAAGACGGCATGATGCAGGGCTGCAACGTGCCGTTCACCGCTGCCCTGGCGGCGGCCACGAAGATTCCGGTGATCGCCTCCGGCGGCATCCACAATCTGGGTGACATCAAGTCGCTGCTCGACGCGAAAGCGCCGGGCATCATCGGCGCCATCACCGGCCGGGCGATCTACGAAGGCACCCTCGACGTCGCAGAGGCCCAGGCCTTCTGCGATTCGTACACCGGCTGAGGACTGACCATGGCGCTGGCCAAACGCATCATCCCTTGCCTGGACGTGGACAACGGCCGGGTGGTCAAGGGCGTGAAGTTCGAGAACATCCGCGACGCCGGCGACCCGGTGGAGATCGCCCGCCGCTACGACGAACAGGGCGCGGACGAGATCACCTTCCTCGACATCACCGCCAGCGTCGACGGCCGTGACACCACGCTGCACACCGTCGAGCGCATGGCCAGCCAGGTGTTCATCCCGCTGACCGTGGGCGGCGGCGTCCGCACCGTGCAAGACATCCGCAACCTGCTCAACGCCGGCGCCGACAAGGTGTCGATCAACACGGCGGCGGTGTTCAACCCGGAGTTCGTCGGCGAAGCGGCCGAGCACTTCGGCTCGCAGTGCATCGTCGTCGCCATCGACGCCAAGAAGGTGTCCGGCCCGGGCGAGGCCCCGCGCTGGGAGATCTTCACCCACGGCGGCCGCAAGCCGACCGGCCTCGACGCGGTCGAGTGGGCGAAGAAGATGGAAGGCCTGGGGGCCGGCGAGATCCTGCTCACCAGCATGGACCAGGACGGCATGAAGAACGGCTTCGACCTGGGCGTGACCCGCGCCATCAGCGATGCCCTGAACATCCCGGTGATCGCCTCCGGCGGCGTCGGCAACCTGCAGCACCTGGCTGACGGCATCCTCGAAGGCCACGCCAGCGCGGTGCTGGCGGCGAGCATCTTCCACTTCGGCGAATACACCGTGCAGGAAGCCAAGGCCTATATGGCCCATCGCGGCATCGTGATGCGCTAAGCCGTACAGGCCAGTGGACAGCATGGCGTGCTCAGGGCACTCTTGAACACGCCATGGATTCCGGTAGCCCGACATGATCAAACGCCTGCTTCTCGTCCTCGCCAGCGCTTCGGTGTTGCTGTTCAACACGGCCCGAGCCGAGGACAGTCCCGACACCGGCCTGGTGCTCCTCACCGAAAACTTCCCGCCGTACAACATGGCGAAGAACGGCAAGAACTTCGCCCAGGACGAGAACATCGACGGCATCGCCACGGACATCGTGCGCGAGATGTTCAAGCGGGCCGGCCTCACCTACAGCCTGACCCTGCGCTTCCCCTGGGAGCGGGTCTACAAGCTGGCGCTGGAGAATCCCGGTTACGGCGCGTTCGTGATGGCGCGGCTGCCTGACCGCGAAAAACTGTTCAAGTGGGTCGGTCCCATCGGCCCGGACGACTGGATCATGCTGGCCCGGGCCGACAGCAAGATCACCCTCGAAACCCTGAACGACGCGCGCAAGTACAAGATCGGCGCCTACAAGGGCGATGCGATCGCGCAGACGCTGACCAAGCAAGGCTTGAAGCCGGCCGTGGTGCTGCGCGATCAGGACAACGCGAAGAAGCTGGTGAGCGGCCAGATCGACCTGTGGGCCACCGGCGACCCCGCCGGGCGCTACCTGGCTCGCCAGGACGGCGTGACCGGCCTCAAGACCGTGCTGCGCTTCAACAGCGCCCAACTGTACCTGGCGCTGAACAAGGAAGTGCCGGACGAAACGGTCGCCCGGCTCCAGGCCGCCCTGGATCAGATGCGCAAGGACGGGGTGGTCGACGAGATCATGGGGCGGTATCTGTAGCGTCCGGCACGTCTGGCGTCGGGGCCGGCTCAATGCGCGGTTCTTCTGCCGCCGGGGGCGTTTCGATGAGCGGCTGCCCGGCCGTTGCCGGGGTCGACGGGCAGGTGAAGGCCGTCTCTTCGGGTGAGTGTTCGCAGAGGTGCAAACGGTTGCCGTCGGTGTAGCTGACGGTGTCGGCCACTGGCTTGCCGTCTTCGCGCAACAGCGTGTAGTTGCTCTGCACCAGGTAGGCCGCGACGGATCTTTTCCCGGCGGCGAGCGTGACCACCTCGAGGGGGCGCTCATTGAACCATTCGTTCGCTTGCATGCCGCACTGGGCGAAGTCTTCGTCCAGCCTCGCCGAGAACCGCAAAGGTGTCGGCGCCCCCGTCGGCCATTGCTGGCCGAACTCGACCGTCGTGAGGCCCGCGAGCGTCTTCAGGTGCGCGGCCCTTTGCGCGCGGGGCGCTGTCCATCTGAATGTCCTGCGTTGGCTGTCCGGATTCCGGCCATGGCCGATGAGCCTGTACTGGTCTGTCCTTTCCAGCCGGTAGCAAGGCGAATGGCGCAGCTGTTCGAGGGGCGACAGCAACGGATCCTTGACCGTGAACCAGGGCAGCCTGGCCGTGTGGGTGAGCTTGGCCGGCTCGACCTGCCTTGCCGGAAGCTCCCCGGTCAGTTCGGGCGCCGTCGGCTGGGGGCTGACCTGCAGCGCAATCGGCACGCGCAGTGAATAGGTCGGTCTGCCCAGTTCCGGCCTGGAATAGCTGTCGTTGCCGGCAAAGGTGCCGGGCGCCAGATGAATCTCCCCGGCCGGGGCGTGGGGCGGCGTGATGCTCCAGGCGCTGAAGCTCAGTTTGGCGCCGCTGCCCTTGTCGTTCCAGATCAGCTCATCGGCACTTGAAACGACGACCAGGTCGGTCCGGACGCAGCGAATGGCGTTGAGGGAAGGCTTTTCGTGGTCGTTGGAACATACCGAGCCCAGCGCGACATAGCCTTGCGGAGGAACCGGGCGCCACAGCGAGCCGTCCTTCTTTGATTTCGTGCCGGAGTCGCTCCAGATCAGCTCATAGTCCACGGGTTGGCTGAGCGCCTTGCCTTGGGCCGGATCCGTGCCGCCGGCCTCCGCTTCGCAGACCACCGCCACCACGTGAGCGCCGTTGATGTTGTCGAGGTCGGCGACGATCACGTCGCCCAGCGGAAAGTAGCCGGGCAGCAGGTCCGGAACCGGTGTGGGGCGCCAGATGGCGGCCGGTTTCGCCCGTGAGCCCTGGGTGTCCCAGACCCGGTAGAACTCGGTCGTGAAGTTGATCAGCAGGTTGTCGAAGCGCAAGGGTCGCATTTGCCGGATCGGCGATGCGGTGTCTTCGTGTGTGTTCATGGAAGCTCCTGATGGTGGAAGGCGACCGAAGGGGTCGCGGCCTGTTGCAGGCTTCACTATCGGGAATCGCGGGGGACGTCTGGCGGTAGCCGGGTATGGCGCGGGCAAGACGGCTCAGCGGTAGACGCCGTCCTTGCCGTGGGCCGCCGTGGCGCGGTTGCCGCGTACGCTGATCATCTGGCGGATGTCGATCCACTCGATGCCCTGGGCCTTGAGCTTGGGCAGTTCGCGCTCCAGCACGACCAGGGTCTGCGGATACGGATGGCCGATCATCACCGCCGAGCCCTGCTTGCGCGCCAGGCTGATAGCCGTCTGCAACTGGGTGAAGATGGCGGCCTCGGTGCGTTCGTCATCGAGAAACACATCGCGCGACACACTGGCCAGGCCGATCTTCTGCGCCTGTTGCGCCGCGACGGTCTGTGCGCTGGTGCGACTGTCGACGAAGAACTTGTGGCGGCGCTGCAGCTCCTCCATCAGCCACGCCATGGCCGCCGGTTGCGCGGTCATGCGGCTGCCCATGTGGTTATTGATGCCGGCGGTGTAGGGCACCTGCCGGAAGGCGGCGTCGAGGCGCCGGGCCAATTCTTCGACCGGCAGTTCGGGGTGCCAGGCGAACGGGCCGGTGGCCGGATCCATGGGCATGTGCAGGATCACGGTCTTGCCGGCGCGATGGGCTTCGCGGGCGAACTCGGTGGCGTGCGGGGTGTCCGGCATGATCGCGGCGGTCACGGGGCCCGGCAGGGCGAGGACGCGGCGGTCCCGGGGCAGGCTCTGCCCCAGGTCGTCGATGATCAGGCTCAGGTAGGCCTTGTGGGGCACCGGCCCGGCAGGCTCCGCGTGGGCGGCGCCCGCCAGGCAGCACAGCAGGACGAGGATGAAGCGCAGACCCATCCTCAACGGCCGGAAGTGATGCTCAGCCCTTTGAGCAGGCTCAGGGCCTGGGCCAACTGGTAATCGTCATCCTGCGGCATTGCCTTGGCCTTGCCGCCGGAACCGCTCGGACGGTCGGCGCCGCCGTTGCCGTTGCCCAGGTGGCCTTGCAGGTCGGCTTCCTTGAAGTAGTCGCCGTCGGCCTCGTTGGTGATCTTGGCCTTGCGCACTTCGATGTCCGGCACGATGCCCTGGGCCTGGATCGAGCGGCCGTTGGGGGTGAAGTACAGCGCGGTGGTGATCTTCAGCGCCCGGTCGTTGTTCAGCGGCAGCACGGTCTGCACCGAGCCCTTGCCGAAACTGGTGGTGCCCATGACCACGGCGCGCTTCTGGTCCTGCAGGGCGCCGGCGACGATCTCCGAGGCCGAGGCGCTGCCGCCGTTGATCAGCACCACCATCGGCACCGCTTCGCTTTCGTCCTTGCCGGTGGCGGAGAAGCGCAGCTCGGAGTTGGCGATCCGGCCCTTGGTGTAGACGATCAGGCCCTTGGTGATGAAGTGGTCGACCACCTCCACCGCCGCCTGCAGCACGCCGCCGGGGTTGTTGCGCAGGTCGAGGACGATGCCGTTGAGCTTCTTGCCGTTGTCCTTGCGCAGCTTGGCCAGGGCCTTGGAGACTTCCTCGCCGGTCTTGACCTGGAACTGGGTGATGCGGATCAGGCCGTAGCCGGATTCGAGCAGCTGCGCCTTGACGCTCTTGACCTGGATGACCGCGCGGGCCAGGGTCACGTCGAACGGCGTGCCGCCGTCGCGCACCAGGGTCAGGGTGATCTTCTGGCCGATCTTGCCGCGCATCTTGTCCACGGCTTCGGTCATGCTCTGGCCGCGGGTCGGCTGGCCGTTGATCTTGACGATGAAGTCGCCGGCCTGGATGCCGGCCTTGGACGCCGGGGTGTCGTCGATCGGCGACACGACCTTGATGAAGCCGTCTTCGGCGCCGACCTCGATGCCCAGGCCGCCGAATTCGCCGCTGGTGCTTTCCTGCAGTTCGGCGAAGTCTTCAGGGCCCAGGTAGGCGGAGTGCGGATCCAGGTTGCTGAGCATGCCCTTGATCGCGTTCTCCAGCAGGGTCTTGTCGTCCACCGGCTCGACATAGGCGGCCTTGATCCGGTCCATGACCTCGGCGAAGGTGCGCAGCTCCTCCAGCGGCAGCGGTGCCTTGGCGGTGGCGGCGGTGCCTGCCGGAGCGACGGCCGGGGCCGGCTGGGCGGCGAACGCCAGGGGCGCGCCGATCACCAGGGCGATCGTCAGGGCCAGCGAGGTAAGGCGGGACAGATGCAGCATGTCGAACGGACTCCTGAATTAGGCGGCGCGCTTATCCTTGCGCGCGGCACCATTGCGCCGGATCACTCGGGTGACCCTGCTGACGAATTGCGAAATACAGCGCCGGCGTGTCCTGGCCGCCACTGTTGCCCACAGTGGAGATGGACTCGCCGGCCTTGACCACATCACCGGCCGACTTGAGCAGCGTCTGGTTGTGGCCGTAAAGGCTCAGAAAACCGTTGCCGTGATCGAGGATCACCAGCAGCCCCGCACCCCGCAGCCAGTCGGCGAACACCACGCGCCCGCCGTGCACGGCATGCACCTGGCTGCCGGCGGAGGCGCTGATCATCACGCCGTCCCACTTGGTGCGGGCGTCGTCGCCGCGGGTTTCGCCGAAGCGCGCCAACAGTCGACCATCGACCGGCCACGGAAGTTTTCCCCGGGTGGCGGCAAACGGGCCGCCGAAGGTTTCGCCGCCGCTGGAGACCAGCGCGCCGGGCGTCGGCCGGGCCGGCTTGCGCGGGGCATCGCTGTCGTCCGCCGCCGCCTGGGCCTCACGCAACCGCTTTTTTTCGGCTTCCTGCTGGGCGATCAGCGCTTTCTGCCGCGCTTCTTCTGCCTCACGGGCCTGGCGGGCCAGGGTTTCCTCAATGGTTTTAAGGACTTTAGACAGGTCTGCCTGATCCTGCTCGCGGGCCGCGAGCTTCTGGTCCCGGGCCTTCACGTCGTCGTTGAGCTTGGCCAGCACCTGCTGGCGCTCCTTGCGCACCTTGTCGAGCTCGTCGCGACGGGTGTCCAGGTCGCTCTTCTGCACCAGCAACTGCGCTTGCTGCAGGCCGATGTCCTTTTCGACGTTGGCCAGCTGGCGCAGGGTTTCGTTGAAATTCTTCAGCTGCTCCAGGCGGGCCTGGCTCAGGTAGTCGTAATAGGTGAGGGTGCGGGCGAACTTCTCGGGGTTCTGCTGGTTGAGCAGCAGCTTGAGGTATTCCTGACGCCCGTTCTGGTAGGCCGCCCGGGCCTGGATGGCGATCAGTCGCTGTTGTTCAGTGCGCGCGCTCTGGAGTTTTTTTTTCTCCGCATCGAGCCGTTGCAGCTCGGATTCGCTTTTCTTCAGCTCTTTCTGCAGGGCGTCGACCTCTTTCTCGAGCTTGCCCATCTCGGTCTCGGTGCCCTTGAGCTCTTTCTGCACGCCGGACTTCTCTTCCTGGAGCTTGCCCAGCATTTTCTTCAGCTCGGCGATGTCCTGACGCGTGGCGTCCAACTGCTGTTGGGTTTGCGCGCGCTCGTCAGCGAAGGCCGGTTGGAGCAGGCAGGTCAGAGCGAGGGCGATCAGGAGGCGAAGCATAGGGGCGGGCGGCACCAGGGTAAGGGACGGCCTAGTATGCCCGCCCGACGCTGCAAAAAAAACGCCCAAATGGGACTGTGTGATAACTGGGGTGCCGGACAGAGTGAAATCCTCTTTGAAAACCCCACAAACCACTGTGGGAGCGGGCTTGCCCGCGATGGCGTCTGAACATTCAACATAGTTGTTGGCTGTCAGATTGCTATCGCTGGCAAGCCAGCTCCCACAGGGTTTTCCAGTGATTCGACGGGCGATTACACCAGAATCGAGGTGCCGGTCATTTCCGCCGGCTTCTCCAGGTTCAGCAGCTTGAGCATGGTCGGCGCCACGTCCGCCAGCACGCCGCCTTCGCGCACCTTGAGGTCACGCTTGCCGACATAGATGAACGGCACCGGCTCGGTGGTGTGGGCGGTGTGGGCCTGGCCGGTGGATTCGTCGGCCATCTGCTCGACGTTGCCGTGGTCGGCGGTGATCAGCGCTTCGCCGCCGACCTTCTCCAGGGCGTCGACGATGCGGCCGACGCAGGTGTCCAGGCACTCCACGGCCTTGACCGCCGCCTCGAACACGCCGCTGTGGCCGACCATGTCGCCGTTGGCGTAGTTGACCACGATCACGTCGTAGCGCTGCTGCTCGATGGCCTCGACGATGCGGTCGGTGACCTCCGGGGCGCTCATCTCAGGCTGCAGGTCGTAGGTGGCGACCTTCGGCGACGGGATCAGGATGCGTTCTTCGCCGGGGAACGGCTCTTCGCGGCCGCCGGAGAAGAAGAACGTCACGTGGGCGTACTTTTCGGTTTCGGCGATGCGCAGCTGGGTCTTGCCGTTCTTCGCCAGGTAGTCGCCCAGCACGTTGTCCAGGCTGCCGGGGGCGAAGGCCGACGGCGCAGGAATGCTGGCGGCGTACTGGGTCAGCATCACGTAGCCGGCCAGTTTCGGCTGGCGGGCGCGGTCGAATTCCTTGAAGCCGTCTTCGACGAACACGCGGGACAGCTCACGGGCGCGGTCGGCGCGGAAGTTCATGAACACCACGGCGTCGCCGTCCTCGACCTTCACCGGCTCGCCGATGGCGGTGGCCTTGACGAACTCGTCGCTTTCGCCGCGCTCATAGGCGGCTTGCAGGCCTTCCTGGGCGGTGGCGGCGTGGAATTCGGCCTGGCCGTCGACGATCAGGTTGTAGGCGGCGGCCACGCGGTCCCAGCGGTTGTCGCGGTCCATCGCGTAGTAGCGGCCGACCAGGCTGGCGATGCGGCCCTTGCCGAGGGCCTGGAAGGTCGCGTCGAGCAGTTCGATGGACGACTGGGCGCTTTTCGGCGGCGTGTCGCGGCCGTCGAGGAAGGCGTGCAGGTAGATTTTTTCGGCGCCGCGCTTGAACGCAAGCTCAGCCATCGCTACCAGGTGGTCCTGATGGCTGTGCACGCCGCCGTCGGACAGCAGGCCCATGAAGTGCACCGCCTTGCCGGCGGCCACGGCCTTGTCCACGGCGGCGCAGATGACCGGGTTCTCGAAGAACTCGCCGTCGCGGATCGCCTTGGTCACGCGGGTGAAGTCCTGGTACACCACGCGGCCGGCGCCCAGGTTCATGTGGCCGACTTCGGAGTTGCCCATCTGGCCGTCCGGCAGGCCGACGTCCATGCCGCTGCCCGAGATCAAGCCGTTCGGCACGGTGGCCCACAGGCGATCCAGCACAGGCTTCCTGGCCGCGTAGACGGCGTTGGACTCGGGGCTGTCGCTGTGACCGAAGCCGTCGAGAATCATCAGGACCAAAGGTTTGGGCGTGGTAGTCATGGAATCCACTCTGGCGAAAGTTAGAGGAAGCGATGAAAAAGGGAGTAGGAGTTTAAAGCCAAGTTCCGCCGGCGTCACCGCCGGACGGGGTTTGGCCCACCATACCGGCTGTGTATACTGGCCGACATTTTAATGCCCTGGAACCTCCTTCGATGGTTGCTCACCTGATTGAATTTGCCACTAACCACTACATTCTTGTCGGTATCTTCGTCGTACTGCTGGCATTGCTGATCGCTCACACGATGCAGGGCGGCGGCAAGAGCCTGAGCACCGGCGAGCTGACCGCGCTGGTCAACAAGGAAGCGGGCGTGGTGGTGGATATCCGTCCGAGCAAGGAATACGCCGCCGGCCACATCGTAGGTGCCCTGAACATCCCCCAGGACAAGCTGGCCGCCCGCGTCGGCGAGCTGGAGAAGCACAAGGCCAAGACCATCATCCTGGTCGATGCCCTGGGCCAGACCGCCGGCACCCACGCCCGCGAACTGATGAAGGCCGGCTTCACCGCCGCCAAGCTGTCCGGCGGCATCTCCAGCTGGAAAGGCGACAACCTGCCGCTGGTGAAATGACATGAGCGACGTCATCGTCTATTCCAGCGATTACTGCCCTTACTGCTCGCGGGCCAAGCATTTGCTGGCGAGCAAAGGCGTGGCCTTCGATGAGATCAAGGTCGATGGCAAGCCGCAGGTGCGCGCCGAGATGGCCCAGAAGGCGGGGCGCACGTCCGTGCCGCAGATCTGGATCGGCGGCAGGCACGTCGGCGGTTGCGACGATTTGTACGCCCTGGAGCGCGCCGGCAAGCTCGACGCGCTGCTCAAGGCCTGAACTGCTGCACGCTTTGCCGAAACAAGAACCCTAAAAGACCCGAGATCAGAAAGGATCTGAGATGACTGACCAACAGAACACTGCAGCCAGCGAAGAAGAAACCGCACCGCAATTCTCCCTGCAGCGCATCTATGTGCGCGACCTGTCCTTCGAGGCCCCGAAAAGCCCGGCGATCTTCCGCCAGCAGTGGGACCCGAGCGTCGCGCTGGATCTGAACACCCGCCAGAAGGCCCTGGAAGGCGACTTCTACGAAGTCGTGCTGACCCTGTCGGTGACCGTGAAGAACGGTGAGGAAGTGGCCTTCATCGCCGAAGTGCAGCAGGCCGGCATCTTCCTGATCAAGAACCTGGACGCGGCTTCGATGAGCCACACCCTGGGCGCGTTCTGCCCGAACATCCTGTTCCCGTACGCCCGCGAAACCCTGGACAGCCTGGTGACCCGCGGCTCGTTCCCGGCGCTGATGCTGGCTCCGGTGAACTTCGACGCCCTGTACGCGCAGGAAGTGCAGCGCATGCAGGAAGCCGGCGAGGCTCCGACCGTTCAGTAAGCGGTCACGCAACACCCCTGTGGGAGCGGGCTTGCCCGCGAACGCGGTCTGTCGGTGGACATCGATGTCGCCTGGCACGGCGCATTCGCGGGCAAGCCCGCTCCCACAGTCGTTCTGGGTCAGTTGAAACCGTTTTGGCGCCACGCCTCATAGACGGCCACCGCCACGGTGTTGGACAGGTTCAGGCTGCGGCAGCCTTCGCGCATCGGCAGGCGCAGGCGATGGCCGGCGGGCAGCGCGTCCAGCACTTCCGGCGGCAGGCCACGGCTTTCCGGGCCGAACAGGAACGCGTCGCCGGGGGCGAACGCCACGTCGTGGAACGGCTGCGAGCCCTTGGTGGTGAACGCGAACAGGCGGGGCTGGCCCAGGCTTTCCAGGCAACTGGCCAGGTCGGCATGGCGCTGCAGGGTGGCATACTCGTGGTAGTCGAGACCGGCGCGGCGCAGGCGTTTGTCGTCCATCTCGAAACCCAGCGGTTCGATCAGATGCAGGTGGCAGCCGCTGTTGGCGCACAGCCTGATAACGTTGCCGGTGTTCGGCGGAATTTCCGGTTGGAAAAGGATGACGTGAAACATGCACGGCTCCGAAGGTAAAGATGACGCGCATTCTACGCCGCAAGCGGATCCGCGTTCGAAACTATTCCCGCGGGTGATGGGGTCGCTGGCGATCTTCGGTGTGATGGTCGGCCTGATGATCGGTCGCCTGACCACCCCTGACCCCAGCGTGCTGCAGCAGGTGGACGTGATCGACGGCGGTCTGGTGGTGTGGTTCGACAACGAGCCGAAACTGCACGGCGAGGTCGTCGATGGCTCGCTGGCGCTGCTGTTCGGCGCCGAGGGCAAGCCGCAGAAGGGGCAACTCAAGCTCAACGGCAAGGACGTTAACTGGCGCACGCGGCTGAGCGACGGCGGCCTGCTGCTGACCCTGGTGGCGGCCCGGCCGCTGCAGGGCGACTGGGCCGCCAGCGAGGTCGATGACCGCTGGCGGCTGGAGATCCACTTGCGCGAGCAATAAAAGAGGGAATCCCCGGCCTGCCTGTACCAAGGTTCCCGAAAGGGGCGGGCCGGTCGCAGGGGCGACGGGCCCGGCGTAAAGAAGGAACCCCTGACCTGCCTGTATCAAGGGCCCCAAAGCGGCAGGATCCGACGCGATGGCGATGCGGATCCGTGTTAAAGAGGGGAATCCCCGGCCTGCCTGTACCAAGGTCCCCGAAACCGGGTGGGTGAATCGAATCACCTGACAGGGTTATTGCAGGGGGCGTGCCAGGTTTTCTTCCCTTGAAACAAAATAATCGCGACAGACGCTGAAAGCTCCGGAATCCGGGGCTTTTGCGTTCTCAGGGGTGGAGTGCCGGGCGTCACCCGGCGGAAAAACAAGTGGCCGGCCCTGCTCGGTTGCGGGTCAGGGTGCATCGTTGCGGTGCACGCCGGGCTGAAAGGCATCGCGAGCAGGCTCATGCATTTCACCTGCAGGAGCGAGCCTGCTCGCGATTGGGTTTACCTGGCAGCGAAGATCATGAGGCTTGATCAGCCCTCATCCCCCTCGTCCTCATCCCCGCCGTCAACCCTCATCCCCAGCTCCTTGATCTTGCGGGTCAGGGTATTGCGCCCCCAGCCCAGCAGGACGGCGGCATCGCGGCGGCGGCCGGCGGTGTGCTTGAGCGCGGTCTCGATCATGATCCGCTCGAACGCCGGCACGGCGCTGTCGAGCAGGCTCGATTGGCCCCGTGCCAGGGCCTGATCCGCCCACTGACGCAGGGCCTGTTCCCAGTTGGTCACCGGCGCCGAGTCCTGCGGCAGGCTCAGCAGCTCCGGCGGCAGGTCGCTGATGTGCACTTCGCGCCCGGAGGCCATCACGGTGATCCAGCGGCAGGTGTTCTCCAGCTGGCGCACGTTGCCCGGCCACGGCAGGTTCTTGAGGTATTCCTCGGTTTCGTTCTTGAGCAGCTTCGGTTCCACCGCCAGTTCCTGCGCGGCGCGGCTGAGGAAGTGCCGGGCCAGGGTCGGGATGTCTTCGCGGCGATCCGACAGGCGCGGAATGTGGATGCGGATCACGTTGAGGCGGTGGAACAGGTCCTCGCGGAACTTGCCGGCGTGCACCAGGGTTTCCAGGTTCTGGTGGGTCGCGGCGATGATCCGCACGTCGACCTTGACCGGCACGTGGCCGCCGACGCGGTAGAACTCGCCGTCGGCCAGCACCCGCAGCAGGCGGGTCTGGGTGTCGGCCGGCATGTCGCCGATCTCGTCGAGGAACAGCGTGCCGCCGTCGGCCTGCTCGAAGCGCCCGCGGCGCAGGTTGGCCGCGCCGGTGAACGCGCCTTTCTCGTGGCCGAACAGCTCGGACTCCATCAGGTCCTTGGGGATCGCCGCCATGTTCAGGGCGATGAACGGCGCCGTCGCGCGCGGGCTGTGGCGGTGCAGCGCGTGGGCCACCAGCTCTTTGCCGGTGCCGGACTCGCCGTTGATCAGCACGGTGATGTTGGAGTGGCTCAGGCGGCCGATGGCGCGGAACACCTCCTGCATCGCCGGCGCTTCGCCGATGATCTCCGGGGTGCGGGTCAGCGACGGCGCCGTTTCCAGGCCTTGCTGCTCCTGGGCATGCTGGTTGGCGCGCTTGACCAGCGACACCGCCTCGTCGACGTCGAACGGCTTGGGCAGGTATTCGAACGCGCCGCCCTGGTAGGAGGCGACGGCGCTGTCCAGGTCCGAGTGGGCGGTCATGATGATGACCGGCAGGCGCGGGTGCTGCTCGCGGATCCGCGCCAGCAGGTCCAGGCCGCTGGCGCCGGGCATGCGGATGTCGGAAATGATCACGTCCGGCTGCTGGCGCGCCAGGCGGCTCATCACGCCGTCGGCGCTGTCGAAGCTCTGGGTGGTCATGCCTTCCTGTTGCAGGGCTTTCTCGAGGACCCAGCGGATAGAACGGTCGTCATCGACGATCCACACGGTTTCACTACGGCTCATGTCGATGTGGCTCCTTGTTCCAGTGGCAGAAAGATCGAGAACGTGGTGTGGCCGGGGTGGCTGTCGCACTCGATCAGGCCCTGGTGCTGGCTGATGATGTTCTGGGTGATGGCCAGGCCCAGCCCGGTGCCGTCCGGGCGGCCGCTGACCATGGGAAAGAAAAGGGTTTCCTGGAGTTCCGCCGGGATGCCGGGGCCGTTGTCGATGATCTCGATCTTGGTCACCAGGCGGTGGCGCACGTGGCCGATGGTGAACTGGCGCATGGTGCGGGTGCGCAGGGTGATGCGGCCCAGGCGCAGTTCGTTCTGGCTGCCGATGGCCTGCATGGCGTTGCGCACGATGTTCAGCACGGCCTGGATCATCTGTTCGCGGTCGATCAGGACGTCGGGAATGCTCGGGTCATAGTCGCGCACCAGCGTGATGCAGCCCTGGCTTTCGGCCTCTACCAGTTGGCTGACCCGCTCCAGCACCTCGTGGACGTTGCACAGCGCCAGCGACGGCAGCTTGTTGGAGCCGAGCATGCGGTCCACCAGATTGCGCAGGCGGTCGGCCTCTTCGATGATCACGTTGGTGTAGTCGCGCAGGCTGTCTTCCGGCAGTTCGCGGGCCAGCAACTGAGCGGCGCCGCGGATGCCGCCGAGGGGGTTCTTGATCTCGTGGGCGAGGCCGCGCACCAGCATCTTGCTGGTTTCCTGCTTGGACAGCTGGGCTTCTTCCTTGGTGATCCGCAGCAGGCGGTCGCGGGGATGGACTTCCAGCAGCAACAAGGTGGTGCCGTTGCTCAGGATCGGCGTCACCGCGTAGTCCACCGTCAGGGTCTGGCCGGTGAGGGCGGTGAGCATCGCTTCGCGCTTGGTGAACGGATGCGCCTGCTCCACCGCCTGGCGCAGCGAGTTGAGCGCTTCGGTGGACTCGGTGAACAGCTCGCTGATGAACTGGCCATGGCTGCGCTGGCCGCTGGTGGCCAGCAGCATCTCCGCCGCCGGGTTCATGTACTCGAGGCGCAGTTCGTCGTCGAGCAGCAGCGTGGCGGTGGTCAGGTTGTCGAGCAACAAGCGATGCAGTGCGTCACTGATGGTCATGAGGACCTCTTTTGGAGCATGGCGCGCGCAGGGATAAAGCGCTGATGCAGGGAAAATGCAAAAACCAAACCAAGGCTCCGAAAAGAAGCGTCCGACGCCTGAAACGGGCGTTTGACGCTCGTTTGCGTGGCATTCCGCCCGCGTTGACGGGAAGAATCGAACCAAAATGGGTTGGAATGTGAGTAAGGTGCAGACTGTTGCACCAATATAGTGCGCAATGCGCGAGGCCGTTAGAAGAACCGCAGGAAAGGGTTTTTCGGTTCGGGGGGCTTGTCCTTGAGCGGGCACTCGGGGCGCACGCCGTAGTCGTCCTTCGCGCAGGGTTTGACCTGGCGTTTCTGCGCCAGGGATATCCGCTGCATGTGGAACGGCTGGTTGGCGGTGCGCTCGACGGTGCGCCCCTGGCCGTCGAGGATCTCCACCGACAGGTTGTGGCTGCCGCGGTCGATGTTGCTCAGCGGGAACACCGGGCTCGGTCCGGGTTCGCCGGTGGCCTGGCCGTCCAGCAGCAGGCGGTAGCGGTGGCCCGGCTGCAGGCCGGGCTCGCTGGTGACGCTGACGATCAGTTCGCCGGCGCTGCTGCGGATGGTCGCGTCCGGCTCGGGGATCAGCACCCGCAGCATGTCGTAGCGGAACGGCGTCGGTTCCGGCATCGGGTTCTTCACGGCGGGGGACGTCTTGCCCGCGGACGCGGCCGGCATGCGGTTGCTGGTGGTCAACTGAATCCGCTTGGCGTCGCCCCGCGGCTGATCGGTGTAGACCCGGTTGCCTTGGGCATCGGTGTAGGTGAACACCTCGGCCGACGCGGCGAACGCGACCAGCGTCAGGCAGAAGGCAAGCAGGCGGATCATGGCTTGTGCACCCGCTGCACGCTGAAGGTCACCGGCGGGCTCTGCTGGATCACCGACTGTCCGTCGATCACCTGCACCGCGAGGCGGTGCTCGCCGCGGTCCACGTTCACCAGTTGCAGGGTCGGCAGGTTGCTGGGCTGGCCGTAGGGTTCGTCGTCGAGCAGCAGCCGCAGCTGATGCGGCGGCCTCAGGCGCGGCTTGATCAGCACGCCGACGGTGAACGTGCCGTTGTTGGCGCGCAGGGCCTCTTCGCTGGGCAGGCCGGTCAGTTCCAGGGTTTCGTAGGCGCTGCGGGCGGGTTCGCGCGTGTCCGCATTCGCGGGCGGTGCGGCGGGCGGTTGGGTGGCGACCTGGTTGAGCGGCGGCAGCTCCACCGGCTGCGACGGCACGCCTTCAGGGGAATGGTCGCTGTAGACCGTGTGGCCGTTGGCGTCGGTGTACTTGTAGATCTGCGCGGCGGCGGGCAGGGCGATCAGCAGCAGGAGACAAAGGAAGGTGCGACCCATGGCATCGACCGGATTCGAAAGCGATGGGGTGCAGCATAGGCCAGTCGCGGCGGTTGGCCCAATCCGGGACATATCCTGGCGCAATTCCCTGTGGGAGCGAGCCTGCCGGAGGGTGTCGTCGGGGCAACAAAAAAGGCCTCCCGAAGGAGGCCTCTCTTGTGTCGCGCCGCGCGGGGCGGCGCCACCGGATCAGCAGCTGTAGTACAGCTCATATTCCAGTGGGTGCACGAAGGTGCGCACCTTGATTTCCTCTTCGGACTTCAGCGCGATGTAGGCGTCGATGAAGTCGTCGGAGAACACGCCGCCCTTGGTCAGGAACGCGCGGCCCTTGTCCAGCTCTTCCAGGGCTTCCTTCAGGCTGCCGCACACCTGCGGGATCTCTTTCGCCTCTTCAGGCGGCAGGTCGTACAGGTTCTTGTCGGCGGCGTCGCCTGGGTGGATCTTGTTCTGGATGCCGTCCAGGCCGGCCATCAGCAGTGCCGCGAAAGCCAGGTACGGGTTGGCGGCCGGATCCGGGAAACGGGCTTCGATACGACGGCCGCGAGGGCTGTTGACGTAAGGAATGCGGATCGAGGCGGAACGGTTGCGGGCCGAGTAGGCCAGCATCACCGGGGCTTCGAAGCCTGGCACCAGACGCTTGTAGGAGTTGGTGGCCGGGTTGGTGAAGCCGTTCAGGGCCTTGCCGTGCTTGATGATGCCGCCGATGAAGTACAGGGCGGTGTCGGACAGGCCGGCATAGCCTTCGCCGGCGAAGGTGTTCTTGCCGTCTTTGGCGATGGACATGTGCACGTGCATGCCCGAGCCGTTGTCGCCGTACAGCGGCTTCGGCATGAAGGTCGCGGTGCGGCCGTAGGCGTCGGCAACGTTGTGCACGACGTATTTCAGGGTCTGAACTTCGTCAGCTTTTTTCACCAGGGTGTTGAACTTGACACCGATTTCGTTCTGGCCGGCGGTCGCCACTTCGTGGTGGTGGACTTCGACGGTCTGGCCCATTTCTTCCAGGGCGTTGCACATTGCGGTGCGGATTTCGTGGTCGTGGTCGAACGGCGGAACCGGGAAGTAGCCGCCCTTGATGCCTGGACGGTGGCCTTTGTTGCCGCCTTCCACGTCCTGGTCGGACATCCACGAGCCTTGCTCGGAGTAGATCTTGAACATCGAGCCGGAGATGTCGGACTTGAACTTCACTTCGTCGAAGATGAAGAACTCTGGCTCGGGGCCTGCGAACACGGTGTCGCCGATGCCGGTGGACTTCAGGTATTCCTCGGCGCGGCGGGCGATGGCGCGCGGGTCGCGGTCGTAGCCTTGCATGGTCGAAGGTTCGATGATGTCGCACACCAGGATCAGGGTCGGCTCTTCGGTGAACGGATCCAGGACGGCGGTTTCGTCGTCCGGCATCAGGATCATGTCGGAGGCTTCGATGCCTTTCCAGCCGGCGATGGAGGAACCGTCGAACATCTTGCCGACTTCGAAGAAGTCATCTTCCAGCGCATCGCGAGCCGGCATGGTCACGTGGTGCTGAGTGCCTTTGGTGTCCGTGAAGCGCAGATCAATCCACTTGACGTCATGATCTTTGATGAGTTGAACCGACTTCGACATAGTGTCCTCCGGGTGGCTTAGGGCGGTAGTGGATGCCCTTCTGTATTGGTGATGCCGGCGCGAATACTCTGCCAAGGCAACCTGCCTCACAAGGGAGCAAATTGCATGCCAGTGCCCCAGCATGGGTTTTTTGCCCCAAATTCACGCTTATAAAGGTGCAGGGCGCCGAAACGGCGAAAATCCCGCCCTCTAATGTAGCGTTTGAATCCGAAAACGACCCGTTTTGGTGCATGCAAAACCTTCTGCACATTAACTGGTTAAACCTTGAGCAATTTCCGCTATAATCCGCGCCCCACTTTTTCCGGCTGGCGTTGCGCGCGCAGTTTTCATGAAACTAATCGTAAAAGTCTTCCCCGAGATCACCATCAAGAGCCGCCCTGTCCGGATGCGTTTCATCCGCCAGTTGGCCAAGAACATCCGTGCCGTGCTCCGCGATCTGGATCCGGCCGTGGTGGTGAACGGCGTGTGGGACAACCTCGAGCTGGAAACCCGCGTCACCGATCCGAAGGCCCTGAAGGAGATGGGCGAGCGCCTGAGCTGCATGCCGGGCATCGCGCACTTCCTGCAGATCGACGAGTACCCGCTGGGCGACTTCGACGACATCGTCGAGAAGTGCAAGCAGCACTACGGCGACGCGCTGGCCGGCAAGATCTTTTCGGTGCGCTGCAAGCGCGCGGGCAAGCACCCGTTCAGCTCGATCGACGTCGAGAAGTACGTCGGCAGCCAGCTGCGCCGCCAGTGCGGCGCCGCCGGGATCGACCTGAAGAAGCCTGAAGTCGAAGTGCGCATCGAAGTGCGCGACCAACGGTTGTTCGTCATCCACGGCCAGCACAACGGCATCGGCGGCTACCCGCTCGGCGCCCTGGAGCAGACTCTGGTGCTGATGTCCGGCGGCTTCGACTCCACCGTGGCGGCCTACCAGATCATGCGCCGCGGCCTGATGGGGCACTTCTGCTTCTTCAACCTGGGCGGCCGTGCCCACGAATTGGGCGTGATGGAAGTCGCGCATTTCATCTGGAAGAAGTACGGCAGCTCGCAACGCGTGTTATTTGTCAGTGTGCCGTTCGAGGAAGTGCTGGGCGAAATCCTCGGCAAGGTCGACGACAGCCACATGGGCGTGGTGCTCAAGCGCATGATGGTGCGGGCCGCGTCGAGCATCGCCGACCGCCTGCACATCGACGCGCTGGTCACCGGCGAGGCGATCTCCCAGGTGTCGAGCCAGACCCTGCCGAACCTGTCGGTGATCGACTGCGTCACCGAGAAACTGATCCTGCGTCCGCTGATCGCCAGCCACAAGCAGGACATCATCGACACGGCCGACGCCATCGGCACCGGCGACTTCGCCCGGCACATGCCGGAATACTGCGGGGTCATTTCGGTCAACCCGAAGACCGCCGCCAAGCGTTACCGGGTCGAGCACGAAGAGAAAGAATTCGACATGGCGGTGCTCGAGCGTGCGCTCGAGAACGCCAGGCTGGTGCCGATCGATCGGGTGATCGACGAATTGGGCCAGGACTTGCAGATCGAAGAAGTCGGCGAAGCGCTGGCCGGCCAGATCGTCCTCGACATCCGTCACCCGGATGCCGCCGAGGACGAGCCGCTGGAGCTTCCCGGCGTAGAGGTACAGACGATGCCGTTCTACGCGGTGAACGCTCGTTTCAAGGAACTGGACCCAACCCGCCAGTACCTGCTGTATTGCGACAAAGGCGTGATGAGTCGCCTGCATGCCCACCATCTGCTCAGTGAGGGGCATGCCAATGTGCGCGTTTATCGACCGAGCTAAGTGCCCGGGGCTGTTTGCCTGTGGCCTGCGTCACCGGCCCCCCGACACCGCCGTCAAGCTGTAACGGCCATGCCGGACACTACTGTCAATCGCTGCCATGACTTGTCAGCACACCGAATCCTCTGATCGAGATACACACGTGATCGAAAATCTACGCAACATCGCCATCATCGCCCACGTTGACCACGGCAAAACCACCCTGGTCGACAAACTGCTGCGCCAATCCGGCACCCTGGAGCGCAACGAGCTCAACGACGAGCGCGTGATGGACTCCAACGACCAGGAAAAAGAGCGCGGCATCACCATTCTGGCGAAGAACACCGCCATCAACTGGAACGGCTACCACATCAACATCGTGGACACCCCGGGCCACGCCGACTTCGGCGGCGAAGTAGAGCGCGTGATGTCGATGGTCGACTCCGTGCTGCTGCTGGTCGACGCCCAGGACGGCCCTATGCCGCAAACCCGCTTCGTGACCAAGAAGGCTTTCGAAGCCGGTCTGAAGCCGATCGTCGTGATCAACAAGGTCGACCGTCCGGGCGCGCGTCCTGACTGGGTCCTGGACCAGATCTTCGACCTGTTCGACAACCTCGGCGCCACCGACGAACAGCTGGACTTCAAAGTCGTCTACGCCTCGGCCCTGAACGGCATCGCCGGTCTGGACCACACCGAGATGGCCGAAGACATGACCCCGCTGTACCAGTCGATCGTCGACAACGTTCCGGCTCCGGCCGTTGACCGTGACGGTCCGTTCCAGATGCAGATCTCCGCTCTGGACTACAACAGCTTCCTGGGCGTGATCGGCGTGGGCCGCATCGCCCGTGGCCGCGTCAAGCCGAACACCCCGGTCGTCGCCATCGACACCGAAGGCAAGAAGCGCAACGGCCGCATCCTGAAGCTGATGGGTCACCACGGCCTGCACCGCGTCGACGTCGAAGAAGCCGCTGCCGGCGACATCGTCTGCATCAGCGGTTTCGACGAGCTGTTCATCTCCGACACCCTGTGCGACATGAACAACGTCGAAGCGATGAAGCCGCTGACTGTCGACGAGCCGACCGTTTCCATGACCTTCCAGGTGAACGACTCGCCGTTCTGCGGTAAAGAAGGCAAGTTCGTGACCTCCCGCAACATCAAGGAGCGTCTGGACAAAGAGCTGCTGTACAACGTTGCCCTGCGCGTTGAAGAAGGCGACTCGGCCGACAAGTTCAAGGTCTCCGGCCGCGGTGAGCTGCACCTGTCGGTTCTGATCGAAACCATGCGCCGCGAAGGCTTCGAGATGGCCGTGGGCCGTCCTGAAGTGATCATCCGCGAAGTCAACGGCACCAAGCAGGAGCCGTTCGAGAACGTGACCATCGACATCCCTGAGGAATCCCAGGGCAAGGTGATGGAAGAGATGGGCCTGCGTAAGGGCGACCTGACCAACATGGCGCCGGACGGCAAGGGCCGTGTGCGCCTGGAGTACAACATCCCGGCTCGCGGTCTGATCGGTTTCCGTAACCAGTTCCTGACGCTGACCAACGGTGCAGGCATCCTGACCTCGATCTTCGACCGCTACGACACCATGAAGTCCGGCCACATGTCCGGCCGCCTGAACGGCGTTCTGGTGTCGGTCGAGACCGGCAAGGCGCTGACCTACTCCCTGGAAACCCTGCAGGCGCGCGGCAAGCTGTTCGTCGAGCACGGCCAGGAGATCTACAACGGTCAGATCGTCGGCCTGAACAGCCGCGACAACGACCTGGGCGTCAACCCTACCAAGGGCAAGAAGCTCGACAACATGCGTGCTTCGGGCAAAGACGAAACCATCGCCCTGGTTCCGCCGGTCCGCTTCACCCTGGAACAGGCCCTGGAATTCATCCAGGACGATGAATTGTGCGAAGTGACTCCAAAATCGATTCGCCTGCGTAAGAAAATTTTGGACGAAGGCGAGCGTACCCGCGCTGCCAAGAAAGCCAAGGCTTGATCATCTAGCCTGAGCTGAAACGAAAACGCCCCCGGTCGAAAGGCCGGGGGCGTTTTTGTTTGTTTGGAATTTGTGCGGTGTTTGTACCGGCCCCATCGCTGGCAAGCCAGCTCCCACAGGGTTCGGCGGTGTTCGCGGAAATGGCAGGCCACCGCAAATCCTGCGGGAGCCGGCCTGCTGGCGATGGCGGCCGATCAGCCGCTGCAGAATCAGAAGCGTTCGATGTTGCGCGACTGCCGCTCGCGCTCCACTTCCTTGGGCTTGTACGCGCAGTACCCCGGGCGCGGGCCGATCTTGGGGTGGTTGCGGCAGGTGTCCGGGCGCTTGTCATAAATGGTGCACAGCCGGCTCTTACGATCCAGGTAATAGCAGTCGTTGTTGCTCATGCGCTGGAGGGTGAAGATCCCCGACTTCTGGTTGAAGCGCTCGACCAGCCCTTCCTTCTGCAGGCGCTTGGCGATGTTCTTCGGCGGTTCGCCCAGCTCGAACTCGTCGACCACGCCGATGCGCACCAGGTCCTTGATCTTGACCTCGACCGGCAGCGTGCAGCAGCTCGACACGCAGGAGCCGCACATCGGCGCCGAGTATTTGGCCCAAGTCTCGAGACGGTCGATCTCGGCGGCGGCGATCAGGTTGGGCTTCATCATCGGTGTTTACCAGGCGTAGGCATCAGGGCGCGCGATCATACCGGGAGCGGTGGATTTTTGAACAACCTTTCGCCGGTTTTTTATCGGGCAACGCACGGTCCGCAGCGGTTCGGCACGGCCCCTGCATCGGATGTGTCGCGCGTTCGACGATTGCCAGCACCGGAAAAACAGCCGAACCAGAGCCGCCGCCGTCGGTCAGACCGACTAGGCTCTGACCATTCCCCGCTCGCCCGAGGTCCTATCGATGACTCAAGAACCGCTAGTTCGCGAAGCTGAAGTGGCCGCATTCCGCGACGCCGTCCTGACCAAACTCACCTATGCGGTGGGCAAAGACCCGGATCACGCCTTCGACCACGACTGGTTCGAAGCCATCGCCCTGGCGGCGCGCGATCACATGGTCGAGCACTGGATGGACCACACCCGGCAGATCTACCGCAAGGGCCAGAAGCGGGTGTACTACCTCTCGCTGGAATTCCTCATCGGCCGCCTGCTGTACGACAGCCTGAGCAACCTCGGCCTGCTCGACGTGGCCCGCGAGGCGCTCACCGAACTGGGCGTGGACCTGGAGCGCATCCGCATCCTGGAGCCCGACGCGGCGCTGGGCAACGGCGGCCTCGGGCGGCTGGCGGCGTGCTTCATGGAGAGCATGTCGACCCTGGGCATCGCCGGCCACGGCTACGGCATCCGCTACGAGCACGGCCTGTTCCGCCAGGCCATCGTCGACGGCTGGCAGCAGGAGCAGACCGAGCACTGGCTGGATTTCGGCAACCCGTGGGAGTTCGAGCGGCCGGAGGTCGTCTACTCCATCGGCTTCGGCGGCAGCGTGGCCACGGTCACCGACGCGAACGGCAAGGCCAAGCAGGTCTGGTCGCCGTCGGAAACCGTGCGGGCCATCGCCTACGACACCCCGGTGGTCGGCTGGCGCGGGGCCAGCGTCAACACCCTGCGCCTGTGGCGGGCGCGGGCGATGGAAGACCTGCACCTGGAGCGCTTCAACGCCGGCGACCACCTGGGCGCGGTGGCCGAAGTGGCCCGGGCCGAAAGCATCTCCCGGGTGCTTTACCCGGCCGACAGCACCGAAGCGGGGCAGGAACTGCGCCTGCGCCAGGAATACTTTTTCGTCACCGCTTCGCTGCAGGACCTGCTGCGGCGCCACCGCAACATGCACACCTCGGTGCTGACGCTCGGCGATCACGCGTCGATCCAGCTCAACGACACCCACCCCTCGATCGCCGTCGCCGAGCTGATGCGCCTGCTGGTGGACGTCTACGACGTGGCGTGGGACGCGGCGTGGCAAGTCACGGTCGAGACCCTGTCGTACACCAATCACACGCTGCTGCCCGAAGCGCTGGAGACCTGGCCGGTGGGCCTGATGGAGCGCATGCTGCCCCGGCACATGCAGATCATCTACCTGATCAACGCCCAGCACATCGACTCGATCCGGGCCAAGGGCATCCACGACTTCGACGTGCTGCGGGCGGTGTCGCTGATCGAGGAAGACAACGGCCGGCGGGTGCGCATGGGCAACCTGGCGTTCCTCGGCTCCCACAGCGTCAACGGCGTATCCGGGCTGCACACCCAACTGATGCGCAAGACGGTGTTCGCCGAGCTGCACAAGCTGTATCCGCAACGGATCAACAACAAGACCAACGGCATCACCTTCCGCCGCTGGCTGTACCAGGCCAACCCGGAGCTGACCTCGATGCTGGTCGACGCCCTCGGTCCGCAGGTGCTGGACAACCCCGAGGAGCGCCTGCTCGACCTTGAGCCGTTCGCCGAGAAGGCCGCGTTCCGCAAGGCCTTCGCCGAGCAGCGGCTGCACAGCAAGAAAGCCCTGGCCTACCTGATCCATGAGCGGCTGGGGGTTGCGGTGAACCCGGCGGCGATGTTCGACGTGCAGGTCAAGCGGATCCACGAGTACAAGCGCCAGTTGCTCAACCTGATGCACACCGTCGCGCTGTACCAGGCGATCCGCGCCGAACCTGAGGTCGACTGGGTGCCGCGGGTGAAGATCTTCGCCGGCAAGGCCGCGGCCAGCTACCACCAGGCCAAGCTGATCATCAAGTTGACCAACGACATCGCCCGGGTGGTGAACAACGACCCGACCGTGCGCGGCCTGCTGAAAGTGGTGTTCCTGCCCAACTACAACGTCAGCCTGGCGGAGAGCATCATCCCGGCGGCGGACCTGTCGGAGCAGATCTCCACCGCCGGCTTCGAAGCCTCGGGCACCAGCAACATGAAGTTCGGCCTCAACGGCGCGCTGACCATCGGCACCCTCGACGGCGCCAACGTGGAAATGTGCGAGCGCATCGGCGCCGAGCACATGTTCATCTTCGGCCTGAGCGCCCAGCAGGTCGAGGCGCGCAAGCAGAACCACGAGTTCAGCGCGGTGCCGGACATCGCCGCGTCCCACCGCCTGAACGATGTGCTGCAGGCGATCCGCGGCGGGGTGTTCTCGCCGGACGACACCTCGCGGTACACCGGGCTGATCGATTCGCTGGTGGACTACGACCGCTTCCTGGTCTGCGCCGACTTCGACGCGTACTGGGAAGCGCAGCGGCGGGTCGAGGCGCTCTGGCACGACGCCGACAACTGGTGGCGCTCGGCGGTGCTGAACACGGCGCGGATGGGCTGGTTCTCGTCCGACCGCACCATCCGCGAATACGCCACGGACATCTGGAAAGCGCTGGAGTAGCTTTTCGCGGGAATTGTGCGCAAGGCCCGGCGTTCGCTGGACCGGATCGATATACTGGGCGCCGTTTCAACGGCAGTCTCAGGTCTTGCCGCTCCCGCATGAAAAGCACCTGCAGGGAGTGAATGGCTGCCTAGACTGACTGGACTGCCGCATTCGCCCCGTGCCGGGGCCGCTTAGGGATATCGACCATGCAATGGATGTTCATGTTGATCGGGCTGGTGCTCGGCTGGCTGGCCGACGAGTCGTTCAGCGACGCGCTGCTGGGCGCGCTGCTGGGGCTGGGGATCGGCCAGGCGATCCGCATCGCCCGGCTCGGCGCGCAGACGGCGCAGCAGCAGCGGCAACTTGAACAGGCCAACGCGGCGTTGCAAGCCGTGGAGCAGCGGCTGTTCCGGCTGGAGGGCGCTCCGGCCCAGACCGCGCCCTCCTTCAGCGAAGCCCCGGACGATGAGGCCGCTGCGCAACCGGTCGCTGTGGCGCAGGCTGCGTCAGCACTTCAACCTGAGCCTCAATCCGAGCCCCGGCCGGCGCCCGAACTGGTCTGGGAACTGCCGCCCGAACTGGAGCCCGTTTCCGTCGCCCGTCCGGCCAGCCCGGCGCTGGCGCAGGACGCCTGGCGCGCCGAAGCCGCCCCGTCCGAGCCGCCAGCCCCTGCCGAGCCCCGCGGGCCGAACCTGATCGAGCGCGCCATCGGCGCCGCCCGCAACTGGCTGTTCGGCGGCAACACCGTGCTGCGGGTCGGTGTGGTGCTGCTGTTCTTCGGTCTGGCGTTCCTGCTGCGCTACGCCACCGAAGGCGTGGTGGTGCCGGTGGAGCTGCGTTACGCCGGGGTCGCGGCGTCGGCCCTGGGCTTGCTGGCGCTGGGCTGGTGGCTGCGGCGTCGCAACAGCGGCTATGCGCTGATGCTGCAAGGCACCGGGATCGCGGTGCTGTACCTGACGGTGTTCGCGGCGATGCGCCTGCATCCGTTGCTCGATCCGTCCGCCGCGTTGGGCCTGCTGGTGGCGGTCACCGTGTTTTCCGCGATCCTGGCGATCACCCAGGATGCGTTGGCCCTGGCCGCCGTGGCGGCGCTCGGCGGGTTCGCCGCGCCGATCCTCACCTCCACCGGTGCCGGCAACCACGTCGCGCTGTTCAGCTATTTCGCCCTGCTCAACGCCGGCATCCTCGCCATCGCCTGGTTCAAGGCCTGGCGCCTGCTCAACCTGATCGGCTTCGTCGGCACCTTCGGCATCGGTTTCGCCTGGGGTGCCCGGTCGTACACGCCGGAGCTGCTGTGGAGCACCGAGCCGTTCCTGGTGCTGTTCTTCCTGATGTACCTGGCCATCGGCCTGCTGTTCGCCCGGCGCAAACTGCTGGATCTGCCGGACGCCCCGGCGGACGGCGACCGCGCGGCGCTGCTGCACTGGTCGGCGCGCAAGGGCGACTACGTCGACGGCACGATGCTGTTCGGCCCGCCCTTGGTGGGCTTCGGGCTGCAGCTGGCGCTGGTGCAGCACCTGGAATTCGCCGCTGCGTTCAGCGCCCTGGCGCTGGGCCTGATCTACCTGCTGCTGGCCCGCGCATTGATGGGCGGTCGGGCGCTGCTGCTCGGGGAAACCTGCCTGGCCTTGGGCGTGATCTTCGCCAGCCTGGCGATTCCGTTGGGGCTGGATGCGCGCTGGACGTCCGCCGCCTGGGCGGTGGAAGGCGCGGGGATCTTCTGGCTGGGCCTGCGCCAGCAGCGGTTGCTGGCCCGGGGCTTTGCGCTGTTGCTGCAACTGGGTTCGGCGCTGGCGTTCCTCAGCGGCCTGCGTGCCGGCGAGGCCAGCCTGCTCGACGGCGCGCCGCTGGGGGCGTTGATGCTCGGCCTGGCGCTGCTGTTCAGTTTCCATCAATTGCGCCAGTCCCCGGCGCCGCAGACGCAGCCGTGGGAACGCTACGGTCTGCCGGTGCTGGCGTGTCTGGGCCTGACGTTCCTCTATCTGTTGGCGCCGCTGTTCTTCCTCGCCCACGGCACGGCGATCAGCTGGGCGCTGGCCGGGCTGGCGACGCTGTTCGTCGGCCTGCGCCTGCAATCGCGCACGTTCCTGTTCACCGCGTTCGCCGTGCAACTGCTGGGCGGCGCGCTGTTCCTGCTGCGCCTGCAAGGGGCCGGGGACGATTCGGCGGCGGTGTTCAGCGCCGGCTGGAGCGGGCTGCTCGGTGCCTCGCTGATCGGGCTGGCGCTGATCGCCGGCATGCTGCTGGCGGCCCGGGACGACATGGTGCGCAGCGACGTGCGTCTGCTCCAGGGCCTGTCGGTGGTGCTGCTGGCGGGGCTGGTGCTGATCAACCTGGCGGTGCTGTTCGTCCTGCCGTGGCAGACGGCGAGCGCGGTGTGGGCGGCCAGCGGCCTGCTGATCATCTGGCTGAGCCTGTACCTGCGCCAGCCGGTGAGTTTCGTGTTCGGCCTGCTGTTGCAGGTGATCGGCGGGGCGGCGTTCCTGCTGGCCGGCCCTCAGTGGCTCGGGCCGCTGTCCGGCGAAGGCCTCAAGCCGCTGGCCCATGGCGGCTTCTGGACGCCGCTGGTGCTGGGCGTGGCCGCGCTGGTCGGCGCCTGGCGCCTGAAACTGGGCAATCACGCCTCGGCGTTCGACCGCTTGAGCCTGCACCGTCTGTCCGAGGTGCTGCTGGTGTGGGGCGCCGCCTGGTGGGCATTGGCATGGGTCAGCGAAGTGCTGCGCTTTGCGCCGTTGCCACTGCAGGCCACGCTGCTATTGGTGGTGGCGGCACTGAGCGTCGGTGTGTGGACGTTGCTGGCATCGCGGCTGAAATGGCCGGCGCTGGGGCGGGTCTGCACCTTGCTGACGCCGGCGGCGGCCCTGGTGCTGCTCGCGGCCTGGCATTCGCGCTACCACCCGGCGGCGGAGTTCGGCTGGCTGGCCTGGGCGCTGGTGTTCGTCGTGCATTTCTTCAGCCTGCGGCGCCTGGCGCCGAGCCTGCCGGCCCGGGCCCTGAGCACGGCCCATGTGCTGGGCTGCTGGCTGTTGATCGGCGTGCTGGCGCTGGAGCTGCGTTACGGTCTGCTGCTGTTGTCCGAGCAATACAACGCCTGGCGCTGGCTGGGCTGGGCGATCCTGCCGAGCCTGTACCTGCTGCTGATGGCGGCCCCGCGCGACTGGTCGTGGCCGGTGGCGGCGTTCCCCCGCGAGTACCGCGTGTATGCGGCGGCACCGTTGGCGGCGCTGATGCTCGGCTGGTTCTGGCTGGCCAACGGGGTGAGCGACGGCAACGCCGAGCCGCTGCCTTACGTGCCGCTGCTCAACCCGCTGGAGCTGGGCCTGCTGTTTGCGCTGTTCGGCGTCAACGTCTGGTCGCGCAGCGCGGTCGGGCAACTGGCGATCCGCGAGGATTACGCCAGCCTCGCCGCGCAGGCGGTCGCCGGGGTGTCGCTGTTCGCCTTCGGCACGGCGCTGGTGACCCGCGCCGCCCACCATTGGGCCGGGATTCCGTTCGAGCTGGATCTGCTGCTCGAATCGATGCTGGTGCAGGCGGGGCTGTCCATCGTCTGGACGCTGATGGCGCTGGGGCTGATGATCGGCGGGCACCTGCGCCATCGCCGCGAGGTGTGGCTGATCGGCGCGGCGCTGATCGCGCTGGTGGTGGCCAAACTGATTTTCGTCGAATTGAGCAACCGTGGCGGACTGGCCCGGATCGTCTCGTTCATTGGCGTCGGCGTATTGCTGCTGGTGGTGGGCTATTTCGCCCCGCTGCCGCCCAAGCGCGCCGACGCCGCACCGGCGGCGGACAAGCCCGCGCCGGAAACCGGAGGAGTGTCGTCTTGAGTCGCAAGCTTAATCTGGGGTGGCTGATGCTGGGCGTGGCCATGACGGTCGGCGCCCAGGAAAAACCGGCGGACTTCGCCGTGCAGATCCCGTTGGCGGTCACCGGCGACGGCCCGTGGTATCGCCTGGAGTTGCCGCTGAGCGCGCAATTGCAGGCGCGGCAGACCGACCTCAGCGATCTGCGGGTGTTCAACGCCGCCGGCGAGCCGCAGGCCTACGCCCTGGCCCGTGAATCGGCGCAGACCCGCGACGACGGCCAGTTGCACGACGTGAAGCGGTTCCCGCTGTACGGCGCCGCCGACGCCCAGGAGCGGGCGCCGAACGTGCGCATCCAGTCCACCACCAGCGGCACGCTGGTCGAGGTGCAGCCGTCCAGCCAACTGGAGGCGGGCGAGGAAACCCTGCGCGGCTGGCTGCTCGACGCCAGCGCGGTCAAGGCGCCGCTGCAGCAACTGATCCTCGACTGGAGCAGCGAGCGGGACGGCTTCCAGCGCTTTTCCATCGAGGCCAGCGACGACCTGCAGCACTGGCGCCCGTGGGGCGAAGGGCAGGTGGCGCGGCTGACCTTTGCCGATGAGCAGGTCGAACAGCACGAAGTGGCCCTGCCGGGCCAGAACGCCCGTTACCTGCGCCTGCTGTGGGACTCGCCGGCCTCGGCGCCGGCCCTGACGGCGGCGCAGCTCAAGAGCAGCGACCCGCGTCAGGTGCCGCTGCCGTTGGTCTGGTCGCAGGCGCTGGCCGGCAGCCGCGGCAAGGCCGGCGAATACACCTGGCAACTGCCGATGGGACTGAACGTCGAGCGGGTGCAGGTGGAACTCAGGCAGGCCAACAGCCTGGCACCGGTGACGCTGGCCGGGCGCCGCGAAACCAGCCTGCCGTGGCAGACGCTGACCGGCGGTTTGCTCTATCGCCTGACCCAGAACGGCCAGGACGTGGTGCAGAACGAATTGCAGTTGTACGGGCAGACCGTCCAGCAGCTCAGGCTGACGGTCGACGAGCGCGGCGGCGGCCTCGGCGAACAGGCGCCGAGTCTGAAGTACGCGGTGCGCGCCACGCAGGTGATCTTCCTGGCCCGGGGCGAAGGGCCCTACAGCCTGGCGCTGGGCAACGCCGGCGTGAAGACCGCGAACTTGCCGCTGTCCACGCTGATTCCTGATTTCACCCCGGCGAAACTGGCGGCGCTGGGCAAGGCCACGGTGCAGGGCGAGGCGCTCGCGCCCCAGACCTCGACCGCCACTACGACGGCGACGGCGGACACGAACTGGAAGAAGTTCGGGCTGTGGGCGGTGCTGCTGCTCAGCGTGCTGTTCCTGGGGGCGATGGCGTTCAGCCTGTTGCGCAAGCCGCCGGCCAAGCCCTGAGGTTGGCCGGCGCTGGGCGCCGGATCGCGGGCAAGCCCGCTCCCACAGCAGAAGAGGGTGTTCACTGGATTTGTGTCCACTGAAGATCCTTGTGGGAGAGGGCTTGCCCGCGAAGGCGGCCGATCAGGCAAAAAGGGGGGGCGGTCATGCTCAACGCAGCACCGCCCGTCCCGTTCCGGGCTACGCTCAATCCCGTGCCTGAACTCTGTCCCGCCAATCCCGTCAGATGGCAGGAATTGCCCCGACGCACGTTTACGGGCGTCACCGCTCGCTAGGTTTCCAGACTCCCTGTAAACTGCGCGGGTTTTTCAGCCCCCCATTCCACCGGAGCCGTCCATGTCCCGCGTTACCCTGAGTCGCTATTTGATTGAGCAGACCCGCAGCAACAATACCCCTGCCGATCTGCGCTTCCTGATCGAAGTGGTGGCGCGTGCCTGCAAGGAAATCAGCCACGCCGTGTCCAAAGGCGCCCTCGGCGGCGTGCTGGGCAGCATGGGCACCGAGAACGTCCAGGGCGAAGTGCAGAAGAAGCTGGACGTGCTGTCCAACGAAATCCTGCTCGAAGCCAACGAGTGGGGCGGCCACCTGGCCGGCATGGCCTCCGAAGAGATGGACAATGCCTACCAGATCCCGGGCAAGTACCCTAAAGGCGCCTACCTGCTGGTGTTCGACCCTCTGGACGGTTCGTCGAACATCGACGTCAACGTGTCGGTCGGCACCATCTTCTCGGTGCTGCGCTGCCCGAACGAATACCTGAGCCAGAACGAAAGCCTGAACGAGAAGGCCTTCCTGCAGCCGGGCACCCAGCAGGTCGCCGCCGGCTACGCGATCTACGGCCCGCAGACCATGCTGATCCTGACCCTGGGCAACGGCGTGAAGGGCTTCACCCTGGACCGCGAGATGGGCAGCTTCGTGCTCACCCACGAAAACATCACCATTCCGACCGCCACCCAGGAATTCGCCATCAACATGTCCAACCAGCGTCACTGGGAAGCCCCGGTGCAGCGCTACGTCGGCGAACTGCTGGAAGGCGAGACCGGCCCGCTGAAGAAGAACTACAACATGCGCTGGATCGCTTCGATGGTCGCGGACGTGCACCGCATCCTGACCCGCGGCGGCCTGTTCATGTACCCGCGCGACAGCCGCGAGCCGTCCAAGCCGGGCAAGCTGCGCCTGATGTACGAAGCCAACCCGATGTCGTTCCTGGTGGAACAGGCGGGCGGCGCGTCCACCGACGGCCACCAGCGCATCCTCGACATTCAGCCTGAAGGCCTGCACCAGCGCGTGGCGGTGTTCCTCGGCTCGAAGGAAGAAGTCGAACGCGCCACGGCCTACCACAAGGCCTGACCCATGGACGCGCCCTGGCAGCCGTTGCTCGACTGGTGGTTCGGCCATGCCGGATCGGCGAGCGCAACGGCGGCGCAAAAGGGCGCGTTGTGGTTCGGCAAACGCGACAGCCAGGACCTCGAAGCGCGGGAGCGTTTCGGGGTCTTTGTCGATCAGGCCCTGGCCGGCGGCTTGACCGGGTGGACGCAATGTCCCGAGGGTTGGCTGGCCGTGGTGCTGCTGCTCGATCAACTGCCGCGCATGATCTATCGCGACACACCCCAGGCGTTTTCCGGTGATGCCCGTGCCCAGAAGCTGGTCGCCCAGGGCATTGCGGCGGACTTCGACCGGCGACTGAAGCCGATCCAGCGGGTGTTCATCTACCTGGTGTTCGAGCACTGCGAGAACCTCGCGGTGCAGAACGAGGCCGTCTCAAGGTTCATGGCGCTGACGGACGAACAGCCGCAGGCCGAGCGTGCGGTGTTTGCCGACAATCTGGACTATGCCGAACGGCACCGGAAGGTGATCGCCCGGTTCGGGCGGTTTCCGCACCGCAACGCGGTGTTGGGGCGGGAGTCGACGGCTGAGGAGTTGGTTTACCTTTCGCAGCCGGGTGCGGGTTTCTAGAGTCGCTTTGCGGCGGATCACCGCCCGGAGCGGGCCCACTCCCACAGTGGGTTCGTGAACGACACAGATCCCTGTGGGAGAGGGCTTGCTCCGGGCGGCGGCCGGTGAAGGCGCCTCAGATCCTGAAACTGCCCACCAGATGCTTGAGCCGCGCCGCCTGCTGCTCGAGGTCCGAGCACGCACGCAACGTCGCTTGCAGGTTTTCCACCCCTTCCTGGTTCAGCATGTTGATCTCGCTGATGTCGACGTTGATCGACTCCACCACGGCGGTCTGCTCTTCGGTGGCGGTGGCCACCGACTGGTTCATGCCGTCGATCTCGCCGATGCGCTGGGTCACGCTGCCCAGACGCTCGCCGGCCTGGTTGGCGATGCCCACGCTGCTTTCGCTCTGGCGCTGGCTGTCGGTCATGATGGTGACCGCCTGACGCGCGCCGACCTGCAGTTCTTCGATCATCTTCTGCACTTGCTGCGCCGAGTCCTGGGTGCGGTGCGCCAGGTTGCGCACTTCGTCGGCCACCACGGCGAAACCGCGGCCCGCTTCGCCGGCACGGGCCGCTTCGATGGCGGCGTTGAGCGCCAGCAGGTTGGTCTGCTGGGAGATGCTGGTGATCACTTCCAGAATCTGGCCGATGTTCACCGTGTGGCTGTTCAGGGTCTCGATGTTGCCGCAGGAATCGCTGATCTGCGCCGACAGCTGCTGCATCGCGTGGATGGTCTTGTCCACCACCTGCTGGCCGTCTTCGGCCTGGCTGCGCGCTTCGCTGGAATGCTGCGAGGCGAGCGCGGCGTTCTGGGCGATCTCCTGGGCGGCGGCACCGAGCTGGTTGATCGCGGCGGCCACGCTGTTGGTGCGCGAGGCCTGCTGGTCGGAGTTGTGCATCGACGAGTTGGAGGCAGCGACCACCCGCAGGGCGACTTCGTTGACTTGCCCGGTGGCCGACGACACTTCGCGGATCGAGGTGTGGATGCGCTCCACGAAACGGTTGAACGACAGGCCCAGGGCGCCGAACTCGTCGTGGCCGTGGATGGTCAGGCGCTTGGTCAGGTCGCCTTCGCCTTCGGCGATGTCGTGCATGGCGCGGCCCATGGTCAGCAGCGGCTGCATCAGGACGCGGATCAGCATGCCGAGCAGGGCGATGATGATCACCACCGCGATCACCATGGCGATCAGCGCCGAGGTGCGGAATTCGCTGAGCATCGAGAACGCGGTGTCCTTGTCCAGCACCAGCGCCACGTACCAGTCGGCCGACGGTACGCCGTTGACGTGGGTGAACGAGATCAGCTGGGTCTTGCCGTCGGCCTCGACTTCCTTCAAGCCGGGGCTGACGCTCGGCGCGCCGTCGGGATAGGCGTCGGCCAGGCTCTTGAGCACCAGTTTGCTGTCCGGGTGGATCAGGATCTTGCCTTCGCGGCTGACGATGAACGCGTGGCCGTGGCCGCCGAAGTTCAGCGAGTTGATGATCGCGCTGATGCTGGACAGGTCGATGTCGGCGCCGGCCACACCGATCATCTGGCCCTGGCGCTGCACCGGGGTGGCGACGGTGATCACCAGCTTGCCCGACGAGGCGGCGATGTAGGGTTCGGTGACGATGGTCTGCTGGGCGGCGTTGGCCGCCTTGTACCAGCCGCGGGCGCGCGGGTCGTAGTCCGGCGCGCGGTTGCCGGCCGGCACCGAGAACATCACGCCGTCGGCGCCGCCGAAGTAGCTGAGCTGGAAATTGCCGGTGTAGGCGGGCAGGTCGATGATGCGCTTGAGGCTGGCCGGGGCGTTGCCGTCGGCGACGATCTGCTGGGACAGCGATTGCAGCAACTGGATGCGGCTCTCCAGCCAGGTCTGGATGTTGCTGGTGGTCAGGCTGCCCAGTTCCTGCATCGACGCATCGGTGCTGCTGCGCAGGGTTTCGCGCTGGCGATAGTCGTTGAACAAAATGAAACAGGCGAACGCAACGGCCACCACGAGGGCGGCAGCCAACAAGATCTTGTGGCTGAATTTCATGTTTCTGGTCATTAAATGAGCTACCGCGGAGGGCTGGTCAAGAAGGGGCGGCAATTTGCCACAGTCTCGGGCTTTGCGCTGCTCTTATTTCGACCGCTGCGGGCCAAAGATGAGGCCGTTTTCGCGAAAGGCGACGAAATGCCCAATGGCCTTACAAAGTGTCTGATTTATCGGGAAAAGGCAGACGGGCGGGGCAACAAATAGCCGGCCCGGGAGGGAACCCGACAGGGGTTTTCTCTTCTAAGCTTCTGGTTGGCGCCAGGCCATCCCCCTTCCGCTCCAGGAGTTACACATGTCGCTGCGTTCTATCGCCTTGCTGTCGTTTTGCGTGCTGTTGGCCGCCTGCAGCAAGATCAATCAGGAAAACTACTCGAAGCTCTCGACCGGGATGGCCAAGGCCGAGGTGGAGACCCTGCTCGGCAAACCCACCGATTGCGCGGGTGCGCTCGGCATGTCCAGTTGCACCTGGGGCGACGAAAAGAGCTTTATCAGCGTGCAGTACGCCGGTGACAAAGTGTTGATGTTTTCCGGCCAAGGCCTGAAGTGAACCGGGGCCGCGCGCCCACGGGAGAAAAACAATGAAGCGGTTATTGCTTGTCCTTTTCGCCGGCCTGGTATTGGCCGGCTGCGCCACCACCGGTGAAGATCCGCTGGCGCCCAAGACAGTCCACAGCGTCAATCTCAAGCGCTACCAGGGCACCTGGTACGAGCTGGCGCGCCTGCCGATGTATTTCCAGCGCAACTGCGCACAGTCCGAAGCCCGCTACACCCTCCAGCCCGACGGCAACCTCGGGGTGCTCAACCGCTGCCTGACGGAAGACTGGCAGTGGGAAGAGGTCAAGGGCACCGCTTATCCACAGGTGCCGGGCAAGACCGACAAGCTGTGGGTCGAGTTCGACACGTGGTTCTCGCGGCTGATCCCGGGCACCGCCAAGGGCCAGTACTGGGTGCTGTACGTCAGCGATGACTACAAGACCGCCATCGTCGGCGACCCGAGCCGGCGTTACCTGTGGCTGCTGTCCCGCACGCCGACGGTCAACGGCGTGGTGCGCGAGGAGTTGCTGAGCAAGGCGCGCCAGCAGGGGTACGACACCACGCGGCTGATCTGGCGCACCTCGGACCGGCAGATGGCCAAGACCTCCAACTGACCGGTTCCGCCAACCACGGCGGGAGCCAGCAGGCTGGCTCCCGCCGTTTTGATCCGCGTCAGCCCAGGAGCTCGCGCAGCACCTGGGTGAACGCCCGGGCGCTGTCCTCTTCTGCGGCATGCCGCCCGCCGCGCACCACCCACTGGCCGTTCACCATGACGTCGCGCACCTGACGGTCGCCGCCGGCGAACAGCCAGCGGTTGAGGATGCCGTCGCCCTGGGCGGTCGCCAGGTACGGATCGCTGCCGTCGAGGGTGATCCAGTCGGCGCGCTTGCCGACCTCCAACGCGCCGATCGGCTGGCCCAGCGCCTGGGCGCCGCCGTCCAGCGCCGCGTCGTACAGGGTGCGGCCGACCATCGGCTGGTCCGCGCCGTACAGGCGGTTGCGCCGTTGGTCGCGCAGGCGCTGGCCGTATTCCAGCCAGCGCAGCTCTTCCACCACGCTCAACGACACGTGGCTGTCGGAACCGATGCCCATGCGCCCGCCTTGGGCCAGGAAATCCACCGCCGGGAAGATCCCGTCGCCGAGGTTGGCTTCGGTGGTCAGGCACAGGCCGGCGATGGCGCGGCTCTTGGCCATCAGCGTGACTTCGTCCGGATCGGCGTGGGTCGCATGCACCAGGCACCAGCGCGGATCGACCTCGACGTTCTCGTACAGCCACTGCAACGGGCGGCGGCCGCTCCAGCTCAGGCAGTCGTCGACTTCCTTCTGCTGTTCGGCGATGTGGATGTGCACCGGGCACTGCTTGTCGCTGGCCGCCAGCACGTCGCTGATCTGCTGCGGGGTGACCGCGCGCAACGAGTGGAAACACAGGCCCAGCGACTGCGCCTGCTGTTGCGCCAGCACCGGTTGCAGGCGCGCCTGCAGATCGAGGTAGGCGTCGGTGCCGTTGATGAAGCGGCGCTGGCCGTCGTTCGGCGCCTGGCCGCCGAAGCCGGAATGGCTGTAGAGCACCGGCAGCAGGGTCAGGCCGATGCCGGCGGCGCCGGCGGCCTGGCTGATGCGCAAGGCCAGTTCGGCCGGGTCGGCGTAAGGCCGGCCGCTGGTGTCGTGGTGCACGTAATGGAATTCGGCCACCGAGGTGTAGCCGGCCTTGAGCATTTCGATGTAGAGCTGGCGGGCGATGACGCCGAGTTGCTCCGGCGTGATTTTTCCGACGAGCCGGTACATCAGGTCGCGCCAGGTCCAGAAACTGTCGTTCGGATTGCCGGCCACTTCCGCCAGTCCGGCCATCGCCCGCTGGAAGGCGTGGGAGTGCAGGTTCGGCATGCCCGGCAGCAGCGGACCGCCCAGCCGTTCGGCGCCGTCTGCGGTGGAATCGGCCTGGACACTGGTCAGCACGCCGTCGGCGTTGACCTCAAGACGTACATTGTTGGCCCATCCACTAGGCAGCAGCGCGCGTTCGGCAAAGAAGGCGGACATGGTTCAGCACCCCATCGTGTGTTATTTGTATATACATATACAGACGTTTGCCTGCCCGGTAAACTCCGGCAAGCTAGCAACTTTCACCAGACGAACAGGGATCCACCGTGCCGACTCCGCCACCCGTCTCTCCGTTGGCCGCGAACATGGGCGACAGTCCGGCGCCCTTGTACGCCCGCGTCAAACAGATGATCACCCAGCAGATCGACAGCGGTAACTGGCCGCCGCACTACCGCGTGCCGTCGGAAAGCGAGCTGGTCAGCCAACTGGGCTTCAGCCGCATGACCATCAACCGCGCCCTGCGCGAGATGACCGCCGACGGCCTGCTGGTGCGCATGCAAGGCGTCGGCACGTTCGTCGCCGAGCCCAAGAGCCAGTCCGCGCTGTTCGAAGTGCACAACATCGCCGACGAGATCGCGTCCCGCGGCCACCGTCACACCTGCCAGGTCATCGTCCTCGAAGAGGAGGCCGCCGGTTCCGAGCGTGCGTTGGCCCTGGACATGCGCGAAGGGCAGAAGGTGTTCCACTCGCTGATCGTGCACTACGAGAACGACATCCCGGTGCAGATCGAGGATCGTTTCGTCAACGCGCTGGTGGCGCCGGAATACCTCAAGCAGGACTTCACCCTGCAGACGCCTTACGCCTACCTGAACCAGGTCGCGCCGCTGACCGAAGGCGAACACGTGGTCGAGGCGATCCTGGCCGAGCCGTCCGAATGCAAGCTGCTGCAGATCGAGAAGGGCGAACCCTGCCTGCTGATCCGCCGCCGCACCTGGTCGGGCCGTCAGCCGGTGACGGCGGCGCGCCTGATCCATCCCGGTTCCCGTCACAGTCTGGAAGGTCGGTTCCACAAATGAGTCAGATCAAGGTTTTACGTGCCGAAGGCTACCCGCGCATGCCATGGAAGAACGGCGGCGGCAGCACCGAGGAAATCACCCGCGACGCCGGCGCCGGCCTCGACGGGTTCGGCTGGCGCCTGTCGATCGCCGACATCGCCGAGTCGGGCGGCTTCTCCACCTTCGCCGGCTACCAGCGGGTGATCACCGTGTTGCAGGGCGACGGCATGACCTTGTGCGTCGACGGTGACGACACCCGCCCGCTGCGGCCCCTCGATCCGTTCGCCTTCAGCGGCGAAAGCCAGGTGTCCTGCACCCTGCTCGGCGGGGCGATCCGCGACTTCAACCTGATTTACGCGCCGCAGCGCTACAGCGCACGCCTGCAATGGCTTCACGGCGAGCAACGCTTCTTCAGCTCGGCGGGCACGCTGCTGGTGTTCAGCGTCAGCGAGCTTTTGCAGGTGCAGGCCGGCGGCCGCACCGAGCAACTGGGCCGGCACGATTGCCTGCAACTGGACGGTAACGCCGGGCTGGCGGAAGTCGCCGTCAATGCTGCGTGCTGCGTGATTGAACTGACCGCACGCTGATCCTCTAAAAGCTGTGGCGAGGGAGCTTGCTCCCGCTGGGCCGCGAAGCGTTTCCCGAGTCGCTCGGGAGTCCTTCGGCCTCCAGCGGGAGCAAGCTCCCTCGCCACACGTGTTTTCGGCGTTCCTGTTTCCTGCGGCGCACCAATTTGTTACCGAACGCCCCAGTGTGGCGCAATGCCCCGCTCACGTAACAGCCTCCGCCCTTCACGCAAAACCCCCTACCGAAAAATTTCATTCACGCCGCAGGCCTTGATCCAGGCGCTCTCCAGCCCTGCGCGCAAGTTTTCTTGAACGTGTCTCCAACGAGTTGGCCGCTTGATTGCATATGCTTGTATGTACAAGTAAAGACGTATGCGTATGAGTTGAAGGAAACTCTCCGCAGCGTCCACTGATTCGCTTGTCGTGCAGTGAAGCGCACAGGCCCGCTTGCCCACCGCCAGGGTTGGTTTGAATTGAATGCTGAGGAGAGTTTTTCGTGACTGACAAAAAGCCTACCAAGTTCCGCGACGTCGAAATCCGCGCCCCCCGCGGCAACCAGCTGACCGCCAAGAGCTGGCTGACCGAAGCGCCGCTGCGCATGCTGATGAACAACCTCGACCCGCAGGTGGCCGAGAACCCGAAAGAGCTGGTGGTCTACGGCGGCATCGGCCGTGCGGCGCGCAACTGGGAGTGCTACGACAAGATCGTCGAGAGCCTGACCCACCTCAACGACGACGAGACCCTGCTGGTGCAGTCGGGCAAGCCGGTCGGCGTGTTCAAGACCCACGCCAACGCCCCGCGCGTGCTGATCGCCAACTCCAACCTGGTGCCGCACTGGGCGACCTGGGAGCACTTCAACGAACTGGACGCCAAGGGCCTGGCCATGTACGGCCAGATGACCGCCGGCAGCTGGATCTACATCGGCAGCCAGGGCATCGTCCAGGGCACCTACGAGACCTTCGTCGAGGCTGGCCGCCAGCACTACAACGACAACCTCACCGGCAAATGGGTGCTGACCGCAGGCCTGGGCGGCATGGGCGGCGCGCAGCCGCTGGCCGCGACCCTGGCCGGCGCCTGCTCGCTGAACATCGAATGCCAGCAGGTGAGCATCGACTTCCGCCTCAAGACCCGCTACGTCGACGAGCAGGCCAAGGACCTGGACGACGCCCTGGCGCGCATCGCCAAGTACACCGCCGAAGGCAAGGCGATCTCCATCGCCCTGTGCGGCAACGCCGCCGAGATCCTGCCGGAGCTGGTGCGCCGCGGCGTGCGTCCGGACATGGTCACCGACCAGACCAGCGCCCACGACCCGCTCAACGGCTACCTGCCGGCCGGCTGGACCTGGGACGAGTACCGCGCCCGCGCCAAGACCGAGCCGGCGGCGGTGGTCAAGGCCGCCAAGCAGTCGATGGCGGTGCACGTGAAGGCGATGCTGGACTTCCAGAAGATGGGCGTGCCGACCTTCGACTACGGCAACAACATCCGCCAGATGGCCCAGGAAGAGGGCGTGGAGAACGCCTTCGACTTCCCCGGCTTCGTGCCGGCCTACATCCGTCCGCTGTTCTGCCGCGGCATCGGCCCGTTCCGCTGGGCGGCGCTGTCGGGCGACCCGCAGGACATCTACAAGACCGACGCCAAGGTCAAGGAGCTGATCCCGGACGACGCGCACCTGCACAACTGGCTGGACATGGCGCGCGAGCGCATCAGCTTCCAGGGCCTGCCGGCGCGCATCTGCTGGGTCGGCCTGGGCCTGCGCGCCAAGCTGGGCCTGGCGTTCAACGAGATGGTGCGCAGCGGCGAGCTGTCGGCGCCGATCGTGATCGGCCGCGACCACCTGGACTCCGGCTCGGTGTCGAGCCCGAACCGCGAGACCGAATCGATGCAGGACGGCTCCGACGCCGTGTCCGACTGGCCGCTGCTCAACGCGCTGCTGAACACCGCGAGCGGCGCGACCTGGGTGTCGCTGCACCACGGCGGCGGTGTGGGCATGGGCTTCTCGCAGCACTCGGGGATGGTGATCGTCTGCGACGGCACCGACGAGGCGGCCGAGCGCATCGCCCGCGTGCTGCACAACGACCCGGGCACCGGGGTGATGCGTCACGCCGATGCCGGTTACCAGATTGCGATCGACTGTGCGAAAGAGCAGGGCCTGAACCTGCCGATGATCACCGGCGGCAAGTAACGCAAATCCCTGTGGGAGCTGGCTTGCCAGCGATTGCGGCGGCACTGCTGGAATTGATGTTTAAAGTGCCTACGTCATCGCTGGCAAGCCAGCTCCCACAGGAATCGAGTAAGCCCGACAGAACAATTAAAACAATCCACAGAGGTTGAATCATGGCAGGCAACACCGATCGTGCAGGCAACAAACCGTTGATCGAAAGGCGTTCGATCGACTACATCCCGGAAGCGGAAAGACACGGTCGTCTGTTCAGTCAGTTCACCCTGTGGATGGGTGCCAACCTGCAAATCACCGCGATTGTCACCGGGGCCCTGGCCGTGGTGCTGGGCGGCGATGTGTTCTGGTCTTTGATCGGTCTGCTGATCGGTCAACTGCTGGGCGGCGGGGTGATGGCGCTGCATGCGGCGCAAGGGCCGAAGCTCGGCCTGCCGCAAATGATCTCCAGCCGGGTGCAATTCGGCGTCTACGGCGCAGCGATTCCGATCGTGCTGGTGTGCCTGATGTACCTGGGCTTCACCGCCACCGGGACCGTGTTGTCCGGCCAGGCGCTGGGCCAGTTGTTCGGGGTCAGCGACACCGTCGGCATCCTGCTTTTCGCCAGCGTCATCGTCGTGGTCACGGTGCTCGGCTACCGGGTGATTCACTGGATCGGCCGTATCGCCAGTGCCGTTGGCGTGATTGCTTTCGTTTATCTGTTCAGCCGTCTGATGAGTCAGGTGGACGTCGGCGCACTTCTGGACATCCGCCACTTCAGCTGGAGCAGTTTCCTGCTGGCGGTGTCGCTCGCGGCCTCCTGGCAGATCGCGTTCGGCCCGTACGTGGCGGACTACTCGCGCTACCTGCCGAGCAAGGTGTCTTCGGTGAAAACCTTCTTCGCCGCCGGTGCAGGTTCAGTGATCGGCGCGCAGGTGGCGATGATCCTCGGTGTGTTCGCGGCCGCCTCGGCCAACGGGCAATTCGCCGGTCATGAAGTCGCTTACATCGTCGGTCTGGGCGGGACCGGTGCCACCGCCGCGCTGCTGTACTTCAGCATCGCGTTCGGCAAGGTCACCATCTCCACGCTGAACTCCTACGGCAGCTTCATGTGCATCGCGACCATCATCAGCGGCTTCCGGGGCCACCTGACGGTCACCCGCCTGCAGCGCCTGGTGTTCGTGCTGGTGATCGTCGGCGCCGCGACCCTGATCGCGCTGCTCGGCCAGCATTCGTTCCTGGGGGCGTTCAAGTCGTTCATCCTGTTCCTGCTGGCGTTCTTCACGCCCTGGAGCGCCATCAACCTGGTGGACTACTACTGCATCACCCGCGAGCGCTACGACGTGCCGGCGCTGGCCGATCCGAACGGCCGCTACGGCCGCTGGAACGTGCTGGGCATCAGCGTCTATGTGTTCGGCGTGCTGGTGCAACTGCCGTTCATCTCGACCAAGTTCTACACCGGCCCGCTCGTGGCCGCCCTGGGCGATGTGGACATTTCCTGGATCATCGGCCTGGTGCTTCCCGCCGGCCTCTACTATGTGTGTGCCAAGAAATGGCACGGTGCAGTGCCCGATCGCCTGATTCTGCCCGTCGAGCAGAACAGTGCCGTACAACCTAAAACAAGCGGGGCCGGTCGCGCTGCGGCGCAGGCCTGATTTGGACGTGGACAGGGCTGGATGCCTCTTGACTGCCGTAAGCCAATTCATGATTAGGAGCGTCACAACAATGAAATCGAACAAGACCCTGCTGACCACTCTGCTTTCCATGGGCCTTCTGGCCAGCGCCGGCGCCACCCAGGCCGCCGGCTGGTGCGAATCCGGCAAACCGGTGAAGTTCGCCGGCCTGAACTGGGAAAGCGGCATGCTGCTGACCGACGTGCTGCAAGTGGTGCTGGAGAAAGGCTACGACTGCAAGACCGACAGCCTGCCGGGCAACTCCATCACCATGGAGAACGCCCTGAGCAGCAACGACATCCAGGTCTTCGCCGAGGAGTGGGTCGGCCGCAGCGAGGTCTGGAACAAGGCCGAGAAGGCCGGCAAGGTCGTCGGCGTCGGCGCTCCGGTGGTGGGCGCCATCGAAGGCTGGTACGTGCCGCGCTACGTGATCGAGGGCGACGCCAAGCGCAAGCTCGAAGCCAAGGCGCCGGACCTCAAGCACATCGCTGACCTTGGCAAGTACTCGGCGATCTTCAAGGACGCCGAAGAGCCGTCCAAGGGCCGTTTCTACAACTGCCCGGCCGGCTGGACCTGCGAGCTGGACAACACCGAGATGCTCAAGAGCTACGGCCTGGAGAACAGCTACACCAACTTCCGCCCGGGCACCGGTCCCGCGCTGGATGCGGCGGTGCTGTCGAGCTACAAGCGCGGCGAGCCGATCCTGTTCTACTACTGGTCGCCGACCCCGCTGATGGGCCAGATCGACGCGGTGAAGCTGGAAGAGAAGGCCGGCGTCGACAAGAGCGTGACCATCAAGGTCGGCCTGTCCAAGACCTTCCACGACGAGGCGCCGGAACTGGTGTCCGTGCTGGAGAAGGTCAACCTGCCGATCGACCTGCTGAACCAGAACCTGGGCCGCATGGCGAAGGAACGCATCGAGTCGCCGAAGCTGGCGAAAATCTTCCTCAAGGAACATCCTGAAGTCTGGCACGCGTGGGTCAGTGAAGACGCTGCCAAGAAAATCGACGCGGCGCTGTAGGTCGAATTCCTCCCGGCCAACCGAGAGGCTGGCCGGGGTGTTCGCCGCAATCGCTTGACTGAGTTTTCTGATTGAGAGCCGCTTATGTTTCCCGAAAGCTTTACCTTTTCCATCGCCGACTGGGTCAACGGTTGGGTCGACAAACTGGTCACCAACTACGGCGACGTGTTCCGCCACATCTCCGACACCCTGCTGTGGGCCATCGTCAACCTTGAGGGCCTGCTGCGCTCGGTGCCGTGGTGGCTGATGCTGGCGATCGTCGCCGGCATCGCCTGGCACGCCACCCGCAAGCTGGTCACCACCGGCGTGATCGTCGGCCTGCTGTTCCTGGTCGGCGCCGTCGGCCTGTGGGACAAGCTCATGCAGACCCTGGCGCTGATGCTGGTGGCGACGCTGATCTCGGTGCTGATCGGCGTGCCGCTGGGGATCCTCTCGGCGCGCAGCGACCGCCTGCGCTCGGTGCTGATGCCGCTGCTCGACATCATGCAGACCATGCCCAGCTTCGTGTACCTGATCCCGGTGCTGATGCTGTTCGGCCTGGGCAAGGTGCCGGCGATCTTCGCCACCGTGATCTACGCCGCGCCGCCGCTGATCCGCCTGACTGACCTTGGCATCCGCCAGGTCGACGGCGAAGTGATGGAGGCGATCAACGCCTTCGGCGCCAACCGCTGGCAGCAACTGTTCGGCGTGCAGCTGCCGCTGGCCCTGCCGAGCATCATGGCCGGGATCAACCAGACCACGATGATGGCCCTGTCGATGGTGGTGATCGCCTCGATGATCGGCGCCCGTGGCCTTGGCGAAGACGTGCTGGTGGGCATCCAGACCCTCAACGTCGGACGCGGCCTCGAAGCCGGTCTGGCCATCGTGATTCTCGCTGTGGTCATCGACCGCATTACCCAGGCCTACGGTCGTGCGCGGCATGAGGTGAGCAAATGAGCAACGCAACCGTGAGCAAGATCGAAGTCAAGAACGTCTTCAAGATTTTCGGCAACCGCGCCAAGGACGCCCTTTCCATGGTCGGCCAGGGCAAGACCAAGGAGCAGGTGCTCAACGAGACCGGTTGCGTGGTCGGGGTCAACGACCTGTCCCTGAGCATCGGCACCGGCGAGATCTTCGTGATCATGGGCCTGTCCGGCTCCGGCAAGTCGACCCTGGTGCGCCACTTCAACCGCCTGATCGACCCCACCAGCGGCGCGATCCTGGTGGACGGCGTGGACATCCTGCAGTACGACATGGACGCCCTGCGCGAATTCCGCCGGCACAAGATCAGCATGGTGTTCCAGAGCTTCGGCCTGCTGCCGCACAAGAGCGTGCTGGACAACGTCGCCTACGGCCTGAAGGTGCGCGGCGAAAGCAAGCAGCTGTGCACCGAGCGCGCGCTGCACTGGATCAACACCGTGGGCCTCAAGGGCTACGAAAACAAATACCCGCACCAGCTTTCCGGCGGCATGCGCCAGCGCGTCGGCCTGGCCCGTGCACTGGCGGCGGACACCGACATCATCCTGATGGACGAAGCGTTCAGCGCCCTCGACCCGCTGATCCGCGCCGAGATGCAGGACCAGTTGCTGGAGCTGCAGAAGACCCTGCACAAGACCATCGTGTTCATCACCCACGACCTCGACGAGGCCGTGCGCATCGGCAACCGCATCGCGATCCTCAAGGACGGCCGCCTGATCCAGGTCGGCACGCCGAAGGAGATCCTGCACTCGCCGGCGGACGAATACGTGGACCGCTTCGTGCAGCGGCGGGCGGCGGTGGTCTGATCTGAATTTTGCGGTGGTCTGACGGGCCCCATCGCCGGCAAGCCAGCTCCCACAGGGATCGTGTGATCACTGAGATACCTGTGGGAGCTGGCTTGCCAGCGATGAGGCCAGTAGGGCTGCATCCCTATCAAGGTTGAGGTTTTAGATGTCCCAGGCTGAAAAAATCGTTATCGCCGACGCTCCGATGCGTTGGCAGGATGTGGTTGCAGTCGCCCGTCACGGCGCGCAGCTTGAGCTGTCGGCGCAGACCTGGGCGCGCATTGAAAATGCGCAGGCCATCGTCCAGCGCATCGTCGAAAGCGGCGAGCGCGCCTATGGCGTGAACACCGGCCTCGGTGCGCTGTGCAACGTGTCGCTCAAGGACGAACAGCTCAGCCAGCTGTCGCGCAACACCCTGCTCAGCCATGCCTGCGGCGTCGGCCCGGTGCTGGCCGACGAGCAGACTCGGGCGATCCTGTGCGCGGCCATCCGCAATTTCAGCCAGGGCAAGTCCGGCGTGCACCGCCGGGTGGTCGAGGCGATGTTGGCGCTGCTCAACCGCGGCATCACCCCGCAGGTGCCGTCCCAGGGTTCGGTGGGTTATCTGACCCACATGGCCCACATCGGCATCGCGCTGCTGGGTGTGGGCAACGTCAGCTACCGCGGGCAAATCGTCGCCGCGCAGCAGGCGCTGGCCGAAGAGGGCCTGGAGCCGGTGCAACTGGGGGCGAAGGACGGGCTGTGCCTGGTCAACGGCACGCCGTGCATGACCGGCCTGAGCTGCCTGGCCATCGCCGACGCCACGCGTCTGGTGCAGTGGGCCGACGTGATCGGCGCCATGAGCTTCGAGGCCCAGCGCGGCCAGATCGCCGCGTTCGACGCCGAGATCATCGCGCTCAAGCCGCACCCCGGCATGCAGCAGGTGGGCGCCAACCTGCGGGCGCTGCTCGACGGCAGCGAGGTGATCGCGGCGAGCAAGGGCATCCGCACCCAGGACGCCTTGAGCATCCGTTCGATTCCCCAGGTGCACGGCGCGGCGCGCGACCAGTTGGCGCACGCGGTCCGCCAGGTGGAGACCGAGCTCAACGGCTGCACCGACAACCCGTTGCTGCTGGGCACGCCGGACGATTTCCGGGTGATGTCCCAGGCCAACCCGCACGGGCAGTCGGTGGCGCTGGCGGCGGATCTGCTGGCCATCGCCATGGCCGAGGTCGGCTCGATCGCCGAGCGGCGCCTGGATCGCCTGGTCAACCCGCACGTCAGCGGCCTGCCGGCGTTCCTGGTGGCCAACCCGGGGGTGAACTCCGGGATGATGATCGTGCAGTACGTCGCCGCGTCGCTGTGCGCAGAAAACCGCCAGTTGGCGCAACCGGCGGTGCTCGACAACTATGTGACCTCGGGGCTTCAGGAAGACCACCTGAGCATGGGCACCAACGCCGCGCTCAAGCTGCACCGCGCGCTGGAGAACTGCACGCAGATCCTCGCCATCGAGTACCTGCTGGCGGCCCAGGCCTTCGAGTTCCTGCAAGAACAGCGCTTCGGCGCCGGCACCGGCACGGCGTGGCGGCTGCTGCGCGAGCACGTGCCGGCGTACGACCAGGACCGCTGGCTGGCGCCGGACATCGCCCGTGCGGCCGGCGTGCTGAAAGACCCGGATCTGTTGCGCAAGGCCTTGCCCGATGTGAACTGATTTCCCCCCGCAAACCAGCGAGCCAAGGCGCCAGCCCGCCCACAAGGCGGGAAGCGACGGACAACGGAACTCTGCGCAGCGTCTGGTGAATGAACAAGAACCTCTCAAAAGGAGCACAAGCATGACCGCGCTGAACCTGACCCCCGGCCAACTCACCCTGGCCCAACTGCGTGACGTCTACCAGAACCCGGTCACGCTGACCTTAGGCGACAGCGCCTCGGCGCAGATCGACGCCAGCGTCGCCTGCGTCGAGCGGATCATCGCCGAGAACCGCACCGCCTACGGCATCAACACCGGCTTCGGCCTGCTGGCCTCGACCCGCATCGCCAGCGCCGACCTTGAGAACCTGCAGCGTTCGCTGGTGCTGTCCCACGCCGCCGGCGTCGGCGAGCCGGTCAGCGACGCGCTGTGCCGCCTGATCATGGTGCTCAAGGTCAACAGCCTGAGCCGCGGCTTCTCCGGCATCCGCCGGCAGGTGATCGACGCGCTGATCGCGCTGGTCAACGCCGAGGTCTATCCGCACATCCCGCTCAAGGGCTCGGTCGGCGCCTCCGGCGACCTCGCGCCGCTGGCGCACATGTCGCTGGTGCTGCTGGGCGAGGGCAAGGCGCGTCACAAGGGCGAATGGCTGCCGGCCGTCGAGGCGCTGAAGGTCGCCGGCCTCAAGCCGCTGACCCTAGCGGCGAAGGAGGGCCTGGCGCTGCTCAACGGCACCCAGGTGTCCACCGCGTTCGCCCTGCGCGGCCTGTTCGAGGGCGAGGACCTGTTCGCCGGCGCGCTGGCCGTGGGCGGCCTGACCGTCGAGGCGGTGCTCGGTTCGCGCTCGCCGTTCGACGCGCGCATCCATGCCGCCCGCGGCCAGAAAGGCCAGATCGACGCGGCCGCCGCGTACCGCCACCTGCTGGGCGAGCGCAGCGAGGTGTCCGACTCGCACCAGAACTGCGAGAAGGTGCAGGACCCGTACTCCCTGCGCTGCCAGCCGCAGGTCATGGGCGCCTGCCTGACCCAGTTCCGCCAGGCCGCCGAGGTGCTGGCGGTGGAGGCCAACGCGGTGTCCGACAACCCGCTGGTGTTCGCCGCCGAGGGCGACGTGATTTCCGGCGGCAACTTCCACGCCGAGCCGGTGGCCATGGCCGCCGACAACATGGCCCTGGCCATCGCCGAGATCGGCTCCCTGAGCGAGCGACGCATCTCGCTGATGATGGACAAGCACATGTCGCAGCTGCCGCCGTTCCTGGTGGCCAACGGCGGGGTGAACTCCGGCTTCATGATCGCCCAGGTGACGGCGGCGGCGCTGGCCAGCGAGAACAAGGCGCTGGCCCATCCGCACTCGGTGGACAGCCTGCCGACCTCCGCCAACCAGGAAGACCACGTGTCGATGGCCCCGGCCGCCGGCAAGCGCCTGTGGGAGATGGCCGAGAACACCCGCGGGATCCTCGCGGTGGAGTGGCTGGCGGCGGCCCAGGGGCTGGACCTGCGCGACGGGCTGAAGAGCTCGCCGGCGCTGGAGCAGGCCCGCGCGGCCCTGCGCGCCGAGGTGCCGTTCTACGAGAAGGACCGCTTCTTCGCGCCGGACATCGACGCGGCGACCGGGCTGCTGGCGTCGCGCTGCCTGAACGCGCTGGTGCCGGCGAAGCTGCTGCCGAGCCTGTAAGGCCCATTCGCCGGCAGTCTGGCTCCTACAGTGAAATGCGTGTTCCTGTGGGAGCTGGCTTGCCAGCGAAACGATTTTGAACAAGACGAGGACTTGGGATGAAAACCCTCTGGCAACACTGCCACGTCGCGACCATGGCGCAGGGCGCCTACTCGATCATCGAGGACGCGGCCATCGTGACGTCCGGTGCGCTCATTGAGTGGATCGGCCCGCGCCATCAATTGCCGGTGGGCGAATACCCGGCGGTCAACGACTTGCAGGGCGCGTGGGTCACCCCCGGGCTGATCGACTGCCACACCCACACCGTGTTCGGCGGCAACCGCAGCGGCGAGTTCGAAAAGCGCCTGCAAGGCGTCAGCTACGCCGAGATCGCCGCCCAGGGCGGCGGCATCGCCAGCACCGTGCGCGCCACCCGCGAGGCCTCCGAGGACGAGCTGTTCGCCAGCGCCGCCAAGCGCCTGCGCAGCCTGATGCGCGACGGCGTGACCACGGTCGAGATGAAGTCCGGCTATGGCCTGGACCTGGCCAGCGAACGCAAGATCCTGCGGGTCATCCGGCGCCTGGCCGACGAACTGCCGATCAGCGTGCGCAGCACCTGCCTGGCCGCCCATGCGTTGCCGCCGGAGTACGCCGACCGCGCCGACGCCTACATCGACCACATCTGCGCCGAGATGCTGCCGGCGCTGGCCGCCGAAGGGCTGGTGGACGCGGTGGACGCATTCTGCGAATACCTGGCGTTCTCGCCGGAACAGGTCGAACGGGTCTTCATCGTCGCGCAGAAGCTCGGCCTGCCGGTGAAGCTGCACGCCGAACAGCTGTCGTCGCTGCACGGCTCCAGCCTGGCGGCGCGCTACCGCGCGCTGTCCGCCGATCACCTGGAGTTCATGACCGAAGAGGACGCCATCGCCATGGCCGAGTCCGACACGGTCGCGGTGCTGCTGCCGGGGGCGTTCTATTTCCTGCGCGAGACCCAGCTGCCGCCGATGGACGCCCTGCGCAAGCACAAGGTGAAGATCGCCGTCGCCAGCGACCTCAACCCCGGCACCTCGCCGGCGCTGTCGCTGCGCCTGATGCTGAATATGGCCTGCACCTGCTTCCGCATGACCCCGGAAGAGGCCCTGGCCGGTGCGACGATCCATGCGGCCCAGGCACTGGGCATGGCCGCCACCCACGGCTCGCTGGAAGTCGGCAAGGTCGCGGACTTCGTCGCCTGGCAGATCGACCGGCCGGCGGACCTGGCCTACTGGCTGGGCGGCGAACTGGACAAGCGCGTCGTGCGTCACGGCGTCGAATCAAATCTGTAGGAGAGCGGTTGTGGATAAGGTTCTGAACTTCAAACAAGGCCGCGTGCCGCTGCTGATCAGCATGCCCCATGCCGGCGTGCGCCTGACGCCGGCGGTCGAGGCCGGGCTGATCCCGGCGGCGAAAAGCCTGCCGGACACCGACTGGCACATCCCGCAGCTGTACGACTTCGCCCAGGCACTGGGCGCCAGCACGCTGGCCGCCGAGTATTCGCGGTTCGTCATCGACCTCAACCGGCCGTCCGACGACAAGCCGCTGTATGCGGGGGCGACCACCGGCCTGTACCCGGCCACCCTGTTCGACGGCATCCCGCTGTTCCAGGAAGGGCTGGAGCCTTCGAAAGAGGAGCGCGCGACCTATCTGGAGCAGATCTGGACGCCGTACCACCGCACCCTGCAGCAAGAGCTGGCGCGGCTGAAGGCCGAGTTCGGCTACGCGCTGCTGTTCGATGCGCACTCGATCCGCTCGGTGATCCCGCACCTGTTCGACGGCAAGCTGCCGGACTTCAACCTCGGCACCTTCAACGGCGCCAGTTGCGACCCGCAGCTGGCCACGCAGCTGGAAGCCATCTGCGCCCGCCACGGCGACTACAGCCATGTGCTCAACGGACGCTTCAAGGGCGGCCACATCACCCGCCACTACGGCAACCCGGCCGAGCATATTCACGCCGTGCAACTGGAGCTGGGCCAGTGCACCTACATGGAAGAGTTCGAACCGTTCCGCTACCGCGCCGACCTGGCGGAACCGACGCGGGTGGTGCTCAAGGAACTGCTGCAAGGCCTGCTGGGCTGGGCGCAGGGCCGTTACGCCGCTTGACGGCTGTGTAGGAGCGAGCCTGCTCGCGAATGCGGCGGCACAGCCGACTTCGATGTCGACTGTCAGGCCCTCTTCGCGAGCAGGCTCGCTCCTACAGGGTTCCCCGCAGAATCCTGTGGGAGCCAGCCTGCTGGCGATGGCGTCCGCCCAGCCACCGCAAGACAGTCGCCCCAGTGCAAATCCCGGTCGCCACAGGTCGCTTTTGCGTCCCGTCTGCTGCGTAATGTTTCGGCCACGGTGCATGAAGACACCGGCCCGACAATAAAACCGCTGCCGCACGAGACCCTCCCATGAAAAGACTGTTCTCTCGTTGTGCGTTAATCCTCGCAAGCACTGCGCTGCTCAGCGCCCCTGTCCTGGCCAATGACGACCCCTCCTGCAAAACCGTGCGCATGGGCGTGGTCAACTGGACCGACGTGATCGCCACCAGCGGCATGGCCGACGTGCTGCTCAACGGCCTGGGCTACGAAAGCAAGCAGACCAGCGCCGTGCAGCAGATCATCTTCGCCGGCATCCGCGACAAGCGCCTCGACATCTTCCTGGGGTACTGGAAACCGGCGATGGACAACAACATCGCGCCGTTCCTGGCGGCCAGGCAGGTCAAGGTCATGGACAAACCGAGCCTGGCCGATGCCCAGGCCACCCTGGCGGTGCCGGACTACGTCGCCGAGGCGGGCCTGAAGACCTTCGCCGACATCGCGAGATTCAAGGATCGGCTGGGCGGCAAGATCTACGGCATCGAACCCGGCAGCGGCGCCAACACCACGATCAAGACAATGATCGACACCGACCGCTTCGGCCTGAAGGACTTCAAGATCGTCGAGTCCGGCGAGGCCGGCATGCTCGCCGCCGTGCAGCGGGCGGTGAACCGCAAGGAATTCGTGGTGTTCGTCGGCTGGACCCCGCACCCGATGAACATCAACATGAAGATCACCTACCTGACCGGCAGCGAAGACGTCTATGGCCCCAACGAAGGCGCCGCGACCGTGTCGAGCGTGACGGCCCCGGATTACGCCGAGCGTTGCCCCAACGTTTACCGGTTGCTGGAGAACCTGACCTTCACCGCTGCCCTGGAAAGCCAGTTGATGGTGCCGATCATGGAACGCAAAACGCCGCAGGAAGTGGCGAAAAAGTGGCTGCGCGAACATCCCGAGGACTTGCAGCGCTGGCTGGCGGGGGTCAGCAGCTTCGACGGCAAGGATGGCGTGGCCACGGTGCAGGCCAGTCTGAAAAACTGATGCCGTGTGGCGAGGGAGCTTGCTCCCTCGCCACAATCAACTGACACCGTCGGATCGAAATGACATGGCTCCCTATCCGCTTTCCGCTGAAATGGCCGAATTCGTCGCCAAGACCCTGAACTTCAACGCAGAGGACACCAGCCTGGCAAGCCTGCGCAAGGCGTACGACAGCATGTGCCGGGCGTTCACGCCGCCCCGTCCGCAAGGGCTGACGGTGGAGGACTTTTCGCTGAACGGCGTGCCGGTCAGGTCCTACCTGCCACCCCTCGCGCCGCCGGCCGAGGGCTGGCCGTGCGTGCTGTACCTGCACGGCGGCGGGTGGGTGGTCGGTGGCCTGGACTCCCACGACTTCATCTGCTTCGAACTGGCGATGCAATTGGGGGCGAGGGTGGTGGCGGTGGATTACCGGCTGGCGCCGGAGCATCCGTTCCCCGCCGGGTTCGACGATTGCCTGAGCGTCTGGCGCGGCTTGCGCGGCGCCGGGCTGGCGCTGGATCCGCAGCGCCTGCTGGTGGCCGGCGACAGCGCCGGCGGCAACCTCGCCGCCGCGTTGTGCCTGGCCCTGCGCGATGCCGGCGAGCCGCTGCCGGTGGCCCAGGTGTTGATCTATCCGGGGCTGGGCGGCGATGACCGTCTGCCGTCGCGCAGCGAATGCGCCGATGCGCCGTTGCTCACGGCCAGCGACGTCGACTGCTACCACGCGCTGTACCTGCGCGGCACCCGCCAGCCCGACGCCTGCGCCATGCCGCTGCTGGCGCAGGACCTCGGCCGCTTGCCGCCGGCCTGGATCGCCGTGGCCGAGTTCGATCCGCTGCGCGACGACGGCGTGCGTTACGCCGAACGGCTGTCCGCCGCCGGCGGCGAGGCCATCCTCCACTACGGCCAAGGGCTGGTGCACGGTTGCCTGCGCGGCCGTGGACGGGTGCCCGAGGTCGACCGCCTGTACGACAGCCTGCTGAGGTTCATGGCTGACAAATTGTGACTGCGAGCGGGCATGCTCATTGACGTGAATCGGGTTTATGATGCCGGACGGCAGAATAATAGAAGTCCCCCCAGGGATGACCTCGACCCCTTACGGAGCGCGCAATGCAGACTTTGTTTCCGCAGATCAAACCCCATGCCCGGCACGATCTGGCCGTCGATGGAACCCACACGCTGTACGTCGATGAAAGCGGCTCGCCGGAAGGCCTGCCGGTGGTGTTCATCCACGGCGGCCCCGGCGCCGGTTGCGACGCCCAGAGCCGCCGCTACTTCGACCCGAACCTGTACCGCATCGTCACCTTCGACCAGCGCGGCTGCGGACGCTCCACCCCCCACGCCAGCCTGGAGAACAACACCACCTGGGACCTGGTCGAGGACCTTGAGCGCATCCGCAAGCACCTGGGCATCGACAAGTGGGTGCTGTTCGGCGGCTCCTGGGGCTCGACCCTGGCGCTGGCCTACGCCCAGACCCATCCGGAGCGGGTGCACGGACTGATCCTGCGCGGGATCTTCCTCTGCCGCCCGCAGGAGATCGAATGGTTCTACCAGGCCGGCGCCAGCCGCCTGTTCCCCGACTACTGGCAGGACTACATCGCGCCGATCCCGCCGGAGGAGCGCGACGACCTGCTCGGCGCCTTCCACAAGCGCCTGACCGGCAACGACCAGATCGCCCAGATGCACGCCGCCAAGGCCTGGTCGATCTGGGAAGGGCGCACCGCGACCCTGCGGCCGAACCCGCTGGTGGTGGACCGCTTCTCCGAGCCGCAGCGCGCGCTGTCGATCGCCCGGATCGAATGCCACTACTTCACCAACAACGCCTTCCTCGAACCGGACCAACTGATCCGCGACATGGGCAAGATCGCCCACCTGCCGGGCGTGATCATCCACGGCCGCTACGACGTGATCTGCCCGCTGGACAACGCCTGGGAGCTGCATCAGGCCTGGCCGAACAGCGAACTGCAGGTGATCCGCGACGCCGGCCACGCCGCCTCGGAACCGGGCATCACCGATGCGCTGGTGCGCGCGGCGAGCAAGATGGCGCGCCGCCTGCTCGACCTGCCGCCCGAAGAAGCATGAAGGGGCTGCTGCAGCGCGTGAAGGGCGCGCGCGTCGACGTGGCGGGGGAGACGGTCGGCTCGATCGACCAGGGGCTGCTGGTGCTGGTGGCCGTCGAACCCGACGACACGCGGGCCAACGCCGACAAACTTCTGCATAAGCTGCTTAACTATCGGGTATTCAGTGACGCCGAGGGCAAGATGAACCTGTCCCTGGCGGATGTGGGCGGCGGGCTGCTGCTGGTCTCTCAGTTCACCCTCGCCGCCGACACCCGAAGCGGGTTGCGCCCGAGTTTCTCGACCGCGGCCCCTCCGGCCTTGGGCGAGGAACTGTTCGACTATCTATTGGGCAAAGCGAAACAGGTGCATGGCACTGTGGCATCAGGTAGATTCGGCGCGGATATGCAGGTGCACCTGGTCAACGATGGCCCGGTGACGTTTCTGTTACAGACATGAAAGCCTTTGAAACATCATTTCAAGGGCTTTTCGACTGAAAACAGGGAATTTTCGCGATAAATACTTTGTTGCCCCTGATGCGTTGTCACGCGGGCTACTAGATAATCGCGCGCTATGGGGATCAGCGTTCGTTGATCCATTTTGACTTAGGTAGAGACTTGGACGGATCCGATTGGGGAATCATTTTGCCCCAGCGGAGTCGGAACAATGCTCGCCAACCTGGCACATAGATAGCTGGCCGTTGGTTTTTTGATCTGTTTTCGGCGAGGGTTGCTCGTGATTGTTAGTCCCTGTAATGCAGCAAGAATGTCTGCCAAACGCATGCGAAGCGCGCTGGTAGCGGGCTCGGCGCTCCTGTGCCTGCTCAGCGCCGGCCAGCTTTGGGCGTTCAATCTGGACGATGTATCCGCCAAGGCTAAAGAGCTGGCCGGGCAGAAGTTCGAAGCCCCGCGCAGCAACCTGCCGACCGAGTTCCGCGAAATGAAGTTCGCGGACTACCAGAAGATCCGTTTCCGCACCGAAAAGGCCGAGTGGGCCGACCAGAAGACGCCGTTCAAGCTGTCCTTCTATCATCAGGGCATGCACTTCGATACGCCGGTGAAAATCAACGAAATCACCGCGAACACCGTCGAAGAGATCAAGTACGACCCGTCCCGCTTCGATTTCGGCGACCTGCAGTTCGATCCGAAGGCCACCGAGCAGCTGGGCTACGCCGGCTTCCGCGTGCTGTACCCGATCAACAAGGCCGACAAGCAAGACGAAATCATGACCATGCTGGGCGCGAGCTACTTCCGCGTCGTCGGCAAGGGTCACACCTACGGCCTGTCGGCCCGTGGCCTGGCCATCGACACCGCCCTGCCGTCGGGCGAAGAGTTTCCGCGCTTTCGCGAGTTCTGGATCCAGCAACCGAAGCCGGGCGACAAGCACCTGGTGATCTTCGCCCTGCTGGATTCGCCGCGCGCCACCGGCGCCTACCGCCTGATCCTGCGTCCGGGCAGCGACACCATCGTCGACGTCAAGGCGCAGATGTTCCTGCGCGACAAGGTCGGCAAGCTCGGTATCGCACCGCTGACCAGCATGTTCCTGTTCGGCGCCAACCAGCCGTCGAAGGTGCTCAACTACCGTCGTGAGCTGCACGACTCCAGCGGCCTGTCGATCCATGCCGGCAACGGCGAATGGATCTGGCGTCCGCTGAACAACCCGAAACACCTGGCCGTGAGCAACTTCAGCGTCGAAAACCCGCGCGGTTTCGGCCTGCTGCAGCGTGGCCGCGACTTCAGCCACTACGAAGACCTCGACGACCGCTACGACAAGCGCCCGAGCGCCTGGATCGAGCCGAAGGGCGAGTGGGGCAAGGGCACCGTCGACCTGGTGGAGATTCCGACCGCCGACGAGACCAACGACAACATCGTTGCGTTCTGGAGCCCGGAGAAGATGCCGGAGCCGGGCCAGCCGCTGGACTTCGCCTACCGCATGCACTGGACCATCGACGAAGCCGCGCTGCACGCGCCGGACAGCGCCTGGGTCAATCAGACCCTGCGTTCCACCGGTGACGTGAAGCAGTCCAACCTGATCCGTCAGCCAGACGGCAGCGTCGCCTACCTGGTGGACTTCGAGGGCCCGTCCCTGTCGGCGCTGTCGCCGGACGCGGACGTGCGCAGCCAGGTCAGCGTCGGCGACAACGCCGAACTGGTCGAGAACAACGTGCGCTACAACCCTGAGACCAAGGGCTGGCGCCTGACCCTGCGCCTGAAGATCAAGGATCCGGGCAAGTCCACCGAGATGCGTGCCGCCCTGGTGCAGCACGTGGTGCCGGCGGACCTGGCCAAGACTTCGGTGCCGGCGTCGAACTCGTCCGTCGCCAAGGCCGACAAGGTCGCCGCCAAGCAACAGGAAAAAGCCGACAAGGAAGCCAAGGCAGCGGAGGCTAAGCAAGCCGACGCCAAGCCTGCGGCAGACGCCAAGGAAAAGGCCAACAAAGACGCCAAGCAGCCAGCGGCTGCCGAAGCGGCCCCAGCCACACCGGAATCGGCCCCGACTGAAGAAGTCCTGACCGAGACCTGGAGCTATCAGTTGCCTGCCGATGAGTAACTCTCAAGTACAGCCGGAAACTCTGTCCGAGTATCTGGCGCATCTGCCGATGACCGACGAGCAGCGCGCGGAACTCGCGGGCTGCCGGTCCTTCAGCGAACTGCATGAACGCCTGTCCTCCAGCACGTTCGGTGCCCCTGCCGAAGCCGCCCAGGCCTCGGTGGGCAAGCGCCTGACCCTGAGCACCGCCGAAGAGCTGCAGGACGCGGAAATGCTGGCGCTCGACGCCAGCGGCCGCGTCTGCCTCAAGGCCGCGCCGCCGATCCGCCGCACCAAGGTCGTGCCGGAGCCATGGCGCACCAACATCCTGGTGCGCGGCTGGCGACGCCTGACCGGGCGCACCAACCCGCCGCAGCCGCCGAAGGATCAGAACGTGCTGCCGGCGGCCCGCTGGCGCACCGTCGGGTCGATCCGCCGCTACATCCTGCTGCTGCTGATGCTGGGCCAGACCATCGTCGCCGGCTGGTACATGAAAGGCATCATGCCGTACCAGGGCTGGTCGTTCGTCGACCTGGAAGAAGTCCTGCACCAGCCGCTGCTGCAGACCGCCACGCAAGTGCTGCCGTATGCGCTGCAGACCAGCATCCTGATCATGTTCGGGATCCTGTTCTGCTGGGTGTCGGCCGGTTTCTGGACTGCGCTGATGGGCTTTCTGGAACTGCTCACCGGTCACGACAAGTACCGGATCTCCGGCAAGAGCGCCGGCAACGAGCCGATTCCGAAGGACGCCCGCACCGCGCTGGTGATGCCGATCTGCAACGAAGACGTGCCGCGGGTGTTCGCCGGCCTGCGCGCGACGTTCGAGTCGGTCGCCGCCACCGGTGACCTGGACCGCTTCGACTTCTTCGTCCTCAGCGACAGCAACGACACCGACATCTGCGTGGCCGAGCAGCAGGCCTGGCTGGACGTCTGCCGTGAAGCCAAAGGCTTCGGCAAGATCTTCTACCGCCGCCGCCGTCGCCGCGTGAAACGCAAGAGCGGCAACCTCGACGACTTCTGCCGTCGCTGGGGCGGCGACTACAAGTACATGGTCGTGCTGGACGCCGACTCGGTGATGAGCGGCGAGTGCCTGACCAGCCTGGTGCGCCTGATGGAAGCGACCCCGGACGCCGGGATCATCCAGACCGCGCCGCGGGCCTCGGGCATGGACACCCTGTATGCGCGCATGCAGCAGTTCGCCACCCGGGTGTACGGTCCGCTGTTCACCGCCGGCCTGCACTTCTGGCAACTGGGCGAATCCCACTACTGGGGCCACAACGCGATCATCCGGATGAAGCCGTTCATCGACCACTGCGCCCTGGCGCCGTTGCCGGGCAAGGGCGCGTTCTCCGGTGCGATCCTGTCCCACGACTTCGTCGAAGCGGCGCTGATGCGTCGGGCCGGCTGGGGCGTGTGGATCGCCTACGACCTGCCGGGCAGCTACGAAGAGCTGCCGCCGAACCTGCTCGACGAGCTCAAGCGCGACCGTCGCTGGTGCCACGGCAACCTGATGAACTTCCGCCTGTTCCTGGTCAAGGGCATGCACCCGGTGCACCGCGCGGTGTTCCTCACCGGCGTGATGTCGTACCTGTCGGCGCCGCTGTGGTTCTTCTTCCTGGTGCTGTCCACGGCGCTGCTGGCGGTGAACACGCTGATGGAGCCGCAGTACTTCCTCGAACCGCGCCAGCTCTATCCGCTGTGGCCGCAGTGGCATCCGGACAAGGCCATCGCCCTGTTCTCGACCACCATCGTGCTGCTGTTCCTGCCCAAGCTCTTGAGCATCATCCTGATCTGGGCCAAGGGCGCGAAGGAGTTCGGCGGCAAGTTCAAGGTGACCGTGTCGATGCTGCTGGAGATGCTGTTCTCCATGTTGCTGGCGCCGGTGCGGATGATCTTCCACACCCGCTTCGTCCTCGCCGCGTTCCTGGGCTGGGCCGCGACCTGGAACTCGCCGCAGCGTGACGACGACTCCACGCCGTGGAGCGAAGCGATCAAGCGCCACGGTCCGCAGACGCTGCTGGGCTTCTTCTGGGCGCTGCTGGTGATCTGGCTGAACCCGAGCTTCCTGTGGTGGCTGGTGCCGATCGTCGGTTCCCTGATGCTGTCGATCCCGGTGTCGGTGATCTCCAGCCGCGTGGGCCTGGGCCTCAAGTCCCGCGACGAGAGCCTGTTCCTCATCCCTGAGGAATACAATCCGCCGCAGGCGCTGCTGGCCACCGACCAGTACACCCACGAGAACCGCTGGCATGCGCTGAACGACGGTTTCGTCCGTGCCGTGGTCGACCCGCAGCAGAACGCCCTGGCGTGCTCGCTGGCGACGTCCCGTCACGGCCAGGCCGAGCCGATCGAGTGGCTGCGCCAGGAGCGCGTGCGCCACGCGGTCAAGGTCGGCCCCGCCGGGTTGAACAACCACGACCGCCTGCAACTGCTGAGCGACCCGGTGGCCCTGGCCCGCCTGCACGAGCAGGTCTGGAGCGAAGGCCTGGGCGACTGGCTGGACGCCTGGCGGGCATCGGTGAAAGCCGACCCGCACGCGCCGCTGCTGCCGTTGCGGCCGCCGGTCAGCCTGCAGGCCCAGCCGGCCTGACGAAAAGCCCCGCCTCCTGGCGGGGCTTTTTTGTTTGCGCTGCCCGCATCTCTGTCAGGACGCTGTGGGAAACCGCCGCCGATTGTTAAACAAATCGTCCATTAACCCTTGTGCAATCGAGTGAGTGCGTTAGCATCCGTCCCCGAATTGGCGCGCCCGGGCGTACTTGCCTGCTTCTGTCGTTTTCGCGCCGCACATGCAATGGTTTTGGGGACTTGAAGATGAAGAAGTATCTGTCGATGCTGCTGGTCGGCGTCACGGCACTGGTTGCGGTCAATGCGGCACAGGCCGGCGCCATCGATGACGCGGTCAAGCGCGGTTCGTTGAAGGTCGGCATGGATCCGACCTACATGCCGTTCGAGATGACCAACAAGCGCGGCGAGATCATCGGCTTCGAAGTCGACCTCCTCAAGGCCATGACCAAGGCCATGGGCGTCAAGCTGGAGCTGGTGTCCACCGGCTACGACGGGATCATCCCGGCGCTGATGACCGACAAGTTCGACATGATCGGCAGCGGCATGACCCTGACCCAGGAACGCAACCTGCGCCTGAACTTCAGCGAACCGTTCATCGTGGTCGGCCAGACCCTGCTGATCCGCAAGGAGCTGGAAGGCACCGTCAAGTCCTACAAGGACCTGAACACCGCCGACTACCGCATCACCTCCAAGCTCGGCACCACCGGCGAGCTGGTGGCCAAGAAGCTGATCGCCAAGGCCAAGTACCACGGCTACGACAACGAGCAGGAAGCCGTGCTCGACGTGGTCAACGGCAAGGCCGACGCCTTCATCTACGACGCGCCGTACAACGTGGTGGCGGTGAACAAGGTCGGCGCCGGCAAGCTGGTGTTCCTCGACAAGCCGTTCACCTACGAGCCGCTGGCCTTCGGCCTGAAGAAGGGCGACTACGACAGCATCAACTTCATCAACAACTTCCTGCACCAGATCCACGAAGACGGCACCTACGATCGCATCCATGACAAGTGGTTCAAGAGCACCGAGTGGCTCAAGGACATGGAATAAGCCCGTTATCATGGCGACGGGTCAGTAAGGCCGAGTCGCTCCAATCGCGGGCAAGCCCGCTCCCACAGGTTTCGCGTCGGACACATCATTTGTGTTCGCCCAATTCCCTGTGGGAGCGGGCTTGCCCGCGATAGCGGCCTTCCAAGCGACACAGATTTCGGAACCTGCAAATCCAATGAAACATAAGAAAGCCCAATGGCCCTGGCACATCCTGACCGTGCTGGTGCTGATCGGCCTGGCCGGCGCGCTGTACTACGCGACCTCGCTGATGTCCTACGAGTGGCGCTGGAACCGCGTGCCGCAGTACTTCGCCTATCAGGCCGAGGAAACCCACCGCGCCGCCGACATCTCCACCGTCAGCGAACTGGTGCGCAAGGGCGGCAGCGCCGAGGTCACCCTGCGCAACGACGCCGGTGACGAGCAGCGCCTGACCGTCGACGAGAACAGCCTGCAGTTCGCCCAGGGCGATGATGTCGCCGAAGGCGACGTGGTGGGCGTCACCCGGCATTGGGCGGCGGGGCCGCTGCTGTGGGGGCTGTGGACGACGCTGTGGCTGTCGCTGGTGTCCGGCGTGCTGGGGCTGCTGATCGGCCTGGCGACGGGGTTGTGCCGGCTCTCGAGCAATCCGACCCTGCGCGACCTTTCGACGATCTACGTCGAACTGGTGCGCGGCACGCCGCTGCTGGTGCAGATCTTCATCTTCTATTTCTTCATCGGCACGGTGATGAACCTGTCCCGGGAGTTCGCCGGGATCGCCGCGCTGTCGCTGTTCACCGGCGCCTACGTGGCCGAGATCATCCGCTCCGGCGTGCAGTCGATCGCCCGCGGCCAGAACGAGGCCGCCCGCTCGCTGGGCCTGAGCGCCGGCCAGTCGATGCGCCATGTGGTGCTGCCGCAGGCCTTCAAGCGCGTGCTGCCGCCGCTGGCCGGGCAGTTCATCAGCCTGGTGAAGGACACCTCGCTGGTGTCGGTGATCGCCATCACCGAGCTGCTCAAGAGCGGCCGGGAGGTCATCACCACCTCGTTCTCGCCGTTCGAGATCCTGTTCTGCGTCGCCGGCCTGTACCTGTTGATCAACCTGCCGCTGTCGAAAATCGCCAGCCGGCTCGAGCGGAGGCTCGCGCAAAGTGATTGAAGTCCGCGATCTGGTAAAAGTCTTCGACACCCGCGGCCAGGTGGTGCGTGCGGTGGACAACGTCAGCACCTCCGTCGCCAAGGGCGAAGTGCTGGTGGTGATCGGCCCGTCCGGCTCGGGCAAGTCGACCTTCCTGCGCTGCCTCAACGGCCTGGAGCAGTTCGACTCCGGTTCCGTGAGCATCGGCGGCCTGCAACTGGCCGACCCCAAGACCGACATCAACGCCTACCGCCGCGAAGTCGGCATGGTGTTCCAGCATTTCAACCTGTTCCCGCACATGACCGTGCTGGAGAACCTGTGCCTGGCGCAGAAGATCGTGCGCAAGCGCGGGCAGAAGGAAAGCGAGGCCAAGGCCCTGGCGCTGCTGGAGAAGGTCGGCATCGCGCAGAAGGCCCGCGAGTACCCGTCGCGCCTCTCCGGCGGCCAGCAGCAGCGGGTGGCGATCGCCCGGGCGCTGGCGATGGATCCGAAGGTGATGCTGTTCGACGAGCCGACTTCGGCCCTTGATCCGGAAATGGTCGGTGAAGTGCTGGATGTGATGAAGAACCTGGCCGTGGAAGGCATGACCATGGTCTGCGTGACCCACGAGATGGGCTTTGCCCGTGAAGTGGCGGACCGGGTGCTGTTCTTCGATCACGGCAAACTGCTGGAGGACGCTGCGCCGGAGCGGTTCTTCGCGGCGCCGAAGGATCCGCGGGCGCAGGCCTTCCTGCGCCAAGTCCTCTAACGGCGGCGTCCTTTCGGACGCCATCGCTGGCAAGCCAGCTCCCACAGGTTTTCGGTCGACCATAAAGTCTGTGTTCAACTCGGTCACTTTGGGAGCTGGCTTGCCAGCGATGGCATCACACAGATCCGCAGTGAACCGGGGTCAATGCATCAGCTCAGACCTTGAACCGCCCCACCAGCGTTTGCAGGTGAGTGCCCAGGCGCGCCAGCTCGACGCTGGAGGCCGCCGTCTCTTCGCTGGCCGCCGAGGTCTGGTCCGACACGTCCCGCACGTTCAGCACGCTGCGGTTGATCTCTTCGGCCACGGCGCTCTGCTGCTCGGCCGCCGCCGCGATCTGCTGGTTCATCGCCTGGATCGCCGACACGGTGCGGGTGATGCTGTCCAGCGAGCCGCCGGCGCGGCGGGTCAGTTCCACGCTGCTGTCGGTCAGGGTGCGGCTGTTGTCCATGATCGTCGCCACTTGCTGGGTGCCGTTCTGCAGGCCGACGATCAGCTCTTCGATCTCTTCGGTGGATTTCTGGGTGCGCTGGGCCAGGCTGCGCACTTCGTCCGCCACCACCGCGAAGCCACGGCCGGCCTCGCCGGCGCGGGCCGCCTCGATGGCGGCGTTGAGGGCCAGCAGGTTGGTTTGCTGGGCCACGGACTTGATCACGTCGAGCACGCTGCCGATCTTGTCGCTTTCGCGCTTGAGTTCGCCCATGGCCTCGGTGGAGTGCCCCACCTCGACGGCCAGGCGCTCGATCTGGGCGATGGCCTCGCCGACCACCTTGTCGCCTTCGCGGGCCTGCTGGTCGGCGGCGACGGCGGCCTCCGAGGCTTCCTCGGCGTTACGCGCGACTTCCTGCACGGTGGCGGCCATTTCGTTCATGGCGGTGGCCACCTGGTCGGTCTCGACCTTTTGATTGTTCACCCCGGCGCTGGTCTGCTCGGTCACGGCCGACAGTTCTTCGGCGGCGCTGGCGATCTGGGTGACGCCGTCGCTGATGCCGCCGATCAGTTCGCGCAGGCCCTGGTTCATGCTCTGCATCGAGCGCTGCAGCTGGCCGAGTTCGTCGCGGCGCTGGGAGATCAGGTTGTGGGTCAGGTCGCCGGAGGCTACGCGCTCGGCGACTTTCAGGGTCTGGTTCAGCGGAATGATGATCTGCCGGGTGATCGCCCAGGCGGCCAGCAGGCCGAAAGCCACGGCCAGCAGGGTGGCGATCAGCAGCTGATTCTTGGCGCTGGCGGCGTCGGTGTCGCGAACGACGGTCTGGGATTCGGTGAGCTGCTTGCTGACATCGAGCAGGATGTCGCCCTGCGCCGACATGCGGGCCAGAGCCTTGGCGCTGGCCACCTGAGAATCGCGGAACTGGCTGACGGCAGCGCGATAAGCCTTGAGCGAATCGGTGGCCTGTTGCAGGTTGGCGATGTGTTGCTCAGGCAACTTGGCCGGCAGGGTCTCGAGGTTTTTCAGGGCGTTGTCGATGGCGTCGAGGGCCGGTTGCTCGGCTTCGGTCTTGCCGCTGTAGGTGTAGCCACGGACCTGGAAGCGCGCCTGCTGGATCAGCTTGCTCAGGTCGATCACCGCGTTGAACTGGGCAACGCTGTCGCCCTGCAGCATGGATTTTTCGACTTCGGCGACCTTGGCCACGGCGTTGTCGGCGGTGGCACCCAGCTTGCTGCGGGCATCTTCGCGATTGGCGCCGGCCTGCACCATGTCGGCGAAGGCGCGTTTGTACTCGGCGACGGCCGCCAGTTGCTGATCGACTTTCGTTGCGTCCGACGGTTGCTCGATCAGACTGCGGGCGGTTTGCAATCCGCTGTCGAGTTTGCCGAGCAGGTCATTGACCGCGCCCGGGCCTTGTTCGCCACGGCGCATTTCGTAGTCCAGGCGCGCCAGACGCAGGTCCTTGGTCAGCTCGTTGAGGCTCGAGATGAAACCGAGTTTGTCACCGCGGCTGATGATGCCGCTCATGCCGGTCCAGCCGGTGAAGGTGATCAACAGCGTCAGCAGCAGCACCAGGCCGAAGCCGATGCCCAGCTTGCGTTTGACGCTGACGTTTCCAAGATTCTCGGCTAACCAACGGTACATGCGACGACTCCCCTCGGACCACTAATTGGACTTATGGAGACTGTATCGGCTGGATGATGGCAATCTGTAACGCGATTTGTCCGGCGCCGAATGACGCCGGCAGGTTCAGAACAAGCGGGCGAGCAGGGCGGTGACGGCGGTTTCCACCCGCAGGATGCGATCGCCCAGTTGCACCGGCTGCAGGCCGGATTTGCCCAGCAGATCGATTTCGTAGGGGATCCAGCCACCTTCGGGGCCGATGGCCAGGGTCACCGGTTCGCTCAGGGCGCGGGGGCAGGGCGGGAAGTTGCCGGGATGACCGACCAGACCGAGGGTGCCGTCGGTGATGGCCGGCAGGCGATCTTCAACGAATGGCTTGAAGCGTTTCTCGATGATGATTTCCGGCAGCACGGTATCCCGGGCCTGTTCGAGGCCGAGGATCAAATTCTCGCGAATCGCTTCCGGTTCCAGGAACGGCGTCTGCCAGAAGCTTTTCTCGACGCGATAGCTGTTGACCAGAATCACCTTCGACACACCCATGGTCGCCACGGTCTGGAACACCCGACGCAGCATCTTCGGGCGTGGCAGGGCGAGTACCAGGGTCAGCGGCAGTTTGGCCGGCGGTGGCTGATCGAGGGTGACCTGCAGCTCGGCTTCGCCCGCTTCCAGGCGCAGCAGCTCGGCCGAGCCCATCAACCCGTTGATACGCCCGACCCGCAGGCTGTCGCCGACTTCCGAGCGATGGACTTCCTGCATGTGGGTCAGACGGCGGTCGCGCAGCACGACGCGGTCGGCCGCAATGAAATCGGCCTCTTCGAGCAGCAGCAGGTTCATGGCTGGGTCGCTGGCGGCTGGTCGTTGTGGTCGTCGGCGGTCTCGTCCGGGCGTTCGCGCTTGCTCACCAGGCTGCCGAACAGGATGCCGACTTCGAACAGCATCCACATCGGCACGGCCAGCAGGGTCTGGGAGAAGATGTCCGGCGGGGTGAGGATCATGCCGACCACGAAGCAGCCGATGATCACGTACGGGCGGATCTTCTTCAGGTACTTGACGTCGACCACGCCGATCCATACCAGCAGCACCACGGCCACCGGGATCTCGAACGCCACGCCGAAGGCGAAGAACAGCGTCATGACGAAATCGAGGTAGCTGGTGATGTCGGTCATCATCTCGACGCCGGCCGGGGTGGCGGAGGCGAAGAACTTGAAGATCAGCGGGAACACGAAGAAGTAGGCGAACGCCATGCCGGTGTAGAACAGCAGGATGCTGGAAATCAGCAGCGGCACCGCGACGCGTTTTTCATGCTTGTACAGGCCCGGTGCGATGAAGCCCCAGATCTGGTGCAGGATCACCGGGATCGCCAGGAACAGCGAGACCATCATCGTCAGCTTCAGAGGCGTCAGGAACGGCGACGACACGTCGGTGGCGATCATCGTCGCGCCGGCCGGCAGGTACTGGCGCAGCGGCGTCGAGACGAAGGTGTAGATCTGCTGGGTGAAGGCGAACAGCCCGGCGAAGATGATGAAGATCGCCGCGACGCAACGCAGCAGACGGGTGCGCAACTCGGTGAGGTGCGAAACCAGCGGCATGTGCTGGTCGTTTTCGGGGAGATCGCTCATGGGGCTCGCGGTGGCAATGTCGGGTCGTGAGGGGCCGGCGCGGTCGGCGCGGCAGCTGGGGCAACAGGTTCGGCCGGGGCCGCTGCGGCGGCGGGCGCGGGTTCGGCCGGCGCTGGCGCAGGAGCCGCAGGAGTCGGCGCCGCAGGGCTGTGGATCGTCTGCCCGCCCACATGCTCGACCGGCGTCGGTTCCTGCTGGACCGGCGTGAGGATCTTGCGAGCCTCCTGCTCCAGGGACAGGATGTGCTCGTTGTGCAGTTGCCGACGGATTTCGTCGGCACCGATCTCACGTTCAACTTCCTGTTTGATCGCGTTGAAGCTGCGCTTCAACCGCCCGACCCACAGGCCGGCGGTGCGCGCAGCGCCCGGCAGGCGCTCGGGGCCCAGCACCAGCAGGGCGACGAGGCCGACGAGCAGCAGTTCAGAGAAGCTGATACCAAACATTAGTCAGTGCTCACACGTCTTTGCGGATCGGCTCTTCGACCTTCTGCGCCTGCACGTCGATGGTGTGCGGCGGGTTGGCCTGGGCGGTGGCTTGCGGCTGCACCGGCGGCACCGGTTGCGCAGGCGCGGCACCCGGGTCGGCCGGTTTCTCGTCGTCGTTCATGGCCTTGCGAAAGCCTTTGATCGATTCGCCGACGTCGGTGCCCAGGTTCTTCAGTTTCTTGGTGCCGAACACCAGCACCACGACCACCAGAATGACGATCCAGTGTTTCCAGTCAAAAATGCCCATCTTGCAGCTCCTCTCTAATTGGTTTTCAGGCGGACGGACGCGAGGCTTTCTCGGCGTGTCCGGACAGGCCGAAGCGACGGTCCAGCTCATCCAGCACAGCCTGCGGGTGCTGCCCGAGCTGGGCGAGCATGACCAGGCTGTGGAACCACAGGTCGGCGGTCTCGTAGATCACGTCGCTGCAGTCGCCGCTGACGGCGGCGTCCTTGGCGGCGATGATGGTCTCCACCGACTCTTCGCCGACCTTCTCCAGAATCTTGTTCAGGCCCTTGTGGTACAGGCTGGCGACATACGAGGTGTCGGCGGCCGCGCCCTTGCGCTCTTCGAGCACCTGGGCGAGGCGGGTCAGGGTGTCACTCATGTGTGTGTCCTGCAGCGGAATAGATGGCGTGCGGGTCTTTCAGGACCGGGTCGACCGTTTTCCAGTCGCCGTTTTCGAAGACGCGGTAGAAGCAGCTCTGACGGCCGGTGTGGCAGGCGATGTCGCCGATCTGCTCGACCATCAGGATGATCACGTCGGCGTCGCAGTCCAGGCGCATTTCGTGCAGGGTCTGCACATGGCCGGACTCCTCTCCCTTGCGCCACAGCTTGCCACGGGAACGTGACCAGTAGATTGCACGGTTTTCGGCAGCGGTCAGCTCGAGCGCCTCGCGGTTCATCCAGGCCATCATCAGCACGCGTCCGGTTTTGTGATCCTGGGCGATCGCCGGTACCAGGCCATCGGCGTCCCACTTGATCTCGTCCAGCCAGTTGTTCATCTTCAGTTCCTGAAGCAGCTGCAAGCTTTTGGCTTCAAGCTGCAAGTGAAAGCAATCGGGTCGTACTCAAGCTTGAAGCTTGAAGCTTGAAGCTCAGAGCTTATCGCTTGCAGCTGATTCCTGCTATCGACGAACGACCAGATACAAGCCCACTGCCACCATGATCCCGGCGGGCCAGTGCCCCAATTCGTGCAGCGGACCGCCGGCGGCGAGGATCGTGCCGCCCGCCAGATGGGCGCTGCCGAGCAGGCGCAGGAACCAGTCGTCCTTGCGCTTTTTCCACGGCGGCGGCGGGTCGCCGGCGTGGGGCTGGGACAGGCGCTCGAGCAGGTCGCGGGCCATGTTGGCCAGGTGCGGCAGCTGTTCGAACTGGCTCTGCACGTTGCCGATCAAGGCCTTGGGGCTCACGCGCTCGCGCATCCAGCGTTCGAGGAACGGCTGGGCGGTGTTCCACAGGTCCAGCTCCGGATACAGCTGACGGCCCAGGCCTTCGATGTTCAGCAGGGTCTTCTGCAGCAGCACCAGTTGCGGCTGGACTTCCATGTTGAAGCGCCGCGCCGTCTGGAACAGACGCATCAGCACCTGGCCAAATGAAATATCTTTTAACGGTTTTTCGAAGATCGGTTCGCACACGGTGCGGATCGCCGCTTCGAATTCGTTGAGCTTGGTTTCCGCCGGCACCCAGCCCGAATCGATGTGCAACTGAGCCACGCGGCGGTAGTCGCGCTTGAAGAAGGCGAACAGGTTGCGGGCCAGGTAGTCCTGGTCCTGCGGGGTCAGGCTGCCGACGATGCCGCAGTCGATGGCGATGTACTGCGGGCTCCACGGGTTGACCGTGCTGACGAAGATGTTGCCCGGGTGCATGTCGGCGTGGAAGAAGCTGTCGCGGAACACCTGGGTGAAGAAGATCTCCACGCCACGCTCGGCGAGCATCTTCATGTCGGTGCGCTGGTCGGCCAGGGTCGCCAGGTCCGTCACCTGGATGCCGTAGATGCGCTCCATCACCAGTACCTTCGGCCGGCACCAGTCCCAATAGACCTGCGGCACATAGAGCAGCGGCGAACCGTCGAAGTTGCGCTTGAGCTGGCTGGCGTTGGCGGCCTCGCGCAGCAGGTCGAGTTCGTCGTAGATGGTCTTTTCGTAGTCGCTGACCACGTCCACCGGGTGCAGCAGGCGGGCATCGGCCGAGACCTTCTCGGCGGCGCGGGCGAGGATGAACAGCCACGCCAGGTCCTGGGCGATCACCGGCTTGAGGCCCGGACGGATCACCTTGACCACCACCTCTTCACCGGTCTTGAGCTGGGCGGCATGCACCTGCGCCACCGAGGCGGAGGCCAGCGGCTCGACGTCGAAACGGCTGAACACCTCGTCAATCTTCTTGCCCAGTTGCTCTTCGATCAGCCGCACCGACAGTTGCGAGTCGAACGGCGGCACCCGGTCCTGCAGCAGCATCAGCTCGTCGGCGATGTCCTCCGGCAGCAGGTCGCGGCGGGTCGAAAGGATCTGCCCGAACTTGATGAAGATCGGCCCCAGATCCTGCAGCGCCAGGCGCAGGCGCGCGCCCCGGCTCAGCTCCAGCGGCTTGCGCGGGAACCAGCGCCACGGCAGCACATAGCGCAGGGCCAGCAGGAACCACGGCAACGGGAGGTCGAACAGCAGGTCATCGAGTCGGTAGCGGATCACGACGCGCTGGATGCGCAACAGACGGCGGACGGCAAGCAGCTTCATGCGTTATCGCTTGGGTCGAGGGATCGGGAAAGGCGCTCGAAACGCGCCTCGAGACGTTCCAGATCAAGCTTGATCCGGTCCAGTTCGCGGAACCGGGCTTCGGCTTCGCGCTGCCCGACGAGGGTGCGCGACTCTTCGGCCAGGTATTCGGCGAGGTTCTGGTTGAGGCTGGCGAAACCCTGGCGGTACCAGCGGGCGCGGCTGCGCAGGTGGCCGCCGACCAGTTGCGTGGTGACGGGGCCGAGCCAGCGCGAGAGTTCGTACTCCCAGTCCAGCTCCAGGTCCTGCAGGATGCCCGCCAGATCCAGCAGCACGCCGCTGTCGCCGTCGAGCTCGACTTCGGGCGCGTGCAGCACCGCGGTCTTGTCCTTGCTCAGGGCCAGCTTCACCAGGCCCGACGCCGGCGCACGCAGGGTGCAGTCGACGCCGGTCTCCCAGCGCGAGGCCAGCATCAGGCCTTCGTCGCTGGGCAGGATGAACAGTTGCAGCGCCGGGCTTGCGCAATCGACGGCGATCACTTTGCCGGTCAGGTGCGCCAGGCGCGGCAGCGCGGTGCTGTCGAGGCGCAGCACCCGGTTCAGGCCGGTTTCGACGCTGGCCAGCAGCCCGGTCAGCAGCATCAGGGCTTGATGCCGCGGTGCAGGGCGACGATGCCCGAGGTCATGTTGTGATAGGTCACGCGGTCGAAGCCGGCCTCGACCATCATCGACTTCAGGGTTTCCTGGTCCGGGTGCATGCGGATCGATTCGGCCAGGTAACGGTAGCTTTCCGAGTCGTTGGTGATCAGCTTGCCCATCAGCGGCATGAAGGCGAACGAGTAGGCGTCGTAGGCCTTGGACATCAGCGCGTTGGTCGGCTTGGAGAACTCCAGCACCAGCAGGCGGCCGCCGGGCTTGAGCACGCGCAGCATCGAGCGCAGGGCGTCTTCCTTGTGGGTCACGTTGCGCAGGCCGAAGGCGATGGTCACGCAGTCGAAGTGGTTGTCCGGGAACGGCAGCTTTTCGGCGTCGGCCTGGACGAACTCGACGTTGCCCGACACGCCCACGTCCAGCAGGCGGTCGCGGCCGACCTTGAGCATGGACTCGTTGATGTCGGCGAGCACCACCTGGCCGGTCGGGCCGACGAGGTGGGAGAACTTCTTGGTCAGGTCGCCGGTGCCGCCGGCGATGTCCAGCACGCGGTTGCCGCTGCGCACGCCCGACAGCTCGATGGCGAAGCGCTTCCACAGGCGATGCATGCCGCCGGACAGGAGGTCGTTCATCAGGTCGTACTTGGCGGCCACGGAGTGGAACACCTCAGCGACCTTTTCGGCCTTCTGGCTTTCCGGGACGTTCTTGAAGCCGAAGTGGGTGGTGGGTTCGGCATCGCTGCCTTTGCGCTGATCAGTCATATCGCTGTCACCAAAAGAGAATGCGCGACATTCTAATCCCCAAGCCATGCTTTGTCTTGGAATGGCTCAAGGTAAGATGGGCGACCCTCGGGACGATTTGCCGCAGCCGCGGTCAGGATCTGCCGACAAGCCTTCATCAATCAGGAGTCATCCGATGGCCCGAATCAGTGTTGAACGTGCCCATAGCCTGGGCAAGGACGCCGCCCGCGAGAAAGCCGACAAGCTGGCGCAGAAACTCTCCGACCAGTACGGCCTGGAGCCGCAGTGGTCGGGCGACACCCTGAACCTCAAGCGCTCCGGCGTGAAGGGCGCGGTGCATGTGGCCGAGGATTCGATTCGCGTCGACGTGGAACTGGGCCTGATGATGTCGGCCATGGGCGGCATGATCAAAGCCGAGATCGAGAAGGCGCTGGACAAGGCGCTGGCCTGAACCCGGTCTTTGCGGCGAACAGATAATCCTGTGGGAGCGGGCTTGCCCGCGAAGAGGCCGGTACATCCGCAAGATTTCTTGTGGCAGGAACATGGCCTTCGCGGGCAAGCCCGCTCCCACAGGTACCGTGTCACGTTCACCTGCTTTATGTCAGTTGTTAGGGTGCCGTTTCTAATTTTTCTCCCTACTTTGTGCCTGAGCCCGACACTCGTCCGGGCAGTTCCTCAAACCTTCTGCGCGTGAGGTGCACCATGGCCAAAGTCATTTTGAAGAAAAAAATCGACGCTTCGACTTCCGCTCTGAGCGACGTCAAATCCTATGCCCGCAAGATCTGGCTGGCAGGCCTGGGTGCCTACGCCAAGGTCGGCCAAGAGGGCAGCGACTACTTTCAAGAGCTGATCAAGGCCGGTCAAGCGGTTGAAAAGAAAGGCAAAAAAGCCGTCGCCGAAAAACTCGAAGCGGCCAACGCCGAGATCGATGAGGCCAAGGGCGAAGTCAGCACCTTCAAGGGCCGGGTCGAAGTGCAGCTCGACAAGGTCGAGAAGGCGTTCGACACACGCGTCGCCAGTGCCTTGAATCGCATCGGCATTCCGTCTAAACATGACGTTGAGGCACTCTCTGCTAAGCTCGATGAGCTGACGGCATTGCTCGAACGCGTCGCGCGTAAATCTTAAGGAGAACGGGATGGCTGGCAAAAAGAACACCGATAAAGAAGGCAGCTCGTGGATCGGGAAGGTCGAAGACTACTCCCGCAAGATCTGGCTGGCGGGCCTGGGCGTGTACTCGAAGATCGACACTGACGGCAGCAAGCTCTTCGAGTCACTGGTCAAAGACGGCGAAAAGGCCGAGAAACTCACCAAATCGGCGGTCGGCAAGAAAGTCGACGCCGCCAAGGACTCCGCTTCCTCGGCCAAGTCGCGCATCAGCGGCGTGAAAGACCGCGCCCTGGGCAAGTGGGACGAACTGGAAGAGGCCTTCGACAAGCGCCTGAACAGCGCGATCTCGCGTCTGGGCGTGCCGAGCCGCAATGAGGTCAAGGCGCTGCACAGCAAGGTCGAGACCCTGACCAAGCAGATCGAGAAACTCACCGGCCTGAAAACCCAGCCTGTGGCCAAAACCGCAGCGGCCAAGCCGGCTGCGAAACCTGCGGCCAAGCCGCTGGCCAAGGCCGCCGCCAAACCGGCCGCCAAGCCTGCGGCGAAAACCGCAGCGGCCAAACCGGCTGCGAAAGCGGCGGCCAAACCCGCCGCCAAACCTGTGGCGAAGACCGCTGCCGCCAAGCCAGCCGCCAAACCGGCTGCCGCGAAGAAACCGGCAGTGAAAAAGCCGGCCGCACCGAAAGCCGCTGCGCCGAAACCGGCCGCAGCCGCCAAGCCTGCGACCCCGGCCGCTCCGGTCAGCGCGTCGAACTCCGCCGCCGCACCGGCATCTGCCGTGACCCCGACTGCCGCACCGACCCCGTCGGCGCCGTCCAGTCAGTCCTGATCCTCAGGGCTCAAGAAAACGCCCGGCCTGCGAAGGCCGGGCGTTTTTGTTTGTGCCGCACCTTCGCAGCCGATGCGGTCTCCTGTGGGAGCGGGCTTGCCCGCGAAGGCGTCGGACCGGTCGCCAGAGAAGCTGAATGACACACCGCTATGGCGAGCAGGCTAGCTCCCGCAAAGGGGATTCGACGGTCATTCGTGCTCTTCGAGGTACTGCAGCGCGAACCGTTCCGTCGCCACCTTGATCGGCGGCAGCAGGTGCGGGGCCACCAGCATCATGATCTGGTACACCACCAGCCTCACCTCGCCCTCGCGGTCGAGGATCCGCTGGTAGTCCAGGGAGAACAGCAAGGTCAGGGTGATCTGCTCCACCAGTTGCCCCAGGGCCTGGGTGTCGCTGACCAGCAGCCCCTGCGCCTTCAGGCGCGCCAGCAAGGACGCCAGCGTGCGCTTGAGGACGTTGAGCAGGTTGCGGATGCCCTTGGCCAGCTTCGGCAGGCGCCCGGACAGGTTCGACAGGTCCTGGAACAGGAACCGGTAGAGCGCCAGGCGCTCGACGATCAGGTGCAGGAACAGCCAGTAGTCCTCCGGCGCCAGCTCGACGTCGGCGGGCGGGTCGAGCAACGGCGCCAGTTCGCCCTGGAAGCGCTCGAACAGCCCGAGGATCAGCGGCTCCTTGCCGTGGAAGTGGTAGTAGAGGTTGCCGGGGCTGATCCCCATCTCGTTGGCAACCTCCATGGTGGAGACGTTCGGCTCGCCCTTTTCGTTGAACAGCTGCAGGGCACATTCGAGAATCCGGTCGCGGGTTTTCATCCAGTCTTCTTAAAAGGTTTCGGGGCGTCAGCGCACGCGCACGTAGGTGCCGGGGGCCGCTTCCATCGTTGGGTAGTCGGGGCTGCCGAGGGTCATCTGGGTCTCGCGCTGCGCGCCGGAGCGCTGCTGGATCCATTCCAGCCACTGCGTCCACCAGCTGCCGTCGACCTTCTTCGCGTCGTAGTACCAGGCGCGGGGGTCGCCGCTCAGCTTGCCGTTCTCGACGTAGTTGGCCTTCGGGTTGCCTGGCGGGTTGAGGATGCTCTGCACGTGGCCGCTGTTGGACAGCACGAAGCGCCGCTCGCCGCCCAGCAGCAGGGTCGAGCGGTACACCGCGTCCCACGGCGTGATGTGGTCGTTCATGCCGGCCACGCTGAAGCTGTCGACCGTGACCTTCTGCAGGTCGATCGGCGTGCCGCACACTTCCAGGCCGCCGGGGTGGGTCAGCGGGTTGTGCTTGAAGAAGTCCAGCAGGTCGCCGTGGAACGCCGCCGGCAGGCGGGTGCTGTCGTTGTTCCAGTAGAGGATGTCGAACGGCGGCGGCACCTTGCCCAGCAAGTAGTTGTTGACGAAGTAGTTCCAGATCAGGTCGTTGGGGCGCATCCAGGCGAACACCTTGGCCATGTCGCGGCCGTCGAGCACGCCCCGCTGGTAGGAGCGGCGCTTGGCCGCCTCGAGGGTCTGCTCGTCGGCGAACAGCGTCGCCGGCGTGTCGAACTGGCTGTCGAGCAGGCTCACCAGGTAGGTGGCGCTGGAGACCCGGCGCAGCTGCCGCTTGGCCTGCAGGTGGCCTTGCAGGGCGGCGATGGTGAGGCCGCCGGCGCAGGCGCCCATCAGGTTGACGTCGCGGGCGCCGGTGATCGAGCGGCAGACGTTCATCGCTTCCTCCACCGCCTCGACGTAGGTCGACAGGCCCCATTCGCGGTGGCGCACGTCCGGGTTGCGCCAGCTGATCATGAAGGTCTGCAGGCCGTTCTTGAGGGCGAACTGGACGAAGCTGTTGTGCGGGCTGAGGTCGAAGATGTAGTACTTGTTGATCTGCGGCGGCACCACCAGCAGCGGCTTGGCGTACTGTTTCTCGCTCATCGGCCGGTACTGGATCAGCTCCAGCATCTCGTTGCGAAACACCACGGAGCCGGTGGTGGTGGCGACGGTCTTGCCGATCTCGAACGCCTGCTTCGAGACCTGGCGCGGCAGGCCGTCGTTGTGCAGCAGGTCGTCGATCAGGTGGCCCAGGCCGCGCACCAGGCTCTGCCCGCCGGAGTTGAACAGCTCCTTGACCGCCAGCGGATTGAGCAGGGTGTTGGACGGCGCCACGGCATCGTTGAGCAGGCTGAAGGCGAACTGCGCGCGGGCCCGGTCGTCTTCGCTCATGCTGCTCTCGTCGATCCAGCTCTTGACCTGTTTCTGCCAGCTCAGGTAGGCCTGAAGGCTGCGCCGGTAGAACGGATTGAGGCTCCAGGCCGGATCGCTGAAGCGGGTGTCCTGCGCGTTGATCGGGTGCAGGGTCTCACCGAGCAGGACGCGGCCCAGCTGGCTTCCTAGCCTCAAGGCGTGGCGTGCGCTGTGGATCGGGTTGCGCAGGCCATGGGCCGCGACGCTGCGCAGGGTCGAGATCAGGTCGCGGCCGCGCAGCCCGGTCATCGCGCTTTGTGCATTGATGAACACGGCGGGGCTGGGCACCACGCCGGTCGCTGGTTTGTCGCGCATGAGTCAACACTCCTTCGTCTTCAGGCCAAACACAAACACACCGAACCAGAGAACCATAGACGCTGTTGCGGATTGTTGCCTGCGCGGCGTCCTGCCACGTGCCTTCCATAAAACGTGCCGGATCGGTCATGCCCCCGGCGATGCCGGATGCGGATGCATCACCGCACGCTGACGTTCCTCCTCCAGGAATTTCATGATGATCGGCGCCACCGCTTCGGCCCGGGTGATCAGGAACAGGTGGCCGTCGTCGATGATGTGCAGCTGGGCGTTGGGAATCCGCCAGGCGAGCATGCGCATGTTGATCAGCGGGATCAGCGGGTCGTCGTCGCCGGCCAGCACCAGGGTCGGCTGATGGATCTTGTGCAGCCAGTGGATGCTGGTCCAGCCCAGGCCCGCGAACAGTTGCCAGTAGTAGCCCAGCTTGCCCGCCGAACGCACCTTGGCCGCGTGGCTGGCGGCGAGGGTCGGGTCGCGGCGGAACGAGCCGCCGTAGATCAGAGGCGCGATGCGGATCACGTGGGACGGCTGGATGTAGCGGCGCGGGCTGGCCATCATCCACAGCACCTTCGGCTTGCCCGGCACCATGAAGGCACCGGCGGCGGTCGCCGCCAGCACCAGTTTCTTGCAGCGCTCGGGGTAGTCGTGGGCGAACTGCTGCGCCAGGGCGCCGCCCCACGACACGCCGATCGCGTTGACCTGGCCGTAGTCGAGGTAGTCGAGCATCCGCGCGGTGAGTTTCGCCAGCCCGGCAAACCGGTACGGTCGGCTCGGCGTCGAGGAACCGCCGACGCCGGGCACGTCGAAGGCGATGACCTCCAGGTCCGGATCCAGCGCCGCGACGAACGGGAACACCAGCTCCAGGTTGGCGCCGATGCCGTTGAAGATCAGCAAGGGCGTCAAGTGAGGCTTGCCGGGGCGCACCGCGGTGCGGATGGTCTGGCCGTCCAGGTCGACGGTGCGGAAGATGAACGGGTGCGGCATGTTAAACCCTTCGGGTCAGAAAGGAGCAGTCACAAGCTGCAAGCTTCAGGCAGAACGTGCCCGGCTTGCAGCTTGCAGCTTGCAGCTTACGGCTTGCCGCTACCTTTCATGTACGTAAGTGCCCGGCGACGCTTCGCCCGCCGGGTACGCCTTGTTGCCCAACTTCGCCGGGGCCTTCTTCAGCTCGCCCGAACGCTCGGCCTGCCACGCCTGCCAGTGCAGCCACCAGGAGTCGGTGTGCTTGGTCGAGTTCTCTTGCCAGTCATCGGCGTCGGCGGCCATTTCGCTGTTGGTCATGTAGCGCGCCTTCGGGTTGCCCGGCGGGTTCAGGATGCTCTGGATGTGGCCGCTGCTCGAGAGCACGAACTCGACCTTGCCGCCGAACAGCTGAGCCGACTTGTAGCAGGACTTCCACGGGGTGATGTGGTCGTTGGTGCCGGCCAGGGAAAAGATGTCGGCGGTGACCTGCTTGAGGTCGATCGGCGTGCCGCACACTTCCAGTGCGTTGGGGCGGGTCAGCGGGTTGTTTTTGAACATTTCGATCAGGTCGCCGTGGAAGGCGGCCGGCAACCGTGTGGTGTCGTTGTTCCAGAACAGGATGTCGAACACCGGCGGCTCGTTGCCGAGCAGGTAGTTGTTCACCCAGTAGTTCCAGATCAGGTCGTTGGGGCGCATCCAGGCGAAGACCTTGGCCATGTCCTTGCCTTCCAGTACGCCGGCCTGGTACGAGTGGCGCTTGGCGGTCTCCAGCGTCTGTTCGTCGACGAACAGGGCGACGTCGGTGTCCAGGGTGGTGTCGAGCACGCTGACCAGCAGGGTCAGGGCGTTGACCTTGTTCTCGCCGATGGCCGCGTAGTGGCCCAGCAGGGCGGTGCAGGTGATGCCGCCGGAGCAGGCGCCGAGCATGTTCACGTCTTTGCTGCCGGTGATCGCGGTGACCACGTCCACCGCTTCCTTGAGGGCCTCGATGTAGGTCGACAGGCCCCACTCGCGCTGCTCCTTGGTCGGGTTGCGCCAGCTGACGATGAAGGTCTGCACGTTGCTGCGCAGGCAGAACCTGGCCAGGCTCTTGTCCGGGCTGAGGTCGAACACGTAGAACTTGTTGATCTGCGGCGGCACCACCAGCAGCGGGCGCTCGTGCACCTGCTCGGTGATCGGCTTGTACTGGATCAGCTCCAGCACGTCGTTGCGAAACACCACCGCGCCTTCGGACACGCCCAGGGTCTTGCCGACCTCGAACGCGCCCATGTTGACCTGGCTCGGCATGCCGCCGTTGTGCACCAGGTCCTTGGCCAGGTGGGAGAGGCCGTCGAGCAGGCTCTTGCCGCCGGTCTCGAAGAAGCGCTTGACCGCCGCCGGGTTCGCCGCGCTGTTGGTCGGGGCCATGGCTTCGGTCATCAGGTTGATCACGAAGTGCCCGCGGGCGATGTCCTTGGGCGAGAGGCTGCTGTCGTCGATCCAGTCGTGGAGCTCCTTGCGCCACGCCAGGTAGGTTTGCAGATAACGTCGGTAGAGCGGGTTCTGGCTCCAGGCCGGATCGACGAAGCGACGGTCGTCGCCGGCAGGCTGCAGTTCGGATTTGCCGAACAGCACGTTCTTGAGTTCAAGGCCGAAATGGGCGACATGCTTGACGCTGTGTATCGGTTGCCGGATGGCCTGGGTCAGCACCATGCGGGCGGAGGCCAGCAGATCCTTTCCGCGCAGCCCGACGACGGGATTGAGCCCCAAGGTGTTTTCCGAGGCTTGGTACTTCAGGTCATCGTTGTTCTTGTTACTCATCTACGACGCTCCATTGTCCTGAGACGAGTACCCGGTCCTCGCTGTGCAGTCTCACAGCCGGTGCCAGGTACTGCCGCTCGGGTGACCGTTGATTCTGCAGGGCAGTTCTGCAGCGCGTGGAACACTGCAGGGAACCTGCCAGTTCCATTGGTTACCCGAGATTGGTTTTTTTCGCAAGCGGCCAGTCCTGGGCCGCACAAGCGGAGCATTCAAACAGATGAATTTAGAAAATGCCCTCTAAACCGCCCGAGCCACGGGCTAGAGCATCAGCTTGACGACGGACTCGTCCGGGTCGCGGGATTTGCCGGCGGCTTTGAGTTCGTCCAGGTAATCGGCCCAGAGTGCGTCATAACGTCGCCCCAGTTCGAGCAGGTATTCCCAGGTGAACAGTCCGCTGTCATGGCCGTCGTCGAAGGTCAGTTTCAGTGCGTACTGACCGGCCGGTTCCAACTTGGTCAGGCCGACGTGGAGCTTGCCGTACTGCAGGATCGGTTTGCCGTGGCCCTGGACCTCGGCGGAGGGGGAGTGCACGCGCAGGAACTCTGCGGGCAGGGTGAACGATTCGCCGGACGCGTAGGTGAGCGTCAGGGTCTTGGAGGCTTTGTGCAGTTTGATGTCGGTGGGGAGCATGGAAAAAGCCTTTGACTACAAGCTACAAGCTACAAGCTACAAGCTACAAGCTACAAGCTAGAAGCTAGAAGCTAGAAGCTAGAAGCTAGAAGCTAGAAGCTAGAAGCTAGAAGCTAGAAGCTAGAAGCTAGAAGCTAGAAGCTGCGAGCGACAAGCTTAACTCAGCTTGTCGCTCGCAGCTTGCCGCTTTACAGAATATACCGGGACAGATCTTCGTTCTGCGCCAATTCGCCCAGGTGGCTGTTGACGTAGTCGGCGTCGATCAGGATCGGCTTCTCGTCATGGGCGCTGGCCAGGTCGCCGGCGCTGAACGACACTTCTTCCAGCAGGCGCTCAAGCAGCGTGTGCAGGCGACGGGCACCGATGTTCTCGGTCTTCTCGTTGACCTGCCAGGCGATCTCCGCCAGGCGCTTGATGCCTTCGGGCTGGAACTGGATGTTCAGGCCTTCGGTCTTGAGCAGCGCGCAATATTGCTCGGTGAGCGAGGCGTGCGGTTCGCTGAGGATGCGCTCGAAGTCTTCCGGGCTCAGGGCCTTGAGCTCGACGCGGATCGGCAGGCGGCCTTGCAGCTCCGGCACCAGGTCGCTCGGCTTGCTCAGATGGAACGCGCCGGAAGCGATGAACAGGATGTGGTCGGTCTTGACCATGCCCAGCTTGGTGTTGACGGTGCAGCCCTCGATCAGCGGCAGCAGGTCGCGCTGCACGCCTTCGCGGGACACGTCGGCGCCGCCGACGTTGCCGCGCTTGGCCACCTTGTCGATCTCGTCGATGAACACGATGCCGTGCTGCTCGACCGCCTCCAGGGCCTTGGCCTTGAGTTCCTCTTCGTTGACCAGGCGCCCGGCCTCTTCGTCGCGCACCAGCTTCAGCGCTTCCTTGACCTTGAGCTTGCGGGCCTTCTTCTTGCCCTTGCCCATGTTGGCGAACAGGTTCTGCAGCTGGTTGGTCATCTCTTCCATGCCCGGCGGCGCGGAAATGTCGACGCCCATGGCTTCGGCCACTTCGATCTCGATTTCCTTGTCGTCCAGCTGGCCTTCGCGCAGGCGCTTGCGGAACAGCTGGCGGGTGTTGGAGTCCGGGGTCGGCGCGTCGTCGCTGCTGAAGCCCATGCGCGCCGGCGGCAGCAGGGCGTCGAGGATGCGCTCTTCGGCGGCGTCTTCGGCGCGGTGGCGCACGCGGGTCATCTCCTGCTCGCGCAGCAGCTTGATCGCGGCGTCGGCCAGGTCACGGATGATCGATTCGACGTCGCGGCCGACATAGCCGACCTCGGTGAACTTGGTCGCTTCGACCTTGATGAACGGCGCGTTGGCCAGCTTGGCCAGGCGACGGGCGATCTCGGTCTTGCCGACGCCGGTCGGGCCGATCATCAGGATGTTCTTGGGGGTCACTTCAACGCGCAGCTCTTCAGGCAGCTGCATGCGGCGCCAGCGGTTGCGCAGGGCAATCGCGACGGCGCGTTTGGCATCGTCCTGGCCGATGATGTGGCGGTTGAGTTCGTGGACGATTTCGCGGGGAGTCATGGACATGGTGATTGACGGTCCTCAAGCAGAAACAAGCCGTGGCGCAAGGCGCGGCAGGCTCATTCAGCGAGATCCTGCTCCTCAATGGTCTGGGTGTGGTTGGTGAAGACGCAGATGTCGCCGGCGATGCCGAGGGCGGTCTCGACGATTTCGCGGGCCGACAGGTCGGTTTTCTTCAGCAGGGCGCTGGCGGCGGCCTGGGCGTAGGCACCGCCGGAACCCATGGCGATCAGGCCGTCTTCGGGCTCAACGACGTCGCCGTTGCCGGTGATGATCAGCGAGGCGTCCTTGTTGGCGACCGCGAGCATCGCTTCGAGGCGGCTCAGGGAACGGTCGGTGCGCCACTCCTTGGCGAGCTCGACGGCGGCGCGGATCAGGTGGCCCTGATGTTTCTCGAGCTGGCCTTCGAAGCGTTCGAACAGGGTGAAGGCGTCGGCGGTGGCGCCGGCGAAACCGGCGATGACCTGGCCGTGGTACAGGCGGCGAACCTTCTTCGCGTTGCCTTTCATTACGGTGTTGCCGAGGGAAACCTGGCCGTCGCCGCCCATGACGACTTTGCCGTGGCGGCGGACTGAAACGATGGTGGTCAAGGGAAGAGTCTCCACGCAGCGGGGCGAAAATGCCTTATGCACACCCATATGGGGGTGGAGGTCGGTATTTCAACTGCGGGGTCAGTGAGCGGACGAGCGGTGCGGGGGTGGGATGCCAATCATCTGTGGCGAGGGAGCTTGCGCCCGCTCGACTGCGCAGCAGTCGCAAAACCTGCGGCCCCGTGGCTTTGAAGCCACGGATACGCAGGTTTTGGGGGCGCCTTGCGCCACAGCGCGAGCAAGCGCCCTCGCCACAGGGGTGCCGGGTCAGCGGCTCTGACGTTGTTGTAACAGCAAGTTGCTGAAGCCGCTGCCCGCCAGTTGCTTCTGTGCGGTGGTCAGCTGTTCGCGGTTGCTGAACGGGCCGACCAGCACGCGGTACCAGGTCTCGTCCTTCACCGTGCCGGACTCCACCGACACCGCCTGGCCCAGCAGGATGATCTGCGCCCGCACCTTGTCGGCGTCGGCTTCCTTGCGGAACGAACCGGCCTGGAGGAAGAACCTGGTCACCGGCGCCGCCTTCGCCACCGGCGGGGCCGGCGGCGGCGTGATGCCGGCCAGCGCCGCCTGGGCCCGCGCGGTGTCGATCTTCGCCGCTTCCGCCGGGGTCACCGGGGTGGTCGGGATCGCCGGCACCTGGGGCGTCGGCAAGGTCTTCTCCGGCACGGCGTCCGGCGGCACGATCACTTCCGATTCCGGCAGCAGGGTGTAGAAGTCGTACTTCGGCTTCACCGGTTGCGTCGGGCTCGGCGGGGTCTTGTTGGCCTCGGCGATCTTGGTGGCTTTCTGCTGTTGCTGCTGCTCGACCTTCTCGCGCTTGACCGTGTCGCTGCCCTTGCCCGGCTCCAGTTTCATCAGGAACACGATGAACGCACCGACCGTCAGGCCGATGGCCATCCACAGCCAGCCCGGAATCGGTTGCTTGGCCGGGGCCTGGTAGCGGCTGGCGCCGCGTTTGGGGGCGGGTTTTTTCTTGGCAGCCAACTTACATGCGCTCCAGGGTTTCCAGGCCCAGCAGCTCCAGGCCTTGCTTGAGGGTACGGCCGGTCAGCGCGGCCAGGCGCAGGCGGCTCTGCATCTGCGCCGGGGTGTCGGCGGCGAGGATCGGGCAGTTCTCGTAGAAGCTGGAGAACAGGCCGGCGACGTCGTACAGGTAGGTGCACAGCACGTGCGGCGTGCCTTTCTCGGCCACGTTGTTCAGCACTTCGCCGAACTGCGCCAGCTTGGCCGCCAGTTCCTGCTCGTGCGCCGCCTCGAGGACGATCCGGCCGTCGACTTCGCTGAAGTCCTTGCCCAGCTTGCGGAACACGCCGGCCACGCGGGTGTAGGCGTACAGCAGGTACGGCGCGGTGTTGCCTTCGAAGTTGAGCATCAGGTCGAAGTTGAAGCTGTAGTCGCTGGTGCGGTGCTTGGACAGGTCGGCGTACTTCACCGCGCCGATGCCCACCACCCGGGCGATGTTGCGCAGTTCGTCCTCGGCCAGCGTCGGGTTCTTTTCCTTGACCAGGCTGTAGGCGCGCTCGCGGGCTTCGGTCAGCAGATCGATCAGCTTCACGGTGCCGCCGTCGCGGGTCTTGAACGGACGGCCGTCGGCGCCGTTCATGGTGCCGAAGCCCATGTGCTCCATCTCCATCGGATGGGTCACGAAACCGGCCTTGCGCGCCACGGCGAACACTTGCTGGAAGTGCAGGGCCTGACGCTGGTCGACGAAGTACAGCGCGCGGTCGGCGTTGAGCTTGCCGCTGCGGTAGCGCACGGCCGCCAGGTCGGTGGTGGCGTACAGGTAGCCGCCGTCGGCCTTGACGATGATCACCGGCAGCGGGTCGCCGTCGGCGTTCTTGAACTCGTCGAGGAACACGCACTGGGCGCCGTTGCTCTCGACCAGCATGCCCGCGGCCTTGAGGTCGTTGACCACGTTGATCAGGTCGTCGTTGTAGGCGCTCTCGCCCATCACGTCGGCCATGGTCAGCTTGACGTTGAGCAGCTCGTAGATCTTCTGGCAGTGCGACAGCGAGATGTCCTTGAACCGGGTCCACAGCGCCAGGCACTCGGCGTCGCCGGCCTGCAGCTTGACCACCAGGCCGCGGGCGCGGTCGGCGAACTCGGCGGACTCGTCGAAGCGCTGCTTGGCGGCGCGGTAGAAGTTCTCCAGGTCCGACAGCTCGTCGCTGGTGATCGGGTTTTCCTGCAGGTAGGCCATCAGCATGCCGAACTGGGTGCCCCAGTCGCCGACGTGGTTCTGACGGATCACCTCGTCGCCGAGGAACTCGAGGACGCGGGCCACGCCGTCGCCGATGATGGTCGAGCGCAGGTGGCCGACGTGCATTTCCTTGGCCAGGTTCGGCGCCGACAGGTCGACCACGGTGCGCTGCGCGGGGCCGGCCTTGTGCACGCCCACACGGGCGTCGGCCAGGGCGGCGTCGAGGCGGTTGGCCAGGGCCTGGGTGTTCTGGAAGAAGTTGATGAAGCCGGGGCCGGCGATCTCGGCCTTGGTGACGTTCTCGTCGGCCGGCAGGGCGGCGATGAGTTTTTCCGCCAGGTCGCGCGGCTTCATGCCCGCAGGCTTGGCCAGCATCATCGCGATGTTGCTGGCGAAGTCGCCGTGGGTCTTGTCGCGGGCGTTTTCCACCTGGATCGCCGGCGACAGGCCTTCAGGCAACACACCTTCGTTGACGAGTTGGGTGAGGGCTTGCTGGATCAGCTGGCGAATGGTGTCTTTCATGGTCGTCTCTTTCGACCGCTGGCGCGGCGGCGCATCGGTGCGCGGGTGGAAAAACTGGGCATTATCCGTTGCGAAGACGGGCTTGCCAACCTTAGCAGGCAGGATGTGGATGTGCGGTGACAATTGCGCCGCCATTCCTTGCGGCAGCGGATCGGCCTGCGATGGCGATCCGTCTGTCAGTACAGGTCCACCGGATCGACATCCAGCGACCAGCGCACCGCGCGTCCGCTCGGCATCTGCTCCAGCGCCAGCAGCCAACCGGCCAGCAGCCGGTGCAGCGGAGCCCGCGCCGTCGCCTGCAGCAGCAATTGAGCCCGATAGCGCCCGGCCCGGCGCTCCATCGGCGCCGGCACCGGCCCCAGCAGCTCGATGCCGCCGAGGTTCTGCTCGGCCAGCATGCGTTCGGCTTCGCTGCATGCTTCGTCGAGAAAAGCTTCGGCCTGGCCCGGCTTGTGCGCCTCGGCGCGCAGCAGCGCCAGGTGGGCGAACGGCGGCAGGCCGGCGGCGCGGCGCTCGCTCAGGGCCTGCTCGGCGAAGGCGAAGTAGCCCTGTTCGGTCAGTTGCACCAATAAAGGATGGTCGGCGAGGTGGGTCTGGATGATCACCTTGCCCGGCTCCTCCGCCCGTCCGGCGCGGCCGGCCACCTGCACGATGAGCTGCGCCATCCGTTCGCTGGCGCGGAAGTCGCCGGAGAACAGGCCGCCGTCGGCGTCGAGGATCGACACCAGCGTGACCCGGGGAAAGTGGTGCCCCTTGGCCAGCATCTGGGTGCCGACCAGGATGCACGGCTGGCCTTTCTGGATGGTGGCGAACAGCTGGTTCATCGCGTCCTTGCGCGAGGTGCTGTCGCGGTCGACCCGCAGCACCGGGTAGTCGGGGAACAGGATCGCCAGCCGCTCTTCGGCCCGTTCGGTGCCGGCGCCCACCGGCCGCAGGTCGACCCGCTCGCACTTGGGGCACTGGCGCGGCACGCGCTCGACATGGCCGCAATGGTGGCAGCGCAGTTCGCCGTAGCGTTGGTGCACGGTCATCCGCGCATCGCAGCGCTGGCATTCGGACATCCAGCCGCAGTCGTGGCACAGCAGGGTCGGCGCGAAGCCCCGGCGGTTGAGGAACACCAGCACCTGTTGGCCGGCGGCGAGGGTCTGGCCGATGGCTTGCTGCATCGGGCCGCTGATGCCGCTGTCCAGCGGCCGGCTCTTCACGTCCAGGCGCAGGAAGCGCGGTTGCTTGGCGCCGCCGGCGCGCTCGTTCAGGCGCAGCAGGCCGTAGCGGCCGGTGTAGGCATTGTGCAGGCTTTCCAGCGAAGGCGTCGCGGAGCCGAGGACGATCGGGATGTTCTCTTGCCGCGCGCGCACCAGCGCCAGGTCCCGGGCGTGGTAGCGCAGGCCTTCCTGCTGTTTATAGGAGCCGTCGTGCTCTTCGTCGATGATGATCAGCCCCGGGTTCTTCATCGGGGTGAACAGCGCCGAACGGGTGCCGATGACGATGTCGGCCTCGCCGTCCCGGGCGGCCAGCCAGGCGTCGAGGCGGTCACGGTCGTTGACCGCCGAATGGAGCAGGGCGATGCGTGCGTTGAAGCGCTGTTCGAAGCGCGCCAGGGTCTGCGGGCCGAGGTTGATCTCGGGGATCAGCACCAGGGCCTGCTTGCCGGCTTCGAGGGTTTCGCGGATCAGTTGCAGATAGACCTCGGTCTTGCCGCTGCCGGTGACGCCGGCCAGCAGGAACGCGTGATAACTGTCGAAGCCGGCGCGGATCGCCTCACAGGCTGCGCGCTGTTCGGCGTTGAGCGGCAGCTCCGGCTGCGCCAGCCAATGCTCGTGGCGCACGCCCGGCGCATGGCGGCGCACCTCCACCCGCACCAGGTCCTTGGCCAGCAGCAGGTCGAGGCTGTCCTTGTTCAGCATCAGCTTGCCCAGCAGCCCGTGGGCGACGCCGTGCGGATGCTGGGCCAGGGTGGCCAGGGCCTCTCGCTGGCGCGGGGCGCGGGCGATGCGCGGGTCGTCGAGGCTGGCGCCGGGGGCCGCCGACCAGAAGCGCTCCTGGCGGGCCTCGGCGGGCTCGCCCTGGCGCAGCAGCACCGGCAGCGCCCAGTTCAGGGTGTCGCCGAGGCTGTGCTGATAGTACTGGGCCGTCCACAGGCACAGCTTGAACAGGGCCGGCGGCAGCGGCGCGCTGGCGTCGAGCAGGGCCAGCGCGGGCTTGAGCTTGTCGGCCGGCACGTCGCTGGTGTCGCTGATTTCCACCAGGATCCCGATCATTTCCCGCCGGCCGAACGGCACCCGCAGGCGCATGCCCGGCTGCAGGCGGTCGCGGGGCACGCCGGCCGGAGCGCGGTAGTCGAACAGGCGGCGCAGGGGGGAGGGCAAGGCGAGGCGCAAGATGGCGTCGGGCACGCGGGGTCTCGATCGGCAGACTAATGGAAGGAGCGGTCGCGCACATGACCTGTGGGGCGTCGCCTATGGGCCGGGAGCCTAGCAGACGGTCGGTTCAAGGGACAGCTTGCGTGATCGGCAAGGTCTGGTAGAATCCGCGCCCTAATTCCGTGCGGTATTCAACAATAGTGTTGGGTGGCGGCACGCTAGCTGAGGAAAGCACCATGAAAGCCGATATTCATCCAAACTACGTTGAAATCGATGTTACCTGCAGCTGCGGTAACAAGTTCGTCACCCGTTCGACTCACGGCAAAGCGCTGCCGATCGACGTTTGCAACGAGTGCCACCCGTTCTACACCGGTAAGCAGAAGACTCTGGACACCGGTGGTCGCGTTCAGAAGTTCGCCGACCGTTTCGGTGCTTTCGGCGCGAAAAAGGCCTAAGGCCGCTCATTCTGGAAAACCTTCAAGGCTTTTCCGGTCTGATGAAAAAGGCGTCCCTTGCGGGCGCCTTTTTTGTGTCCGCGATTTGGCTGCCGGACGCCCAGGCGTTCTGCCCGGCGCCCGGCGGGCTGGCCTATGTCGCGGTGCAGCGAGTGGTGGACGGCGACACCCTGCGCCTGAGCGACGGGCGCAGCGTGCGGATGATCGGGCTCAACACGCCGGAGCTGGGCAAGCAGGGCCGCAGCGACGAGCCGTTCGCCGTGGCGGCGCGCCAACGCCTGGCGTCGCTGGTGGCCGACAGCGGCGGGCGCGTCGGTCTGCTGCCCGGCAAGGAGTCCAGGGACCGTTATGGCCGGACGCTGGCGCACGTTTTCAGCCTCGGCGGCGTCAATCTCGAAGCGCAAATGCTCGCTGACGGCCTCGGGTTTCAGGTGGCGGTGGCGCCGAACGTGGATTTTGTCGCCTGTCAGCAGGCTGCCGAACGCGAGGCGCGACGGGCCGGCCGCGGCGTGTGGAAGCGCTCGCCTGTACTGAAAGCGGAGCAGATCGCCCGCTCGGGCTTTACCGTGGTCCGCGGGCGTGTGAGCACGGTACGGCGCAATCGGGGCGCAATCTTGATCGAAATGCAGGACGCGCTTGTACTGCGCGTTGCGCCCAATCTGCTCGAGCGTTTCGACGGCGCGGCGCTGCAACGGCTGGAAGGCAGGCAGATCGAGGCCCGTGGCTGGGTGGTCGACCGTTCCCGGCGCGGCGGATCGCCGCCGGGGCAGCCGCGCTGGCTGCTGCCGCTGACGGATCCGGCCATGCTGCAGTCTTCTCGCTGAAAAAAATTGTAGACATTTTTACTGGCGATTGTGAACAGTCAAGCCCTTGCGGGCCGTGGCTCTTGGCCCAAAGTCGTAGGACAGCTCGCTTGACAGGGGTGACCGGGCAGTCTTGTGAGGACTTTGCGAGGCGCGTATCCTCGCTGACCAGTCTGTCCAACAGTAAAAAGCGGAATGCCAAAATGTCTGATCTGAAAACTGCCGCTCTCGAATATCACGCCAATCCTCGTCCAGGGAAGCTGAGTGTCGAGCTCACCAAGGCCACCGCCACCGCCCGCGACCTGTCGCTGGCCTACAGCCCCGGCGTAGCCGAGCCGGTACGCGAGATCGCCCGCGATCCCGAACTGGCCTACAAGTACACCGGCAAAGGCAACCTGGTTGCAGTCATTTCCGATGGCACCGCGATTCTCGGCCTGGGCAACCTCGGCCCGCTGGCCTCCAAGCCTGTGATGGAAGGCAAGGGCGTGCTGTTCAAGCGCTTCGCCGGCATCGACGTGTTCGACATCGAAGTCGACTCCGAAAGCCCGCAAGCCTTCATCGACACCGTCAAGCGCATCTCCATCACCTTCGGCGGCATCAACCTGGAAGACATCAAGGCACCCGAGTGCTTCGAGATCGAACGCGCCCTGATCGAACAGTGCGACATCCCGGTGTTCCACGATGACCAGCACGGCACCGCCATCGTGACCGCCGCCGGCATGATCAACGCCCTGGAAATCGCCGGCAAGACCCTGGCCGACGCCAAGATCGTCTGCCTGGGCGCCGGCGCCGCCGCCATCTCCTGCATGAAGCTGCTGGTGAGCATGGGCGCCAAGGTCGAGAACATCTACATGATCGACCGCACCGGCGTGATCCACGCCGGCCGTGACGACCTGAACCAGTACAAGGCCGTGTTCGCCCACGCCACCGACAAGCGCACCCTGGACGACGCCATCGAAGGCGCGGACGTGTTCGTCGGCCTGTCCGGCCCGAACCTGCTGAGCGCCGAGCAGCTCAAGCGCATGGCGGCCAACCCGATCGTGTTCGCCTGCTCCAACCCGGATCCGGAAATCGCCCCGGAACTGGCCCACGCCACCCGCAACGACGTGATCATGGCCACCGGCCGTTCGGACTACCCGAACCAGGTCAACAACGTGCTGGGCTTCCCGTTCATCTTCCGCGGTGCCCTGGACGTACGCGCCAAGCGCATCAACGAAGAAATGAAGATCGCCGCCGCCAACGCCCTGAAGGACCTGGCCAAGCTGCCGGTGCCGAAGGAAGTCTGCGCCGCCTACGGCGTCGATGCGCTGGAATTCGGCCGTGAGTACATCATTCCGAAGCCGATGGACGCACGCCTGATCACCGTCGTCTCCGACGCCGTGGCCAAGGCCGCCATCGAGACCGGCGTGGCGACCCTGCCGTATCCGAAGAACTACCCGCTGAAAAGCGTGGATGACGTGTTCAACGGTTAAAAGCAGCCGCCCATAAAAAACCCCAGCCTAATGCTGGGGTTTTTTATGGAGGCGGTTTGGGTTTCAAGCTTCAAGCTTCAAGCTTCAAGCTTCAAGCTTCAAGCGGCAAGCTTCAAGCGGCAAGCGGCAAGTAGAGGTGCGTTGCTCTTGCTCTTGCTCTTGCTCTTGCTCTTGCTTGCAGCTTGCAGCTTGCAGCTTGCAGCTTGCAGCTTGCAGCTTGCAGCTTCTAGCTGCCCCCTAGAACAAATCGATCGGCGCCTGTTCGTCCGCCGGCAGCGGGCTGCCCGGCACGGCGCCATTGCCGATCTCGTTGACCGACGGCGGCGTGTCTTCGGCCTTGAACAGCTCGAAGTACGCGCCCGGCGTGCTCGGCGTGGCGGCGCGGCCGCTGACCGGATCCACCCGCAGGCTGAGGATGCCTTCCGGCTCCGCCTGGACATGCGGCGGCTTGTCCTTGAGGGCGGCGGACATGTAGTTCATCCAGATCGGCAGCGCCACGGTGCCGCCGAACTCCCGGCGGCCGAGGCTTTCCGGCTGGTCGAAACCGGTCCAGACCGTGGTCACGTAGTCGGCGTTGTAGCCGGAGAACCAGGCGTCCTTCGATTCGTTGGTGGTGCCGGTCTTGCCGGCGATGTCGCTGCGGCCCATGGCCAGGGCACGGCGACCGGTACCGAGCTTGATCACGTCCTGCAGCATGCTGTTGAGGATGTAGGTGGTGCGGCCGTCGACGATCCGTTCGGCCACCGCCGGCGTCTGCGGCGCCACAGTGCTGCCGGGGGCTTCGCCCGGTGTCGCGTTGACGGTGAACGCCGGGGTGGCCGGCGCGGCGATGCCGTCGGTGGCCGCCGTGCCTTGCGGCACTGTCGGCGGGTTGGCGACGAACAGGGTGTCGCCGTTGCGGCTTTCGATCCTGTCGATGATGTACGGCGTGATCTTGTAGCCGCCGTTGGCGAAGGTGCTCCAGCCGGTGGCGATCTCCATTGGCGTCAGCGTCGCGGTGCCCAGCGCCAGGGACAGGTTCGGCGGCAGGTCCTGCTTGTTGAAGCCGAAGCGGGTGATGTAATCGATGGTCTTGCCGACGCCCATCGCCTGCAGCAGGCGGATCGACACCAGGTTGCGCGACTTGTACAGCGCTTCGCGCAGGCGGATCGGGCCGAGGAAGGTGTTGGTGTCGTTCTTCGGACGCCAGACCTTGTCCAGGTATTCGTCGACGAACACGATCGGCGCATCGTTGACCAGGCTGGCGGCGGTGTAGCCGTTGTCCAGCGCCGCGCTGTAGACGAACGGCTTGAAGCTCGAACCCGGCTGGCGCTTGGCCTGCATGGCGCGGTTGTAGTTGCTCTGCTCGAAGGCGAAGCCGCCGACCAGCGAGCGGATCGCGCCGTTCTGCGGATCCAGCGACACCAGCGCGCCCTGGGCCTGAGGGATCTGGCTGAACTTGAGCGAATTGTTCGCCTGGCGCTGCACGCGCACCAGGTCGCCCACCTGCGCCACGTCCGACGGCTGGCGCGGGGCGGCGCCCATGCTGTTGGTGTTGAGGAACGGCCGGGCCCACTTCATGGTGTCCCAGGCGACGTGCTCTTCGCCGGTGCGGGTGAGCACCTGCAGGCCGTTCTTGTCCACCTGGGTGACGATGGCCGGCTCCAGGCTGCTGATGGTGCGCTGCTTGGTCAGCTCGTTGGCCCAAGCCTCGCGGGTCTTGCCCGGCAGGCGCGACTCGGGGCCGCGGTAGCCGTGGCGCTGGTCGTAGGTCATCAGGCCTTCGTGCAGGGCGTTGTTGGCCATTTCCTGCAGGTTGCTCGGCACCGTGGTGGTGACGCGAAAGCCTTCGGTGTAGGCGTCGCTGCCGTAGCGACCGACCATTTCCGCCCGGGCCATTTCGGCGATGTACGGGGCGTTCACTTCCGGGGTCGGCACGTGGTAGCTGGCGTTCAGCGGCTCGTTGACGGCGGCGGTGTAGTCCGCCTCGGTGATCTTGCCCAGCTTGTACATGCGCCCCAGGATCCAGTCGCGGCGCTCCTTGCTGCGCGCAGGGTTGGCCAGCGGGTTGAAGCGCGACGGGGCCTTGGGCAGGCCGGCGATCATCGCCATCTGCGCCAGGCTGACCTCGCGGATCGATTTGCCGTAGTACACCTGCGCTGCGGCCTCGATGCCGTAGGCGCGGTTGCCCAGGTAGATCTTGTTCACGTACAGCTCAAGGATCTCGTCCTTGGTCAGTTGCCGTTCGATCTGCAGGGCCAGGAGGATCTCGGTGGTCTTGCGCGAGAAGCTGCGTTCGCTGGTCAGGAAGAAGTTCTTCGCCACCTGCATGGTGATGGTGCTGCCGCCGGACTGGATGTGGCCGCTCTTGAGCAACTGGGTCGCGGCGCGCATCAGGCTGCTCGGGTCGACGCCGTAGTGGTTGGCGAAGTTGTCGTCTTCAGCACTTAGTAACGCATTGATGAAATTGGGGGGAATGTCGGCGAAACGGATCGGCGTGCGGCGCATTTCGCCAAATTCTGCGATCAACTTGTTGTCGCTGCTGTACACCCGGAGCGGAATCTGCAACTGAATGCTTCTCAGCGCCTCCACAGATGGCAAACCCGGACTAAGGTAAAGGAACGCGCCGCTGAGACCTAAAAGCAGTCCGCAGAAAACGGCGACGATGGACCAACCGAAAAATTTCAGCAGACGAATCAAGGCTTTTGGACATCCAGGGCAAAGAATGAAATTGGCGACGGGCTTGCGGCGACATGCACGAAGGGCCCGCGCTGGCGGTAAAAGCGGAAAAAATCGCTGGGCATTATAAGCACTTTTCCGCTGGGGGCGTCATTTGCGCTTCTGTCAAGACGGGGCGAGGGAACGCAAGGCGCATAACGGAGTCCGTAAGTCACGGATAGTCATAGGGATTGGGCAGTGCCAGGACTCTTCAACAAAAAGACCAACACGCTGCTGGGGATCGACATCAGCTCCACGTCGGTGAAGCTGCTGGAGCTGAGCCGCCAGGGCGAGCGCTACCGGGTCGAGGCCTACGCGGTGGAGCCGTTGCCGGCGAACGCCGTCGTCGAAAAGAACATCGCCGAGCTCGAAGGCGTCGGTCATGCCCTGTCCCGGGTGCTGGCGAAGGCGCGCACGGGGCTCAAGGGCGTGGCGGTGGCGGTGGCCGGTTCGGCGGTGATCACCAAGGTCATCGAGATGGACGCCGGCCTGTCCGACGACGAGATGGAGAACCAGCTCCGGATCGAGGCCGACCAGTACATTCCCTATCCGCTGGACGAAGTCGCCATCGACTTCGAGGTGCAGGGGGCGTCGCCGCGCAACGCCGAGCGGGTCAACGTGCTGCTGGCGGCCTGCCGCAAGGAGAACGTCGAAGTCCGCGAAGCCGCCCTGGCCCTGGCCGGGCTCACGGCCCGGGTGGTGGATGTCGAGGCCTATGCGCTGGAACGTTCGTTCGGCCTGCTCGCCACCCAGCTGGCGCAATCCCAGGAACGCCTGACGGTCGCGGTGGTCGACATCGGCGCGACGATGACCACCCTGAGCGTTCTGCACAACGGCCGGATCATCTACACCCGCGAGCAACTGTTCGGCGGGCGCCAGCTCACCGAGGAGATCCAGCGCCGCTACGGCCTGACCTTCGAGCAGGCCGGGCTGGCGAAGAAGCAGGGCGGCCTGCCGGACGACTATGTCGGCGAAGTGCTCCAGCCGTTCCGCGAGGCGCTGGTGCAGCAGGTGTCGCGTTCGCTGCAGTTCTTCTTCGCGTCCGGCCAGTACAACGCGGTCGACCACATCCTGCTGGCCGGGGGCACGGCATCGGTGCCGGGGCTCGACAGCCTGATCGAACAGCGCCTGGGCACGCCGACCCAGGTCGCCAACCCGTTTTCCGACATGGCGTTGAGCGGCAAGGTCAACGCCGGGGCGCTGGCCAGCGACGCGCCGGCCCTGATGATCGCCTGCGGGCTGGCGCTCAGGAGTTTCGACTGATGGCGCGGATCAACCTTCTGCCCTGGCGTGAGGAGCGCCGCGAAGAGCGGCGCAAGCGTTTCCTGCTGGCGTTGACCGGTGTGCTGGTCGGGTCGGTCGGCGCGGTGCTGATCGCCGACCAGATCATCGGCGCGGCCATCGAGCGGCAAACGGCGCGCAACGAATACATCGGCAAGCAGATCGCCCTGGTCGACGAGCGGATCAAACAGATCAGCGAACTCAAGGCCCGCCGTCAGCAACTGGTGGAGCGCATGCGCATCATCCAGGACTTGCAGGGCAACCGGCAGATCAGCGGGCGGATCTTCGACCAGCTCGCCCGCACCCTGCCTGACGGGGTGTATTTCACCGACGTGAAGATGGTCGGCAAGACCTTGTCGATCAGCGGTGCGGCGGAGTCGAACAACCGCGTCTCCGACCTGATGCGCAACCTCGACGCCTCCGACTGGTTCGATGCGCCGGTCCTCAACGAAGTGAAGGCGACCACCGCCGGGCAGCTGGACCAGGCCAACACCTTCCAGCTGACCGTTCGCCAGACCCGGCCCAAGCTGGCGGAGGACGTCCAATGAAACCGTCCGAATGGCTGGGCAGCCTGCGCAGCATCGACTTCAACGACCTGGACACCGGCAACATCGGCTCCTGGCCGACCGCGGTGAAGGGGCTGGCCGGTGCGTTGCTGATGGTGCTGGTGCTGGCGCTTGGCTACAACTTCTTCATCAGCGACCTGGAGAACCAGCTCGAGCTCAAGCGCGAGGAAGAGGCCACGCTGAAGGAGCAGTTCGCGACCAAGGCGCACATGGCGGCCAACCTCGAGCTCTACACCCAGCAGATGAAGGAGATGGAAAACTCCTTCGGCGTGCTGCTGCGTCAACTGCCCAGCGACACCGAGGTGCCGGGCCTGCTGGAGGACATCACCCGGACGGGGCTTGGCAGCGGGCTCGAATTCGAAGAGATCAAGCTGCTGCCGGAGGTGGTCCAGCAGTTCTATATCGAGCTGCCGATCCAGATCACCGTCACCGGCGGCTATCACGACCTGGCGACGTTCGTCAGCGGCGTGGCCGGGTTGCCCCGGATCGTCACCCTGCACGACTTCGAACTCGCGCCGGCCAATCCCGAAGGCGGGTCGAAGCTGCGCATGAGCATCCTGGCCAAGACCTACCGCTACAACGACAAGGGACAGCCGCAAGACAAGGGGCCCACGCCATGAGCCCGATCCGGTGTTTCATTCCGCTTGCCCTGGCGTTGGGGTTGGGTGGCTGCGGGGGCGGCGACTTCAGCGACCTCGACGCGTACATGAACGAGATCCGCCAGCGCCCGCCGGGCAAGATCGAGCCGACGCCGGTCTTCCATGCCTATCCGACCTTCACCTACAGCGCAGCGAGCCTGCGCAGCCCGTTCTCCCGCCAGGTGCGGGTCGACCTGGCGGGGCAGCGGCACGGCTCGCGCAATGTCCGGCCCGACCCCAACCGGGTCAAGCAGTACCTCGAAGGTTTCAACATCGAGCAGTTCGAGATGGTCGGCACGATTTCCAACGCCTCCGGCTCCTTCGCGCTGCTGCGCGGGGCGGGCGGGGTGCACCGCCTGAAGGTCGGCGACTACCTGGGGCGCAACGACGGTCGCATCGTCGCCATCAGCGCCTCCCAGGTCGATGTGGTCGAGATCGTTCCCGACGGCGAGGGCGCCTGGCTGGAGCGGCCGCGCACCATTCCTTTGAAAGAGCACTCATAGTGGAAGACGAACAATGAACAGGATTTTCGCAACCTTCGGTCTTTCGCTATGGATAGCGCTGCTGTCGCCGATGGTCAGTGCGGCCACCCTCAAGGCACTGGACGTGGCGGCGCTGCCGGGCGACCGGGTCGAGCTGAAGCTGTCGTTCGACGGCCCGCCGCCGCAGCCCAAGGGCTACACCACCGATTCGCCGGCGCGGATCGCCCTCGACCTGCCGGGCGTCTCCAGCCAGCTGGCGAACAAGACCCGTGACCTGGGCAGCGGCAATGCCCGCTCGGCCACGGTGGTCGAGGCCAAGGACCGGACGCGGATGATCATCAACCTGACCCAGCTGGTGCCCTACGACACCCGGGTCGAGGGCAACACGCTGTTCGTCGTGGTCGGCCAGGGCGCCCGCAAAACGGCGCCCCGGCCAGCGACGGCCGCATCGCGCCCCGCGCCGGCCAAGACGTACGCCCCGACGGCCAGGGCCATCCGGGGCGTGGACTTCCAGCGCGGCACGGCCGGCGAGGGCAATGTGGTCATCGACCTGTCCGACCCGGCCATCGCCCCGGACATCCAGGAACGCGACGGCAAGATCGTCCTCAACTTCACCCGTACCCAACTGCCCGACCCGCTGCGGGTGCGCCTCGACGTCAAGGACTTCGCCACACCGGTGCAGTTCGTCAGCTCCAGTGTCAGCGGCGACCGGGCGACCGTGACCGTCGAGCCCGTCGGCACCTACGAGTACTCGACCTACCAGACCGACAACAAGCTCACTGTCAGCATCCGGCCGATGACGGTCGATGACCTGCAAAAGCGCAACGCCGACCGCAACAGCTACAGCGGCGAGAAGCTGTCGCTGAACTTTCAGGACATCGACGTGCGCTCGGTGCTGCAACTGATCGCCGACTTCACCAACCTCAACCTGGTGGCCAGCGACACGGTGCAGGGCGGGATCACCCTGCGCCTGCAGAACGTGCCGTGGGATCAGGCCCTGGACCTGGTGCTCAAGACCAAGGGGCTGGACAAGCGCAAGATCGGCAACGTGCTGCTGGTGGCGCCGGCCGACGAGATCGCCGCCCGCGAGCGGCAGGAACTCGAGTCGCAGAAGCAGATCGCCGAACTGGCGCCGCTGCGCCGCGAACTGCTGCAGGTCAACTACGCCAAGGCGGCGGACATCGCCAAGCTGTTCCAGTCGGTGACCAGCGCCGAGGCGAAAGTCGACGAACGCGGCTCGATCACCGTCGATGAGCGCACCAACAACATCATTGCCTACCAGACCCAGGACCGCCTCGACGAACTGCGGCGGATCGTGGCGCAACTGGACATCCCGGTGCGCCAGGTGATGATCGAGGCGCGGATCGTCGAGGCCAACGTCGATTACGACAAGAGCCTGGGCGTGCGCTGGGGCGGGTCGATCCGCAACAAGGGCAACTGGAACACCTCCGGCGTGACCAACGGTGCGTCCACCACCATCGGCACGCCGGGCAGCACCAGCACCAACACGCCGTTCGTCGACATGGGCACCACCGGCAACACCTCGGGGATCGGCATCGCCTTCATCACCGACAACGTGCTGCTCGACCTCGAACTGACGGCCATGGAAAAGACCGGCAACGGGGAAATCGTCTCGCAGCCCAAAGTGGTCACCTCCGACAAGGAAACCGCCAAGATCCTCAAGGGCACCGAGATCCCGTACCAGGAGGCCAGCTCCAGCGGCGCCACGTCGGTGTCGTTCAAGGAGGCTTCGCTGTCGCTGGAGGTGACGCCGCAGATCACCCCGGACAACCGCATCATCATGGAGGTCAAGGTCACCAAGGACGAACCGGACTACCTGAACAAGGTGCAGGACGTGCCGCCGATCAAGAAAAACGAGGTCAACGCCAAGGTGCTGGTGAACGACGGCGAAACCATCGTGATCGGGGGCGTTTTCTCAAATACTCAAAGCAAGGTCGTAGATAAGGTGCCATTTCTTGGCGATGTGCCGTATCTTGGCCGCCTTTTCCGGCGTGATGTGGTCTCGGAGAAAAAATCCGAGCTGCTGGTCTTCCTCACTCCGCGTATCATGAATAACCAGGCGATTGCTGTGAGTCGTTGATTCTGTGCGAAATTTGATTCTTGTAGGCCCGATGGGCGCTGGAAAAAGCACCATCGGCCGGTTGCTGGCCAAAGAGCTGCGCCTGCCGTTCAAAGATTCCGACAAGGAAATTGAACTGCGCACGGGCGCCAATATCCCGTGGATCTTCGACAAGGAAGGCGAGCCCGGCTTTCGTGACCGTGAGCAGGCGATGATCGCCGAGCTGTGCGCGTTCGACGGCGTGGTGCTGGCCACCGGCGGAGGCGCGGTGATGCGCGACGCCAACCGCAAGGCCCTGCACGAGGGCGGGCGGGTGGTGTACCTGCACGCCTCCGTCGAGCAGCAGGTCGGGCGCACGTCACGCGACCGCAACCGGCCGTTGCTGCGCACCGCCGATCCGGAAAAGACCCTGCGCGACCTGCTGGCGATCCGCGACCCGCTGTACCGGGAGATCGCCGATCTGGTGGTGGAAACCGACGAGCGGCCACCGCGCCTGGTGGTGCTCGACATCCTCGACCGTCTGCAGCAGCTTCCGCCCCGTTAAAGCGCCGCCCGAAATGCGCTATCCTCGGCGTCCCGTCATGGCCGGGGGTGTGGCGGATGGCGTGCGGGCGGCGTCATACCGGCTAAGACCGCGGACATCCGATAATTCAGCCATCTTCACTGTGGGGACACATGCAGACACTCAAGGTCGATCTGGGCGAGCGCAGCTACCCGATTCATATTGGCGAAGGTTTGTTGGACCGGCCTGAACTGTTGGCTCCGCACATCCATGGGCGGCAAGTGGCGATCGTCTCCAACGAGACCGTGGCGCCGCTCTATCTTGAGCGTCTGACCCGCACCCTGGCGCCGTACTCGGTGATCTCCGTGGTGCTGCCCGACGGCGAGGCGCACAAGAACTGGGAAACCCTGCAACTGATCTTCGACGGCCTGCTGACCGCCCGGCATGACCGCCGCACCACCGTGATCGCCCTGGGCGGCGGCGTCATCGGCGACATGGCCGGTTTCGCGGCGGCCTGCTACCAGCGCGGCGTCGATTTCATCCAGATCCCCACCACACTGCTGTCCCAGGTCGATTCGTCGGTGGGCGGCAAGACCGGGATCAACCATCCGCTGGGCAAGAACATGGTCGGTGCGTTCTACCAGCCGAACGTGGTGCTGATCGACACCGCCTCGCTCAAGACCTTACCGGCGCGCGAGCTGTCCGCCGGTCTGGCGGAAGTCATCAAGTACGGGCTGATCTGCGACGAGCCGTTCCTGACCTGGCTCGAAGACAACGTCGACAAACTGCGCAACCTCGACCCGCAGGCACTGACCTACGCCATCGAGCGTTCCTGCGCGGCCAAGGCCGCCGTGGTCGGCGCCGACGAGCGGGAGTCCGGCGTGCGCGCCACCCTCAACCTCGGCCATACCTTCGGCCACGCCATCGAGACCCACATGGGCTATGGTGTCTGGTTGCACGGCGAGGCGGTCGCCGCCGGTACGGTCATGGCCCTGGACATGTCCGCGCGCCTGGGCTGGATCAGCGCCCAGGAGCGTGACCGCGGCATCCGCCTGTTCCAGCGCGCCGGCCTGCCGGTGGTGCCGCCCGAAGAGATGACCGAGGCCGATTTCCTCGAACACATGGCAATTGACAAGAAAGTGATCGACGGTCGCTTGCGCCTGGTGCTGCTGCGCCGGATGGGCGAAGCGGTGGTGACCGACGATTATCCGAAAGAGGTTCTACAGGCCACGCTGGGAGCGGATTACCGCGCCCTGGCTCAGCTTAAAGGTTGATAGGATTCCGATGACCAGTTTGCATGCCGACGAGGCGTTCCTCGGCCATTTCCAGTTAAGTCACGACCCGTTCGCGCCAAGGGTGCCGGGCTTCAAATTCTTCCCGGCCCAGCGCAAGCCGGTGCTGGGCCAGCTCCATCACCTGGCGCGCTACAGCCAGTTGCTGCTGGTGGTCACCGGCCCCCAGGGGAGCGGCAAGACCCTGTTGCGCCAGGCGCTGGTGGCCAGCACCAACAAGCAGTCGGTGCAGAGCGTCGTCGTCTCGGCCCGTGGCGCCGGCGACGCGGCCGGTGTGCTGCGTCAGGTGGCCCAGGCGCTGGACGTGGCCCAGGCCGAGGTCAACGCGATCCTCGCCCAGGTGGTGCAGCTGGCGCTGACCGGTCAGGAAGTCTACCTGCTGGTGGACGACGCCGAGCAGCTCGACGAGTCGGCCCTCGAGGCCCTGATGGCCTTGGGCGCCGGGGCGCCGGAAGGCCGTCCGCACGTGTTCCTGTTCGGCGAGTCGTCGCTGATCGCCCAGCTCGACGCGCTGCAGCTTGAGGAAGAGCGCTTCCATGTGATCGAGCTGCAGCCGTACACGGAAGAGGAAACCCGCGAGTACCTCGACCAGCGGCTCGAAGGCGCAGGCCGCGGCATCGAACTTTTCACCGCGGATCAGATCTCTGATATTCACGAAAGCTCCGAGGGCTGGCCGGGCAACATCAACCAGGTCGCCCGCGATGCGATGATCGAAGCCATGATCGCCAGCCGCACTGCGGTCAAGCGTCCAAGTATGGGGTTCAACATGCCGAAGAAACACGTATTGGCGATTTCCGCCGTGGTCGTGGTCGCGGTCGCCGCCGCCTGGCTGATGCCGGGCCGCAGCAAGGCGCCGACCGCCGGCGCGCCGGCCAACGAACAGGCCCAGCTGCCGTTGGGGCAGGGCGGTCAGGGCGGTGCTCCGTCCGTCGAGTTCAACGGCAACACCCAACCGATGCCGTTGCCGTTGGTCGGCAACTCGCAGCCGGTGATGCGCGGCCCGCTGGCCGAAGCGGCCGGCGGCATCACCGAAGGCGACGACGGTGTGCCGGTCGAAGGCTCCAGCGCCACGCCGCCGACCGTGACCACCACCGCGCCGCCGGCGGGTGTGCCGGCCGGCCCTGCGCCGACCCCGGTGCCTGTACCTGTGCCCGTGCCGGCGGCCAAGCCTGCGCCGGCCCCGACCCAGGTCGCCGTCGCCAAGCCTGCCCCTGTCGCGCCTGCGGCCAAACCGGCCCCGGCCCCGGCGCCGGCCAAGCCTGTGGCGGCCGCCAAACCGGCCGAGAAGCCCGCTGAGAAGCCGGTCGCCAAGGCTGCCGGCGGCAGCTGGTACGCCGGACAGGCGCCGGGCAACTACGTGGTGCAGATCCTCGGCACCAGCTCCGAGGCGACCGCGCAAAGCTTCGTCAAGGAGCAGGGCGGCGAGTACCGCTATTTCAAGAAAGTCCTCAACGGCAAGCCTCTCTACGTGATCACCTATGGCAGCTTCGCCAACCGTGATGCGGCCGTTTCTGCCATCAAGGCCTTGCCAGCGAAGGTTCAGGCTGGTAAACCTTGGCCTCGCACTGTCGCCAGCGTCCAACAGGAACTGGCTACAACTCGCTGAAGATTCGGCGGCCTTACCCAGGCCGCCTCTCCCGGCACCTCAAAATCTCCACGAGTGCGCGCTTCCTTCCAGGGTCGCGTGCCTTGTGGTGTCTGCGTCACAGTAGTCTTTGAGTCGTTGCGGTCAGAATTAAAAAAGTTTTGACTAGCACAGCAGATCGCTTTAAACATTTCACAAACGCGACATGAATTTGCGACATTTCGTCGTCAAATTTGTGAGCCTCTGTGTCGCTGTGTACAATGACCACCCTTTTGCCCCCGCAAAGCCGGCGTACGTTCGGCGCGAGATGCAAGTGGTTGAATTGAAAAGAAATTTGCCTCGAAAAGAGGCAGCCTGGTGAGAAAGTGTCTATGAAAGCAGGTCTGTACCAACCAGATGAATTCAAGGATAACTGCGGCTTCGGCCTGATAGCCCACATGCAGGGCGAGCCCAGTCATACCCTTTTGCAAACGGCCATCGAGGCCCTGACCTGCATGACCCACCGCGGTGGGATCAACGCGGACGGCAAGACCGGCGACGGTTGCGGTCTGCTGATTCAAAAGCCTGATGCGTTCCTGCGCGCCATCGCCCAGGAAGCCTTCAGCGTCGAGCTGCCCAAGCAATACGCCGTGGGCATGGTGTTCTTCAATCAGGATCCGGCCAAGGCCGAAGCCGCTCGCGAAAACATGAACCGCGAGATCCTCGCCGAAGGCCTGCAGCTGATCGGCTGGCGCAAGGTGCCGATCGACACCAGCGTCCTCGGCCGCCTGGCCCTGGAGCGCCTGCCGCAGATCGAGCAGGTGTACATCGGCGGCGAAGGCCTGAGCGACCAGGACATGGCGGTCAAGCTGTTCAGCGCCCGCCGCCGTTCGTCCGTGGCCAACGCCGCCGACACCGACCACTACATCTGCAGCTTTTCCCACAAGACCATCATCTATAAGGGCCTGATGATGCCGGCCGACCTGGCCGCGTTCTATCCGGACCTGGGTGACCAGCGCCTGCAGACCGCGATCTGCGTGTTCCACCAGCGCTTCTCCACCAACACCCTGCCGAAATGGCCGCTGGCCCAGCCGTTCCGCTTTCTCGCCCACAACGGCGAGATCAACACCATCACCGGCAACCGCAACTGGGCCCAGGCCCGCCGCACCAAGTTCACCAACGACCTGATGGACCTGGAAGAGCTCGGCCCGCTGGTCAACCGCGTCGGTTCCGACTCCTCGAGCATGGACAACATGCTCGAACTGATGGTCACCGGCGGCATCGACCTGTTCCGCGGCGTGCGGATGATCATTCCGCCGGCCTGGCAGAACGTCGAGACCATGGATCCGGACCTGCGTGCGTTCTACGAGTACAACTCGATGCACATGGAGCCGTGGGACGGCCCGGCCGGCGTGGTGATGACCGACGGCCGCTACGCGGTGTGCCTGCTCGACCGCAACGGCCTGCGCCCGGCGCGCTGGGTCACCACCAAGAACGGTTTCATCACCCTGGCGTCCGAGATCGGCGTCTGGAACTACCAGCCTGAGGACGTGCTCGCCAAGGGCCGCGTCGGCCCTGGCCAGATCTTCGCCGTGGACACCGAAACCGGCCAGATCCTCGACACCGACGCCATCGACAACCGGCTCAAGTCCCGCCATCCGTACAAGCAATGGCTGCGCAAGAACGCCCTGCGCATCCAGGCGACCATGGAAGACAACGACCACGGTTCGGCCTTCTACGACGTCGACCAGCTCAAGCAGTACATGAAGATGTACCAGGTCACGTTCGAGGAGCGCGACCAGGTGCTGCGTCCGCTCGGCGAGCAAGGCTACGAAGCCGTCGGCTCGATGGGCGACGACACGCCGATGGCCGTGCTGTCCCAGCGCGTGCGCACGCCGTACGACTATTTCCGCCAACAGTTCGCCCAGGTGACCAACCCGCCGATCGACCCGCTGCGCGAAGCGATCGTGATGTCGCTGGAGATCTGCCTCGGCGCCGAACGCAACATCTTCCAGGAGTCGCCGGAGCACGCCTCCCGCGTGATCCTCAGCTCGCCGGTCATCTCGCCGGCCAAGTGGCGTTCGCTGATGAACCTCGACCGTCCGGGGTTCGAGCGGCACATCATCGACCTGAACTACGACGAAAGCGTCGGCCTCGAAGCGGCGATCCGCAATGTCGCCGACCAGGCCGAAGAGGCCGTGCGCGCGGGCCGCACCCAGATCGTCCTGAGTGACCGCCACATCGCGCCGGGCAAGCTGCCGATCCACGCTTCGCTGGCCACCGGCGCGGTGCATCACCGCCTGACCGAAAAAGGCCTGCGCTGCGATTCCAACATCCTCGTCGAGACCGCCACCGCCCGCGACCCGCATCACTTCGCGGTGCTGATCGGCTTCGGCGCGTCCGCGGTCTACCCGTTCCTCGCCTATGAGGTGCTGGGCGACCTGATCCGCACCGGCGAAGTGCTGGGCGACCTCTACGAGGTGTTCAAGAACTACCGCAAAGGCATCACCAAGGGTCTGCTCAAGATCCTGTCGAAGATGGGCATCTCGACCATCGCCTCGTACCGCGGCGCCCAGCTGTTCGAAGCCATCGGCCTGTCGGAGGAAGTGTGCAACCTGAGCTTCCGCGGCGTGCCGAGCCGCATCAAGGGTGCGCGTTTCGTCGACATCGAAGCCGAGCAGAAGGCCCTCGCGACTGAAGCCTGGAGCCCGCGCAAGCCGATCCAGCAGGGCGGCCTGCTGAAGTTCGTCCACGGCGGCGAATACCACGCGTACAACCCGGACGTGGTCAACACCCTGCAGGCCGCCGTGCAGCAGGGCGACTACGCCAGGTTCAAGGAATACACCTCGCTGGTGGACAACCGTCCGGTGTCGATGATCCGCGACCTGCTCAAGGTCAAGACCCTCGACAAGCCGCTGGACCTCAGCGAGATCGAGCCGCTGGAATCGGTGCTCAAGCGTTTCGACTCCGCCGGCATCTCCCTCGGTGCCTTGTCGCCTGAGGCCCACGAGGCCCTGGCCGAAGCCATGAACCGCCTCGGCGCGCGTTCCAACTCCGGCGAAGGCGGTGAGGATCCGGCGCGTTACGGCACCCTCAAGAGCTCGAAGATCAAGCAGGTCGCGACCGGCCGTTTCGGCGTGACCCCGGAATACCTGGTCAACGCCGAAGTGCTGCAGATCAAGGTCGCCCAGGGCGCCAAGCCAGGCGAAGGCGGGCAACTGCCGGGCGGCAAGGTCAACGGCCTGATCGCCAAGCTGCGCTATGCGGTGCCGGGCGTGACCCTGATTTCGCCGCCGCCGCACCACGACATCTATTCGATCGAAGACCTGTCGCAACTGATCTTCGACCTGAAGCAGGTCAACCCACAGGCGCTGGTCTCGGTGAAGCTGGTGGCTGAAGCGGGCGTCGGCACCATCGCCGCCGGCGTGGCCAAGGCCTATGCCGACCTGATCACCATCTCCGGCTACGACGGCGGCACCGGCGCTTCGCCGCTGACCTCGATCAAGTACGCCGGCGCGCCGTGGGAGCTCGGCCTGGCCGAGACCCACCAGACCCTGCGCGGCAACGACCTGCGCGGCAAGGTGCGGGTGCAGACCGACGGCGGCCTGAAGACCGGCCTCGACGTGATCAAGGCCGCGATCCTCGGCGCCGAAAGCTTCGGCTTCGGCACCGCGCCGATGATCGCCCTGGGCTGCAAGTACCTGCGCATCTGCCACCTGAACAACTGCGCCACCGGCGTGGCGACCCAGAACGAGAAGCTGCGCAAGGATCACTACATCGGCACCGTCGACATGGTGGTGAACTTCTTCACCTACGTCGCCGAAGAGACCCGCGAGTGGCTGGCCAGGCTCGGCGTGCGTTCCCTTGAGGAACTGATCGGCCGCACCGACCTGCTGGAAGTGCTCGAAGGCCAGACCGAGAAGCAGCATCACCTGGACCTGACTCCGCTGCTGGGCAGCGACCACGTGCCGGCGGACAAGCCTCAGTTCTGCGGCGTGGAGCGCAACCCGCCGTTCGACCAGGGCCTGCTGGCCGAGAAAATGGTCGAGATGGCGACCGCGGCGATCAACGACCTCAGCGGCGCCGAATTCAGCCTGGACATCTGCAACTGCGACCGTTCGATCGGTGCGCGGATCTCCGGCGAAATCGCGCGCAAGCACGGCAACCAGGGAATGGCCAAGGCGCCGATCACCTTCCGCTTCAAGGGCACGGCGGGCCAGAGCTTCGGCGTGTGGAACGCCGGCGGCCTGAACATGCACCTGGAAGGCGACGCCAACGACTACGTCGGCAAAGGCATGACCGGCGGCAAGCTGACCATCGTGCCGCCCAAGGGCAGCGCCTATCAGACCCAAAACAGCGCCATCATCGGCAACACCTGCCTGTACGGCGCCACCGGCGGCAAGCTGTTCGCCGCCGGCACCGCTGGCGAACGTTTCGCCGTGCGCAACTCCGGCGCCCACACGGTCGTGGAAGGCACCGGCGATCACTGCTGCGAATACATGACCGGCGGTTTCGTCTGCGTCCTGGGCAAGACCGGCTACAACTTCGGCTCCGGCATGACCGGCGGGTTCGCCTACGTGCTCGACCAGGACAACACCTTCGTTGACCGGGTCAACCACGAACTGGTGGAGATCCAGCGGATCAGCGGCGAGGCGATGGAGGCCTACCGCAGCCACCTGCAGAACGTGCTGAACGAGTACGTCGCGGAAACCGACAGCGAGTGGGGTCGTGAACTCGCCGAGAACCTCGACGATTACCTGCGCCGTTTCTGGTTGGTCAAGCCTAAGGCGGCGAGCTTGAAGTCTCTGCTCTCCAGTACTCGTGCAAGTCCGCAATAACGGCGCAGCTGCAAGCCGCTGGCTTCAAGCGGCAAGCTGAAGCCAGTGCGCGTTGTATCGGACTAATGTGATTTTCCTGCAGCTTGAAGCTTGTAGCTTGAGGCTGTCGTGTAAGAGGTTTTTGAAGATGGCCGAACGTCTCAGTAACGACTTTCAATTCATCGATGTCGGGCGCAAGGATCCGAAGAAGAAACTGTTGCGTCAGCGCAAGAAAGAGTTCGTCGAGATCTACGAACCGTTCAAGCCCCAGCAGTCGGCCGACCAGGCCCACCGCTGCCTGGGTTGCGGCAACCCGTACTGCGAATGGAAGTGCCCCGTGCACAACTTCATTCCCAACTGGCTGAAGCTGGTGGCCGAGGGCAACATCCTCCAGGCCGCCGAACTGTCGCACCAGACCAACACCCTGCCGGAAGTCTGCGGCCGGGTGTGCCCGCAGGACCGTCTGTGCGAGGGTGCCTGCACGCTCAACGACGGCTTCGGCGCGGTGACCATCGGTTCGGTCGAGAAGTACATCACCGACACCGCGTTCGCCATGGGCTGGCGTCCGGACATGTCCAGGGTCAAGCCGACCGGCAAGCGCGTCGCGATCATCGGCGCGGGCCCGGCGGGCCTGGGTTGCGCCGACGTGCTGGTGCGCGGCGGCGTGACCCCGGTGGTGTTCGACAAGAACCCGGAAATCGGCGGCCTGCTGACCTTCGGCATCCCCGAGTTCAAACTGGAGAAGACCGTGCTGAGCAACCGGCGCGAAGTCTTCACCGGCATGGGCATCGAGTTCCGCCTCAACACCGAGGTGGGCAAGGACGTGACCATGGAGCAATTGCTCGCCGAATACGATGCGGTGTTCATGGGCATGGGCACCTACACCTACATGAAGGGCGGCTTCGCCGGCGAGGACCTGCCGGGCGTCTACGACGCGCTGGACTTCCTGATCGCCAACGTCAACCGCAACCTGGGCTTCGAGAAGTCGCCGGAAGACTTCGTCGACATGAAAGGCAAGAAGGTCGTGGTGCTCGGCGGCGGCGACACGGCGATGGACTGCAACCGCACCTCCATCCGCCAGGGCGCCAAGTCGGTGACCTGCGCCTACCGCCGTGACGAAGCGAACATGCCCGGCTCGCGCAAAGAGGTGAAGAACGCCAAGGAAGAAGGCGTGAAGTTCCTCTACAACCGCCAGCCGATCGCCATCGTCGGCGAAGACAAGGTCGAAGGCGTGAAGGTGGTCGAGACCCGTCTCGGCGAACCGGACGCCCGCGGCCGCCGCAGCCCCGAGCCGATCCCGGGCTCCGAAGAGATCATCCCGGCGGACGCCGTGGTCATCGCCTTCGGTTTCCGCCCGAGCCCGGCGCCGTGGTTCGAGCAGTTCAGCATCCAGACCGACAGCCAGGGCCGCGTCGTGGCCCCGGAGAAGGGCCCGTACAAGCACCAGACCAGCAACCCGAAGATCTTCGCCGGCGGCGACATGGTGCGCGGTTCTGACCTGGTGGTGACGGCGATCTTCGAAGGCCGCAACGCGGCGGAAGGGATCCTGGATTACCTGGGGGTCTGAAGACCCCAGCCTCAAGCCACAAGTTGCAAGCTGCAAGCCACGGCGCTTGCGGCTTGCAGCTTGAAACTTGCCGCTGCCTTTATGCGACAAATTGACCCGATAGACAAAAGGCTGACCTGCATCCGTGCCTTTTGCGTCGCGCTCTGAGAAAATGCCCGCACTTTTTTTCCGGATGCCGACATGACTGCCCTGAAGAACGACCGTTTCCTCCGCGCCCTGCTCAAGCAACCCGTTGACGTCACCCCGGTGTGGATGATGCGCCAGGCCGGCCGCTACCTGCCTGAATACCGCGCCAGCCGTGCCCAGGCCGGAGATTTCATGAGCCTGTGCATGAACCCGGCGTTCGCTTGCGAAGTCACCCTGCAACCCCTCGACCGCTATCCGCAACTGGACGCGGCGATCCTGTTCTCCGACATCCTCACCATTCCCGACGCGATGGGCCAGGGCCTGTACTTCGAGACCGGCGAAGGCCCGCGCTTCAAGAAAGTGGTCAGCACCCTGGCCGACATCGAAGCCCTGCCGATCCCCGATCCGCAAAAGGACCTGGGCTACGTGATGGACGCGGTCAGCACCATCCGCCGCGAACTGAACGGCCGCGTGCCGCTGATCGGCTTCTCCGGCAGCCCGTGGACCCTGGCGACCTACATGGTCGAAGGCGGCTCGTCGAAAGACTTCCGCAAGACCAAGGCGATGCTCTACGACAACCCGCAGGCCATGCACCTGCTGCTCGACAAGCTGGCGCAGTCGGTGACCTCTTACCTCAACGGCCAGATCAAGGCCGGCGCGCAGGCGGTGCAGATCTTCGACACCTGGGGCGGCAACCTGTCGGCGGCGGCGTACCAGGAGTTCTCCCTGGCCTACATGAAGAAAATCGTCAGCGGCCTGATCCGCGAACACGAAGGCCGCAAGGTGCCGGTGATCCTGTTCACCAAGAACGGCGGCCTGTGGCTGGAAAGCATCGCCGAGGCCGGCGCCGACGCGCTGGGCCTGGACTGGACGTGCGACTTGGGCAACGCCCGCGCCCGTGTCGGCGACAAGGTCGCGCTGCAAGGCAACATGGACCCGACCGTGCTCTACGCCAAGCCGGAAGCGATCCGCAGCGAAGTCGGGCGCATCCTCGCCAGCTACGGCAAGGGCAGCGGCCACGTGTTCAACCTCGGCCACGGCATCACCCCCGAGGTCGACCCGGAACACGCCGGCGCGTTCCTGCGGGCGGTGCATGAGCTGTCGGCGCAGTATCACGAGTAACCGACACCCGATACGAACGGTGGGAGCGAGCCTGCTCGCGATGGCGGAGCGTCAGATACGCATGTTCTGACGGACTCGCTGCTATCGCAGGCAGGTTCGCTCCCACCGTTGCTTTTGGCGGTCTGTCAGGCCTTTACGCCGCCGAGTGGCTGCAGTTTCGCCAGCTTCAGCGCCACCAGCAGCGCCACCAGCAACAGCGCGCCGATGAACAGGCCGATCCCGTTCCACCCGCCCAGGTGCCAGAACACCCCGCCCGCCGTCCCGGCGATGCTTGATCCCGCGTAGTAGCTGAACAGGTACAGCGACGAGGCCTGGCCCTTGGCCTTGGTCGCGCGGCGGCCGATCCAGCTGCTGGCCACCGAGTGCGCGCCGAAGAAGCCGAAGGTGAAGATCAGCATGCCGGTGATCACCAGCGCCAGCGGCGTGGCCATCGTCAGGGCGAGGCCCGCGGACATCAGCACGATGGTGGCCCACAGCACTTTGCGTCGGCCCAGCCGGTCGGCCAGGGAACCGATCTTCGCCGAGCTGTAGATGCCCGACAGGTACACCACCGACAGCAGGCCGACGAACGCCTGATCCAGGTGATACGGCTCGGCCAGCAAACGGTAGCCGATGTAGTTGAACAGGGTGACGAACGCGCCCATCAGCACGAAAGCTTCCAGGAACAGCAGCGGCAGGCCGGCGTCGCGAAAGTGCATCAGGAAACCGTCGAGCAGGCTGCGCGGGTGCAGCGAGCGCGGGCGGAAGTTGCGCGATTCGGGGAGGATCCGCCAGAACACCGCCGCCGCGATCAGCGCCAGGGCGCCGAGCACCAGCATTGCCGTGTGCCAGCTGACGAAGTCGATGAGCACGCCGACGATCAGGCGCCCGCTCATCCCGCCGATCGCGTTGCCGCCGATATACAGGCCCATGGCCAGACCCAGGTGCTGCGGGTGGATCTCTTCGCTGAGGTAAGTCATGGCCACCGCCGCCAGGCCGCTCAACGACAGCCCGACCAGCGCGCGCATGGCCAGCACGCCGTGCCAGCCAGGCATCAGGGCGCTGCCGATAGTGCACAGCGCAGCGGCGAACAGCGCGGCCACCATCACCGGCTTGCGGCCGATGCGGTCGGACACGGGACCTGTGACCAACAGGCCCGCGGCCAGCAGCGCGGTCGCCACCGACAGGATCAGGCTACTTTGCGCGGCATTGACCGAAAACTCCTTGGACAGCAGCGGCATCATCGGCTGCACGCAGTACAGCAGGGCGAACGTCGCGAAGCCGCCGCAGAACAGCGCCAGCACCGTGCGCATGAACGCCGGCGTGCCTTTTTCGATGTAGATCTCTTGCAGTTCGGCCACCACGTCGTCTTTCGCGACGGGAGGGATGTCATGGGCCAGGGGGGCGACGGCGGTTTTCACTTCAGACCTCGGAGGGCACGGGCAGGCGGGCAGTGAAAAAATCATATAGCTGGCTAATGTTTCTATCCAATATATTGTTCGACCTGTTTGATAGCTTTGACGACCTATTGGAACCGCCATGGAATTACGTCACCTGCGCTACTTCATCGCCGTGGCCGAAGAGCTGCATTTCGGCCGCGCCGCTCAGTCGCTGGGCATTTCCCAGCCGCCGTTGAGCCAGCAGATCCAGGCGCTGGAGCAGGAAATCGGCGCCCGCCTGTTCGAGCGCACCAACCGTCGGGTCGAGCTCAGCGAGGCCGGCCGGCTGTTCCTGGAAGAGGCGCGGCTGGCGCTGGCCCAGGTCGACAAGGCGGCGGATGTCGCCCGGCGTGCGCAGCTGGGGGAGCTGGGCGAACTGAAGATCGGGTTCACCTCGTCGGCGCCGTTCAACTCGACCATCCCCCAGGCGATCTTCGCCTTCCGCCAGCGTTTTGCGGCGGTGCACCTGAAGCTGCGGGAGATGAGCAGCACGATGGTGGCCGATGCGCTGCTGGACGAGTCGATCGAGGTCGGCATCATGCGTCCGCTGGCGGGGCTGCCGGATTCGCTGAGCGTGGTGGAGCTGACCCGCGAGCCGCTGGTGGCGGTGCTCGGCGCCAAGCATCCGCTCGCGTCGGGCAGCGAGGACGGCCTGTTCCTGTCGGCGCTGGCCCTGGAGCCGTTCGTGTTTTTTCCGCGCAGTTACGGCAGTGGCCTGTACGCGCAACTGCTGAGCCTGGCCCGCGACGCCGGTTTCAGCCCGCACTTCGCCCAGGAGGCCGGCGAGGCGATGACCATCATCGGCCTGGTGGCGGCAGGGCTGGGCGTGTCGGTGCTGCCGGCGTCTTTCCAGCGGATGCGCATCGACGGCGTGGTCTACCGCCCGCTGCTCGACCCGGCGGCGGTGTCGGCGGTGTGGCTGGTGCAGCGCAAGGATCAGAAATCGCCGATGGCCAAGGCGTTTGTGGAGTTGCTGACGCGCAAGGTGGAACCGCTGAATGCATGACAGCTGCGCCGTCGATCGCGAGCAGGGATTGCGCCGGATCTTGTGGGGGCCGCTCAAGGCACTCTGACCAGATCCCCCTTGAGCGCGACCCGCGTCACAAACACCCCGGCCCGGCATTCGTAGGTGTTCAGGTCTTTGCGCACATGCCCGTCGTAGAAGCTCACGATGTTGGTCACCGCATTCGCCCCGACGCGCTTGGCCTCGGCCTGCAGCGCGATCAGGTTCGATTGCAGCACCCATTCGCACGAGTCGTGATCGCTCTTGTTGAACCCGTTGGTGTCCAGATCGCTGACCACGTCCCGGCGCAGCGTCTGCTGAACCCCCGGCGGCGTGTTGCCGGTCAGGTAGAACTTCACGCTGCCGTCCAGCCGCCCGGCGCGGATCGCGTCCGACAGCACGGTCTCGAACGGCATGTACATCAGGTTGGTGGCGTGGCTGGCCCCCGGCAGCAGGCCGAGGACAGCGGCGGCGATCAGGGTTTTCACGGGCATGGTCTTCTCCTTGACGCGAAAGAGAACCGCGAGTGAAAGGCCCGCCGTTCCGACAGGCGTTTGAGCTGGCCTGATTGAGCGAGTGTAGATGGTGTTGGCGAAAGGATTCGGTATTGGTGTTGCCGCGATACATCTCGCGTAACGGAGCTGTCGTTGGGAAAGTCTTCGGTCTTGCCCAGAATCAGCCCTTCATCAAAACGAGTGTCATGGCCGTCTTCCGATGGTTAGGGGCCAAATGCCAGCCGTTGCCCGATATCGGTTGTCGGGCAATACTGTCGATGTTCCCGCAAGGGGCTTGTGAGACTCTGAGGATCCTGTGCAAGCAGCTATCGCAGAGCCAGACGGGTGATGGGCAATGACACGCCGACCTGTCTGTGAAAGGGCGCCGCAAGGCGCCCTTTGTCATTCCCGGCGCCACTGCACTTTCATCAGATCGCCTTTCAGCGCCAACGGCGGAAGATCAACGACGTGTTGACGCCACCGAAGGCGAAGTTGTTGTTCATCACGTAGTCATGGCTCATTTGCCGGAATTCGCCGCGCAGGTAGTCGAGCTTGCCGCACAGCGGATCGATTTCGTCGAGGTTGAGGGTGTGCACGTACAGGTCGCGGTTGAGCATTTCGATGCTGAACCACGACTCCAGCGCCCCGCAGGCACCGAGGGTGTGGCCCAGGAAGCTCTTCTGCGAACTGATCGGCATGCGTTCGCCGAACAGGCCGCTGGTGGCCAGGGTTTCGGCGATGTCGCCCTGTTCGGTGGCGGTGCCGTGGCCGTTCACGTAGCCGATGGCGTCCGGCGCCAGGCCGGCGTCTTCCAGCGCCAGTTCCATGGCCCGGCGCATGGTGACCAGCTCGGGACGGGTGGTGTGCTGGCCGTCGGCGTTGCTGCCGAAGCCGACGATCTCGGCGTGGATCCGCGCGCCGCGGGCCAGGGCGTGTTCCAGCTCCTCAAGCACCAGCATGCCGGCGCCTTCGCCGATCACCAGGCCGTCACGGCCCTTGTCGTAGGGGCGCGGCGAGGTGTGCGGGGCGTCGTTTTTCAGGCTGGTGGCGTACAGGGCGTCGAACACCATGGCTTCGGTCGGGCACAGTTCTTCGGCGCCGCCGGCGAGCATCATCGGCAGGCGGCCGAACTTGATCGCCTCGTAGGCGTAGCCGATGCCCTGGCTGCCGCTGGTGCAGGCGCTGGAGGTCGGGATCAGGCGCCCGGTGAGGCCGAAGAAGATGCTGATGTTGGCCGCCGTGGTGTGCGGCATCATCCGCACATAGGAGTTGGCGTTCAGGCCTTCGGCCACCGAGTTGAGCAGCATGTTGCCGAACGCCTTGATCTCGTCGGTGCTGCCGGTGGACGAGCCGCAGGCCACGCCCAGGCGGCCGTCCCGGATCGAGTCGTCGCCGAGCAGCCCGGCGTCGGCCAGCGCCTGTTCGGCGGCGCCCACGGCCAGGCGCGAAACCCGGCCCATGCTGCGCAGTTGCTTGCGCGTCCAGTGCGCCGGCACCGAAAAGTCATCGATAGGGCCGGCCAGGCGCGTGTTGAGTTCGCTGAACCGGTCCCACTCGTCCATCCGGCGGATGCCGCTGCGGTTGGCGGCGAAGTTGCCGGCGATGGTGTCCCAGTCGCTGCCCAGCGAAGTGATGCCGGCCATGCCGGTGACGACGACGCGCTTCATCAGCACAGGCCTCCGTTGACCGCCAGCACCTGGCGGGTGATGTACGACGCTTCCGCCGACATCAGGAAATTCACCGCGCCGGCCACTTCTTCCGGGGTGCCCATGCGTTGCGCCGGGATCATTTTCATCAGTTCCTCCACCGGCACGTTCTCGTCGAGCATCGCCGTGTCGATCAGGCCCGGCGCGACGCAGTTCACTGTGATTTTGCGCTTGGCCAGCTCGATCGCCAACGCCTTTGCCGCGCCGATCACGCCGGCCTTGGAGGCGCTGTAGTTGACCTGGCCGCGGTTGCCGATCAGCCCTGACACCGAGGTGATGCAGACGATCCGACCGGCGGCGCGGCGGCGGACCATCGGCATCGTCAGCGGGTGCAGGACGTTGTAGAAACCGTCGAGGTTGGTGCGCAGCACCACGTCCCAGTCGTCCTCGCCCAGGGCCGGGAAGGCGCCGTCGCGGGTCAGGCCGGCGTTGAGCACCACGCCGTAGCAGGCGCCGTGGGCTTCGACGTCGGCTTCCAGCACGGCCTTGCAGGCCTCGCGGTCGGAGACGTCGAACTGCAGGATCCGGGCGTTGCGGCCCATCGCTTCGATCTCGGCCTTCACGGCCTGCGCCTCGGCCATGCCGCTGCGGCAATGCAGGACGATGTCATGGCCTGCGCGGGCCAGGCGCAAGGCGATGGCGCGGCCGATGCCACGGCTGGAGCCGGTGACCAGTACGGATTCAGTCATCGTTCGACTCCCTTTTCTGTCCAGAGGTTGTTTGATCGAGGTAAGCGGCCGGCTGCGGCGGGCGGAACACGTTGAGCCGGGCGCTGGCGTGGATGCCGGGGGCATCGATGTGGCATTCGAACACGCCCATGCCGTTGTCGTCCTCCAGCGAACGGATGCCGTGGACGGTCAGCTCGCTGCCGGCCGGGAACGCTTCGACATTGCACTCGAAGCGGCGGGTGCCGAGCAGGAAGCCCAGCTCCACCGGGTTGCCCTTTTGCCGGGCGTGGCAGCCGGCGAACGCGGCGACGCTCTGCGCCATCAGCTCGAGGCCGACCCACGCCGGCAGGCTGCCGTCGGGCAGGCTGAACAGGCCGTCGGGGCGGACCGTGAGGCAGGTGCGGATCTGCTCGTCGTCGAAGCCGAGGATCCGGTCGATCAGGATCATGTCGCCCGCGTGGGGCAGCAGTTCGGCGAGCGGCCAGTCGTTCATGGTGCGTCTCCGATAATCAGGCTGACGTTGTTGCCGCCGAAGGCAAACGAGTTGCTCATCAGGTAGCGGGGTGCAATGGACGACAGGCGGTCGTGCGCAGTCACCCAGCGCAGGGCCGGCAGCGCCGGATCCGCGTGGCCGTCCCAGACGTGCGGCGGCAGGCGCCCTTCGCGGTCGGCCGCCGCCAGGCTCAGCCAGCAGAACGCGGCCTCCAGCGCCCCGGCGGCGCCGAGGGTGTGGCCGGTCATCGGCTTGGTCGAAGAGCACGGCACGCCGTCCGGAAACAGGCTGGCGACGGCCAGGCTTTCCATGGCGTCGTTGTGCTGGGTCGCGGTGCCGTGCAGGTTCAGGTAACCGATCTGCGAGGCTTGCAGGCCAGCGCGGGCCAAGGCCTTTTGCATCGCTTGCAGCGCGCCGCGGCCGGAGGGCTCCGGCGCGGAAATGTGATGCGCATCGGAACTGGCGCCGTCGCCCAGCAGCGCGATCGCAGGACCTGCGCCGCGCTCGCGGCTCATCACGAACAGTACCGCCGCCTCGCCGATGTTGATGCCGTCGCGGTTGGCCGAGAACGGATTGCAGCGTTCGCCCGACACCGCCTCCAGCGCCGTGAAGCCGTTGAGGGTCAGCTTGCACAGGCTGTCGACGCCGCCGCACAGCACCGCATCGCACACGCCCAGATCGAGCAGGCGGCGGGCGCTCATCAGCGCGCGGGCGCTGGAGGTGCAGGCGGTGGAAATCACATAGGCCGGGCCGCTCAGTTGCAGCCAGTCGACCAGGAAGTTCGCCGGAGCGCCGAGCTCCTGTTGCCGGTAGTCGTAGTCGGCGGGAAAGCGCTGCTCGCGGATGTAGCGGGCCAGGCCCTGGCTGGCCTCGTCGATGCCCGAGGTGCTGGTGCCGAGCACCACGCCGACGCGGTCGGGGCCGTAGGTGCGGATCGCCTGCTCGATGTCGTCGCGGATCTGCAGGGCGGCTTCGAGCAGCAGCCGGTTGTTGCGGCTGCTGTGCGCCGCCAGCGCCGGCGGGACGGGGGGCAGGTCGCCGTGGACGCCCGCCACCGGCAGTTCCCGGTCCGGCACCCAGCCGGCCTCGCGGCGCATGCCCGAGCAGTCGCCGGCGAACAGGTTGCGGGCGACTTCAGGCTTGTCGCGGCCCAGGGCGCAGACCACGCCGAGGGCATTGAGGTAGGCGGTCATGGCGTCGGTTCACCGAGCGGAGACACGCGGTAGTGCGGGCCTTGGGGCAGATTCAATTCGAAGCTCAACGGTTGTGCGTAACGGATGTCCCAGCGCGGCGGCAGGGAACGTTGCCCGCCGTCCTGCCGGGCGGCGGGGTAATTGTGCGCCAGTTCGGCGGACGGGGTCAGGGCGAACAGCAGCGCGGCGAACAGCTCCCGGGCTTCCGGGTTGGGCGGCAGCAGGCCGTCGGCCTGCCAGTGCCCGTCGACCAGCCGTTGACGGGCCTGGGGAATGCCCAGGGGATCCATCATCGACCAGCGGACCGCGGCGCCTTCGCGCTGGATCACCAGCAGCCAGTCCTGGCGTTGGCCGGCCAGTTGCCGCTCGATGTGCAGTTGCAGCGGCAAAGGCAGCGTCGGCTCGGCCGCCGGCAGCGGCGCCTGGCTGGCGCAGGCGCCCAGCAAGGCCAGGCCGGCGAGCGCGGACAGGCGCAGCAGCGCGGACACGGCGCGCCAAAGCCCGGCAACGGAGGTGGCCGGCACACGGCCTTCGCGGGCGAGCCCGCGCCCACACGGTACGCACAGCATCAGTCGGCGACCTCCAGCGGTTTGCGGGCGACGACGTTGACCAAGGTTTCCTCACGCTGGCCGAACGGTTTGGGTCGGCACAGGCCGAAGCGTTCGAGCAGGCCGAAATCCTTCGCCCGGCTCCACCACAGGTAGGGGTACGAGACGTTGCGCCCGGTGAACTCGAAGCCCTGCCCGCGGATCATCTCCAGATACTGCGCCGCGCTCTTCTGCACCTGCATCGGGTGGCGGAACAGCCAGCGGATCACCCATGTATCAATGTAGGCCTCGGTGGACTCGGCGAACAGCAGGTGACCGCCGGGCTTGAGCACCCGGTAGAACTCGGCGAGAGCCTTTTCCTGTTCCACCAGGTGATGGAAGGTCTGGTGGCAGAACAGCAGATCGACGCTGTTGTCGGCCACCTTGAGGCTGGCGCAGTCGCTGCCGATCAGCTCGACGTCCAGGTTCAGGCTGGCGGCCTCCTCGGCGCTCAGGGCGAGGCTGTGCGGGTCGGCGTCGAGGCCGATCAGGTGCTTCGGCGCGAAGGTCTGGTGCAGGTGGCGGAACGACTTGCCCTGGCCGCAGCCGGCGTCCAGCAGCACCGGGCGCTCCGGCAGCGGGCCTTCGAACAGCCCGCGCAGGTCGTTGATCGCCACGCGCAGCACATGGTGCTGCCAGGTGTGGCTGCGCAGGAACCAGAAGCCGAAACGGGTTTCCTCGACGTAACTGTCGCTCAAGTAGTTCATGGGGCGTCCTTTGCGCAGAGTTCGGAAATCGTTTTCAGCCGGCGCCGCGCTTCGCTGACGAACGGGTTGCGCCCGTCCCAGGCGTAACCGGCGAGGATCGAGCAGATCATCCGGCGGATGTCGGGGGAGGCGTGCTCATGGAAGATCACGTCCTGGAAGGTGCCGGCGTACCAGCCTTCAACGTAGGCGCGGAACGTGTCGACGCCGCGTTGGAGGGGGACGGCGAATTCGCTGTGCCAATCGACCGTTTCGCCCAGCAGCTGGCGGTGCAGCAGGCCGGCGGCCATGCTCGCCGAGCGCATCGCGATGGTCACCCCGGAGGAAAACACCGGATCGAGGAATTCCGCCGCGTTGCCCAACAGGGCGAAACCCGGGCCGTGCAGGGCCTTGACGTTGGCCGCGTAGCCGCCCAGCGCGCGCGCGGGGGTGTCCCATACGGCATGCTCCAGCACGCCGGCCAGGCTCGGCGTTTGCGCGATGAAGCCGCGCAGGCAGGCGTCGAGGTCGCCCTCGTGCCCCTGGAAGTGTTCGGCGCCCGCCACCACGCCCACCGAGCAGCGGCCGTCGCTGAACGGGATGGTCCAGAACCAGATGTCCGGTTGCCTTGGATGGACGGTGACGAGGATCTTCTCGCGGTCGAAGCCCGGGTGGGCGATGCGGTCTTCGACGTGGGTGAACACCGCCTGGCGCAGCGGGAAGTCCGACGGCGCCTCCAGCGCCAGCAAGCGCGACAGCACCCGGCCGTAGCCGCTGGCGTCGAGCACGAAATCCGCCTCGATGCGGTACTCGCCGCCGTCCTCCCGTTGCACGGTCAATTGCGGCCGCGGGCGGTCGAAGTCGACGCCGGCGATGGCTTCGCCGTAGCGGATCTCCACCCCTTGCAGGGCGGCCTGGTCGGCCAGCAGCTTGTCGAAACCGGCGCGCTGCACCTGGAAGGTGGTCGGTTTGCCGGCGGTGAAGGTGTCACTGAAGTCGAAGGCACTGTAACGCTCGCCCCAGGCGAACGCGGCACCGGTCTTGCGCTGGAACCCGGCGGCGTTCACGGCATCGAGCATGCCGGCCTCCTCGACGAAGTCCAGGCAATGGCACAGCAGGCTCTCGCCGATGGAGAAGCGCGGGAAGTGTTGGCGTTCGATCACCAGCACATCGTGTCCCTGGCGCTTGAGCAGCGCGGCGGCGATGGCGCCGGACGGGCCGGCGCCGATCACCGCCACCTGACGGGATTCCATTTCAACGGTCGGCACGTGGGCTCCTGGCCGGGTCGGCGGTGGGGTTCAGGGACGCGCGGTGCAGGCCGGTCAGGGCCGGCATCAATGTGGCGAACAGCCCCATCAGCATCAGCGCGAAGTACAGTGCCGGGCTGATCAGGCCTTGTTGCAGCAGCAGGTTGAGAAAGACGATCTCGCTCAGGCCGCGGATGTTCAGCAGCACGCTTTCGCGCCAGCGGCTGGCGCCCGCGAACGAGGCGCCGGCCCAGCCCAGGCCGAGCCAGTTGCCCAGCAGTTTGCTGGCGACCGGCAGCGCCAGCAGCGCCGCCCATTGCGCGGGCCCGAGGCTGGCGAAGGCGCTGTGCACGTCGATCTGGACGATGCCGAAGGTGAGGATCAGCGGAATGGCGAACCACGTCTGCAAGCGGTTCATCCAGCGTGTCGGCAACGGCAGCACCAGCGGCATCTTGAGCGCGGTCATGCACAGCAGATAGCCGATGCCGAAGATCAGGGCGTTGAGCTTGAAGTGTTCGGCCGCCACCAGCAGCCCGAAGAAGCCGAGGCTGTAGGGCAGCGGCCGGCGCACGCGCAACAGGCGCAGCAGCACCGGCACGCAGGCCAGCCCGAGCGGCAGCAGCAGGCTGCTCAGGTGCAGGCTGCCCTGGGCCAGGCCGAACAGCGTCCAGCAGGTCAGGTCGATCAGGATGGCGGTCTGCACCAGGCGCCGGGTGGCGGCCGGCGGGTAACCGATGTGGCGCAGGTACAGGTACAGCACCGGGATCGCGGTGATGGCGAACACCAGGCCGATGGCCAGCGAGCTGATCCACGGCTGCGCCGGCAGCAGCCAGTGCGCGGTCGCCAGGCCGCAGGCGAACGGCACGGCGAAGCTCGGCGCGGCGATCTTCACGCTCTGGCGGTCCAGGCGCAGGTCGATCACGTCGCTGAGGATGTGCCCCAGCAACAGGGCGAAGCTCAGGCTGTAGAGTTGTTTCAGCCAGTCCGGCGCGATCAGTTGCGCACCGCTCAGGTGCCACTGCGGTTCGACCCAGAAGTACATCAGCACCGGCAGGGCGAAGCTGGCCAGCAGCAACTGGCTGACGATCGGGATCAGGCCCAGGCAGCGGCCGGCACGGGTCGCCGCGGCGAACAGCGCCAGGGCCGTCAGCCAGAACGCGGCGACCGTCATGCTGCCGGCTCCGCAGCGATGGCGTCAGCGGCATGACGGCCGGCCCAGGGGGCGAGCAGGAAGCTGAACGCCAGCCCCAGGCTCACCGACAGGCCGAAGTTGCTCACCGCCGGGGTGCTCGACACCGCCAGCAGGCCGAACGACAGCCAGGTCGTGGCCGCCGCCAGCAGGGTGCCGAGCAGGCTGACGGCGGCGCCGCCGACCTGCTCGCGCATGAGGATCGCGTAGTCGACGCTGATCGCCGTCACCAGCAACAGGCCGAACAGGCTGAACAGGGTCAGCGGCTGGCCGAGCCAGCCGAGGCTGGCCAGGCTGCACAGCGCCGCCAGCAGCGGCAGGGACACGATGCGCAGCGCACCGCCGAGGCCGAACGGCAAGATCAGCACCAGCACGATCAGCACGCAGGAGGCCAGCTTCAGTTCGGCGGCGCTGATCTGGGTGGCGGCGAACACGTCGTTCAGTTCGCCGAGGCGATCCACCAGCGCCACGCCCGGCAGGTCCCGCGCCTGCACCCGCAGCAGCGCCGGGTTGTTCAGGCCTTGCAGGCTGGTCATCGCCGCCACGCCGCCGTCTTCGGTGGGGCCCAGCCACAGGGTGCGGTACGGCTCGCCGAGCGGGCCTGCCAGGGCGGTGTCAATGTCCTCGGCGGGCAGGGCCTGCAACCGGGCGAGCTCGGCCTGCAGCGCTTCGGGCGGCACGCCGAGGTCGATCAGCGGCTGCCAGAACTGCGGCAGCCTGCCCAAGGCCTCGCGCACCTGCTGCTGTTGGTCCGGCGGCCCGAGCAACTGGTCGAGGGCCAGATAGCCTTGCAGTTTGTCGAGGTTGACCAGTTGCTGCAGGCGCTCGCTCAACGCCGCCTGGCGCTCCAGCAGTTCCTGCTGGTTGGCGGCGCGCACCAGGAAGAACTGGCTGGTGGGCTGGAAGCCGGTGATGCGGGCGATGGCCTGGGCTTCGTCGGTCAGCCGTTTCGGTGCGCCGATCCACTGGCGGATGTCGTTGCGGGTCTCCAGCTGCAACAGGCCGCCGGTGCAGAAGGCGATCAGCAGCGCCAGCAGCAGAGGTGTCTTGGCGTGCGCCAGCAGGCGTTCGCGCAGCGCCACCATCCGTTCGGCCAGGCGCAGCGGCCATTGCGCCGGCCGCAGCTCGACGTTGTCCAGCAGCGCCGGCAGCAGGCACACCGCCGACAGGTACGCGCCGAGCAGCCCGGCGGCGGAGAACACGGCGATCTGGGTCAGGGCCGGGAACGGCGTCCAGGCGAGGGCCAGGTAGCCGATGGCGCTGGTGACCAGGCTCAGGGTCAGCCCCGGCAGGGTCAAGCGCAGGGCCGGCCAGCTGCGCCAGGGCTTGAGGCTCCAGCCCTTGGACAGGTAATGCAGCGGGTAGTCCACCGCCACGCCGATCAGGCTGGAGCCGAGCACCAGGGTCATCACATGGAGATGGCCGAACAGCGCCACGCAGGCGACTGCGCCGAACAGCATGCCCGCCAGCACCGGAACGAACGCCAGCAGCACCCGCCAGCGGCGGAAGGCGAACAGCAGCAGCAACAGGATGCCGAGGGTGGCGCCGCCGCCGACCCAGGTCATCTCCTGTGTGGCTTGCCGCTGGCCGCTGGCGGCGTACAGCAGGCCGCTGGCGGCCAGCAGTTGCACGTCCGCCGTCGCGGCCTGTTCGCGGCTGTGCTGCAGCAATGCGGCGACCTGCGGCGGCAGGTTCATGTCGAAGGCGTTGCCGGTGCTGCGGGCGCGCAGCAGCACCCACTGTTTGCCGTCGGCCTCGGCGACCAGCGCGCCGCTGCCGATGTCCAGCTGCACGGCGCCGTGCTTGGGCTGGCTGTTCTGGATTCGCCCGGTCAGGCCCAGCCAGTCGTCCTGGCTGGGCACCAGGCTGAAGCCGGCGAAGGGGTCGAACAGCGCCTGCACCCGTTGCTGGATGAACGCATCCGGGTGCTCGGTCAGCAGTTGCCGGTCGTCCGCCGACAGCATCGCCAGCCGCCCTTGCAGCAATTGTGCGCGCAGGGCGGGCAGGTCGGCCTGAAGGTTCCACTGCACCTTGTCGAACAGGCCACTGGCCTGCCAGCGCTCGCCCAGGGCCTGGGCCATGGCGACGGCTTGCCGGCGGTCGGCGTGGCCCACCAGCACCAGGATCTCGCGGTTGAGCGGCTCCTGCATGCGCTGTTCGGCCTGCAGCTCCAGCGCGTCGGGGTGGGTGCCCGGCACCAGTTCCATCAGGTTGGCCGACAGCGGCGCGCCGTTGCGCCATTGCCAGGCGCCCAGGGCGACGACCGCCAGCAGCAGGATCAGGAACAGCCAGGGCAGCCGGCGTTCGCCCGGCGTGCGTTCACGGGGCAAAGTCATGGCGCTCCGCGTCGCTCAGCGGTTGGCCGGCGGTGCTGTCCTGCATGCGCAGCACGGTGCTGTCGCCCTGGGTTTCCTGCAGTTCGATGGTCTGCACCAAGGCGCCGCCACCGATGTCGATCCGGTCGAACACCTGCTTGAGCAGCACCGAACGGGGGGTCAGGGTCAGTTTCCACTGGTCGGCGTCGCCGCTCAGGGCCAGTTCGAAATCCCGTTGCAGGCCGCTGCTGTCGCCTTGCAGCACGGCGAGGAACAGCCGGTTCTGCTCGGCGCCGGCGCTCTTGTCCGGCAGCATCTGCCAGCCGCCGCCATCGCGCCGGGCAATGCCCTGGGCGGTGATGCGGTAGTCCTGCTGCAGCGGGGTCTTCAGCAGCCAGAGCAGGCCGTGGTCCCTGGCCAGGACGAAACTGCCCTGGCTGACCAGCGGCTTGGGCAGCGCGCGCAGGTGCTTCTCCTGGATGAAGCGGCCATGGATCACGTCAGGTTTGGCCAGCTGATCGCGCAGCTGTTCCAGGTCGAAGGCATTGGCCAGCGTCGTCACGGCCAGCAGCGCCAAAGCGCCGAGCCATTTGAAGGGAACGGTCATCGCAGCATCCTTTCCACGGCTTGGGTGAAGATTTTCGGTGACGCCAGTTGCATCTCGCGGCTGCCGATCTCCACCGCCACCTGCACCGAGCTTGCGCGGGTCAGGCGTTCGCCGGTCACGGCGTCGGTGATCAGGTAATGGATCTTCAACCGGTTTTCCCATTCCACCAGGCTGGCGCGCACGTTCAGCCGCTGGCCGAACACCGCGCCGCGCACGTAGCGCAGCTGCAGGTCGATCACCGGCCAGGCGTAGCCCGAGTCGGACATCTGATTGTAGTTGTGGCCGATCTTGTCCAGCAGCGCGCAGCGCGCCACTTCCAGGTATTTGACGTAATGGCCGTGCCAGACCACGTGCATGGAATCGACGTCGAAGAACGGCACGACCACTTCCGCATCGGCATGAAGCACCCCGGCGCTACGCATGCAGCCTCCAGCGGCGTTCGCCGATGCGTTGCAGGCACAGGCGCAGTTCGCCTTCCAGGGCACGGTCTTCGATCACCGGGGCAAAGTCTTCGGCCAGCGCTTCGTGCATCGCGGCCAGCGCCGGCGGCAACGGCCGCGCGTCCTCGGCCCGGCCGCGCAGCCACACGCCCTGCTGGGCGGCGAGCAGCGTGGCGGCGGCCACCTGTTCGGTCAGCTCCAGCACGCGGATCGCATCCCGGGCGGCGATGGTGCCCATGCTCACCTTGTCCTGGTTGTGGCATTCGGTGGAACGCGAGAACACGCTGGCCGGCATCGTGTTCTTCAAGGCTTCGGCGGTCCAGGCGCTGGCGCCGATCTGCACGGCCTTGAAACCGTGGTTGAGCATCGCCCGTTCGGCGTCGGCGCCGGACAGGTTGCTCGGCAGGCCGTGGTTGTAGCGCTCGTCCACCAGCAGGGCGAGCTGGCGGTCGAGCAGGTCGGCGACGTTGGCCACGAGGTTCTTCAGGCTATCCATGGCGAACGCGATGTGGCCGCCGTAGAAGTGCCCGCCGTGCAGCACCCGCTCGGCCTCGGCGTCGATGATCGGGTTGTCGTTGGCGCTGTTGAGTTCGGTCTCGATGAACCCGCGCAGCCAGCCCAGGCTGTCGGCCAGCACACCGAGCACGTGGGGCGCGCAACGCAGGGAGTAGCGGTCCTGCAGACGGTGCAGCGGCGCGGTCGGCGCGTCGATGGCCAGATCCTGGCGCAGCCACGCGGCGACCTGCATCTGCCCCGGATGCGGCTTGGCGGCGAACAGGCGCTCGTCGAAGTGCTCCGGATTGCCTTGCAGCGCCACCACGTTGAGCGCGGTGATGCGGGTGGCCAGTTGCAGCAGGTAATCGGCGCGGGCGAAGGCCAGGCACGCCAGGCCGGTCATCACGGCGGTGCCGTTCATCAGGGCCAGGGCTTCCTTGGGCCGCAGCACCAGCGGCGTCCAGCCCAGTTCCCGGTGCACGTCGGCCGCCTGGCGGCGTTCGCCGCGGAACATCACTTCGCGCTCGCCGGAGAGGGTCGCCGCGACGTAGGACAGCGGCGTCAGGTCGCCGCTGGCGCCCACCGAGCCCTCTTCCGGGATCAGCGGCAGGATGTCGCGCTCAAGAAACGCCTGCAGCCGCTCCAGCAGTTCGACCCGCACCCCGGACACGCCGTGGCACAGCGACTGCAAGCGCGCCGCCAGCACCGCACGGGTGGCCTGGGCGTCGAGCAGCTTGCCCAGCCCGCAGCCGTGGAAGGTGAACAGGTGCTGCGGCAGCGCCTCGACGTGGTGCAGAGGCACCGCGACCACGCAGGAGTCGCCGTAGCCGGTGGTCACGCCGTAGATCACGCCTTCCTTGTCCAGCAGCGAGTCGAGGAACTGCGCGCCCTTGGCGATGCGCCGGCGGTAGTCGGCGTCGCTCTGCAACTGCGCGGGCGCCCGGCGTTCGGCCAGGGCCAGCACGTCTTCGATGCGCAAGGGGCGTTCGCCGAAGGTTACCGGCTCAGGGGTTGGCGTGGTCATCGGTTTTCCAGAATGGGTAGAAATTGAACCATTGCAGCGGTGCTTCGAGGCAATAGTGACTCAGTCGCCGGGCATAGCGGGATGCCCACTGATGAATGACCTGTTCGCGTTCGCTGCGCTTCCATTCCACGCTGTCGGCGAAGGGTTCGAGGGTCAGGCGGTAGCGGCCGTCGGGCCGCTTCAGGCACATCAGAAGATTGACCGGGCACTTGAGCAGCCCGGCCAGCAGCCACGGCCCCTGGGGGAACGCAGCCGGGTGGCCGAGGAAGTCCACGGTCACGCTGCGCCCGCCGTGCAGCGGCACGCGGTCGCCGGCGATCGCCAGCCATTCGCCGCGCTCAAGGCGTTCGTGCAGCTGCAGCATGATCACAGGATCCAGCTCGCTGACCTGGATCAGCCGCAGGTTGGTGGCCCCGGCTTCGCCCAGCAGGCGGTTGAACTGTTCGGCGTGCTTGGTGTGCACCAGCACGTTCATGGTGACCTTCTCGCCGATCTCCGCCAGCGCCCGGCACACTTCCAGGTTGCCCAGGTGCGAGCCGACCAGCAGTTGTCCGCGCTTGCCGCGCATCTGGTGGCGCAGCAGCGCCGGGTCGACGATCTCGATCTGTTCGAGGCCGATCTTGCCGTGCCACACGTCGAGCTTGTCGAGCATCGCATCGGCGAACGCCATGAACTGGCTGAACACCCGCCACAGACCGGGGCGCAGCTCGCTGCGCCCGCTCCAGTCGGCGAGGCGCCGCTGGTACTGCCAGGCGCTCTGCCGGGCACTGCGGCCGAACAGGAAAAAATACAGGACGATGCCGTAGAGCAGCGGGCTCAGCAGGCGCCGGCCCAGCAGCCGTGCGGCGAACGCGGTGAATTTCATCAGCAGGAAGCTGCCGCGCTCCTGGCGGTCGGCCCAGTGCTTGTTTTCGGTCTCGGCGCTCATGTCCGCCACCGTCGCCAGAGGATCGCCGGCGCACGCAGGAGCATGCCGAAGAACAGCCGCGTGTGCATGCCCGAGATCAGCAGGTTGTCGTGGAACAGCCGGAAGTGCGACACGCCGTCCAGCGGGTAGTGCACGCGGGTCTGCAGCCAGTGCATCGGCCGGTTGCGCCACGCCAGGCGCACGAGGATGTCCGAATCGAAGTCCATGCGCTTGCCGATCCGCGCCGAGTCGATCACCGCCAGCGTCGGTTCCAGCGGGTACACGCGAAAGCCGCACATCGAATCGCGGATCTGCAGCGACAGGGTGTTGATCCACACCATCGCGTGGGTCAGGTAGCGTGCGTACAGACGGCCCTTGGGCACGCTGGCGTCGTACAGCGGATAGCCGCAGATGACTGCGCCGGGCAGCGCGCGGGAGGCTTCGATGAACCGGGCGACGTCTTGCAGGTCGTGCTGGCCGTCGGCGTCCACCTGCAAGGCGTGGGTGAACCCCAGCCGCGCCGCTTCGCGCAGGCCGGTCATCACCGCGCCGCCCTTGCCCTGGTTGGCGGTCAGGCGCACCAGGTGAACCCGCTCGCGCCCGGCCAGCGCGTCGAGCACCCGGGCGCAGGCGCGGTGGCTGGCGTCGTCCACCAGGATGCACGGCAGGCCGTGGGCGAGCAGGGCGTCGACCACCGTGGTGACGGCGGTTTCGTGGTTGTAGACGGGGATGACCGCGCAGGGGTTATGCATGCCGGTCCTCCGCTGGGGAAGGGCGGGCGGCGCCCAGCAGGATCCGGCCGCTGGAGCAGGTGGCGGTCTCGTTGCGGTAGGCGAAGTAGACCTTGCCGCGCTCGGGATCGAAGCGCAGGTGCAGCTGGATCTCGTCGCCGGGGCGCACCAGTTGCTGGAACTTGAGCACTTCCATGCCGGCGAACGTTCCGCCGAGGTTCATGCAGTGGCGGGCGAGGTTGAACGCCCATTCCACCTGCACCACGCCGGGCAGCACCGGGGCCATGGGGAAGTGGCCGCTGAAGTGGGCCAGGTCCGGCGGCACCGCCAGTTGCAGGCTCCATTCGCCGTCGCTTTCGAGTTGCTCAAGCACCTCCGGCGCCTTTGGCCGGGGCGCCAGCAGCAGCGCGTCGACGTCGGTCTGGGGCAGTTTGCCCTGGGTGTTCAGGGGCAATTGCCGCAGCAACCGCCAGCGCCGGGGCAGGGCCAAAGCCTCGCAGTGCGGGCTCAGGTGTCGGCGCAGGGTGTCGGTCAGGTGGCGCCGGCCGTGCTCGCGCAGGGTGTGCAATCCCTGCTCGCTGAGCACCAGCAGGGCGCCGAGGGAGGCGCGGTTCTCCTGCACCACGCCCAGACGCGCTTCGGCGACCCAGTCGTGGGCCGTGAGTGCCTGTTCCAGCATCGGCAGGGAGATGCGCTTCTCTTCCAGTTTCACGATCCGGTCCAGCCGGCCCAGCAGCTCGAACCGGCCATCGGCCGCCATGCGCGCGGCGTCGGCGGTGTGTTCGATGTGGCCGGCGGGCAGGTAAGGCGAGGCGATCAGCAAGGCGCCGTCGTTGTCCTGGCTCAGCTTGACGCCCTGGAACGGCTGCCAGAGCGGTTCGCCCTGACGCCAGGCGATGCCGCCGGTCTCAGAGCTGCCGAGGATTTCCGTCGGCCACTGCCCCAGGCGCCGGTGCAGGTCCTGCGCGGCGTCCGGCGGCAATGCACCGCCGGAGGAAAACACCCGGCGCACCGCGCTCAGGGCCGGCCAGTCGAGGTTGTCGCCCATGCGCTTGAGCAGGGCCGGGCTGGCGACCCAGGCGTAGGACGGGTGTTCGCGGCTGGTGCGCTGCAGGTCTTCGGGGAACGGCAGTTGCCGGCGCACGAACGGGCGTCCGGCGCACAGCGGCCAAAGCACGCGGAACAGCAGGCCGTAGATGTGCTGGGTGGCCACGCTGCCGATGATGCAGGCGTCACCCAGGTCCGTGCCCCAGAGCCGTTCGAGGGCTTCGACCTCGTTGGCCAGTTGGCGCAGGGTCTTGTCGATGCGCTTGGGTTCGCCGCTGGAGCCGGAGGTGCACAGGCTCAGCCGGCACCGGTCGAGGTCGAGCTCGGTGGCGCTCAGGGGCGAATGGTCGAAATCGTTCAGGTGCGGGTCGCCGGCCTGGTCGGTCAGCCACAGGTCGACGTCGTCCGACCAGCGCTGGCGGGTCTGGGCCTGCAGGTCCGAAGGCAGCAGCACGCCGACGCCTGCGCGCCAGGCGCCGAGCAGCGCAACGGCCAGTTCGGCGGCGTCCTCCAGGTGCACGGCGATCTGCCGCACGCCCCGGGCCTGCAGGCCGGCGGCCAGGCTCAGGGCCTGCCGGCACAGTTGTGCGTGGTTCAGCGCCGGTGCGCAGGCGACTGCGCGGGCCGGCAGTTCCTTGAGCAACAGTTGCTCAAGTCTAGTCCAGTTCATGTACGGCCTCTTACCCGTTGTCGTATCAGCCATTCAATGGCAAACATCAGGCCGATCAGCCCGTAGGAGATCAGGCCGGTGTACAACATCCACCAATGCAGCGGCGCCCACAGGGTCAGGAGGGCGGCGCACAAACCGTTGCAGAAGAAGAACACGCTCCAGGCCACGGTGACCCGGCGGGTGTAGCGCACCGCGGCGGGCGGCAGGTGCGGTTCGCGCAGGCGCGCCAGGCGCTCGGCCATCGGCGGGCCGTACTTCAGGCTCAGGCCGAACAGCGCCAGCATGAAGCCGCTGATCAGCACCGGATACCAGCGCAGCAGGCGCGGGCTGTCGAACACCGCCAGCACCAGACAGAAGCCGATGGCCGTGGCGGCCATCCACAGGCTGCCGGGCTTGCGCCGGCCGGTCAGCGCCCGGGCCAGCCACAGGCCGCCCAGCAGCAACCCGAACTGCCACGGCGCAAAGTGCTCCATGCCGAAATACACCGCAAAGGGGTACAGCAGACCCGCCAGCAGCAGGCCGAGGCCGATCAGTCGGCTCATGCGGCCGGCTGAACCAGACGGTAGACCGCCTCGACCACGTCGCTGACGGTGCGCACCGACTTGAATTCCTCGGCGGCGATTTTCTTGCCGGTCTGGCGCTTGATGTGATCGATCAGGTCGACGGCGTCGATGCTGTCGATTTCCAGGTCCTGGTACAGGTTCGACTCCAGGCTCACGCGGGCCGGATCCAGTTCGAACAGTTCGACCAGGGCGTCGCGCAGGGTGTTGAAGATGTCGTCACGAGTTTGCATGGTGGGTCTCAAGCTGCCTGTTTGGCCGTGACGAAAGCCGCGAGGCTGGTCACGTTGGCGAAATGGTTGCGGTTGTCCTTGGCATCGGCGTCGATCTTGATGCCGTACTTCTTCTGGATGGCCAGGCCCAGTTCCAGGGCGTCGACGGAATCCAGGCCCAGGCCCTCGCCGAACAGCGTCATGTCGTCGTCGATGTCGTCGACGCTGATGTCTTCGAGGCCCAGGGCATCGATGATCAGCCGTTTTATCTCACGGTGCAGATCGCTCATCTTCGGCGAGCTCCTTAATGAAAAATTGGTGCAAATGATCGTTTAGCTTGCGCGAGGCCTGGGGTGCGGGCCCCTGCGCGGCAAAGGTCTGTGGGTCTATATCGGCGCCGACGCGAAAACTGAAATGCACGCGGCGGCTGGGGATCCGATACCAGGGTTCGGCCTTGGTCAGCGTGGTGGGGCTGACCTTGATGATCACCGGTGTGAGAAGTCTGGCACCGCGCAGCGCGATGGCCGCGGCCCCCCGATGAAAGGCCGGCGGCTGCCCCGGGCGGGTGCGGGTGCCTTCGGGGAAAATGATCAGGGGCTGGCCGTCCTTCAGGGCGTCGGCGGCGGCATCGAGCATTTCCAGGCTGCCGTCGTTGCTGATGTAGCCGGTGCGGCGCAGCGGGCCGCGGGTGAAGGGGTTTGTCCACAGGCTCTGTTTCACCACACAGTTGGCGTGGGGCACCAGGCCGATCAGGAACACCACGTCGATCAGCGACGGGTGGTTGGCGATGATCATCTGGCCGGGCCGGCCGAGGCGTTCGGCGCCCTGGATGTCGTAGGTCAGCACGCCGGTGCGGGCCATGAACCGCACGAAAAACCAGAACAGCCGGCTGACGGTCTGGCGCGCGCGCCGGCGATGGGCCTGGGCGTCGCCCGGCAGGCAGGCCAGCAACGGAAACACCAGCAGGCGCAGGCACAGGCCGCCGAGCCCGAACAACGCGAAGCTTGCGGCAGTGGCCAGCAGGCGCCAGAGGTAGGCGTCGCGGTGTTTTCCGGTCACAGGTTGCGTTGCCAGGTCCATACTCGATTTTTCCAGGCATGTTGGCAGAGGGTTTGCTGGCCGAGCAGGGTCTGCACGAGGTTCAGCGCGTGGGGCCAGTGCGCTTTGGACAGCGCTTGCGGGGCGCTGTTCAGCGTCAGCCGCCAGCCGGTGCCCGGCGTCAGCAGCAGGCCGAGGGCGTAGGGAAACGGCACGTCGTCGATCCACGCCGAATAGGCCTGGGGCGGCTGCTCTTCGGCGATCACCAGCAGGACGGCCGGAGCGCCTTCGTCAAGCAGGGCGCAGGCTTCGAGCATGCCGTGCTCCAGCCCGTCGCCGGCGGCGGCAAGCGCGGTCATCTCGCTGGTTTCGCCGCGCATGATCGACCACAGGCCGATGATCGCGTTGTGCACCGACAGGCTGAACTGGGTCGGCGAAAGCGGCTGTTCCGTGGCCAGGTCGCTGAGGATGTCGAAGGTGCGAGGGGTTTCGCCGTGCCGCGACACGAACACCAGCGGCAGCTCGTCCCGGCCTTCGGCCAGGGGCCAGCCGACGCTGAACGCCATCCGTGCCAGACGGCTGAGCCGGCGGCGCTGCATGGCCGGCAGGAACGACACATCGGGCGCGGCGTCGCTGGCCTCGGGCACGACCGGCCGCCGGCTCCAGTCCAGCCAGGCCTGCTCGCTGTCGAGCCCCGGAGCCCATGCGCGCCATTGGGCGATGTTGAAGTTGATCACGGACATTCATCCCGCCCCTGCGGGCTTCATTGACGCGGTTCGACCGATGCCGCGGCCGGGCTTGGGGTGCCGTAGGCGCGGCGCCTGGCGCCGGGTGGCGCGCATTATCCCGGTGCGACGAGTGTGTAGCAAATGTTGGTTACATTTTGTACAGCACAACGTACCGAATGGTGCGCATTGCAGACTGTCGGTGGTTATTTTCCAGATTGCGCAAGCCGTGTCTGTCAGCCAAGTCAGCGTGAGCGGGCAGAGTCTGCGGGAATGTTGTCGGCTATTTGCGTATGACCTTGTAGTCCGCTTCGGCGAAGGTAGCGAAGCAGGGGCAGGCGCATCTACACTCGGTCATTCTTTGATGGACGGAGGTCTAGTCATGCGGCGCGTGGTGTTCAATCAGAAAGGTGGCGTGGGCAAATCCAGCATTGCCTGCAATCTGGCGGCGGTCAGCGCCAGCGAAGGCTATCGCACGCTGTTGGTGGATCTCGACGCCCAGGCCAACTCGACCCAGTACCTGACCGGGCTCACCGGGGAAGACATCCCGATGGGCATCGCCGACTTCTTCAAGCAGACGCTCTCGTCGGGGCCGTTCTCGAAGAAGAACCAGGTGGACATCTACGAGACTCCCTTCGACAACCTGCACGTCATCACCGCCACCGCGGAGCTTGCCGACCTGCAGCCCAAGCTTGAGGCCAAGCACAAGATCAACAAGCTGCGAAAATTGCTGGAAGAACTGGACGGCGAGTACGACCGGATCTACCTCGACACCCCGCCGGCCTTGAACTTCTATGCCGTATCGGCGTTGATCGCCGCTGACCGCGTGCTGATCCCCTTCGATTGCGACAGCTTCTCGCGCCAGGCGCTGTACGGCCTGATGGCGGAGATCGAAGAACTGAAGGACGACCACAACGAAGCGCTGGAGGTGGAAGGCATCGTGGTCAACCAGTTCCAGGCCCGGGCCAGCCTGCCCCAGCAGATGCTCGACGAGCTGATTGCCGAGGGCCTGCCGGTGCTGCCGGTGTACCTGGCCAGTTCGGTCAAGATGCGTGAATCGCACCAGGCCAGCATCCCGTTGATCCACCTGGACCCGCGGCACAAGCTGACCCAGCAGTTCGTCGAGCTGCACAACCTGCTGACCGACGCCTGAAACGGCAGGAGCGAGCCTGCTCGCTCCTGCATGGTCGGGACGGGTGTCAGATGCCCTGGCTGCGCAGCCAGGCCATCAGTTGCGGCAGCGGAAACGCGCCGCTCTGGCGCGCCACTTCCTTGCCGTTCCTGAACAGGATCAGGCTCGGGATCGAACGGATCCCCAACTGCGCCGCCAACTGTTGGTTGGCCTCGCTGTCGAGTTTGGCCAGCCGGCACTTGCCCGCCAGTTGCGCGGCGGCCTGCTCGAACACCGGCGCAAACGATTTGCACGGCCCGCACCAGTCCGCCCACACGTCCACCAGCAGCGGCAGGTCGCCCTTGATCTGGCTGGCGTAGTCGCCCTGATTCAGCTCGAAAGGCTTGTCCAGCAGGACATCGGCCTTGCAGCGCCCGCATTTGGGCCGGTCGCCCAAGCGTTCGGCGGGGATGCGGTTGAGGCCGTTGCAGGTGGGGCAGGGGATGAGGAGTGCTTCAGTCATGGGAATTCTTCGATAGGCGTTCGGTGAGCATTAACTGGTGTCGCGAGTGCGAATTATCAATGTCGCAACTGCTCACAGTTTCAACCGGTTCCCGGCTCGGATCAAAACTACGCTGCAAGGTACCTGAACGTTTTGTGCGTCTATCGCCAGGAGATCGCTTTGCCTGAATCAGCGTGCTACTTTTGTTGCACTTTTTGGGAGTCCAATGACTCCTTCTTCTCGGAACGGAGTGACGCCATGTCCGTAACTTCCAGGATCCGTCGCCAAGGTGGGGCGGCGATCATCACGATACCGCCGACACTGCTCAAGCTCATGCACCTTGAAGTGGGTGCGCAGCTTGAACTGAATGTGGTGGATGGCGAACTGATTGCCCGTCCGGTGGATCCACCCGCACGTAAACGCTACCGGTTGTCTGAGCTGCTTGAGGGGGGCGAGCAGCTTCAAGAGTTGAATGCTCAGACGGCCGAAGCCCGGGAAGGCAGTCCGATCGGGCGGGAATTGGGTTGATGGTGCGCAGGCAGCCCCCGCAGCGGGGGGATGTGTACTGGATCGATCCCAATCCCGTGGCCGGAAGGGAAATGATGAACCGCCACCGCTTTGTCGTTATCACGCCGCGCGAGATCAACGCATTGGGCGTCAGCATGACCGTCCCGGTGACCAGCGGCGGCAACTTTGCCCGCAGCACTGGCCTGACCGTGACCGTCAACGGCCATGAGACCAATGGTGTGGCGGTGTGCAACCAGGTGCGAAGTTTCGATATCGAGCAGCGTGTGCGTGAAGGGTCGGCCAGGTTCATCGAGCGGTTGGACGACGTGACGATGGCGGACATCGTCGCTCGTGTCGTGAGCGCCATCGACCCTCTGGAATGAAACGGCTCACGACGAACAACTGATCTCCAGATGCTTGCCCCACTCCGGCGGCCGCTCGGCGTAGCTTTCCATACCCGGCTGTTCCTCGAACGGCTTGCTCAGCACCGCGTGCAGCCGGCGAACCTCTGAATAGTCGCCGGCCTCGGCCGCTTCGATGGCCCGCTGGGCCAGGTAGTTGCGCAAGGTATACAGCGGATTGACCGCGTGCATGCGCGCCCGGCGCTGTTCCTGGCCGGTGTCGCCGTCCCGCGCAGCGCGGGCGACATAGCGTTCGCCCCAGGCATCGAAACCCTTGATGTCGACGAAGTCGTCGCGCAGCCGGGCGACGGCCTGTTCCGCCGGCTCTTCGCCCAGGCGGCGGAAGAACAGGGTGTAGTCGACGCCGCTGTTCTGCATCAGTTGCAGCAACTGTTCGAGCAATGCCTGGTCCCCGTCCTCGGCGGTGGTGAAGCCGAAGCGGCGGCGCATCAGGTCCAGGTAATGCGCCTGGAACAGCGGCAGGTACAGGCCGAGGGTTTCGCGCAGGGCCTCGACGCTGATGAACGGCGTCAGGGCCTGGGCCAGGGCGCTGAGGTTCCATTGGCCGACCGGCACCTGGTTGCTGAAGGAGTAGCGGCCCTGGTCGTCGGAATGGTTGCAGATGAAGTGGGCGTCGAAGTCGTCGAGGAAGGCATACGGGCCGTAGTCGAAGGTGATGCCGAGGATCGACATGTTGTCGGTGTTCATCACCCCGTGGCAGAAGCCGTAGGCCTGCCATTGGGCGATCAGTGCGGCGTTGCGCTCGACGATTTCGCGGAACATCGCCAGGTAGGGTTCCGGCTGTTCCAGGCAATGGGGGAAATGCTCGGCCAGCACGTGTTCGCCCAGTTGCTTCTGCTGCTCGGTGCGCTGGGTGTAGTAGAAGTATTCGAAATGGCCGAAGCGGATGTGGCTCGGCGCCAGGCGCAGCACCATCGCCGCCCGTTCCTGCTTCTCGCGCCATACCGGGGTGTCTGAGCCGATCACGCACAAGGCGCGGCTGGTGGGGATGTTCAGGGCATGCAGCGCCTCGGAGGCGAGGAACTCGCGGATCGACGAGCGCAGCACCGCACGGCCGTCGCCCATGCGCGAGAACGGCGTCTGCCCGGCGCCCTTGAGGTGCAGGTCCCAGTGTTCGCCGGCATCGTTGACCGCTTCACCCAGCAGCAGGCCGCGACCGTCGCCCAGCTGCGGCGTGTAGCCGCCGAACTGATGCCCGGAATAGACCATCGCCCGCGGTTCGGCATCGGCCCAGAGTGTGTGGCCGCCGAACAGCTCGGCGAACGCCTGCGTGTCGGCCGTCGCCGGGTCGAGATCCAGCAGCGCCATGGCCGCGGGGCTGGCGACTACCAGCCGCGGGTTGTCGATGGGATCGGGCAGCACATGGGCCGAGAACGCATCGCCCAGGCGGGCGAAGCGGTTGTCGAAGGTCAGTTCGTCGAGGGCTTTCAAGGGCCGGCTCCAGCAGAATGTCCGAGCATTCTGCTGGGAATAGGCCGGTTAGTCGAGCTTGGCCGGCGGCGGTTCCTGCAGCGGCTTTTGGTTGTCGGCGACCGGCACGATGGTTTTGGCTTCGGGCTCGATGGGCACCATCTTGTATTCCTGGCCGTGGAGGTTTTTCAGGTAGACCTCCATCTGGCGGAACGAGATGTTGATGTGCTGCTTCTTGAACTCGCGGTTGATGAAGCGGTTGACCTCGTCGATCACCGGGTTGCGGTCGCCGAGGTCGCGCACGTGCATGCGCAGTTCGTGGTCCAGGGTGCTTTCGCCGAAGTTGAGGAAGTACACGTGCGGCTCCGGCTCCTTGAGCACCCGCGGGTTTTCCCGGGCGGCCTTGAGCAGCAGCTCCTTGACCAGGTCCAGGTCGGAGCCGTAGTCCACGCCCAGCTTGAGCGTGACCCGGGTGATGGTGTCGGTCAGCGACCAGTTGATCAGTTGCCCGGTGATGAACGTCTTGTTCGGGACGATGATGTCCTTGCGGTCGAAGTCGGTGATGGTGGTGGCGCGGATGCGGATCTTGCTTACCGTGCCCGACAGGTTGCCGATGGTGATGGTGTCGCCGATCCGCACCGGGCGCTCGAACAGGATCATGATGCCGGAGATGAAGTTGGCGAAGATTTCCTGCATGCCGAAACCCAGGCCCACCGACAGCGCCGCCACCAGCCATTGCAGCTTGTCCCAGCTCACCCCGAGGGTGGAGAGGGTGGAGACGAAACCGACCCCGGCGATCACGTAGGACAGCAGCGTCGTGGTGGCGTAGGCGCTGCCCTGGGCCAGGTTGAGCTTGGACAGCACGAACACTTCGAGCAGGCCCGGCAGGTTGCGCGCCAGGGCGAAGGTGATGCCGATGATGATCAGCGCGCCGAGCATGTCGCCGATGCTGATCGGCACCATGCTCATGTTGGCGCCGGTGCCGCTGGTGTATTCGTAGAGGGTGACGTTGTCCAGGTACGAGAACACCGTGATCAGGTCCGCCCACGCCCAGTACAGCGCCGCGATGAAGCCGCCGAGCAGGGCCAGGCGGATCAGGCGCAGGGACTGTTCGTTGACCTTCTCGATGTCCAGGGTCGGCTCTTCGATGACGGCTTCGCCGTCGCCGGCTTCCTTGGCCGCCTGCCGCTTGGCCAGCGCCCGCTGGTAGGCCAGGCGCCGTGCCGCCACGGCCAGGCCGCGCACGAAGGTGGCCTCGATGACCAGCCAGAGCATCAGCAGGTACAGGGTGTTGATCAGGCGGTCGCTGAGCTTCAGCGCGGTGTAGTAGTAGCCGAAGCACACCGCGACGAACAGCGCGATCGGCAGCAGGGTGAACATGATCCCCACGGCCTTGCGGAACAGCGAGGCGTTCTCGTGGGTCGGGCTGCTGATCAGCAGGCGGCTGAGCAGCCAGGCCATCAGGGCGTAGCAGGTCAGCACCACCGGCATGCCGATCACATCGTCGGCCAGCGCCGCCGGTTGCAGTTCGGCGACCGCCACCACGGCCACCAGCGCCATCACCACCAGCCCGAGCCGGCGGATCCAGCCTTGGAGGAACTCGACCTGCGGCTTCTCCCAGCGGAAGTGCAGCTCGGCCACGCCGCCCGGCGCCAGGATCCGGTAGGCGGTGTAGAACACCAGCCAGGCCTGGGCCATCTGCAGCAAGGCCGCGCCCATGTTGGCGTTCTGCCCCCGGGCGTCGATCTGCAGGGCCAGGCCGCAGAGGGCCAGGCCCAGGGTCACCGGCATCGCCAGCAGGATGTTGATCAGGATCGCCTGGGGGGTGTGCCACTGGCTGTCGCGCTTGAAGTGGCCGATGTCCTGGTGGACCTTGTTCAATCGCGCATACAGGTGCTTGCGCCGCCACAGCAGCGCGCCGATCAGCAGGGCCAGCGGCAGGAACAGCAGCGGACGCTGGGTCAGGCCGTCGGTCAGTTCGCTGAGGCTGGAGGCCAGGGGCAAGGTGTCGATCTGCCGTTTGAGGCGCTCCGCAATGCCACGCATCCATTCCAGGTCCAGCGGCTTGTTGCTGGGGATCCAGAACATCTGCTCGTCGAGGGTCGCGCGCAGGCTTTGGGCGGTGCTCAGCAGTTGCTTCTGGTTCAGCTGCAGGGTGATCGATTCGTTGAGCACCGCGCTCAGTTCGCGGTTCAGTCGCTCCAGCAGGTCGGCGCGGGTGTTGGCCAGCTCCAGCAGGCTTTTGCGCAGCTGCGGGGTGTTTTGCTCCGGCGGCTGGGTGGACAGCAGATTGTCGACGTAGGCGGCCGGGTTGCTCAGCAGTTCGCGTTGCTGGCTGACTTCGAACTGGTACAGGCGGATGTCGGCGATCTGGTCCGCCAGGTCACGGTCGACCCGCAGCCTTGGCAGCGCCTGCTTCTGCTTGTAGAGGATCTTGGACAGCAGCAGGCTGCCCTTGAGCACGTTGATCTGCTCGTCGAGGGCCGAGTCGCTCTGGGTCAGGCTGTCCAGCTGCTGTTTGGTCTGCAGGTTCTGCTGGGTGACTTCGTTGAGGCGGTCGGTGCTCTTGAGCAAGTAGTCCGAGAGTTTCAGGTTGGCCGCGCTTTCGGTGGCCAGCAGGCTGCTGCCGCCGGCCTTCTGGGCCTCGATGGACTGCTGGGTGACGGTCTCCTGGGACTGGGCCAGGCGCTTCTGGTTGATCAGGGTCTGCAGTTCCTGGAGCTCGCGGTCCAGGCGGTCGGACTTCTCCGAGAGCAGGTCATGCTGGCTGTTGCCCAGATCCTGCAGCTGGCTGTTGCCGGCCAGTTCCTGGCGGCGCAGCGGGATCAGGGCGTTCAGGGCCACGAGTTCGGCATTGAGCAGGTCGCGCTGTTCGGCGGTCAGCGGCTTGCCGCTGTCCTTGCCGGTCTTGAGCACGGTGTTGATCTGCTGGATGCGCGTCTGGCTGCCGGCGATCTCGGCCTGGGCACGCTCGGGGCGGGTCTGGGCGGTGATGATCAGGCTGTTGGCGTCGGCCAGGGCCTTCTGCATGTCGCTCTGCTGGGTCGAGCGCTCGGCCAGCATCTGCTCCAGTTGCGCGATCGATTCCTTGGGGAAGCGCTGCGCCACCGGCACCACGCTGCTGGCCTTGAGGCGCGTCAGCTCGCGGGTGTTGTCCAGGGTCTGCTTGGGGGCGGTGGCCAGCAGTTGCTTGAGGTCGCTCAGCTTGCGTTCGTAGTCGCGCCGGTTGTTGAGCTGGGTCAGCGTGTTCTGCAGCACCGTCTGCAGGGCCTTCTGGTCGGCCTCCGGCAGTTTGCGGTCGGCGATCTTGTCCAGGCTGGCCTGGACGGCTTCGCTGGACGGCGGCTCGGCGGCTTGAAGCGGGCCGACGGAAAGACTCAGGCCCAGCAGGGCCGCGGCGAAAAAGGAACGCAGGGTAGGCATAGAGACCGGTCAAGCAAGTGATGGTGGACGCAGTTTAGAGGAAGAGCCCGGGGCCCGGGCGACTTCCTTCGGGGAATCTGACGCCCACTTTGCCGATCTTGTTCCCGTCCATGACCGCGACCGTCCAGTGGGTGTTGTTCCACTCCACCTGGTCGCCGACCACCGGGGCACCCCCGACTTTCTGGGCGATGAAGCGGCCCAGGGTCATGTCCGGATCGATGCCCTCGGCGGACAGGCCGTAAAGGGCGGCGACGGCTTTAAGCTGGGCGTCTCCTTCGAGCACGAAGTCGCCGAAGAAGCGCAGGTCCAGGCCCCGCTGCGGTGCCTGGCTGAACAGTTTTCCGAGGGCCGGCAGGTTGTGTTCGTGGCCGATGACGCACAGCAGATCATCGACTTCCAGCACCGTGCTACCCGACGGATGGAGCAGTTGCTGGCCACGGAACAGGGCCGCGATGCGGGTGCCCTCGGGCATTTTCAGCTCGCGCAGGGGCGAGCCGATGCACCATTTCTCGGCGCCGAGGCGGTAGACGAACAGCTCCCACTCGCTGGTGACGTGCACCTCCAGCGCCGAGCGCGATATCGGCGCCGGCTCCGGAGGCACCGTGACCTTCAGCAGGCGGGCGACCCACGGCAGGCTGGTGCCCTGCACCAGCAGCGACACCAGCACGATGAAGAAGGCGAGGTTGAAGTACAGCTGCGCATTGGGCAGCCCGGCCATCAGCGGGAACACCGCCAGGATGATCGGCACCGCGCCGCGCAGGCCGACCCAGGAAATGAAGGCTTTCTCGCGGCCGTGGAACGCCTTGAACGGCAGCAGGCCGACCACCACCGACAGCGGCCGGGCGAACAGGATCATCCACAGCGCCAGGCCCAGGGCGGGCAGGGCGATGGGCAGCAAATCGTGCGGGGTGACCAACAGCCCCAGCACCAGGAACATGCCGATCTGCGCCAGCCAGGCCATGCCGTCGAGCATGTGCAGGATGCCGTGGCGGCTGCGCACCGGGCGGTTGCCGATCACCAGGCCGCACAGGTACACCGCCAGGAAGCCGCTGCCGTGCAAGGCGTTGGTCAGGGCGAACACCACCAGGCCGCCGGCGATCACCAGGATCGGGTACAGGCCGGTGGCGAGGTTGATCCGGTTGACCAGTTGCAGCATCAGCCAGCCGCCGCCCAGGCCGATCACCCCGCCGATGCCGAACTCGCGGACCAGGTGGGTGAGCAGGCTCCAGTGCAGGCCGGTCTGGCCGCTGGCGAGCATGTCGATCAGGGTGACGGTGAGGAACACCGCCATCGGGTCGTTGCTGCCGGATTCGATTTCCAGGCTGGCGGTCACCCGTTCGTTCAGGCCCTTGCCGCCGAGCAGCGAGAACACCGCCGCGGCGTCGGTGGAACCGACGATGGCGCCGATCAGCAGGCCCTGGATCAGGTTCAGGTCGAACAGCCAGGCCGCGGCCATGCCGGTCAGCCCCGTGGTGATCAGCACCCCGACCGTGGCTAGCGACAGCGCCGGCCACAGCGCCACGCGAAAACTCGACACCCGCGTGCGCAGGCCGCCGTCGAGCAGGATCACCGCGAGCGCCAGGTTGCCGACCAGGTAGGCCGTCGGGTAGTTGTCGAAGATGATCCCGCCGCCGTCGACCCCGGCGGTCATGCCCACGGCGAGGATGATGACCAGGATCGGGATGCCCAGGCGGGAGGACAGTGAGCTCACCAGAATGCTTGCACCTACCAGCAACGCGCCGATCAAGAACAGGCTGTTGATGGTCGTCGCATTCAAAGGCATCACTCCAGAAAAGCGTAAAGGCGGGCACGGACTGACCATGCAGTCTGTGTGCCAGCGATAATAACCTGCGCAAATGCGCGGCTGTCAAAGAGCTTTTTGCGCGCCCCTTGCGATACCGCGGACAGACTTGGATTTTGTGGTGAGGGAGCAGGCTCCCTCACCACTGGAGGGCTTAGAGGCTGAAGCGGCCGACCATGTTGTTCAGATCCAGCGCCAGGCGCGACAGTTCGTTGCTCGCCGCACTGGTCTGATTCGCGCCGGTGGCCGACTGCACCGACAGGTCGCGGATGTTCACCAGGTTGCGGTCCACTTCCCGCGCCACCTGTGCCTGTTCTTCGGCGGCGCTGGCGATCACCAGGTTGCGCTCGTTGATCTCGACGATGGCGCTGTTGATGGTGTCCAGCGACAGGCCGGCGCCGCGGGCGATGTTCAGGGTCGATTCGGCGCGCTCGGTGCTGTTGCGCATCGAGTCCACGGCGTGTTCGGTGCCGCTCTGGATGCTGCCGATCATCCGCTCGATCTCGCTGGTCGACTGCTGGGTGCGGTGGGCCAGGGCCCGCACTTCGTCGGCCACCACGGCGAAGCCGCGACCGGCTTCGCCTGCACGGGCGGCCTCGATGGCGGCGTTGAGGGCCAGCAGGTTGGTCTGGTCGGCCAGGCCGCGGATCACGTCCAGCACCTTGCCGATGTCGCGGGACTCGTTGGCCAGGTCGCCGATCAGGGTGGCGGTGCTCTGCACGTCGGCGCTCATGCGTTCGATGGCGCTGACGGTCTCCATCACCAGGTCGCGGCCGTCGCCGGCGGAGGTGGTGGCGTGCCGGGAGGCTTCGGAGGTGCTGACCGCGTTGCGGGCGACTTCTTCCACGGCGCTGGTCATTTCGTTGACGGCGGTGGCGGCCTGCTCGATCTCGTTGTTCTGCTGGGTCAGGCCACGGGCGCTTTCGTCAGTGACGCTGTTGAGCTCTTCGGCGGCGGAGGCCAGTTGGGTGGCCGAACCGGAGATCCGCTGCAGGGTGTCGCGCAGCTTGGACTGCATCTTGGCCATGGCCGCCAGCAGGCGACCGGCTTCGTCGCTGCCGTCGACGTGGATCGAACGGGTCAGGTTGCCTTCGGCGATGGTCTCCGCCGCGTCCAGGGCCTTGGCGATCGGCTTGGTGATGCTGACCGTCAGCAGCCAGGCGAACAGGAAGGTCAGGCCGGTGGCGATCACCAGCAGGCTCACCACCAGGGTGAACGCGGTGGCGTACTGGTCGGCGGCGTTCTGGTTGGTCTTGCTGATCTGCTCGCCGTTGATCTGCATCAGCTGGTTGAGCACGGTGTTGATCGCTTCGGAGTTGTCCAGAAGCTCGGTGTTCACCAGATTGCGCAGTGCGTCCACCTGATTGTTGCGCGACAGGGTCTTCATCCGGTCTTCGATCTGGCGGTACTGACCCAGCAACTGCACGTACTGGTCATAGGCGGCACGTTCCTGCGGGCTGCTGATCAGCGGCTCGTAGTCGGTCTGGGCCTTGCGGATCTGCTGGTTGCGCATCTCCAGCAGCTCGATGGTCTTCTGCTGGACGTCCGGTTCGCGGTTCACCAGCAGGCGGTACGACAGCACCCGCAGACGCAGGGACAGCTGCGTGAACTCGTCGAGGTTCTTGATGCTCGGCACGCTGCTGGAGGTGATGTTCTCGGCGGCGCCGCGGATGTTGCTCATCTGGTTCAGGGCGAAGACCCCGAGGATCAGCATCAGGGCGCCGATCAGGGAGAATCCGGTGAAGGCCCGGGGGGCGATGTTCATGTTGCGAAGGGACATTGGGGATACCAGGAAGGGCCGCGTCCTTGCGGGCTGAGACTGCTGTTGGCTGACTTATCGGTCATGGGATGGAAGTCTTGAGCCCCTGTGCGCATTTGCCGCATCGGGCCCCAAGCGACGAAGTGCAGGAACCCAATCGGCCGACGGCAGTCTCTAAAGCTCGCGAGAACGGTCGCCCGCCAGGAAAATCAAGGCCTTGCGCCGGTTTAGCCCTGGCATCCCCGGTGACTTTTCTTTATCGTACGCGCCCTTTGAAAAATGCCTGGAAATCAAAATGTTGGAAGCCTCCCTCAGCCAATTGGAACAGCTCGTCAGCGACCTGGTGCAGCAGAACCAGACCCTTTCGCACACCAACCAGACCCTGACCGCGGAACTGGCCCAGGCCAAGGATGAAAACGAAAGCCTGCAACTGAGCCTGATGGAGCAGGAAGAGAAGCACGGCGCCACCGCCGCCCGCATCCAGGCCCTGGTCGACCGGGTCAACGCAGGTCCGGTCAGCGTATGAGCCACGGAGCCGGGGTAAAGGTCATCTCCATTCTCGGGGAAGACTATTCGATCAAGGCGCCGGCCGGGGAAGAACAGACCCTGATGGACGCGGCCATGATGCTCAAGGCCGCGCTGGCCGACACCAAGCGCAAGTACCCGACCCTGATCGGCGACCGCCTGCTGGTGCTGGCGGCGATGAACCTGTGCTCGCAGCAGATCGAAATGAAGAAGCAGCACCAGCAGGAACTCGAGCGTTACCAAGAGCAAGTCAGCGCCACGGTCGAGACCATTGCCAAGACCATCCAGGGTTGATGGCCTGAGCACAACCTGGGAATAAGATTGTCGATTGCGTTGTATACAATCGGCACGGCTGTTGCAGTGTTTCAGCCTCTTATTCCTTGGGGGTGATCCATGCAGTTCTGGCGGCGCAGTATTCAGTGGCAGTTGATCCTCGGCATGGGCACCGCCCTGCTGGTCAGCATTCTGATCGTGGTCGGCATTTATACCCTGGTGGTCAACCGCCTCGCCCAGAGCTATCTGGTGGAGCAGGCGCTGCCGTCGAGCATCGAGGCGACGCGCAACGACATCGAACGCATCCTCGTCCAGCCGCTGACGGCCGCCAAGGACATCGCCAGCAACCAGATGGTCCGCGACTGGCTCGCCAACGGCGAAGACAGCAGCCGAACGGCGGCCTTCGTGCAATATCTGGAAGGCATCCGCGCCGAACACAAAGCGTTCACGGCACTGATCGTCGGCACCGCCTCCAACCATTACCTCACCGAAAAAGGTCTGGACCGCACCCTCAGCCGCTCCAATCCGGCCGATGCCTGGTTCTATGCCTTTCTGGACAGCGGCCAGCCGCGCACCCTCAACATCGACAAGGACGGCGCCACCGGCGAGCTGGCGCTGTTCATCGACCTCAAGGTCGAGCAGGCCGGCAAGACGGTGGGCGTGGCGGGGCTCGGGCTGAGCATGAAAGAGCTGTCGCAGCTGATCCACGACTTCAGCTTCGGTGAGCGCGGCAAGGTCTATCTCGTGCGTTCCGACGGCCTGATCCAGGTGCATCCCGAGGCGCAGTTCAGCGGCAAGCGCACGCTGAGCGAGCAGATCGGCGCAGGTGCCGCGCAGGCTGTGCTGGGCCAGAAAAGCGCTGTGAACGCCACCTTCAGCCGCGACGGCGAAGACTTCCTCGCCTTCAGCCTGCCCCTGCGCGATCTGGGCTGGACGCTGGTGGCCGAAGTGCCGCAGTCGCAGATCTACGCCGAGGCCCGCCGGGCGATGTGGATGAGCAGCGGCATCGGCGTTGCGGTGGCGCTGCTGTGCCTGGCGCTGGTGGTGTGGCTGGCCCAGGGATTGGTGCGGCCGATCCGTCAGGTAACAGCGGCATTGGTAGCGATCGGTAGCGGTGGTGGAGATTTGACCCATCGGTTAGATTCCAGCCGGGCCGATGAGCTGGGCGACCTCGCCCGCGGCTTCAACCGTTTCCTGGACAGCCAGCGCGCCATGATCGGCGAAGTGCTGACCACCAGCGAAAGCCTGCGCGTCGCCGTCGGCCAGGTCGCCAGGGTGGTGGACAACACCGCCGAGCGCTCCGGCCGGCAGCAGGAAATGACCGACATGGTCGCCACCGCCGTCCACGAAATGGGCCTGACCGTGCAGGAGATCGCGCAGAACGCCGGCAATGCCGCGCTCGCCTCGCAGACCGCCCGCGACGAAGCCCAGCAGGCGCAGGAAGTGGTCGGCGGCTCTATCCGCCATATCGAAAGCATGTCCGACGAAATCGGCGTCGCAGCCGGCGCGGTCGGTGAACTGGCCCAGCAGGTGGCGTCCATCGATCAGGTGCTGGCGGTGATCCGCGGCGTGTCCGAGCAGACCAACCTGCTGGCGCTCAACGCCGCCATCGAAGCGGCGCGGGCCGGGGACATGGGCCGGGGCTTTGCGGTGGTGGCCGATGAGGTGCGCACACTGGCGCGGCGCACCCAGGCCTCCACCGACGAGATCCGGCAGATGATCGGCAGCCTCAAGCAGGGCGCGGAAAACGCCGTCTCGTCGATGCGCTCCGGCCAGGCCGCCACCGGCACCGGGGTCGAGTCGAGCCAGCGCACCGGCGCGTCGCTGACCGCGATCACCGGCCAGGTCGAGCGCATCAGCGACATGAACCATCAGGTGGCGACGGCGACCGAAGAGCAGTCGGCGGTGACCGAAGAGATCAACCGCAACGTGCAGGGCATTTCCGATCTGGCCCGGGCCACGGCGGGAGAAGTCAGGGCGTGCCGCGAGGACTGCCAGATGCTGCGGCGCCTGGCCGATGACCTGGCGCGGCAGATGGGTGGGTTCAAGCTGGGTTGACGGGTTGGCGACTCCGGCCGATTCCTCGGATCAGCGCCCGGAGCAAGCCCGCTCCCAGGGACTTTTGTGCGGATACATTTTTGTGTGCGACATCAATCACTGTGGGAGCGGGCTTGCCCGCGAACGGCCCTCAAGAACCACACACGGTCCGGATCAGAACCAGGCGTCCTGCATCGCCAGGCAGGTATCGTCCCGGGCCTCCAGCACGGTCAGCTCATGGTGGCACCCCGGTACTTCCCAGGTCAGGAAGTACCGCGCCGCCTGCAGCTTGCCCTTATAGAAGTCGACGTCTGCCGCATTGCCTTTGACCAGCCCTTCCTCGGCACGGATCGCCTGCTCCAGCCAGCGCCAGCCGATCACCGCGTGGCCGAACACTTTCAGGTACAGCGCAGAATTCGCCAGGCTGCCGTTGACCTTGCCCTGGGCCAGGTCGGTCAGCAGGCCCAGGGTCACGCCTTGCAGGCGGGCCACCAGTTTCTCCAACGGTTCACGCAGCGGCGCGAGCGCATCGAACGCTTGCGCGCGCTCGGCGGTGTCGGCGATCAGCCGAATCAGTTGCTTGAGTCCCGCGCCGCCGTTCTGCGCCAGTTTGCGGCCGAGCAAGTCCAGCGACTGGATGCCGTGGGTGCCCTCGTGGATCGGGTTCAGGCGGTTGTCGCGGTAGTACTGCTCCACCGGGTATTCGCGGGTGTAGCCGTGGCCGCCGAGGATCTGGATCGCCAGTTCGTTGGCCTTCAGGCAGAACTCCGACGGCCAGGATTTGACGATCGGCGTCAGCAGGTCCAGCAATTCATGGGCCTGCTTGCGTCCGTCCTCGGTCTCCAGCGTGGTGGTGTCGTCGAACAGGCGGGCGGCGTACAGGCCGAGGTCGAAGGCGCCTTCCACGTAGGCTTTCTGGGTCAGCAGCATGCGCCGGACGTCCGCGTGGCGGATGATCGCCACCGGTGCCGTGGTCGGATCCTTGCTGTCCGGCAGCCGCCCTTGCGGCCGTTCGCGGGCGTATTCCAGCGAATAGAGGTAACCGGCATAGCCGAGCATCACCGCGCCCATGCCGACGCCGATCCGCGCCTCGTTCATCATCTGGAACATGTAGCTCAGGCCGTGGTGCGGCTTGCCCACCAGATAGCCGACGCACTCGCCGTTGTCGCCGAAGTTCAGCGCCGTGGAGGTGGTGCCGCGCCAGCCCATCTTGTGGAACAGCCCGGCCAGCAGCACGTCGTTGCGCTGGCCGAGACTGCCGTCGTCGTTGACCAGGAACTTGGGCACGATGAACAGCGAAATGCCTTTCACGCCGGGCGGCGCGTCCGGCAGCTTGGCCAGCACCATGTGCACGATGTTTTCCGACAACGGGTGGTCGCCGCCGGAAATGAAGATCTTGTTGCCCTTCAGGCGGTAGGTGCCGTCGGCCGCCGGTTCGGCGCGGGTGCGGATGTCCGACAGCGACGAGCCGGCGTGGGGCTCGGTCAGGGCCATGGTGCCGAAGAAGCGGCCGTCGATCATCGGCTCCAGGAAGCGCCGCTTCTGCTCCTCGGTGCCGAAGCTCTCGATCAGGTTGGCCGCGCCCATGGTCAGGAACGGGTACGAGGTGGTCGCCGCGTTGGCCGACTGGAAGTGCGCGAAGCAGGCCTGGGACAGCAGCGTCGGCAACTGCATGCCGCCGGCCTCGAAACTGCGCGCCGCATTGAGGAAGCCCGCTTCGAGGAACGCGTCCACCGCCGGTTTCACTTCGGGAATCAGGATCGCCTGGCCATTCTCGTAGCGCGGTTCGTTCTCGTCGCCCTTGCGGTTGTGCGGCGCGAAGCGCTGTTCGGCGATGCTGCGGGCGGTGTCGATGGCGGCGTCGAAGGTTTCGCGGTTGTGTTCGGCAAACCGCTCGCGCCGGGTCAGACCTTCGGCGTCGAGGACTTCGTACAGCTCGAAAGCCAGATTGCGGGAACTGAGCAGCGTCTCGGACATGGCGGCCTACCTTGAGAAAGTATGCCGCAGTGTAGGAAGGCTTATAGAAAGGGGGAAGGAAGATAGACGAGGGTGATGGGGGGGCACAAGCCGCAAGCCGCAAGCCGCAAGCCGCAAGCCGCAAGTAAGAGCAGTTTGCTTTTACTTGCCGCTTGAAGCTCGAAGCTTGCAGCTGCTTTTAGCCGATGGTCATCAGGCTGGCGTTGCCGCCCGCCGCGGCGGTGTTGACGCTCAACGCCCGCTCGATCACCAGACGCTCCAGCGCAATGTTGGTCTCGCCCTGGGACAGTCCCTGGACGCCGACGATCGCGCCGCTGCGCTTGGCCACCTGCTCGCACACTGCGCGCAACTGGTCGGAGTGACCGTGGTGCAACACGGCGTCGAACACCGTCTCGTCCTTGTTCCAGTCGGCCACGCGCTTGATCCGCGCCTGAATGTCTTTCGGCAGGCGTGCGAAGAGTGCCTTGCTGGTGTCGGACTCCGGCCAGACCGCCGAGCCGCCCACCGCCAGTACCGCCGCCAGTTGCGTCAGCAGGTCGCCTTCGATGTCCGCCAGGCACAGCACGTGCTCGCGCGGCAGGATCGTGTAGCTGTTGCGCTCGCCGGTCGGACCGGCCAGCAGGCGGGTGATGCCGCTCTGCGACTGGGCGCCGTACTGCACGCACAGGGTGCTGAGGTCGGCGTACTGGTTGCTGTCGGCCCAGGCTTTCAGGGCGGCCAGCGGCTTGGCCATGGCGTCGCGCAGGCGCACGTCCGGCGCGTTGGCTGCGTCGCCGCGGGCGAACGACTGCTCGATGGCGTCGGTCGGGCGGGTGGACAGCAGGCGGTACAGGTACAGCGGGCCGCCGGCTTTCGGGCCGGTGCCCGACAGGCCTTCGCCGCCGAACGGCTGGACGCCGACCACGGCGCCGACGATGTTGCGGTTGACGTAGACGTTGCCGGCGTTGACGTTGTCGATCACCTTGGCGATGGTCTCGTCGATGCGGGTGTGCACGCCCAGGGTCAGGCCGTAGCCCGAAGCGTTGATCTGGCCGATCAGCTGGTCGATGTCCTTGCGCTTGTAGCGCACCACGTGCAGCACCGGACCGAAGATTTCGCGCTGCAGCTCATCGAAGCTTTCCAGCTCGATCAGGGTCGGCATGACGAAGGTGCCGCGCTTGACTTCCTCGGCGTCGGCGATGGCCACCTGGTACACGCTGCGGCCTTTGTCGCGCATGCCCTGGATGTGCTTCTCGATGCCGGCCTTGGCTTCGGCGTCGATCACAGGACCGATGTCCACGGCCAGGCGCTCAGGGTTGCCGAGGCGGGATTCGGCCATCGCGCCCTTGAGCATTTCGATGACGCGGTCGGCGGAATCTTCCTGCAGGCACAGCACGCGCAGGGCCGAGCAACGCTGGCCGGCGCTGTCGAACGCCGAGGACACCACGTCGATCACCACCTGTTCGGTCAGCGCCGAAGAGTCGACGATCATCGCGTTCTGGCCGCCGGTCTCGGCGATCAGCGGGATCGGACGGCCCTGGTTGTCCAGACGGCCGGCGATGTTGCGCTGCAGCAGGCGCGCCACTTCGGTGGAGCCGGTGAACATCACGCCTTTGACGCGCTCGTCGCCCACGAGGCCAGCGCCGACGGTCTCGCCGCGGCCCGGCAGCAATTGCAGCACGCCTTCCGGAATCCCGGCTTCGAGCAGCAGGCGCACGGCCTGGGCGGCCACCAGCGGGGTCTGTTCGGCCGGCTTGGCCAGCACCGGGTTACCGGCGGCCAGCGCGGCGGCGACCTGGCCGCTGAAGATCGCCAGCGGGAAGTTCCACGGGCTGATGCACACCACAGGGCCCAGCGGTCGGTGGGCGTCGTTGCTGAAATCGTTGCGGGCCTGCACCGCGTAGTAGCGCAGGAAATCCACGGCTTCGCGGACTTCGGCGATGGCGTTGGCGAAGGTCTTGCCGGCTTCGCGGGCCAGCAGGCCCATCAGCGGCTGGATCTCGCCTTCCATCAGGTCGGCGGCGCGCTCGAGGATCGCGGCGCGTTCGGCCGGCGGGGTGGCCTGCCAGATCGGCGCGGCGCTCAGGGCGCACTGGATCGCATTGTTGACGTCGTCGACGGTGGCTTCCTGCACGTGGCCGACCACGTCGCGGTGGTCCGACGGGTTCAGCACCGGCGCCGGCGCTTCGTTGCTGGAGGCACAGCCGAGCATCGGCGCGGCTTTCCAGTTGTTGTGCGCGGTGGCCAGCAGGGCGCAGGACAACGACGCCAGACGGTGTTCGTTGGCCATGTCGATGCCGCTGGAGTTGGCGCGCTCGGAGCCGTACAGGTCACGCGGCAGCGGAATGCGCGGGTGCGGCAGGCCGAAGCCGCCTTCCACGGTGGCCATCTGCTCGATGCTGGCGACCGGATCGGCCACCAGTTCCTGGATCGAGATCGACTGGTCGGCGATGCGGTTGACGAACGAGGTGTTCGCGCCGTTTTCCAGCAGGCGGCGCACCAGGTAGGCGAGCAGTGTCTCGTGGGTGCCGACCGGGGCGTACACGCGGCACGGACGGTTCAGCTTGCCTTCGGCGACTTTGCCTACGACTTGTTCGTACAGCGGTTCGCCCATGCCGTGCAGGCACTGGAACTCGTACTGGCCCGGGTAATAGTTCTGACCGGCGATGTGGTAGATGGCCGACAGCGTGTGGGCGTTGTGGGTGGCGAACTGCGGGTAGATGACTTCCGGCACCGACAGCAGTTTGCGCGCGCAGGCGATGTAGGAAACGTCGGTGTACACCTTGCGGGTGTAGACCGGGTAGCCTTCCAGGCCTTCGAGCTGGGCGCGTTTGATCTCGCTGTCCCAGTACGCGCCTTTCACCAGGCGGATCATCAGACGGTGGCGGCTGCGGCGCGCCAGGTCGATCACGTAGTCGATCACGTACGGGCAGCGCTTCTGGTAGGCCTGGATCACGAAGCCGATGCCGTTCCAGCCGGTCAGCTGCGGCTCGAAGCACAGGCGCTCCAGCAGGTCCAGCGACAGTTCGAGGCGGTCGGCCTCTTCGGCGTCGATGTTCAGGCCGATGTCGTACTGCTTGGCCAGCAGGGTCAGCGACAGCAGGCGCGGGTACAGCTCGTCCATCACGCGCTCGTACTGGGCGCGGCTGTAGCGCGGGTGCAGGGCGGACAGCTTGATCGAGATGCCCGGGCCTTCATAGATCCCACGGCCGTGGGACGCTTTGCCGATCGAGTGGATGGCTTGTTCGTACGAGGCCAGGTACTTCTGGGCGTCGTGTTCGGTCAGCGCGGCTTCGCCGAGCATGTCGTAGGAGTAGCGGAAGCCCTTGGCTTCGAACTTGCTCGCGTTGGCCAGCGCTTCGGCGATGGTTTCGCCGGTGACGAACTGCTCGCCCATCAGGCGCATGGCCATGTCCACGCCCTTGCGGATCATCGGCTCGCCGCTCTTGCCGATGATGCGGCTCAGGGACGAGGTCAGGCCCGCTTCGTTGTGGGTGGAGACCAGCTTGCCGGTCAGCAGCAGGCCCCAGGTGGCGGCGTTGACGAACAGCGACGGGCTGTTGCCCAGGTGCGGCTGCCAGTTGCCGGTGCTGATCTTGTCGCGGATCAGGGCGTCGCGGGTGCCCTTGTCCGGGATGCGCAGCAGCGCTTCGGCCAGGCACATCAGCGCCACGCCTTCCTGGGACGACAGGGAGAATTCCTGCAGCAGGCCCTGGACGATGCCGGCACGGCCGCCGGCGCTCTTCTGGTTGCGCAGCTTTTCCGCGATGGTCGCGGCGAGCTTGTTGGTGGCCTCGGCCATCGGCGCCGGCAGGCGGGCCTGTTCGATCAGCATCGGCACCACTTCCGGCTCGGGGCGACGGTAGGCGGCGGTGATCGCGGCGCGCAGCACCGATTGCGGCAGGATGCTTTCGGCGAATTCGAGGAAACATTGGTGGGCGTGGTCCACGTGGACTTCGCCCGCATCATCGGCGTCCTTGACGGCCAGGCCGTTGAGCTCGTTCAGGGTTGCACCACCCTCGAGTTTTTCCAGGTAATTGAAAATCGCCTGTTTGATCAGCCAGTGCGGCGTGCGGTCAATCGAGGTCGCGGCGGCTTTCAGGCGCTCGCGGGTCGGGTCGTCGAGTTTGACCCCAAGGGTGGTGGTAGCCATATTCTTATCCTCATAGGTGCCGCAATTGCGCGGCAACAGCTGGCGGCAAGATTAGCTGCGGCCCGAAAGAGGTGCAACCGGGTGCAACCCATTTTTTGTCGGAATTATCGGCAGCTCGTCAGGAAATTTTTTCTGCGTTGAAATGATGGCTCTAACCCGGTGCTTTGCCGGGCGTACCCGGCGGCTCCCTGCCGCGGGCACGGGCGAAATCCGGTGTTTCGTCCGAAAAAGCCACTCAGGTGCAACTAATTCCCAAGAAACAGGTTGCACCTGTTTAGTTTTGTTGCATAGGATTCGCGCCCTAGGTGCAACCGGGACAACCCGGTGCGCCGGCCGATGGCTTTCCTGGGGAAACATCGGTCATAAATGCGCGGCCGTGCATTTCGTCCTTCAGGCGTCAGTCTGCAGACGGTGCAACCGCCGCCGCTACATAAAAACAAAGCCAGGGCCGAAACGTAATGAGCGCAAGCAATCCAACACTGATCACGTTCGTGATCTACATCGCAGCAATGGTGCTGATCGGCTTCATGGCCTATCGCTCCACCAACAACCTCTCCGACTACATTCTTGGCGGCCGCAGCCTCGGCAGCGTCGTGACGGCCCTGTCCGCCGGTGCCTCCGACATGAGCGGCTGGCTGCTGATGGGCCTGCCGGGCGCCATCTACATGTCCGGCCTGTCCGAAAGCTGGATCGCCATCGGCCTGATCGTCGGCGCCTACCTGAACTGGCTGTTCGTCGCCGGCCGCCTGCGGGTGCAGACCGAGCACAACGGCGATGCGCTGACCCTGCCGGACTACTTCGCCAGCCGTTTCGAAGACAAGAGCGGCCTGCTGCGGATCATCTCGGCGGTGGTGATCCTGGTGTTCTTCACCATCTACTGCGCGTCCGGCATCGTGGCCGGCGCCCGCCTGTTCGAAAGCACCTTCGGCATGTCCTATGAGACCGCGCTGTGGGCCGGCGCCGCCGCCACCATCGCCTACACCTTCGTCGGCGGCTTCCTGGCGGTGAGCTGGACCGACACCGTCCAGGCCACCCTGATGATCTTCGCCCTGATCCTCACGCCGATCATCGTGCTGCTGGCCACCGGCGGCGTGGACACTACGTTCCTGGCCATCGAGGCCAACGACCCGGGCAACTTCGACATGCTCAAGGGCACCACCTTCATCGGCATCATCTCGCTGATGGGCTGGGGCCTGGGCTACTTCGGCCAGCCGCACATCCTGGCGCGCTTCATGGCCGCCGATTCGGTGAAGTCCATCGCCAACGCCCGCCGCATCTCCATGACCTGGATGATCCTGTGCCTGGGCGGCACCGTGGCCGTGGGCTTCTTCGGCATCGCATACTTCTCGGCCAACCCGGCCGTGGCCACCCCGGTCAGCGAGAACCACGAGCGCGTGTTCATCGAACTGGCCAAGCTGCTGTTCAACCCGTGGATCGCCGGTGTGCTGCTGTCGGCCATCCTGGCGGCGGTGATGAGCACCCTGAGCTGCCAACTGCTGGTGTGCTCGAGCGCCCTGACCGAAGACTTCTACAAGACCTTCCTGCGCAAATCCGCCTCGCAGGTGGAACTGGTATGGGTCGGCCGCGCCATGGTGCTGCTGGTGGCGCTGATCGCCATCGCCATGGCGGCCAATCCGGAAAACCGCGTACTGGGCCTGGTGTCCTACGCCTGGGCCGGTTTCGGCGCGGCGTTCGGCCCTGTGGTGCTGATCTCGGTGATCTGGAAAGGCATGACCCGCAACGGCGCACTGGCCGGCATCCTGGTCGGCGCGGTCACCGTGATCGTGTGGAAGCATTTCGAACTGCTGGGCCTGTACGAAATCATTCCGGGCTTCATCTTCGCCAGCCTGGCGATCTACCTGGTCAGCCTGATGGGCCAGCCGAGCGCCGGCATGATCCAGCGCTTTGAAGCGGCCGAGCAGGATTACCACCTGAACAAGTGATAGCGGTGGGCTGAGCCTCAGCGCTTTCGCCGACATCAAAACGGCCCGTCTCCCACAGGAGGCGGGCCGTTTTTTATGGCCTGCAATTCTTGAATCTGCCGCCCCTGTAGGAGCGAGCCTGCTCGCGAAACCGGCCGGTCATTGGATGATGTGTCGTCTGACATGCCGCCATCGCGAGCAGGCTCGCTCCTACAGGGTTTGGGGATCAGTATTGAGGATGTGTCTGTAGTCGAATCCGTCAGGTTTTGGAGGGGGCTTCGGCGATGTACGTAGGGCAAATCTGATTTTCCTGTCATTGGCTCTCCAGCCTTGGCCCCTCATGCAGAATCGCCCGCCTTCATTCTGCAGAGACACATCGGATGTTCGCGCCTGCCCATCAACCGCGTTTCACGTTGACCCTCGAAGGCGCCCACTATGACCTCAAAGTGCTTGAGTTCACGGGCAAGGAAGCCATCAGCCAACCCTTTCGCTTCGACCTAGAGCTGGTCAGCGAGCGACCGGACCTGGACCTTGAAAGCCTGCTGCACCGTCAGGCGTTTCTGAGTTTCGGTGTGCAAGGATCCGGCATTCACGGTCAGATCCATCGCGTCGGCCAGGGGGATTCGGGCAAGCGTCTGACCCGCTATCACGTCAGCCTCGTTCCGCGCCTGGCGTACCTCGGGCACCGGATCAACCAACGGATCTTCCAGCGGCAGAGCGTGCCGCAGATCGTGGCGCAGGTGCTCAAGGATCACGGGATTTTGCGCGATGCCTTCGAATTCCGTCTGGGCAGCGACTACCCGCCCCGGGAATACTGCGTGCAGTACGCCGAAAGCGACCTGACGTTCATTCAGCGGCTGTGCGGCGAAGTCGGCATTCACTTCCACTTTCAGCACAGCCCGGAAGGGCATCTGCTGGTGTTCGGCGATGACCAGACCGTGTTTCCCCGCCTGGCCGGGGCGACGCCCTACCTGCCGGGCAGCGGCATGGCCGCCGCGGCGCCGGCGGTCACGCGCCTGAGCGTACGGGTCGAGACCCGCACCAGCGTGGTCACCCGCCGCGACTACGACTTCGAAAAGCCGCAGCTGTCCCTGGAGGCCCGGGTCGACAGCGAGCAGCGGCCGGTGCTGGAGGACTATCACTTTCCCGGCCCATTCACCGAGCGCGAGACCGGCAAGCGACTGGCCCGGCGAACCCTGGAGCGGCACCTGGCCGACCACTGCCTGGCGGAGGGACACAGCGACGAATCCGCGCTGCTCAGCGGACATTTCCTGCAACTGATAGAGCATCCACGTCAGGACTGGAACGACCTGTGGCTTCTGACCGCCGTCGAGCACCGGGGCCGGCAGCCGCAGGTGCTGGAGGAGTCGGTCACCAGCGACGGGGAGGCGTTCCAGGGTTACCGCAACACCTTTATCGCCACGCCGTGGGACGTCTTCTTTCGCCCGTCAGCGGTTCCGGAAAAACCGCGGATGTCCGGTTACCAGCCGGCGGTCGTCACCGGGCCGAAGGACAGCGAGATCCATTGCGACGAATACGGCCGGGTCAAGGTGCAACTGGCCTGGGATCGGGACGGCGAACTCAACGAGCATTCCAGTTGCTGGCTGCGGGTCGCCACCGGTTGGGCCCACGACCGCTACGGCAGCATGCTGATCCCGCGGGTCGGCATGGAAGTGTTGGTGGGGTTCGTCGATGCTGACGCGGACAAGCCGCTGGTCATGGGTTGCCTGCCGAACGCCGCCACCCCGGTGCCGCTGGAGTTGCCGGCGGACAAGACCCGCAGCGTGTTCCGTAGCCAGAGCAGCCCCGGCGGCGGGGGCTACAACGAACTGCGCATCGAGGATCGCAAGGGCGCCGAGGAAATCTACCTGCGCGCCCAGCGCAACTGGACGCAGCATGTGCTGCACGACCAACAGGTGCAGGTGGACAACCAGCGCAGCGTCGTCGTCACCGGCCTGGCGAAGCACGAATTGAAGGCCGACGAACAGCGCATCACCCACGGCCGGCGTCAGGCCGAAGTGAAGCAGGACGACCACCTCACGGTGGCCGGCGACCGGCATGTCCGCGTGGGCAGTCAGGCATTCAGCGCCAGTGCGCAGTTCCACGTCAGCGCCGGCCAGCAGGTGGTGATCGACGGTGGCGCCAGCGCGACGATCCAGGCGGGCGGGCAGTGGATCAACATCGGCCCCGGCGGGATCTTCAGCAGCGTGCCGATCCAGGTGGGCGGCGGGCCGGTGGCGGCGATGGCGGCGGCCCCGGCGGTGGCGGGGCAGGCTGCGGAGTTGGCGGCAGCGCCGGCGGCAATCCTGACCGCCGCGCAAATCATGAGCCTGAAAAGCGACGCGCCGTTCTGCGAAGAGTGCGAACGGTGCAAGGAGGGTATCTGTGCGACCTGATCAATGGCTGGCGGCTGAGCCACTGAAGCCTTCGGAACAGTTGTTTGCGGTGTTGAGCGGTGCCAGCGCGGGAGAACCGCTCAAGGCTTGGCCCTCGCAGGCGCCGACGCCGGTCTGGGCGAAAACGGCATTTTCCGAGTGGGAAGCGGTAATGCCGTACGTGGGAATCGTTGCCGCTGACAGTGAGTTCCTGGAATGGGCGGCGAGCACTGAATCTGACGATTGGGGGTGGCTGGGGGTGTCTTCGGCAGGCCTTGAAGAAGTGGCCGCGCATCTTCGCAGCCTGACGCAAGTGCTGATGCCGGACGGACGCCCGGCGTTCTTCCGGTTTTGGGACGGGCGCTTCCTGCTGCCGATCCTGACGTCGCCCGAGGTCGATGCGGGGGAACTGCTGGCGGTCTTCGGGCGTGCCCTGATCAATGGCCGGGCGGTGGCGCCCGGTGGTCGGGCGCAAGCCTCGGACCGGGCATTCCCTTGGTGGCGGGTGCCCCAAGGGCTGCTGGCGCGGTTCGGCGGCGATGTCCGGATGCGCAATGCCTTGCAGTGGCTGAACGAGGCGCATCCGGCGCTGGCCCAGGCATTTCCGGCCGATGTCCTGCGTCGCAAGATCGAGAGGTTTTATCAGGTTTCGCTGTCGCAAGAGGCGTCGGAAGCGGCACTGCTGGATTACCTGCTGGAGGAAATGCAGTGAGGTTGACGGGCGAGGGGCCGCTTCGCGGCCCGTTCGGCTGCGGCCCCCTGACTTGCCGCCCGGTAAAAGGTAAACTTTGCGGCCCTCGCAGGAGCCACCATGAATTATCGTCACGCCTTCCATGCCGGCAACCACGCCGATGTGTTCAAACACCTGACCTTGACCCGCCTCATCGCCCTGATGTCGCGCAAGGAGCAGCCGTTTGCCTATCTCGACAGCCACGCCGGCATCGGCCTGTATGACTTGCAGGGCGATCAGGCCAACCGCACCGGCGAGTACCTGGAAGGCATCGCACGGTTGTGGGGCCAGCCTGACCTGCCGGTGCTGACCGCCGACTACATGCAGGTGCTGCACGAGATGAACCCGGACGGCCAGCTGCGCTACTACCCCGGCTCGCCGGAACTGGCGCGGCGCCTGACCCGGCCGCAGGATCGGGTGTTGCTCAACGAGAAGCACCCGCAAGACGGCGTGCTGCTCAAGGACAACATGAAGGGCGACCGCCGCGTGGCGGTGCACCTGGGCGAAGGCTGGCACGTGGCGCGGGCGCTGCTGCCGGTGGCCGAGAAACGGGCGGTGATGCTGATCGATCCGCCATTCGAGAAGCTCGACGAGATGCAGCGCTGCGCCGCTTCCCTCAAAGAGGCGATCTCGCGGATGCGTCAGACCGTGGCGGCGATCTGGTACCCGGTGAAGGACCAGCGCGCGCTGCGCCGTTTCTACCAGGACCTGGCCGGCACCGGCGCACCGAAACTGCTGCGGGTCGAACTGCTGGTGCATCCGCTGGACACGCCCAACAGCCTGAACGGCTCGGGACTGGCCATCGCCAATCCGCCGTGGGGGCTGGAAGAGGAATTGCGCGAGCTGCTGCCGTGGCTGTCCAAGAAACTTGGACAGACCCAGGGCGGTTGGCAGATGGATTGGCTAATAGCTGAGTAGTAGCTGCAAGCGGCAAGCGGCAAGCGGCAAGCGGCAAGCTTGTGGCTTGTGGCTTGTGGCTTGCCGCTTACGCCCCTAGTTACCGGCCAGGCTCGGCGGCATGCATACGCCGGTGCCGCCGATTCCGCAGTAGCCTTCCGGGTTCTTGGCCAGGTACTGCTGGTGATAGGCCTCGGCGAAGTACACGGTCGGGGCCTGCTCGATCTCGGTGCTGATCTCGCCCAGGCCGGCCTTGTTCAGCTCGGCCTGGTACACGGCCTTGCTCTTGTTCGCCGCGTCCAGCTGCTCCGGGGTGGTGGCGTAGACCACCGAACGGTACTGGGTGCCGATGTCGTTGCCCTGGCGCATGCCCTGGGTCGGGTTGTGCAGTTCCCAGAACATGTTCAGCAGGTCCTGGTAGCTGACTTTCGCCTTGTCGAACACCACCAGCACCACTTCCGCGTGGCCGGTCAGGCCCGAGCAGACTTCTTCGTAGGTCGGGTTGGGCGTGAAGCCGCCGGCGTAGCCGACCACGGTGCTGACCACGCCCTCGCGCTGCCAGAAGCGGCGCTCGGCGCCCCAGAAGCAACCCAGGCCGAAAATGGCGAACTCGACGTCGTCGAAGAACGGGCCGAGCAGCGGGGTGTCTTTGAAGACGAAGTGGTTTTCAGGCAGGGCCATCGGGGTTTCGCGGCCGGGCAGGGCTTGTTCTTTAGTCGGTAGCACGTTTTTGTTCACCAGAATTTCCGAGCGCAGAACCATGATCGTTCCTCTCAGTCAGGATGGGATGTTCAATCAGCAGACCGCCAGTGTGCCCAATGATGCCGAGTTAATCACTAGCCAAACGATGTGGGATTGGCCCATCCGGGCCGGGGAAGGGATTACAGGGACAGCGGGCCGCGCGGGTAGCGCTTGAGCGTGCCGATCAGTTCGGCGCCGGGGATCGGCCGGTCGAACAGGTAGCCCTGGCCGACATCGCAGCGGTGGCGGCGCAGGAACGCCAGTTGCTCGGCGGTCTCGATGCCTTCGGCCACCACCTTCAGCTTCAGGTTGTGGGCCATGGCGATCACCGCGGAGGTGATTTCCATGTCGTCCTGGTTGTCCGGGATCTCATGGATGAAGCTGCGGTCGATCTTGATGATGTCGATCGGGAATTTCTTCAGGTAGCTGAGCGACGAGTAGCCGGTGCCGAAGTCGTCCATGGCCAGGGTCAGGCCCAGGCGCTTGAGCTGGTCGAGCTGCAGGTGAGTGTCTTCGGTGGCCTCCAGCAGCAGGCCTTCGGTCAGTTCCAGCTCCAGCAGGTTGGCCGGCAGCGCTTCTTCCTTGAGGATGTTGGCGATGGACGCCACCAGGTCTGGGTCGGAGAACTGCTTGGGCGACAGGTTGATCGCCACCTGCAGGTTGCCCAGGCCGGCGGCGGTCAGGGCCTTGCTCATGCGGCAGGCCTGGCGGGCGATCCATTTGCCGATCGGGATGATCAGCCCGGTTTCCTCGGCGACGCTGATGAACTGGTCCGGGCGGATCATGCCGCGTTCCGGGTGGTTCCAGCGCAGCAGCGCTTCCATGCCCAGCAGCCGGCCGCTGCGCAGGCACAGCTTGGGCTGGTAGAACACGTCCAGTTCGTTTTGGGTCAGGGCCCGGCGCAGGTTGTTCTCGACGAACAGTTTGTAGCTGGCCTCGGCGTTCAGCGCCTCGGTGAACACCTGCACCTGATGCTTGCCGTTGGCTTTGGCCTTGTGCAGCGCCAAACCCGCGTTGCGCATCAGGGTCTGCGGGTCGCGGCCGTGCAGCGGCGCGCTGGCCAGGCCCACGGAGCCGGTGACGCTGATCAGCTGGTTGTCGACGAACATCGGTTTGTCGAGGGTCATCAGCAGCTGGCTGGCGATCTGTTGGCCGGCCTCGAGGTCGGTGTTGTCCAGCAGCACCGCGAATTCGTTGCTGGCGAACCGCGCCAGGCTGCCGCTCGGGCTCAGGCTGTTGCGCAGGCGCCGGGCCAGGCTGATCAGCAGCTTGTCGCCGGTCTGGTGGCCGAGGCTGTCGTTGATCCGCTTGAAGTTGTCGATGTCCACCAGCAGCAGGCTGATCGGGGTATCGCTGTCTCGGGCGAAGCGCTCGTCCAGGTTGCGGATGAACGCGGGGCGGTTGCCCAGGTTGGTCAGGTTGTCGGTGTAGGCCAGGCGTTCGATGCGCTGCTGCGCCAGCTTGGTCTGGGTGATGTCTTCGTAGATGCCGATGTAGTGGGTCAGCTCGCGGTTGTCGCCGTAGACCTTGGAGATCGACAGTTGACCCCAGTACGGTTCGAGGTTCTTGCGCCGGCTCTTGAACTCGCCCTGCCAGCTGTTGCTCTTGGCCAGCGCCGAGGGCGCGTCGAACAGCAGCTCGCTGAGGTTCTCCAGGGCCGGCAGCTCCGACAGGCGCTGGCCGTGGACTTCCTCGGTGGTGTACTGGGTGATGGCGGTGAAGCTGGGGTTGACGTACTCGACCACGCCTTCGCAGTTGACCAGCAAGAAGGCGTTGGCGCTCTGCTCGACCGCACGCTGGAACAGGTGCAAGGCGCTGGTGGCGGTGCGTCGGTTGTGGTTGTTGATGACCTGGGCGAACTGATCGGCCAGTTCGCCGGCGAAGGCGATCTCGTCGGATTGCCAGGCACGGGTCACGCCGGTCTGCTCCAGGCAGAGCACGCCGACCACCTGGCCGTCGACCCGGATGCTGGCGTCGAGCATCGCATTGACGTCGCGCGGGCGCAGGGCTTCGGCCATGTCGCGGGTGCGCGGGTCGTTCATCGCGTTGTGGGCGTCGATGGCGCGGCTGCTGTGCAGCGCTTCCATGTAGTCGGGGAAGCCGCTGACGTCGATCACGTCCGGCAGCAGGTATTCCTGGCTGGCGCGGTGGTAGGCCGAGATCGGCACCAGGTGCTGGCCTTCGAGGTTCCACAGGCTGGCGCAGTCGATCTCATAGATGTCGCAGGCGCAGCGGGTGATCAGTTCGGCCGCTTCCTGCAGCGAGTTGTGGCTGCTGTAGCGCTGGCGGGCCAGCAGCAGGATCAGGTCCTGCTGGGCGCGCACCCGCTCCAGGTGCTGCAGTTGTTCTTGCTGGGCGCGCTGGTTGAGCTCCAGGGCGATCTGCAGGCGTGAGTTCTGGGTTTCCAGGTCGACGGAGGGCAGCGCCGGCACGTCGTCGAACACATCGTCGACCACCAGCAGGTAACCGCGCAGCAGGTGGCGGTTGTGCTGTTTGTAGGCCTCGCCCAGTTCCAGCACGCTCAGTACGCCGGCGGCGGTGTGCAGGGTGTAGCGCACCAGGTAATGGGGGCTTGCGCTCAGTTGCTGCTGGATCGTGTCGTGCAACTGATAGCGCGCTTCCGGCTCCATCAGGCTGGCGTAGGGCGAGCCGACCAGGGCGCAGAGCTCGACGGCCGGCTGGCCGAACTGGCGTTCGCAGTTGGGGTCGAGGAACAGCATCGCCCAACTGGCTTCATTCAGGCGCTCGAAACGCAGCATGCCGAGCCGTGAGGGCACAGGCAACTGCGTCACTACCTCGGCCACCATACGGCTGGCGGCATCGGGTTGGCTCTTCATGAAGGGAACTCGCTTGGGAATATGCTGAACGCGCCGGGCTCTCGCCCTCTTTACTGTTGCCTGCGGCAAGGTTGCATCATTGCGGCACCGACTGACAAGAGAGATGAAGGCCAAGTGCTATAAGAATGTGTCGGCTGACCGGCGCATTTCTCCAGCGAACCGCGAAAAACAATCCGGGGGTGGCGCAAGAGTGCCGTTCCAGAGCCTTTGGCCCATGGAACGGCAGTGCTGTCGATTCAGCGCAGCGGGAGGCTGACCGATTGCAGACGCTTGCCGTCGCGGTCGTGATAGTGAACCTGCAGGCGCTCGGCCTCCACCACCAGATGGGCGAAATTGTCCTGGCTGATCACCTGACCGGTCAGTTCATGCCGGTAATCGCCGGTCGCGGTGCGGGCCAGCGGTTTGTCGAGGATGAAGGTGGAGGCCTTGGCGTAGGGCAGCAGCTTGCTGTTGTGCAGCGGCGAGGACACCACGGTGTGCACCTCGAAGTCCGGGTCTTCGCTGTGGCTCAGGCGGGCGGTCAGCGAACCGTGCACGTCGCCGCTGACGAATACGACGTTGCGGATCCTGTGCCGGCGGATAGTCTCAAGCAGGCGCAGGCGCTGCTCGGGAAAGCCCCTCCAGGCATCGTCGCCGTAGAGTTTGCGGTCCGGGTAGAACATCACGCTGGTGACCACAAACTTCACCCGCGCCGGACTGTGGATCAGCCACTTCAGCAGGGCCTGTTCCTGTTCCTCATCCAGGATGCGCCGGTCGTCGGCGGACAGGTTGCGCCGCGTGCGGCTGTCGGTCACGAACCATTCGATGTCGCCGTCGCTGAACTGATACCAATAGTGTTCGAGTTTTGCGCGATTGATCTTCAAATCATCTGTCAGCGCATGGGCCGGGCTGTGGCTGACTTGATAACTTTCATAGGCGGCCATGGCATTGCGAAATAACTCATGATCATTCTTTCCGGCGTTGGCCGGCCAATTGTCTTCAATTTCATGGTCATCAAGAATCATGTAAGTGGAAGTGCCTGACATCAATTGCCGTATGTTTGGCTGAGAGAATGCCGCTCGATACTTTTCCAGAATTTCCTGGTGTTCCCGATCCGGCGCAATCCGGTTCAGGTCATCGACATAGACTTGGTCCCCGGTCATCAGCATGGCGCTCACCGGCGGGTGCGCATCCAGGGTCAGCCGATGGATCGACGCAAAGATCCGGTCACCCAGTGCGGGCATCGAGGCGATGCCGGCGGTCATCCGCAAGTAGCGGCACGAGCCCACGACGTAGGCCCTGGGCTGCGCCCGCTTGCCGGAGCGCGTACGCAGGCGATAGGTCGTCCGAGGCCATTGCAGCGGCAACTCAGCGACGCTCTCCACGGTGTGCGCCGGACTCATCGGGCTGAACCAGCCCGCCTGGTATTCGTGTTCGGTGTCTTCGCTCAAGTTGTTGAGCGTCACGACGGCTGACATGTCACTGAAGGCATCGAGCTTGACGAAAGTTGCGCTAGACCAACGTTCTTCGCCGGACATGCGATAGCGGACGCCGGCAAAGGCCGGCGTGTTTCCATTGTGTTCGCCACGAATGAATATCCGGGCGTGGTTAGTTGTCACGTGGCCGAGGATCGGCCCGACGGTCGGTTTGAACATGTTCGAATCCATTCGAATGCAGGTGGAATAAAAAGAAACAGGCAATGAAGTTCTTGAATGAACTTTTGCGCGCCAAGGTTAGTTGCGGGGCTCACAAAAATATCGACGGGAAGTCGACCAGGGCTGTGGCAGAAGTCAGCGTGGCTTGTGGGAATAGGCGCTGTGAAAGAGGGTATTCAGGGCAAAAAAAGCCCCGCCAGAGGCGGGGTTGAGGTACGGGCGTGTGGCGCCCGAAATCGTGCGGCGTTCGGCCCTCCGTGGCGGGAGGGCCGAGCGTTTTACAGCAGGATGGTGCGGATGTCCGCCAGCAGGCTGCCCAGGCGCTGGGTGAAGCGTGCGGCGGCGGCGCCGTTGATCACACGGTGATCGTAGGACAGCGACAGCGGCAGCATCAGTTTCGGCTGGAAGGCTTTGCCGTCCCAGACCGGCTGGATGGTCGCCTTGGAGACACCGAGGATCGCCACTTCCGGCGCGTTGACGATCGGCGTGAAGCCGGTGCCGCCAATGTGGCCGAGGCTGGAGATGGTGAAGCAGGCGCCTTGCATCTCGTCCGACGACAGCTTCTTGGTCCGGGCCTTTTCAGCCAGGGAAGCGGCTTCGGCAGCCAGTTGCAGCAGGCTCTTCTGGTCGACGTTCTTGATGACCGGCACGAGCAGGCCATCCGGGGTGTCGACGGCGAAGCCGATGTTCACGTACTTCTTGCGGATGATCGCCTTGCCGCTCGGGGCCAGCGAACTGTTGAAGTCCGGCAGTTCCTTGAGCAGGTGCGCGCAGGTCTTGAGCAGCAGCGGCAGGATGGTCAGCTTGACGCCGGCCTTTTCCGCAACGGCTTTCTGGGCGACGCGGAAGGCTTCCAGCTCGGTGATGTCCGCCGAGTCGAATTGCGTCACGTGCGGCACGTTCAGCCAGCTGCGGTGCAGGTTGGCGGCGCCGACCTGCATCAGGCGGGTCATCGGCACTTCTTCGATCTCGCCGAAGCGGCTGAAGTCCACGGCCGGAACCGGAGGGATGCCGGCGCCGCCGGTCGCGCCGGCAGCGGCGGCCGGTGCTTCCTTGGCCTTTTGCATCATGGCCTTGACGTAGACCTGCACGTCTTCCTTCAGGATGCGACCGTGCGGACCGCTCGGGCTCACGGCGCTCAGCTCGACGCCGAACTCGCGGGCCAGCTGACGCACGGCCGGGCCGGCGTGAACCTTGGCGCCCGGCTTGGCCGGTGCAGCGGCAGGTGCAGCCACAGGCGCGGCAGCGGCCGGTGCGGCGGCAACCGGGGCAGCGGCGGCCGGAGCCGGAGCAGCTGCCGGAGCCTGCGCGGCGGCCGGCGCAGCGCCCTTGACCTTCAGCTTCAGGATCAGGTCGCCGGTGCCGACTTCGTCGTCCAGCTTGATGGAGATGCTTTCCACCACGCCGGCGGCAGGCGACGGGATCTCCATGCTCGCCTTGTCGGATTCCAGGGTGATCAGCGACTGGTCGGCTTCGACGCTGTCGCCGGCCTTGACCAGCACTTCGATGATCTTGGCCTTGCCGGCCGAACCGATGTCCGGAACGTGGATGTCCTGGACGCTGTCGGCCACCGGCGCCGCAGGGGCGGCAGCCGGTGCGGGCGCGGCAGCGGCAGGCGCCGGGGCAGGTGCCTGGGCCGCAGCGGCGGCAGGGGGTGCGGCGCCTGCCACTTCCAGGTCCAGGATCAGGTCGCCGGTGCCGACTTCGTCGTTGAGCTTGACGCTGATGGCCTTGACCACGCCAGCGGCGGGCGACGGGATCTCCATGCTCGCCTTGTCGGACTCCAGGGTGATCAGCGACTGATCAGCCTCGACGGTGTCGCCGACCTTGACCTGGATCTCGATGATCTGGGCCTTGCCCGACGAGCCGATGTCCGGCACGTGCACTTGCTGCACCGAAGCGGCAACAGGGGCAGCCGCTGCCGCAGGGGCGGCAACCGGGGCAGCGGCGGGCGCGGCGGCCGGAGCGGCAGGGGCGGCGGCAGGCGCAGGGGCCGCAGCGGCGGCGCCCTCGACTTCCAGCTCCAGCAGCTCGTCGCCTTCCTTCAGGCGGTCGCCCAGCTTCACTTTCAGGCTTTTGATGACGCCGGCCTTCGGGGCCGGCACTTCCATGCTGGCCTTGTCCGATTCCAGGGTCAGGATGCTCTGGTCGGCTTCGATGCGGTCGCCGACCTTCACAAACAGTTCGATTACTTCACCTTCACCGCTGCCGATGTCAGGTACGCGAATGAGTTCGCTCACAGAGTTTCTCCTCAGCAGTCCAGTGGGTTGCGTTTTTCCGGGTCGATGCCGAACTTGACGATGGCCTCGGCCACCACCTTAGGTTCGATATCGCCGCGGTCAGCCAGGGCTTCCAGGGCTGCCAACACCACGAAATGACGGTCGACTTCGAAGAAATGACGCAGTTTCTTGCGGCTGTCGCTGCGGCCGTAGCCGTCGGTGCCCAGGACTTTGAACTCCTTGGACGGTACCCACTGACGGATCTGCTCGGCGAACAGCTTCATGTAGTCGGTGGAGGCGATGACCGGGCCTTTGCGGCCGTTCAGGCACTCTTCGACGTAGCTCTTCTTCGGCTTCTGGCCCGGGTGCAGACGGTTGCTGCGCTCTACGGCCAGGCCGTCGCGACGCAGTTCGTTGAAGCTGGTGACGCTCCACACGTCGGCGCCGATGTTGAACTCTTCACGCAGGATCTTCGCCGCTTCGCGCACTTCGCGCAGGATGGTGCCGGAGCCCATCAGTTGGACGTGGTGCGCCGCTTCGCGGGTGTCTTCCTCGAGCAGGTACATGCCTTTCTTGATGCCTTCTTCGGCACCGGCCGGCATGGCTGGCTGCTGGTAGGACTCGTTCATCACGGTGATGTAGTAGAAGACGTCCTGTTGCTCTTCGGTCATCTTCTTCATGCCGTCCTGAATGATCACCGCCAGCTCGTAGCCGTAGGTCGGATCGTAGGTGCGGCAGTTCGGGATGGTGGCGGCCAGCATGTGGCTGTGACCGTCTTCGTGCTGCAGGCCCTCACCGTTGAGGGTGGTACGGCCGGCGGTGCCGCCGATCAGGAACCCGCGGGTGCGGCTGTCGCCGGCGGCCCAGGCCAGGTCGCCGATACGCTGGAAGCCGAACATCGAGTAGAAGATGTAGAACGGCAGCATCGGCTGGTTGTGGCTGGAGTACGAAGTACCGGCCGCGATGAAGGAGCTCATGGCGCCCGCTTCGTTGATGCCTTCTTCAAGGATCTGACCTTTCTGGTCTTCCTTGTAGAACATCACCTGGTCCTTATCGACCGGCTCGTAGAGCTGACCGACGGACGAGTAGATGCCCAGCTGACGGAACATGCCTTCCATGCCGAAGGTACGGGCTTCGTCCGGGATGATCGGCACGATGCGCGGGCCGATTTCCTTGTCCTTGACCAGTTGCGCGAGGATCCGCACGAAGGCCATGGTGGTGGAAATCTCACGGTCGCCCGAACCATCGAGGATGGCCTTGAGGGTGTCCAGGTCCGGGGTCGGCACGCTGAAGCTCTGCGCGCGGCGCTGCGGCACGAAACCGCCCAGCGCGGCGCGGCGCTCGGCCAGGTAACGGGCTTCGGCGCTGCCTTCTTCCGGTTTGAAGAACGGCAGGTTTTCCAGGTCTTCGTCCTTGACCGGGATGTCGAAGCGGTCACGGAACAGCTTCAGGCTGTCGACGTCGACCTTCTTGGTGTTGTGCGCGGTGTTCTTCGCTTCGCCGGCGCCGGTGCCATAACCCTTGATGGTCTTGGCCAGGACAACGGTCGGCTGGTCTTTGTGGTTGACCGCTTCGTGGTACGCCGCGTAGACCTTGTACGGGTCGTGGCCGCCACGGTTGAGTTTCCAGATCTCGTCGTCGGACAGGTCGGCGACCATGGCCTTGAGTTCAGGCGTGTTGAAGAAGTGCTCGCGGACGAACGCACCGTCCTTGGCCTTGTAGTTCTGGTATTCGCCGTCGATGACTTCGTCCATGCGGCGTTGCAGGATGCCGTCGACGTCCTTGGCCAGCAGCGGATCCCAGAAACGGCCCCAGATGACTTTGGTCACGTTCCACTGGGCGCCGCGGAACACGCCTTCGAGTTCCTGGATGATCTTGCCGTTGCCGCGGACGGGGCCGTCGAGGCGCTGCAGGTTGCAGTTGATGACGAAGATCAGGTTGTCCAGCTTCTCGCGGCCGGCCAGGGAGATCGCGCCCAGGGATTCCGGCTCGTCGCACTCGCCGTCGCCCAGGAAGCACCAGACCTTCTGCTTGCCCGGCTGGATGAAGCCGCGGTGCTCCAGGTACTTCATGAAGCGCGCCTGGTAGATCGCCTGGATCGGGCCCAGACCCATGGACACGGTCGGGAACTGCCAGAAGTCAGGCATCAGCCATGGGTGCGGGTAGGACGACAGGCCGTTGCCGTCGACTTCCTGACGGAAGTTGTTCATCTGGTCTTCGGTGATGCGGCCTTCCATGAACGCACGGGCGTAGACGCCCGGAGAGGTGTGGCCCTGGAAGTAGATCAGGTCGCCGCCGTGTTCGTCGGTCGGGGCCTGGAAGAAGTAGTTGAAGCCGATGTCGTACAGGGTCGCACTGGAGGCGAAGCTGGAGATGTGACCACCCAGGTCAGAATCTTTCAGGTTCGTGCGCATTACCATGGCCATCGCGTTCCAGCGCACCAGCGAGCGAATGCGGCGTTCCATGAACAGGTCGCCTGGCATGCGTGCTTCGTGGGTGACGGGGATCGTGTTGCGGTAAGGCGTGGTGATGGCGTAAGGGAGCTGCGAGCCGCTGCGGGTCGCCAGTTCGCCCATACGGGTCATCAGATAGTGAGCACGGTCTTCGCCTTCTTTGTCGAGAACCGATTCCAGGGCGTCCAGCCATTCCTGGGTTTCGACGGGATCGAGGTCTTGCATGGCTTGCTCCAGGGCGGAAAGGCTTCCAGAATCGGTTGCCTGAGTTGCGACTGGCCTTGTGGGCAGACGATTTAAAATTCTTGGATTGCCGACAGGTTGTTCCGGCGGCGTGTAGTTTTACTACAAATGATCCGGCATTTCAGCCTCCCGGATGTATAGACGAGTAGTAAAACTACAGATGAAAGGCTTGTGGCCTCGGACTGCGTTGTGAGAATAATCGTTAAGCTTGGTCGTTTTCCATCTGAAGAAGGTGAAAGTTTGATGCTGGCTGCCAAAGAGAAAGAAATTTCAGCTATTTCTCACTTTTGTTCGACAGTCCTTCGCGTAGCGGTTTTTCACTCGTCACTACAAACGGCCGTTCACACGCCGATCAAGGATAGACCATGACCCTGCCTGCGCTTGCCGAACTGCCCGCCATTCTCCTGCCGTTGGTCAGCCGATCCGGGCAGTCGTTCCGTGCCGCCGTCGGCCTCCTTGACGACGACCATGGCCTTTCGACTTGGACGCCCGAGCGCTGGTCACAATTCGCCCGCGTCACGGCGGCCAGCGACTTCGTCATTGAACAGAGCCTGCGTGACCCTTTGATGTTGCTGTCGCTGGTGCGCGGCGGCGAACTGGACCGGCCGTTCGCCCCCGGCGAGCTGTGCGGGCAGATCGCCGACGCCGTGAGCGCCGCGCAGACCGACGATGAGCTGGGGCGCGTCCTGCGCCGCCAGCGCGCCCGGCACCAGGTGCGGATCATCTGGCGCGACCTGACCCGCCAGGCCGACCTGGCGCAGACCTGCCGCGACCTCTCGGACATGGCCGACGCCTGCATCGACCAGGCCTACCGATGGCTGTACGAGCGCCACTGCACCCAGTTCGGCACGCCCACCGGCCGGCGCAGCGGCCTGCCGCAGCCGATGGTGATCCTCGGCATGGGCAAGCTCGGCGCGGTCGAGCTGAACCTGTCGTCCGACATCGACCTGATCTTCGCCTACCCCGAAGGGGGCGAAACCGTCGGCGTGAAACGGCCGCTGGACAACCAGGAATTCTTCATCCGCCTCGGTCAGCGGCTGATCAAGGCGCTCGACCCGATGACCGTCGACGGCTTCGTGTTCCGCGTCGACATGCGCCTGCGCCCGTACGGCTCGTCCGGGGCGCTGGTGCTGAGCTTCAATGCGCTGGAGCAGTACTACCAGGACCAGGGCCGCGACTGGGAACGCTACGCGATGATCAAGGCGCGGGTGGTGGCCGGCGACCAGGCGGCCGGCGCGCAGCTGCTGGAGATGCTGCGTCCGTTCGTGTACCGGCGCTACCTGGACTTTTCCGCCATCGAAGCCCTGCGCACCATGAAGCAACTGATCCAGCAGGAAGTGCGGCGCAAGGGCATGGCCGACAACATCAAGCTGGGCTCCGGCGGCATCCGCGAAGTCGAGTTCATCGCCCAGGCGTTCCAGCTGATCCACGGCGGCCGCGACCTCAGCCTGCAGCAGCGCCCTCTATTAAAGGTGCTGGCCACGCTGGAGGGGCAGGGCTACCTGCCGCCGGCGGTGGTCAGCGAGTTGCGCGAAGGCTATCTGTTCCTGCGTTACACCGAGCACGCCATCCAGGCGATCGCCGACCGCCAGACCCAGATGCTGCCGGACGGCGCCCAGGATCAGGCGCGCATCGCCTTCATGCTCGGCTTCGCCGATTGGGACGCCTTTCACGAAAGGCTCATGTTTTGGCGCGACCGGGTGGCGTGGCATTTCGCCCAGGTGATCGCCGATCCGGACGAGGAAGAGGGCACGCAGAGTGAAGTGGTGGTCGGCGGCGAATGGCTGCCGCTGTGGGAGGAGGCCCAGGATGAAGAGGCCGCCTGCCGTCAGCTGGAAGAGGCCGGGTTCGCGGACGCGACCAAGGCGCTGAAGGCGCTGGCGAACCTGCGCGGCAGCGCCCAGTTGCGGGCGATGCAGCGCCTGGGCCGTGAGCGCCTCGATGCCTTCATTCCGCGTCTGCTGGCCCAGGCGGTGGAGCACGACAACCCGGACCTGGTGCTGGAACGGGTGCTGCCGCTGGTCGAGGCGGTGGCCCGGCGTTCGGCGTACCTGGTGCTGCTGACGGAAAACCCCGGCGCCTTGCGCCGCCTGCTGACCCTGTGCGCCGCCAGCCCGTGGATCGCCGAGCAGATCACCCGGTTCCCGCTGCTGCTCGACGAGCTGCTCAACGAAGGCCGGCTGTTCAAGCCGCCGCTGGCCCCGGAACTGGCGGCCGAACTGCGCGAGCGCCTGACCCGGATCCCGGAAGACGACCTCGAACAGCAGATGGAAGCGCTGCGCCACTTCAAGCTGGCGCACCGCCTGCGTGTCGCGGCGTCCGAAATCGCCGGCAGCCTGCCGTTGATGAAGGTCAGCGATTACCTGACCTGGCTGGCCGAGGCGATTCTGGAGCAGGTGCTCGCCCTGGCCTGGCGCCAGACGGTGGCCAAGTACGGCACGCCGCTGCGCACCGACGGCACGTTGTGCGATCCCGGCTTCATCATTGTCGGTTACGGGAAAGTCGGCGGCATCGAGTTGGGGCATGGTTCGGATCTGGACCTGGTGTTCATCCATGACGGCGACCCGCAGGCGGAGACCGACGGGCCGAAGCCGATCGACGGCGCGCAGTTCTTCACCCGGCTGGGTCAGCGGATCATCCATCTGCTGACCGCGCAGACCAACTCCGGCCAGCTCTATGAGGTGGACATGCGCCTGCGGCCGTCCGGGGCGTCTGGCCTGTTGGTGAGTTCGCTGGGGGCGTTTGCCCGCTATCAGGAAAACGAAGCCTGGACCTGGGAGCATCAGGCCCTGGTGCGTGCGCGGGTGCTGGTGGGCAGCCAGGATGTCGGCCAGGCCTTCGAGGGCGTGCGCGCCCAGGTGCTGGGCAAGGCGCGGGATCCGGCGACGCTGCGCCAGGAAGTCAGCGAGATGCGCGCCAAGATGCGCGACAACCTCGGCAGCAAGGCCACCGCCGCCGGCACCGGGGCGAATGCCTTCGAGGCCACGGCGCCGTTCGACCTCAAGCAGGACGCCGGAGGTATCGTCGATATTGAATTTATGGTGCAATACGCGGCCCTGGCGTGGTCGCAGAAGCACCCGCCGCTGCTGCGCTGGACGGACAACATCCGCATCCTGGAAGAGCTGGAGCACGAAGGGCTGATGCCCGTCGAAGACGCCGCGCTGCTGCGCGAGGCCTACAAGGCCTACCGCTCCGCCGCCCACCGGCAGGCCTTGCAGAAGGAGGCCGGGGTGATACCGGGCGACCAGTTCGCGGACGAACGGCGGCAGGTGATGCGGATCTGGCGCGGGCTGGGGTTGAGCTGACACCGCCCTGTCGCCACATTGATTACCCCTGTGGGCGCGAAAGCGGATGGCAGGCCCGCACCGATGCCGGATGCGACGGCCCCATCGCCGGCAGGCCGGCTCCCACAGTGGCTCTACAGTGTTTGTAGAACTCTCGAGGCGGGGAGGCGTGATGCCTCCCCGGTTCGTTTTTGGAAACCACATGAATATTCTGATCGTTGGGCCCAGTTGGGTCGGTGACATGGTGATGGCCCAGACACTCTTCCAGTGTCTGAAGCAGCGTCACCCTCAGTGCGAGATCGACGTGCTGGCCCCCGAGTGGAGCCGGCCGATCCTCGAGCGCATGCCAGAGGTGCGCCAGGCCTTGAGCTTCCCGCTCGGCCATGGCGTGCTGGAGCTGGCGACCCGTCGGCGGATCGGCAAGTCCCTGGCCGGCCGGTACGACCAGGCGATCCTGCTGCCGAATTCGCTGAAGTCGGCGCTGGTGCCGTTCTTCGCCGGCATCCCGAAACGCACCGGCTGGCGCGGCGAGTTCCGCTACGGCCTGCTCAACGACGTGCGCACCTTGGACAAGGAACGCTATCCGCTGATGATCGAGCGCTTCATGGCGCTGGCCCATGACGCGAACGCCGAACTGCCCAAGCCCTATCCGCGCCCGAGCCTGCAGATCGACCCGGTGACCCGCGAAGCGGCGCTGGCCAAGTTCGGCCTGACCCTCGACCGTCCGGTGCTGGTGCTGTGCCCCGGCGCCGAGTTCGGCGAAGCCAAGCGCTGGCCGTCCGAGCACTACGCCAAGGTCGCCGAGGCTCGGATCCGCGAGGGCTGGCAGGTCTGGCTGTTCGGCTCCAAGAACGATCACGCGGTCGGCGAAGACATCCGCGCACGGCTGATTCCGGGCCTGCGCGAGGAGTCGGTCAACCTCAGCGGCGGCACGTCGCTGGCCGAGGCCATCGACCTGATGTCCTGCGCCGACGCGGTGGTGTCCAACGATTCGGGCCTGATGCACGTGGCCGCCGCCCTGAACCGTCCGTTGGTGGCGGTCTACGGCTCGACGTCGCCGGGCTTCACCCCGCCGTTGGCCGATCAGGTGGAAATCGTGCGGCTGGGCCTCGACTGCAGCCCGTGCTTCGACCGCACCTGCCGGTTCGGCCATTACAACTGCCTGCGCCAACTGATGCCGGATGCGGTGAACGACGCCTTGCTGCGTTTGCAGGGCAATGTGGTCGAGGTTCATTAAGTTGCGGGTACTGCTGATCAAGACTTCATCGCTGGGCGACGTGATCCATGCGTTGCCGGCGCTGACCGACGCGGCCCGGGCGATCCCCGGCATCAAGTTCGACTGGGTCGTGGAGGAAGGCTTCGCCGAAATCCCGAGCTGGCATCCGGCCGTGGGCAAAGTGATTCCGGTGGCGATCCGCCGCTGGCGCAAGAACCTCTGGCAAACCGTCAAGAGCGGGGAGTGGAAACGCTTCAAGCAAAGCGTGCGGGCGGCCAAGTACGATCTGGTGATCGACGCCCAGGGCCTGCTCAAGAGCGCCTGGCTGACCCGTTACGTGAAGGCCCCGGTGGCGGGCCTGGACAAGGGCTCGGCGCGGGAGCCGATCGCGGCGCGGTTCTACGACCGCAAGCTGGCGGTGGCCCGTGGTCAGCACGCGGTCGAGCGGGTACGCCAGTTGTTCGCCATCGCCCTGGGCTATGACCTGCCCCAGGGCCTGGGCGACTACGGCCTCAACGTCGAGCGCCTGGTCGAGCTGCCGCGCAAGAGCGCCTACGTGGTGTTCCTGCACGGCACCACCTGGGACACCAAGCACTGGCCGGAAGCCTACTGGCGCGAGCTGACCGAGCGGGTCGGCTACCTCGGCGTCGGGGTGAAGCTGCCGTGGGGCAACCCGGTGGAGAAGGCCCGGGCCGAGCGCATCGCCGCCGGCTTCAGGCACGCCGAGGTGCTGCCCAAGCTCAACCTGGCCGGTGTCGGCAAGGTGCTGGCCGGCGCCCAGGCCTGCGTGGCGGTGGACACCGGCCTCGGCCACCTGGCCGCCGCGCTGGATGTGCCGACCCTGTCGCTGTTCGGCCCGACCAACCCCGGCCTGACCGGCGCCTACGGCAAGGTGCAGATCCACCTGGGCAGCGATTTCCCCTGCGCGCCGTGCCTGCAAAAGAAATGCACCTACCAACCGACGGCCGAAGACGCCCGTCAATTCGACCTGAAACGCGAGTCGCCCCTGTGCTTCACGCGTGTGAACCCCGAGCGTGTCGCCAGCCGACTGAGCACGTTGTTGATGGCTGAGGAGCTGCGCTGATGCAATTGGCATTTGTCCTGTACAAGTATTTCCCGTTCGGCGGCCTGCAGCGCGATTTCATGCGCATCGCCCTCGAATGCCAGAAGCGCGGCCACTCGATCCGCGTCTACACCTTGATCTGGGAAGGCGACGTGCCGCCCGGTTTCGAGGTGCTGGTGGCGCCGGTCAAGGCGCTGTTCAACCATCGACGCAACGAAAAGCTCAGCGCCTGGATGGAGGCCGACCTGGCCAAGCGCCCGGTGGACCGTCTGATCGGCTTCAACAAGATGCCGGGGCTGGACGTCTACTACGCCGCCGACGGCTGCTTCGAAGACAAGGCGCAGAACCTGCGCCATTCGCTGTACCGCCGCTGGGGCCGCTACCGCCACTTCGCCGAGTACGAGCGGGCGGTGTTCGCCAAAGATGCGAAAACCGAAGTGCTGATGATTTCCGAAGTGCAGCAGCCGCTGTTCATCAAGCATTACGGCACGCCCGTGGAGCGCTTCCACCTGCTGCCGCCGGGCATCGCCCAGGACCGTCGGCGCCCGGCGGATGCGGACGAGATCCGCGCCGGTTTCCGCGCCGAATTCAACCTCAAGGATGACGAGCTGCTGCTGGTGCAGATCGGCTCCGGCTTCAAGACCAAGGGCGTGGACCGCAGCCTGAAGGCCCTGGCCGCGCTGCCTGCCGAACTGAAAAAACGCACCCGGCTGTTTGTGATCGGCCAGGACGACCCCAAATTGTTCCAGATGCAGAGCGCAACCCTGGGCCTGGGCGACAACGTGACGTTCCTCAAGGGGCGCAGCGACATCCCGCGTTTCCTGCTGGGCGCCGACCTGTTGATCCACCCGGCGTACAACGAGAACACCGGGACGGTGCTGCTTGAAGCCCTGGTGGCCGGGTTGCCGGTGCTGGTCAGCGCGGTCTGCGGCTATGCCCACTACATCGCCGAGGCCGACGCCGGGCGGGTGCTGGACGAGCCGTTCGACCAGGCGCAACTGACCCGCTACCTGGCCGACATGCTCGGCGACGCCTCGGCGCGGGCGGCCTGGAGCCGCAACGGCGTGGCGTTCGCCGGGACGGCCGATCTGTACAGCATGCCGCAGCACGCGGCCGATGTGATTCTGGCGGAGCACGCTTAAATGAAGTTGATGCTGTCTGAACCGTTCAAGAGCCTGTGGGCCGGCCGCGATGCGTTCGCGGAGGTCGAAGGGCTCAAGGGCGAGGTCTACCGCGAGCTGGAAGCCCGCCGGACATTGCGCACGGAAGTCGACGGCAACGGTTATTTCGTCAAGATCCACCGGGGCATCGGCTGGGGCGAGATCTTCAAGAACCTGCTGACCGCCAAGCTGCCGGTGCTCGGCGCGGGCCAGGAATGGCAAGCCATCCAGCGCCTGCAGCAGGCCGGCGTGCCGACCATGACCGCCGTCGCCTACGGCGAGAAGGGCAGCAACCCGGCGGACCAGCATTCGTTTATCGTCACCGAAGAGCTGGCGCCGACCGTCAGTCTCGAAGACTTCAGCATCGACTGGGTCCGGCAGCCGCCGCAGCCTGCGCTCAAGCGCGCGCTGATCGCCGAGGTCGCGCGCATGACCGGCATGATGCACCGCGCCGGCGTCAACCACCGCGACTGCTACATCTGCCACTTCTTGCTGCACACCGACCGACCGGTCACCGCCGGTGACCTCAAGCTGTCGGTGATCGACCTGCACCGCGCCCAGACCCGCCCGGCCATCACCCTGCGCTGGCGCAACAAGGACCTGGCGGCGCTGTACTTCTCCGCGCTGGACATCGGCCTGACCCGCCGCGACAAGCTGCGTTTCCTCAAGGGCTACTTCCAGCAGCCGCTGCGCCGGATCCTCGCCGAAGAGGCGCCGCTGCTGAGCTGGCTGGAGGGCAAGGCCAACAAACTCTACGCACGCAAGCAACGTTACGGGGATGCGCTCTGATGGCGGGTTGGAACCTTGAGCCGACTTACCGCGACCTCAGCGCAGACTTCGGTTCCCTCGAAGCGGTGTTCGCTCTTCAGGGCGAGCGCCTGACCCGGGATCCGCTGTCCGAGGTCATCCGCGTGCAGCGGGACGGGGTCAACTATTACGTCAAGCGCTACTCCGGCGCCGGCAAGGGCCTGCGCCGCTACATCGGCAAGCCGCGGGTGAAGATGGAGTGGCAGAACCTCAAGCGCTTCGCCAAGTGGGGCATCCCCACCGCCGAAGTGGTGGCCTGGGGCCTGGAGCGCCGCGGCGCGGCCTACGCCCGCGGGGCGATGATCACCCGCGAGCTGCCGCGCACCGAAGACCTTTCGGCGCTGGCCGAGCGCAACGACCCCAAGCTCAAGGACCGCGCCTGGGTCGACGGCATCAGCCGTCAGCTGGCGGTGTACACCCGCACGATGCACGACCACCGCTTCACCCACAACGACTTGAAGTGGCGCAACCTGCTGATCGACGACCAGGCGCAGCTGTTCCTGATCGACTGCCCCAACGGCGACTTCTGGCGCGGCTTCTGGCTCAAGTACCGGATCACCAAGGACCTGGCCTGCCTCGACAAGGTGGCCAAGTATCACCTGTCGAACACCCAGCGCCTGCGCTTCTACCTGCAATACCGTCAGCGTGACCGGCTCAACGCCGCCGACAAGAAACGGATCCGTCACGTGGTGAGATTTTTCGAGGGACGCGAATGACCGATTTCCTGGCCGCTGAAGACCGTGCGCTGCTGGAGCGCCACGGCTTGGGCACCTTCGAGGCGCTGTGGGCCAAGCAGCTCGACGCGGTGGACGAGCCGAACACCGACGGCGGCGGCTGGAGCAGCGTGTTCAGGCTGGAGCTCGAAGGCTGCGGCTACTACCTCAAGCGTCAGAGTAACTACCTGACCCGCACGCTGCACGCGCCGTTCGGCGAGCCGACGTTCGCCCGGGAATTCCGCAACATCAGCCGATACCGCCAGCTCGGCATCCCGGCGTTGCAGGCGGCGTTCTTCGGCGCGCGCAAGGTCGATGGCGAAGTCCGCGCGATCCTGCTGACCCGCGCCCTCGACGGCTGGGATGACCTCGATTCGCTGCTGCAGCGCTGGTCGGACCTGGGCGCGGCGCAGCAGTCGGCCATCCTCAAGGCCTGCGGCCAGCTGGCCCGTCACCTGCACGGCATGCGCCAGGTGCACGGCTGCTTCTATCCCAAGCACATTTTCCTCAAGGCCGACGGCGCAGCGTATCAGGCGCAACTGATCGACCTGGAGAAGACCCGCCCCTTGCTGTTCGGCCTGCGTGACCGGGTCAAGGATCTGGAGCCCTTGCTGCGCCGCGCGCCGGAATGGAGCGAGGCGCAGTTGCGCGAATTGCTGGCGGCCTATCTCGACCAGCCGGCCGACGCATCGCTGGTCGACAGCTGGGTCACGCGCCTGACCGCACGGCGCAGCCGCAAGGAGACCCGCTGATGCAGTTGTCTGAACTCAAGGACGCCGGACGTACCCCGCCACTGCCGTTGACGGTGTCGCTGGCCGATGCGGCGGGGCCGGCGGACCTGCAGTTGCTCAGCCTGCTGCGGGTGCTGCCGGGGCAGCGCTATGTCGGTGCCGGCGTGTGGCGCGGCCGGCCGGTGCTGGCCAAGCTGCTGGTGGGCGGCAAGGCGGCGCGGCATTTTCAGCGTGAGCTGGACGGCGTGAAAATGCTCGCGGCCCAAGGCATGACCACGCCGTTGCTGCTGGCCGACGGCCTGAAGGACGGCGAGGGCGGCTGGCTGCTGTTCGAGTTCCTCGAAGGTGCCGAAAGCCTGGGCGATGCGTGGCATCAGGTCGAGTCGCTGCCGGTGCTGGCGGACGAACAGTCGGCGGTGCTGGCCGAGGCGCTCGGCGCCATCGCGCAGTTGCACGGCAAAGGCCTGTGGCAGGAAGACCTGCACCTGGACAACCTGCTGCGCCATGGCGGGCAGCTGTACCTGATCGACGGCGCCGGCATCCGTGCCGAAAACGTCGGCCAGCCGCTGTCGCGCCAGAAAGTACTGGAGAACCTCGGTGTGTTCTTTGCCCAGTTGCCCCCGTCGCTGGCGCCGTTCACCGAAGAACTGCTGGTGTATTACTTGCTGGGCAACAGCGAGCACGCGCTGCCGCTGGAGGCCTTGCAGAAGCAGATCGACAAGGTGCGCGCCTGGCGCCTGAAGGATTACCTGACCAAGGTCGGCCGCGACTGCACGCTGTTCAGCGTGGTGCGCGGCGCGTTCGGTCTGCGCGCGGTCCGCCGCGAGGAAGAGCCGGCGATGCTGCCGGTGCTGGAGCAGGCCGATGCCTTGCTCGACCGTGGTCACCTGTACAAGACCGGCGGCGCGGCCAGCGTCGGCAAGGTCGAAGTCGCCGGGCGCACGCTGGTGATCAAGCGCTACAACATCAAGGGCTTTGCCCATTGGCTCAAGCGGTTCTGGCGGCCGAGCCGGGCCTGGCATTCGTGGCGCGAAGGCAATCGCCTGGCATTCCTCGGCATCGCCACGCCCAAGCCGCTGGCGGTGCTGGAAACGCGATTTCTCTGGCTGCGCCGCAAGGCCTACCTGATCACCGAGCACCTGGCTGGGCCGGACATCATCGAGCGCTTCGCGCCGTACGTCGAAAGCGGCGAGGCCCCGGAACGGGAGCTGAAGGCGCTGGACCTGCTGTTTGCGCAGCTGATCGCCGAACGCATCAGCCATGGCGACTTCAAGGGCCACAACCTGTTCTGGCAGGGCGACCGCTGGGCGCTGATCGACCTGGACTCGATGTGCCAGCACGGCTCGGCGGGCAGCTTCGCTCCGGCTTATGCCCGGGATCGCGCGCGCTTCATGCGCAACTGGCCCGAGAGCAGTGCGCTGTATCAAGCGATTGATCAGCGTTTGCCCAAAGACATCTCCCGCGCTGTCTGAATCGCCATCGCCGGCAAGCCGGTTCCCACAGGGTCTGTAAGTGTTGCCGTTCAAATGTGGGAGCTGGCTTGCCAGCGATGGGGCCAGCTCATGCTCCGAAAATTTTCTTGCGGCGCCGCAAGTTCTGCGGGGTGAACGACATGGGGCAATTCGCACAGGGTCATTCCCGCCACGTTTACGCTATAATCCCGCCCTTTAGCTGTCTCTCGCCCGGTGCGAGGGCACATCATCTTTTCAAGGCGCACCGCGCCTGCATGCAGACTAAAGAGGCTAGACCCCTGTGGCATTGACGATTCTTGGCCTGTCCGGCGCCCTTAGCCATGATCCTTCCGCAGCCTTGTACATCGACGGCAAGCTGGTGGCGGCGGCTGAAGAAGAGCGCTTCGTGCGCGATAAACATGCAAAGAACCGCATGCCCTACGAATCGGCGAAGTTCTGCCTGGAACAGGCCGGCATCAAGCCGTCCGACGTTGACGTGGTGGCGATCCCGTTCGCCCCGATCAGCCTGTTCGGCAAGGCCCGCTGGCACTACGCCAAGCGTTACTGGTACGCCCCGGATCGCGCCCTCGACGCGATCCTGATGGGCAACCGCCGCTACAAGCGCTACCGCAAGAAGATCGTCTGGTGCCTGGAGCAACTGGGCTTCGATCCGAAGAAGATCAAGATCGAGCCGGTCGAGCACCACCTGGCCCACGCCTCCAGCGCCTACCACTGCTCGGGCTTCAAGGAGAAGACCGCGATCCTGGGCATCGACGGCAAGGGCGAATACGCCACGACCTTCTTCGGCTACGGCGAAAACGGCAAGATCCACAAGATCAAGGAATTCTTCGATCCGGACTCCCTCGGCGGCCTGTACGGCGCGATCACCGAGTTCCTCGGCTTCGAAATGCTCGACGGCGAGTTCAAGGTCATGGGCATGGCGCCGTACGGCGACGCCAGCAAATACGATTTCTCGCGCCTGGCCTCGTTCGAGAACGGCGAGCTGGTGATCAACACCGACTACGCCAACGTCATCGGCCTGCGCCGCTACAAAGAGAAGGGCAAGGGCTTCTACTTCTCGCCGAAGCTGATCGAATGGCTCGGCCCGAAACGCGAAGGCGACATCGCCGACGAGCCGTACATCCACTACGCGGCGAGCATGCAGGCGCTGTTCGAGAAACTGGCCCTGCAGATGATCGACCACTACCTGGGCGACGTGCTCAAGGAAACCGGCAAGCTGGCCTTCGCCGGCGGCTGCGCCCTGAACGTCAAGCTCAACCAGAAGATCATCGCCCGCGACGACATCAAGGAACTGTTCGTGCAGCCGGCCTCCGGCGACGCCGGCACCGCGGTCGGCGCGGCGGCCTATGTGTCCCACGCCCGCGGCGTGCCGGTCGAGAAGATGGAGCACGTCTACCTCGGCCCGTCGTACAGCAACGAAGACGTGATCGCCGCGTGCGCCCGCCACGAGAACAAGCCGGTCTGGCGCAAGCTGGACAACATGCCCGAGCAGATCGCCAAGATCATGGTCGACGGCAACCCGGTGGCCTGGTTCCAGGGCCGCATGGAGTTCGGTCCGCGCGCATTGGGCGGGCGTTCGATCATCGGTTGCCCGAGCGTCGAAGGCGTGGCCGACCGGATCAACCACCAGATCAAGTTCCGCGAGCGCTGGAGGCCTTTCTGCCCGTCGATGCTCGACACCGTCGCGCCGCAGATGATCAAGATCGACCATCCGGCGCCGTTCATGACCTTCACCTTCGAAGTGGCGGAGGAGTGGAAGACCCGCGTGCCGGAAGTCGTCCACGAAGACGGCACCTCCCGTGCCCAGGTGCTCAAGCGCGAATACAACCCGCGCTACTACGACATGATGAAGGCGCTGGAGAACCTGACCGGCAATGGCGTGTCGCTGAACACCTCGCTCAACCGCCGCGGCGAGCCGATGATCTGCTCGCCTACCGACGCGCTGAACATGTTCTTCGGTTCCGATCTGCAGTACCTGATCATGGAAGACATTCTGGTGGTCAAAGAAGGCGCAAACGCTTATGACACGCTCGGCTGAACGCCATGTGCTGCAGTTCTGCCACGGCTATGACGGGCCGTTCCTGGACTGCGCGCGGCAGTACGCCAGCCTGTTCGCGGGCACCGGCTATCGGGTGACCACGGTCTTCCTGACCGGGGCTGCCGACAGCGAGGTGGCCGCGGCCTGCGCTTCCGACGAAGTGCTGTTCATGGAATACAGCTCCAAGGCCATCCGTGGCCTGAAGCTGGGCGCCATCGGCGATCTGCGCAAGATCGCCGCTTCGCGCAACTTCAGTTTCTGCATCGCCCACCGTTTCAAGCCGATCTACATCGCCTTGCTCGGCACGTCGCTGCCGGTGATCGGCGTGCACCACGCGTTCGGCGACTACAAGCGCGGTTCGCGCAAACTGTTCGCCCACATTTTCCGCAAGCGCCTGAGCCTGCTCGGCGTGTCGGACGCGGTGCGCGACGACATGCGCCGCTGCCTGCCGAAATGGCCGGCGACCCGGATCCAGACCCTCTACAACCGCATCGACGTGGGGGCGTTGCAGACCCGTCAGGTCTCCGCCCGTGAGGCCCGGGAAACCCTGGGGCTGGCGGCGGACGCCTGGATCGTCGGCAACGTCGGCCGCCTGCATCCGGACAAGGACCAGGCCACCCTGCTGCACGGTTTCGCCGCAGCGTTGCCGGGGCTGCCGGCCAACAGTCAGCTGGTGATCCTCGGCAAGGGGCGCCTTGAGGACAGCCTCAAGGCCCTCGCCCGGGAGCTGGGCATCGGCGACCGGGTGCTGTTTCTCGGCCAGGTGCCGGAGGCGCGCAATTACTTCCGCGCCTTCGATGTGTTTGCCTTGAGCTCCGACCATGAGCCGTTCGGCATGGTGCTGCTGGAGGCCATGGCCGCCGGCGTGCCGTTGCTGGCGACCGCCTGCGGCGGGGCGAAGGAAGTGGTCGAGGGCGTGGGGATCCTGTTCCCGCTCGCCGATGCCGAACACCTGGCCCAGGGCCTGCAGCACCTGGCCGGCATGGACGAACAGCAGCGGCGCCAATGCGCCGAGCTGATGTTCGACCGGCTGCGCGAGCGGTTCAGCGACCGTGCGGTGCGCGACACGTTCTGGCGTCTGCCGCAAGTCACCGATCTGGCACCGAGGGGCTGATGCTCAATCGTTTTCAAGGCTGGCGCGAACGTGGCTGGTCGCCCGTCGACGCCTCCACTTATGCACAGGCCTGGCAGCGTTTCGGCGGCAGCGTCGCGACTCACCCGATGGTGGTCGAGCGTCTGGCGGCCCTGGCCGGGATCCCGGTGCGCTACCTGGCCTGGGAGCAGCACGGCGAGATCAAGGCCGCGATCCCGACCTGGGGCCGCGATCTGGCGCTGTCCAAGGACGTGCTCAAGCGCAGCGGCAAGAAGGGCCTGTTCGACCTCGGCAACGCCGAGCTGATCCTGCCGGCGGCGCCCGACGCCCAGGCGCCGTTGCGCCATCGCGGCCGCTACCTGTCGGCGCTCAACGAAAGCCGCTTCAGCGGCCTCAAGCCGCAGGCCGAGCAACTGGCCATGGCCCGCACCCCGGAAGAACTGTCGAAGAAGTTCCGCTACAACCAGCGCCGCGAACTGCGCCTGCTGGAAGAGGCGGGCGGCGTGGTACGACCGGTGGGCGAGTTCTCCGGCAGCGAGCTGGCGGCGATCTACTGCGACCTGTTCCAGCGCCGCTGGGGCTTCCCGGCCACCGGCGCGGCGCGGATGGCCGAGGTCATCGAGCTGTTGCGCGAGCTGCTGATCGGCTCGGTGATCTTCCTCAACGGTGCGCCGATCGCGATTCAGCTGGTGTACCGCGTGGAGGCGCCGGAGTGGATCAGCGTCGAATACATCAACGGCGGCGTCGATCCCGAAACCCGCGAATTCAGCCCCGGCAGCGTGCTGAGCTTCCTCAACACCCAGAGCGCCTGGGAAGACGCCCGGGCGCTGGGCAAGCCGCTGCGCTTCTCCTTCGGTCGCGCCGACCGTGAATACAAGGACCGCTGGTGCAATCCTGTGCCGGTGTTCACCGTATGAGGGCGCCCATGAACCGCAAACAGCAACTGCTCAAGCGTCACCGGCGCAACAAGCGCATCGGCCTGTTGATCGCCTTGATCGTCCTGGCCGCGCTGGGCGTGGCGGTGGCGTGGTGGTTGCCGCCGTTGCTCGCGGTGCTCGGCTGGGTCGCCCACGAGGCCTGGTTTGCCGATCATCTGTTCTATTCGCCGAAGGACGACTACCGCTACAGCTTCCCGCCGTTCACCCCGCAGCCCAAGGTGCACCTCAACGGCGGCCAGCTGCGGCTGGATGACGGCGTGATGCTGGTGGACGACGCCACCCTGATCCTCGCCGTGAAGGTCAAGAGCACCTGGCTGGGGCGCTTTCTCGATCCGCGGGTCGAGTTGCTCGGCGGCGACGACCCCGACGCGCAGACCTTCGAGCGGGGCGTCAACGGCCTGCGCTACCTCAACCTGAGCGGCCAGGCCCGGGCGCTTTCCCAAGGCCGGCTGCGCCTGCGCGGACGGTTTTGCCGGGTGTCCGGCGAGCCGCTGCTGTGGGCGCTGGAGCAACCGGACTACCGCCGTCAGCGGGTGATGGTGATTGCGCCGCACGCCGACGACGCCGAACTGGCGGCCTACGGGCTGTACAGCCAGGCCGACGAGGCCTGGATCGTGACGCTGACCGCCGGTGAGATCGAAGCCGAGCACTACCGGCAGATGGGCCTGGACAAGGTCGAGGCGGCCCGGCTCAAGGGCCGTCTGCGCGCCTGGGACAGCCTGGCCGTGCCGCGCTGGGCCGGCGTGCCGCAGGCGCATTGCGTGCAGCTCGGCTACTTCTGCCTGCAACTGGCGGCGATGCAGGCCGCGCCGGATCGGCCGGTGGGCTCGCGGGAAGCCGATCTCGACGACACCCGGCTGTTCCGCCGCTTGAACCCGTTCACGCTGCCCGGCGATGCCGACGGCGCGCCGACCTGGAACAACCTGCTGGCGGACCTGCGTGAAGTGCTGCTGCGGGCGCGTCCCGACGTCATCGTGCTGCCGCACCCGACCCTCGATCCGCACCCCGACCACCTCTGCTCGCAGCAGGCGGTGATGCAGGTGCTGGAGGGCCTGGACTGGCAGCCGACGCTGCTGGGCTACGCCAACCACCTGCACGACAACGACCGCTGGCCGATGGGCGACAACGGGCAGGGCATCGCGCTGCCGCCCGCGTTCGACGCGACGGTGCCGATGCAGCCGCTGTGCCTGCCACTGTCGCTCGCGCAGCAGCGCGACAAGGCCATGGCCCTGGGCATGATGCACGACCTGCAGCCGCCGGCCCCGTTCAAGCGGCGCCTGCGCCGTTGCATCCAGCGGCTGCTCGCGGGCCGCAAGCCATCGGTGTACGGCGAAAACGAATTCTTCAGAAAAGCGGTGCGGCGCCAGGAGTTGTTCTGGCAGGTCCGGCCGGGTGAGACAGGCGTCCAGCGGGGAGAGGTATGAGTCAACGTTCAAAAGTGCTGCAGCTGCAGCCGGACTACAACGTCAAGGCCCATGATTTTGCCGACCTCGCGGAGCAGATCGTCAAGGCCTTGCCCAAGGACCGCTACGAGGTGACCGCCGCGTTCCTGCGCGGCAAGCCCGGCCCGGGCGAGCCCGTGAGCCGCGCCGACCGCTCGGTGTATTTCGAGTTTTCCGACAAGTCCCTCAAGGGCATGCGCCTGCGGGCGATGTGGCAGCTGTACAAGTTCTGCCGCCGGGAAAAGTTCGACGTGGTCATCTGCAACCGCTTCAAGCCGGTGAACATGATGCTGGCCCTCAACCGCTGGCTGAAGGTGCCGCTGTGCATCGGCATCTCCCATGGCTTCGGCGAGTACGACCGCTTCTACCGGCGGCGCCAGACCCAGCGCCTGATCGACCGGCACTGGCGTTTCGTCGGCGTGTCGCCGGCGGTCAAGCAGTACCTGCTGGACTGCGCCTGCGGCTTCACCGACGCCAACACCTGGGCCATCACCAACGCCATCGACATCGAGCAGGCCGAAGGCCTGCAGCACAGCCGCGAGCGTGCCCGCGAGCTGCTGGGGATCGACCCGGGCGTGCGTCTGGTGGGCGCCCTGGGGCGGCTGGTGTCGGTCAAGGGCCACACTTACCTGTTGCGGGCCTTTGCCGCGCTGAAGGACAAGTACCCGAACACGCAACTGGCGATCATCGGCGCCGGCCGCCTGCAGGCGCCGCTGGCCGAGGAGATCGCGCAACTGGGCCTGACGGGCCGCGCGCACCTGCTCGGCTTCAAGGAAAACGCCCTGCAGTACGTCCGCGCCTTCGACATCTGGACCATGCCGTCGCTGGCCGAAGGCCTGGGCCTGGCCCTGCTGGAAGGCATGAGCGGGCATCTGCCGGTGATCGCCTCGAACGTGCCGGCCATGCTGCCGCTGATCGAAGGCGCCGGCGGCCTGGCGGTCGCGCCCAAGGACGTGTCGGGCCTGACCGCGGCGCTGGACGCCTACCTCGGCCTGTCGGATGAGGAACTCAAGGCCAAGGGCGCGCAGGCTTACCGCTATCTGCAGGAACAGCACGACATCGAGGTGTTCCGTCAGGAATACCTGAACCTGATCGACTCCGGCCTGGAACAGGCCCGCAAGGAACAGCCATGAGCGACGCGCAACCTCTCGTCACCGTCATCATCGCGTCGTACAACCACGGCCCGTACATCGAGGAAAGCATCCTCAGCGTCATCAACCAGACCTACCCGAACATCGAGCTGCTGGTGGTCGACGACGGTTCCAAGGACGACAGCGCCCAGCGCATCGGTGCCTTGCAGGCGCAGCACGGCTTCGACTTCCGCGTGCAGCAGAACCAGGGGCTGACCAACACGCTCAACGGCGCCATCGCCCGGGCCAAGGGCAGCCTGATCGTGCCGTTCGGGTCCGACGACATCATGTATCCGGACCGGATCGCCACCCAGGTCGCGTACATGGACGGCAAGCCGGAGGTGGGCATCTGCGCCGGCAACATCGAACTGATCGACGCCGACGGCAACCTGTACCCGGAGAAGCGCCAGCGCCGCGACGTGCCGTTCCGTCGCCTGGACTTCGATGACATGTTCCTGGAGCGCAAGCCGTATCCGCCGGCGCCGACCCTGATGATCCGCCGCGAAGCGCTGGAGAAGGTCGGCGGCTTCGACCCGACGATCCGCCTGGAGGACCTGCTGATCGAGCTGAAGGTCACCCGCGCCGGCTACTTCATCGACGGCCTGAACGTGGTGATGGCGCGCTACCGCAAGCACGCCACCAACTCCTACAAGAACCACCGGTTCATGATCGACAACATCCTGCGCACCTACGCGCTGTTCAGCGACCATCCGCTGTACGACGAGGTGCGCTTCAAGTCGCTCAATTCGATGTTCCTCAAGACCGCCAACCGCGACCGCAAGCTGGCGCGGGAACTGCTGGCGCAGATCCCGTTCAAGGCCTGGAACAAGAAAACCTGGCGCGGCCTGGGCCGCTTGCTGTTTTCGCCGCTGGAAAAGGACTGAGCCCGCCCCCGGGAAGGGCGCCCGGCTTCAGCGGGCGACTTTCTGGGCCAGGCGTTTCTGGCTTTCCTTGCGCTGGCGCAGCCGGTTCAGCAGCGTCTTGCCGAGGGCTATCCCCGGCCGCTCGATGTACAGGAAGGTCAGGCTGCTGATGAGGATCAGCAGGCAGGTGCACACCGCCAGCAGCGGCAGGTAGACCCAGGCGTCCCGTGCATCGACCTGCAGCCACAGCGGCAGGCGCTGCACCATGGCCCAGAGCACGAAACCGTGCAGCAGGTAGGTGCTGTAGCTGATTTCGCCCATCCAGCGGATGCTGCGCGGCTTGAGCGCGCCGAACAGTGAATTGCCCGACGCCACGATCACGAAGAACAATCCCAGCAGAAGCAGCGGCGGCGCCTTGAACGCCCGGTTGAACGCTGTGAAGGCGATCGCCAGGGCCAGCAGGGCGACGATGCCGGCCGTGCGTGTGCGGCTCCAGGCGACCAGCTGCGGCCGGCGGATCCAGTAGGCCGCCGCGATCCCGCCGAGGAAACTGGCCAGGAAATGCTTCTTCAGCGAGTGTTCCCAGCCCACCGCCTGGTACAGCGCGTAGATGCCGACCAGGCACAGCAAGACCTGCCGCCAGCTGCCGCGGTAGATGAACACCATGCCGGCCAGCGGCAGCGCCAGGTAGAAGAACACTTCATAGGCCAGCGTCCACGTCACGTTGGAGATCAGCATGCCGGTCTGCGGGTAGCGGTTGATGTCGGGCCGGTCGAACGTCAGCCAGGCCAGCACTTGCCGGGCCAGTTGACTGCCCGGCTCCTTCAGTTCCCAGCCCTGCAGGTGGAACACCGTGACGAACACCAGCAGCATCAGGGGCAGGTACAGCGGATACAGCCGGAACACCCGCGAGATCCCGAACGCCAGCCAGTCGTGCCGGTGGCCGTGGGTCAGCAGCCGGTCCCAGAACAGGAACCCGGTGATCATGAAGAACAGGGCGACGCTGCCCTGGCCGAGCATGGCGTAGAGGTTGTTCGGCGGAAAGTCGATCACCCCGGTGCGCAGGAAGATCCAGGTGATGATCGAGTGGTGCACGAACACGCCGAACGCCAGGTAGCCGCGCAGCCCGTCGATGCTGGCGAAACGGCTCTCTCCGGCGTGCTGCAGGTGCCGGGTGATGGTCGGGACCGCCCGCAGCAGCAGGGCGGCGCTGGCGATGGCCAGCGCATAGGCGGCCAACGCGATGAGGGGATTGGTTTCGTTCATCAGTGAACCCGGGCCGGCGCATTGCTGGCCAGCACTTGCCTGTGCAGGTTATCCACAGCGGATTGCGACGCGGTCATGGCGTAGCCCTGAAGCAGCGCGTCGAGGTGGTCTTCGAACAGCCAGCGCTTGTCGACGGTGTAGCGTTGCATGTGGCGCAGGTTGCGCTGGCGCATCGACAGACTGAGCGCGGACGGGTAGATGCGCAGGTCGGCCAGGTCGATCAGGCCGAATTCGCCGTCCTCCAGCACCAGCACGTTGCCCAGGTGCAGCGAGCGGAAGTACACACCCTGCTCATGCAACTGCGCCATGAACCGGCCGAAGCGCTCCACCAGTGCCTGACGCACCGCCGGGGCAGTGATGCCCTGCAGCACCTGGCGCAGGGTGTGGCCCGGCAGCGGCGAGTAGTGCACGGCGCTGCTGCCGTCGTCCAGGCGATAGAGGCCGAGCACTTGCGGGGTCGGGATGCCCATCGCGCGCAACTGTTCGCTGTTGACGGCAAAGCGCTCCGAATAGGGGTTGAAGCTGCCGGAGGTGTACCAGCGGCGCGGGCGGAACAGCTTCAGGAAACTGCCGTCGCCAAGGCGCAGGACCTTCGGGCCCAGGCCGTCCTCTTCGATCACCTGGGCATCGCTGGCCATCTGCTGCAGCCCGGTCGCCGACAGCGGCTCCACCGGCATCGCCAGCAGGCGCCGGGCCCGTTGGTTGATGGACAGGGCGGCGATCAGCGCCAGAGGAATCCACAGCAGGAACCAGTGCTCCTTCGGTCGGGAAATGATGCCGCCGCCTTCCGTCAGGCCGGCGCCGATGCCGAACACCAGCAGGGCCGAGGCGAGGATCAGCAGCGGCTGCACACGCTGGCGCCAGCTGCTGTACAGCCCCCAGGCCTGGAAAAACAGCCAGGGCAGCAGGCCCAGGACGCCGACGTAATAAAGCACGCCCAAGGTGAAGCTGTGAGGCTCGGCGAAGTCGTAGCCGACCCCCGGATCGATGGCCAGGCTGGCGTTGTAGCCGTGGCCGATCCACGGGTGTTCGGCGATCTTGTGCAGGGCCATCTGCCAGATCTCCAGGCGGTAGGAGTCGCCGCGCTCGATCAGCATCTGGCCGAACAGCCAGGACACCCCGAGGCCGCCGACGGCCATGGCGCCGAGCAGGAACAGCGAGCGCCGGTTCCAGCAGATGAAGCACAGCCACAGCGCCGCCAGCGTGAGGGCCACCAGCGGGGTCCTGGAGCCGGTCGCGATCACCGCCATGAACATCACCGCCATGGCCGGCACGCTGAGCCACAGGAACTGCCGGCGCTTGGCGATCATGGTCATGCCCAGCCAGTAGGCGCTGAAGAAACCGAACAGGTGCGAGCTCAGCAGCGGGTTGTCGAACGCCCCGCCGCCGACCAGGCGCATGCCGGGTTCGTAGGCGCGGGCGAACAGGAACAGGAAGACCACCGTGGCCGCCAGCGCGATCAGCGCGGCGGTGAACAGCAGCGGCTGCAGCAACTCGCTGCGGTAACGCACCAGCAGGTAGCAGCCGGCAAACAGCAGCACGGTGTGCAGCGGCGGCTTGAACATGCCGCCGACCGGCTCATCGGCAGGGCCCCAGCACAGGCTGAGCAGCGCCCATCCGACGAACAGCAGCAGGGCGACGATCAGCGGCTCGCGCAGCAGTTCCCGGGTTTCCCTGGGGCGCAGGCAGAGGGCGATCAGCGTCGGAATGCTGAACAGGCCGTAGAACAGCTTGTGGTGCAGGCTGCGTCCCGGCAGGAAGAACAGCGCGCACAGGAGCAGGAGATAGCCGAGGGGAAGAATCCACAGGCAAATGAAATCGAAGACCCGGTTAGAGGTGCTGTTGAAGCCGCGAAGTTGCATGCTGTGAGTTTAAATCCTGAAAAGGTACGGCCATTCGGATGATGGCTATTTGACGCTGAACCAGACGCCTAACAATACCAGCCTTTCGCCGATTGCCAGAGACCTGAAGAAGCTGTGCTAAAGTCAGCGTCCTTTTTATCGACTTCTGCGTGATATGACCGACTCCAGTCCCGCCGCAAGCCCATCGAGCTTGAAAATCTACTTCCGCCTGCTCGGTTACGTCAGGCCGTACATCAGTCTGTTCCTGATCAGCATCGTCGGTTTCCTGATCTTCGCCTCGACCCAGCCGATGCTCGGCTACATCCTCAAGTACTTCGTCGACGGCCTGTCCAACCCCGAGGCGGCGCTGTTCCCCAGCGTGCCTTACCTGCGCGACCTGCAGCTGCTGCAGGCGGTGCCGCTGCTGATCATCCTGATCGCCGCGTGGCAGGGGCTGGGCTCCTACCTGGGCAACTACTTCCTGGCCAAGGTCTCCCTAGGCCTGGTGCATGACCTGCGGGTGCAGCTGTTCAACAATCTGCTGGTGCTGCCCAACCGCTATTTCGACAAGCATAACTCCGGCCACCTGATTTCGCGCATCACCTTCAACGTGACGATGGTCACGGGGGCGGCGACAGATGCGATCAAGGTCGTAATCCGTGAGGGCATGACCGTCGTCTTCCTGTTCGCCTCGCTGCTGTTCATGAACTGGAGGCTGACGCTGGTGATGGTCGCGATCCTGCCGCTCATCGCCTTGATGGTGCGCACCGCGAGCAAGAAATTCCGCAAGCAGAGCAAGAAGATCCAGCTGGCCATGGGCGACGTGACCCACGTCGCCTCGGAAACCATCCAGGGCTACCGCGTGGTGCGCAGCTTCGGCGGCGAAGCCTATGAAGAGAAGCGCTTCTTCGACGCGAGCCAGGGCAACACCGACAAGCAACTGCGCATGACCCGCACCGGCGCGATCTACACGCCGCTGCTGCAACTGGTCATCTACACCGCCATGGCGATCCTGATGTTCCTGGTGCTGTTCCTGCGCGGCGACGCCTCGGCCGGCGACATGGTGGCCTACATCACCCTGGCCGGCCTGCTGCCCAAGCCGATCCGCCAGCTGTCCGAAGTCAGCTCGACCATCCAGAAGGGTGTGGCGGGCGCCGAAAGCATCTTCGAACAGCTGGACGTCGAGCCGGAAGTCGATACCGGCACGGTCACGCGCGATTCGGTCAGCGGCCGTCTCGAGGTGCGCAACCTGAGCTTCACCTACCCGGGCACCGAACGTCAGGTGCTCGACGACATCAGCTTCTCGGCGGAGCCGGGGCAGATGGTGGCGCTGGTGGGCCGTTCGGGCAGCGGCAAGTCGACGCTGGCCAACCTGATTCCGCGCTTCTACCACCACGACAAGGGCGAAATCCTGATCGACGGCGTGGAAGTGGAGCAGTACAAGCTGCTGAACCTGCGCCGGCACATCGCCCAGGTGACCCAGCACGTGACCCTGTTCAGCGACACCGTGGTCAACAACATCGCCTACGGCGACCTGGCCGGCGCGCCGCGCGAGGACATCGAGAAAGCGGCCCGCGACGCCTACGCCATGGACTTCATCACGCAACTGCCCCAGGGCCTGGACACCCAGGTCGGCGAGAACGGCGTGCTGCTCTCCGGCGGCCAGCGCCAGCGCCTGGCGATCGCCCGTGCCTTGCTCAAGAACGCGCCGCTGCTGATCCTCGATGAGGCCACCTCGGCGCTCGACACCGAATCCGAGCGGCACATCCAGGCGGCGCTGGATCAGGTGATGAAGGGCCGCACCACGCTGGTGATCGCCCACCGCCTGTCGACCATCGAGAAAGCCGACCTGATCCTGGTGATGGACCAGGGCCGGATCGTCGAGCGCGGCACCCACGAGTCGCTGCTGGCGCAGAACGGCTACTACGCCCGCCTCAACGCCATGGGCCTGGACGCCCCGGCCGAAGACATCGCCTGACCCCTTCCTGTGGCGAGGGAGCAATCCCATCGCCACAGGGGCGGTTTGTATCCGCTCCTTTACGCTTCTTGACCAAACCGGAATAAATCCCGGCACCGCGCTTGTTAAGGTTCCTGAACGAACCCAGAACCTGAACCGAAGGGCCATCCCCTTCGCGCGGATCCCGTCATGCTGCAACGTTATCTCTGGAAACTGCTGCCCAAACCCCAGCGCGCCTTTCTGCTGGGGCGCTTGCCGGTGGTCGACCGGCAAGTGGTGAACAAGTCGATGTCGGCCCAACGGGCCTTTCCCAAGGCGTTCGAGCAGCGTGCCTGCCTGTTCATCCATGTGCCCAAATGCGCCGGCAGCAGCATCTGCACGGCGCTGTTCGAAGGCTGGCGCCCCGGCCATCTGCCGTTGTACTGGTATGAAGAGCAATTCCCCGAACGCTACGCGGCGGCGTACAAGTTCGCCTTTGTGCGCGATCCGCTGGAGCGCGCCTACTCGGCCTATGCCTTTCTGCGGGGCAATGAGCTGGGCAGCCGTGACCAAGGGGCCCAGCGGCTGGTCAGGCGCTACCGCGATTTCGATGACTTCATCGCCCGCTGGCTGCACGCCGAAACGATCCCGCGGCAATTGCATTTCGCCGCGCAAACCGACTTTCTCGTCGATTCGCTGGGGCACCTGGCGCTGGACTTCATCGGCTACCAGGAACATCTGGAGCGGGATTTCCACCTGGTCTGCGAACATTTGGGGATCGACGGGCGGCTGCCTCACGTCAACGGCTCCCGCCAGCGTCAGCCGATGCCGGCGCGGGAGTTCTGTTCGGTGCGCACCCGTCGGCTGGTGCGCCGGGTGTACCAGCGCGACTACGACTTGCTCGGTTATGAATGAACGGTGGCGTGCGCCGGCCGGTTGATCAAAAAACGAGCAAAAAAGTCAGCTGTTTCATCCTGTTGCAGCCGCTGCACAAGCCTTCGCCAACCCTGTGCTAATATCGCGCCCCTGTTCATTTTGTATGTGGGTTGCTCCATGAAGTTGTCCATGCCGCGATTCGATCAAGCCCCTGTCTTGGTGGTCGGCGATGTCATGCTCGACCGTTACTGGCATGGCGGAACCTCACGGATTTCCCCTGAGGCGCCGGTTCCGGTCGTCAAGGTCGAGCAAATCGAAGACCGTCCGGGCGGCGCCGCCAACGTTGCCCTCAACATCGCCGCGCTGGGTGCGCCGGCGTCGCTGGTCGGCGTGACCGGCGACGACGAGGCCGCCGACAGCCTGAGCAACAGCCTCAAGGGCGCGGGCGTGCGGGCCCTGTTCCAGCGCATCGCGCACCAGCCGACCATCGTCAAGCTGCGGGTCATGAGCCGGCACCAGCAGTTGCTGCGCATCGATTTCGAAGAACCGTTCGCCACCGACGCCCTGGCCTTGGGCGCACAGGTCGACGACCTGCTCGAAGGCATCAAGGTGCTGGTGCTGTCCGACTACGGCAAGGGCGCGCTGAAGAACCACCAGGCGCTGATCCAGGCCGCCCGCGCCAAGGGCATCCCGGTGCTGGCGGACCCGAAGGGCAAGGACTTTTCGATCTACCGCGGCGCCAGCCTGATCACCCCGAACCTCAGCGAGTTCGAGACCATCGTCGGCAAGTGCGTCGACGAGCACGAACTGGTGAGCAAGGGCGCGGCGCTGATGCACGACCTCGAGCTCGGCGCGCTGCTGGTCACCCGCGGCGAACACGGCATGACCCTGCTGCGTCCGGAGCATCCGGCGCTGCACCTGCCGGCCCGGGCCCGTGAAGTGTTCGACGTGACCGGCGCCGGCGACACGGTGATTTCCACCCTGGCGGCGGCGATCGCCGCCGGCGAGGACCTGCCCCATGCGGTGGCGCTGGCCAACCTGGCCGCCGGCATCGTGGTGGGCAAGCTCGGTACGGCGGCGATCAGCGCCCCGGAACTGCGCCGCGCGATCCAGCGCGAAGAAGGTTCCGAGCGCGGCGTGCTGGGGCTGGAGCAACTGCTGCTGGCGGTGGCCGATGCCCGCGCGCACAACGAGCGGATCGTCTTCACCAACGGTTGCTTCGACATCCTCCACGCCGGCCACGTGACCTACCTCGAGCAGGCGCGGGCCCAGGGCGACCGCCTGATCGTGGCGATCAACGACGACGCTTCGGTCAGCCGCCTGAAAGGGCCGGGCCGTCCGATCAACAGCGTCGACCGGCGCATGGCCGTGCTGGCCGGCCTCGGTGCGGTGGACTGGGTGATCAGCTTCCCTGAAGGCACCCCGGAAAACCTGTTGCGCGAGGTCAAGCCGGACGTGCTGGTCAAGGGCGGCGACTACGGGATCGACCAAGTGGTCGGCGCCGACATCGTCAAGGCCTACGGCGGCACGGTGAAGGTGCTGGGGCTGGTGGAAAACAGCTCCACCACGGCGATTGTGGAAAAGATCCGCAAGTCCGAGTGAAGCCCTGAAAAAGACCGCGCCGGTGATGTGCTCGCAAGAGCCATCGCCGGCGCGGTCTTTGGCTTTCAGGAACCCGCTTTCTTGCTCGGCACGATTCGCTTGAGCAGTTGCGTCGCCTTGCCCCGCAACCGGGCCAGCCCCGTGTCCTTGGCGGGCGCGGTCAGCCCTTGCTGGCGCAGCCAGTCCTTCCAGCGGATCCGCTCATCGCGCACCAGCCAGCCGTCCTGCCGGGCGAAGCTTTCGGCCAGGTACAGGCCGCGGGTGCCGGCCGGGTGCAGCTGGCCTTTCTTGAGCGTGTACAGCTCGGCCAGCGGCTCGCCGTCCTGCAGCGGCATCAGGTAAAGATCCGGGCGCTTGCGGTCCAGCCGCGCCACCAACTGGTCGCCTTCCAGACGTTCATCCACATGGAACAGACTCAGGTTCTTGGCTTCCTTGGGCACGTCCAGGCGCAGGTCGTAGATCAACTGCAACGAGGCGGTCGGCAGGTGCACGTAGGCCCGCGGGCGCTCCAGCAGTTGCAGGCTGGCGCAGCGCACCGGCCGTGCCGAGCCGGACTCCGGCGTCAGGCGAAACGGCAGGGCTTCGCGGTAATGCAGCGCCGAGGCGTAAGGCGCCGGCAGCCAGGTGTCGTTGAAGCGCCCGCCGAGCCAGCCTTCGGGCGTCTCCAGCAGGCATTCCTCGGCGATTTCCTGGATGGCCGTGTGCAGCGGCAGGTTCAGCTCATGGGCCGGCACATAGCCAGAGATCAGCTTCAGCACCACATCGCCGCGGTCCTGCCGGCGCTGGCGCACCAGCACCCAGTAGTCGCGGCTCTGCCAACGCAGGGTCAGGCGCACCGACACGCCGAGGTTGGCCAGCTCCAGGGCAAAGCGCTCGGCGTCCGGCACCGTGACCGGGCGCCGCCGCTGCAGGGTCTGGGCGAAGTTCAGCGGCATGCCGACGCTCTGGTAGGTCAGGCCTTCCGGGGTGGCTTCGACGAACAGCGGCAGGGTCTTGAAGTTGCTCGGGTTCTTTCTGATGAGCGTGCGCGGCATGTCGGCTCCTGCTTAAGGCCGCGGGGCGGCGTCAGAGACCACGAAGGACCTGTGCAACGGTCGCGACGTTGTGGGCGAGGTGCAGCGGGTTGATCGTCCCGACGATGGCGCTGGCAACGCCGGGCTGCCCGAACAGCAGCTCAAAACTGGCGCGCACCGGATCCACGCCGGGAGCGAGGCAAATGTGACCGCTGGCCAGGGCTTTCTTCACCAGAATGGCCTTGCCGTGGGCAGCAGCATAGTCAATGACGGCCCTTTCGCTCTGTTCGTTCAGATTGTAGGTGACCATCGCGCAGTCGCCTTGCTCCAGCGCCTTCACGCCGCCCTCGACGGTCTTGCCGGAAATGCCGAAGCCGCGGATCTTGCCTTCGGCCTTGAGCGCCGCGAGGGTTTCGTACACTTCGCAGCCTTGGAGGATGGCCATGTCGTTGCCGTCCGAATGCACCAGCACCAGGTCGATGAAGTCGGTCTCCAGCCGTTGCAGGCTGCGCTCCACCGACATCCGCGTGTGGGCGGCGCTGAAGTCGTGGCGCGACTGGCCGTCGGCGAACTCTTCGCCGACCTTGCTGACGATCACCCATTCATGGCGCTGGCCGCGCAGCAGCGGGCCGAGGCGCTCTTCGCTGCGGCCGTAGGCCGGGGCGGTGTCGATCAGGTTGATGCCCAGGTCCCGGGTGAGCTTGAGCAGCATGCGGGCTTCGTCGTCGTCGGGGATGCGGAAGCCGTTGGGGTACTTCACGCCCTGGTCGCGGCCAAGCTTGACCGTGCCCAGGCCCAGCGGCGAAACGCTCAGGCCGGTGCTGCCCAGGGGGCGGCGCAGATCGTGCAGGGTCGCTTGGCTCATGGCAGCAGCTGCTCCCAGGCCGGCACGCCCAGGGGCGGCTTGGGCAGGGCCGGCAGGGCGGCGGGGGCGCCCGGCTTGATGCCGTCGCGCTCCAGGGCGGCGAGCACCCGGTCGGCGAAGTCCGGCGCCAGGGCCAGTTTGGTCGGCCAGCCCACCAACAGGCGGTCCTGTTCGGCGAGGAAGGCGTTGTCGGGGCGGGTCAGGCCGGTCTGCAGCGGTTCGGCGCGGTCCACCCGCAGGGTCGCCCATTGCGCGTTGTCGAGGTCGATCCACGGCAGCAGTTGGCCGAGCTCTTTCTGTGCGGTGGCGATCTGCTCGGCCGGCTCGCGGGCCACGCCGTCGGCTTCGGCGATGTCGCCGCCCAGGTACCAGACCCACTGGCCGTCGGCCGCCGGGTGAGTGGTCACGGTGATGCGCGGTTTGGTGCCGCCGCCCAGGCAGTGGGCGTAGAGCGGCTTCAGGCCAGGGCCCTTGACCATGATCATGTGCAGCGGACGGGTCTGCATGGCCGGCTGGCTCAGGCCCAGCGCCGCCAGCAGGTCGGCGGTGCCGGCGCCGGCGCTGAGGACGATGCGTTGGGCGCGGATCTCGCGTTCGTCCACCTTAAGGCCCGCCAGCGCTCCGTTTTCCAGCAGCGGTTCGATCTTCCGGCCGGACAGCAGGCCGTCGCCGGCCAGTTCCGCCAGGCGTGCGATCAGGCTCGGCACATCGATCACCAGTTCGGCCAGGCGGTAGACCTTGCCCTTGAAGCGCTTGTCCTGCAGGGCCGGCGGCAATTGCTCGCCCTTGACCTGATCGACCCGCCCGCGCACGGCCTTGCTGGCGAAGAAACTGGTGAGGTTGCCCGCCAGGGTGCCCGGCGACCACAGGTAATGGGCCTCGGACAGCAGGCGCACGCCGGCAAGGTCCAGCTCGCCGTCGCCGGCCAGCGCTTCGCGCCAGCGGCGCGGCATGTCGGCGATGGCTTCCGAGGCGCCGGTCAGGGCGCCGTGCAGCGCGTACTTGGCGCCGCCGTGGATGATGCCCTGGGACTTCACGCTCTGCCCGCCGCCGAGGCTGGCGCTTTCCACCAGCACGGTCGAAAAGCCCTGGCGGCGCAGGCGCGCGTTCAGCCAGAGGCCGGCGACACCGGCGCCGACAATCAGCACGTCGGTGGAAATTGTGGATGGCATGCGACGACCTCAGTGTTCAAGACGAGGGCGCAGTATACAGACTCGGGGGAAAGGGGATTTGCTGCTGATCATCCGTGCGCAAGGCCGGACAAAACCCCGCGGCGAAGGAGCACGCTCCCTCGCCGCGGGTTGGCCGTCAGTGGCCGGCGGTCTTGGAGAACAGCTGGATCACGACAACGCCCAACACGATCAGCGCCATGCCCAGCATCGCCGGCATATCCAGTTTCTGCCCGTAGATGAACAGCGCCGCCACGCTGACCATCACGATGCCCATGCCGGCCCACACCGCGTAGGCGACGCCCACCGGCACGCTGCGCACCACCAGCGTCAGCATCCAGAAGGCGATGCCGTAGCCGACGATGACCAGCAGCAGCGGCAGGGGTGTGCTGAAGCCCTTGACCGCTTTCATCGAGACAGTGGCGATCACTTCGGCGCAGATGGCAATGGCCAGGTAGGCGTAGGCGGTCATGGTTCGATCCTCATGCGAAACGTTGCTTTGCGAGTCGGCATTTTAGGGATTGTCCGGATGCGGTAAAGTCATTACCTATCTGTTCTGAAGATGGGTTGCGCAATGAACATGCAATGGAACCTGGACCAGCTGCGGGTGTTTGTGGACGTGGCCGAGCAGCGCTCGTTTTCCGCCGTGGCGCGCCGGCAGCGCAAGGCGCAGTCGGCGATCAGCAGCGCGGTCGCCCAGCTGGAGGATGACCTGGGCGTCAGCCTGTTCGAGCGCAGCAGCGGGCGCCAGCCGAGCCTCACCGAGGCCGGCGGGGCGCTGCTGGAGGACGCCCGGGAAGTGCTGCGCCAGTGCGAACGCCTCAACGGCCGGGCGATCGCGATGATGCGCGGCGAAGAAGCGCAACTGCGGGTGGCCCAGGACGAGGCGATGCCCTATCAGGCCCTGGTGGAAAGTTTCGGCGCGCTGGCCGAGCAGTTCCCCAGCCTGGAAGTGCAACTGACCAGCGCCGCCCAGGGCGAAGTGGCGCGCAAGCTGGTGGAGCGCCGCGCCGACCTGGGGCTGCTGTTCTATCACGATGAAATCCCCGAAGCGCTGGAGCGCCGGGTGCTGGGCAGCGTCGACATGGTCACGGTGTGCGGCGTCAACCATCCGCTGGCGACGCAGCCCTGCGTCGACGCTCGGCAACTGGCGCAGCACCGGCAGTTGCTGATGTCGACCCAGACCAGCGTCTACCCCGGCAACGAGCCCGCCAGCCCGCAGGTGTGGCGGGCCGACAGCTTCTATGTGATGGCCGAATGGCTGGTGCGGGACCTGGGCTGGGCCTGGTTGCCGCGCCATGTTGTGCAGTATTCGGCGTATCAGGGCCTGATGGTCGAGCTCGACAGCGAATGGACGCCGCCGGCGCTGGTGGTGGAGCTGGTCTGGCGCCGCGACGAACCGCTGGGGCCGGCGGCCCGTTGGCTGGCCGAACGATTTGCCGTGCACTTGCGGGCGATCGGCGACAAAAGCCGATAGACTGCGCCGCCATGAATAGAACTCTTTACTCCGCGCTGTTTTACCTGGGGCTGCCGCTGGTGGCGATTCGGCTGTGGCTGCGTTCGCGCAAGGCGCCGGCCTACGCCAAACGCATCGGCGAGCGTTTCTCCTACGGGATGCCGGCGCTGCGGCACGGCGGGATCTGGGTGCACGCGGTGTCGGTGGGCGAAAGCATCGCCGCCGCGCCGATGATCCGCGCCTTGCTGCAGCGTTATCCGCAGCTGCCGATCACCGTGACCTGCATGACCCCGACCGGTTCGGAGCGGATCCGCGCCCTGTTCGCCGACGAGCCGCGCATCCAGCACTGCTACCTGCCCTATGACCTGCCGTGCGCCGCGGCGCGCTTCCTGGACCGCGCGCAGCCCAAGCTTGCGGTGATCATGGAAACCGAACTGTGGCCCAACCACATCCACCAGTGCGCCAAGCGCGGGATTGCGGTGGCGCTGGCCAACGGGCGGCTGTCCGAGCGTTCGGCCAGGGGCTATGCGCGGTTCGGCAAGCTCACCGGACCGATGCTGGCCGAGATGAGCCTGTTCGCCGTGCAGACCGAGGCCGAGGCCCAGCGTTTCCGCGATCTGGGCGCGCGGCCGGAGACGGTCGAAGTCACCGGCTCGATCAAGTTCGACCTGACCGTTGACCCGCAATTGCTGCAGCGCGCCGCCGAACTGCGTGGGCAGTGGCAGGCGCTGGAGCGTCCGGTGTGGATCGCCGCCAGCACCCACGACGGAGAGGACGAGGTGGTGCTCGACGCCCACCGCCGCCTGCTGGCCAGCCATCCCGATGCGTTGCTGATCCTGGTGCCGCGTCATCCGGAGCGTTTCAACGCCGTGTTCGAACTGTGCCAAGGGCAAGGCTTCGCCACGGTGCGTCGTTCCACGGGCGTGAATGTCGACGCCGGCACATCGGTGCTGCTCGGCGACACCATGGGCGAACTGCTGTTCCTGTATGCCCTGGCCGACAGCGCCTTCGTCGGCGGCAGCCTGGTGCCCAACGGCGGGCACAACCTGCTGGAGCCGGCGGCGCTGGCCAAGCCTGTGATCAGCGGCCCGCACCTGTTCAACTTCCTCGACATCGCCGCGCAGCTGCGCAGCGCCGGGGCGCTGGCCGAGGTGGATGACGCCGAAGGGTTGGCGGTTGAAGTGCAGCGCCTGTTCGAACTGCCGCGGGATGCGCAACGCATGGCCGAGGCGGGCCTGGACGTGATGCGCCGCAATCAGGGGGCGTTGCAGCGGTTGCTGGACGGGTTGGGCCGGCTGATGAAATAGTTCGCCGCTCCACTCTCAACCCAAAAAAACCGACAGCGATGTCGGTTTTTTTGTGGGCACCGAACAGGTTTGCCGACTTGGGAAGCGTCCTTCCTTGTTTCAAGACCTGTCCTACATTCGGTCATTTCCTGCTTTGTTAGTGTGCCCGCCAGTTTTCGCGAGCACGAACCACGGACGGTTTGGACATCGCGCTCTTTTCCTCTTTGCTTAAGGATAAGCGTATGTTCCGGCCGGCCAATGCGGCGCATTTCGCGTTGCAGATTCCTGCGATCCGCCACGACTTCAAGGTGCTGGCCTTCAGCGGCACCGAAGCCATCAGCACCCTCTACGGCATTCACATTGAACTGGTCAGCGAACACCCGGATTTCGATCTGGAAAGCTTGCTTGCCCGGCCCGCGTTTCTGCAGTTTGGCCACAACGGCGAAGGCATTCACGGGCATATCGAAGAGGTGTTGGCGGGTGAGTCGGGCAAGCGTCTGACCCGCTACCACCTGACACTGGTGCCCGCGCTGCACTACTTGCAGTTCAGTCGTGATCAGCGGATTTTCCAGCAGCGTACGGTGCCGCAGATCATCGCACAGGTGCTCAAGGGGCACGGTATTCAAGCGGATGCCTTCAGCTTTCATGTCGCGGCGAATCCACCCCGTGATTACTGCACCCAGTACGGCGAATCCGATCTGGAATTCATCCAGCGACTGTGCGCCGAGGACGGTATCGCCTGGCATCACCAGCACTCGGTGGACGGGCATCTGCTGGTGTTCACCGATGATCAGGTGTTTTTGCCCAAACTCGGCACCACGTCCTATCGGCAGGACTCCGGCATGGTGGCCGAGCATCCGGTGGTCAGCCGTTTCAGCATTCGTACCGGCACCCGCACCAGCACGGTCGTGCGCCGCGACTATGACCTCAAGCGTCCGAGTCTGCTGATCGAAAGCCGCTTTACCGCCGATTTCACCCCGGTGCTGGAGGATTACCGCTATCCGCTGTTGATCGAGAGCGAAAGGCGCGGCAAGCAGCTCGCACGGCAGGCGCTGGAGCGTCATCGCAGCGACCATGAACTGGGCGAAGGCCAAAGCGATCAAGCCAACCTGCGCAGCGGCCATCTCTTTGAACTGGCCGAACACCCGCGCCAACACTGCAACGACTTGTGGCTGTTGCTCAGCGTTTCCCACGAAGGCCGTCAGCCCCAGGTGCTCGAAGAGTCGGCCACCAGCGATGCGCAAGACACCGACGGTTTCACCCAAGGCTATCGCAACACCTTCAGCGTGATCCCTGCCGAGGTGGTTTTTCGTCCCCCGCTGCCGGCGCCTCGTCGTCCATTGGTCAGTCAGACCGCCCGCGTGACCGGGCCCGTCGGCGAAGAGATCTATTGCGATGAGTTTGGCCGCGTGAAATGCGAGTTCCCGTGGGACCGCGCCGAACTCGACAGCGAACGCAGCAGTTGCTGGATTCGGGTGTCGTCGAGTTGGGCCGGGGAAGGTTTCGGTTCGGTGACCGTGCCGCGCATTGGCATGGAAGTGTTGGTGACCTTTCTGGAGGGTGACCCGGATCAGCCGCTGATCACCGGCTGCGTGGTCAACAAGGTCAAGTCGGTGCCCTTCGCCCTGCCCGACCACAAGACCAGAACCGTGCTGCGTAGCCACAGTTCGCCGCACACCGGCGGCTACAACGAACTGATGATCGAAGACCGCGCCGGCCAGGAAAAAATCTGCCTGCGGGCCGAGCGCGACTTCGAACAACTGATCCTCAATGACAGCCGCAGCCAGATCCGGCGCGACCGTTTCCAGCAGGTGGACAACCAGAGCACCAGCCTGATCAAGGCGGATGAACGACACACCACCGACGGAACGCGCCATACGGTCATCGGCACCGACGATCTGCTCAGCATCAGCGGTAACAGCAGCACCACGGCGAGCGGCACGCTGGTCATCCAGGCCGGCCCGCATGCACGGATGACCGCCAGCCAGGTGGTGATCGATGCGGGCACGAGCCTGACGCTGACGGCAGGCGGTCATCACATCGTGCTCCATTCGGGCGGGATCTTCAGCAGCGTCGCCATCGTCGAGGGCGGTGCACCGGTGGCGGGTGTGGTGGCGCAGACCGCTTTGGCGGCGGTGCCCGAGGAGCTGCACGCGCAGGTCTTGTTGTCCGTGACCGCACAAAAGGCCGCGCTGGCTCAGGCCGCCGGGCAGGCCTCTCCAGTGTGCGCCGTGTGCGAAAAACTGGCTCAGGTGGGCGCATGAGCCGGGCCTATCTGTTACTGGATCGAATCCAGATCGCCAACCTTGCCGATCGCCTTTTCGAGCTGACGGGCAGCGCGGCGGTTCATTCGCTTTATCAGCACACCGCTTACAGCGCCCTGGACAGTGTCGGGCCCTTGTTGACGGGAGTGACGCCCGACAGCCCCCTGGAACAGGTTTTCTGGCAGGCGTGGAGCGCGACAGCGGGTATCTGGCTTGAATCGGAGGCCGACGAACATCAGGTGCTGGAGCATCTGCGCGGTCTGATCCACGCACGGGCCGAGGGAGGCGCGACGGTTTTCTTCCGCTTCTACGATCCACGCATCACAGCCTCCTGGCTGGCGGATTTGCCCTCCCTTGAGCGGGATCGCCTGATGGGCCCCGTTCGACTGATCCGTTTGCCGGGGCTGGAGTTCCGTCAGCAAACCGCGCAACCGGCAGTCCCCTATGCGCAACGGCCTTGGCTGGTGCTGGCGGCCGAGCAACTCGATCACCTCAACACCGCAAGGCGTGAGTCTTTCACCCGACAACTGATCGAGCACGTTCAGCGCCACTTTCCCGGATCGCTCAACTCCCTGGACGCCTGCGCGCTGCGGCAATGGGCATCGGACTGTCAGTCGAGCGCTGCACGCAGCGGTTTCAGCGCCGTCGATGAAGTGCTGAGCTGGTCTCGATTGCCGGCCGTGCTGGGCAGGGATTTTCCCGATGGTCCGGAGCATGGCGCCTATCGGCGGCTATTGGCCGACCCCGTCTTGCCCCGTCAGCGTCTGGACACCCTCAACAACGCATTGACGCAGCAGTTGCTGGCTGACAAGGACCTCGCCCTATGAGCGCCGAAAAACTGGCCATGGTTGACCAGGCTGCTCAGGCCGAGCGTGCGGCCTGGGCCCAGCCCCATGTGGACATCAACAGCCCGGTGATGCCGTGCCCGGCGAGCCAGGCCGAGCTGTTCGTCGTGCCGGTGCGTTACGCGCTGGCGCACGAACGGGCCGAAAGCGCCTGCGTCATTCCCGGCGTCACCCCCGGAAGCCGCCCGATGGCGGCCCGTCGCCTGCGGGAGGGTTTCGTGTACCTCTGGCAGCATCAGGGCCCGCTCAGGCGTTTTGCCGTCTCGCCGCAGGGGCTGTTGCAGGAACAGGCGCTGGACGCTGCCCCCGGCCCGGTGGCCGATGCGTCGTCGGCCGGCCTGCCGTTGGCGAAAATCCACGACGCCTGGATGCTTTTCAGCGAATTTCCGTTGAATGCCGAACACTGCCGGGCGCTGAGCGACAGCGGCGCCGAACGCAGCCGGCACATGCGCCAGATCGCCTTGCGCACCGTGGCCGACGAACTGCAGGCGCCGCATTGCCCACCGCTGGACAACGGCGAGCAGGTCATGGCCGAACTCATCCCCGGCACCTATGCCCGTTCGATGAAGGCCGACCGGAAGAACAACGCCGAGGACACCGACGCCCTCGGCGCGACGCTGTTGAAGGATCCGACCGTGGCCAACATCAAGGCCTACACCGATGCCATGCACCGCGCCCGGGAACGCGAGCGCGTCATTGCGCAACACCCCGACGCCAGCGACCGGCCGCCGGGCGAGTGGAGCGCCGAGCCATGGGACGGGCAAGGCACCCGCGACTGGCTGGACAATGCCAAGGCCCAAGCCGAGGGGCTGCATGCGGTGTTCGCCTGCCTGGACGACGACCTGGGCGTCTTGCGCGACATCAACCACGAACAGGAATGGCTGGAGGCCGATCATGAACAGTGGCTGGGCGACAACGCTCTGCGCCTGAGCATCGGCGGCTTCGTGCGCAGCCTGGTCACCGAGGATGGCGCCGAACTGGCCGGCAGCCTCAGTTACCGCTACAAGGACCGCGACATCCGGCTCACGCCCGGGCAGGGGCAGGTCATGCTCGACGCCCAGCACCGGCTGGATGAAGAGCTCAGGGCCGAAACCCGGGCCCGGCAGCACGGCGGTCAGCCGACCCAGGCAGAATCCGCCGCCCGCGATGCCCGCATCGAAGCGATTGTCGCCCCGGTGCGGGCCTTCATTCCGGCAGACCTGTACCGCGAAGCCGAGGCGTTTGTCCGCGAATATCGCGCGGAAAAACTCGCCAACCTGAACAATCGTCCGTTCAGCGCCAAGGTCGGCGAGTACATCGACCTCGACGCGATGGACACCTGGTTCAGCGACACCGCCGCCGTGCATTTTCAACAACTCGAGGAGCGACACAACGCGTTGTTCGCCGACCGCGGCGTGTACCTCAAACGCTCGGCCCGCGGCACCTGGTTCGTCGACTACGACGACCTGCCGACGCGCCGGTGGCTGAGCGAACTGGCCGCCGGCTGCCTGAGCGCCCAATGCATCCGCGCCCAGGGCGCCGAGCAGTACGCCGACCATGTGCGCTCGGCCGACGGCGGTGCCCTGCGGCAACTGTTCAACGCCTGGACGCCCTCGCTCGAAGCGGCCGTCAACAACGCCTCGCGCCTGAGCGAGCTGATGGCCGCGCTGTCCGCCGACAACATCAGCGCCACCCATCAGGCGCTGGCGCCGTTGGCCAGCAGCGTCCTCGACGACATCGCCGGCATGGCCCGGGACACCGCCAGCCAATGGAACGTGCTGGTCAACCGGCTCGGCGCCGCGCTGCTGTTGCTCAAGGGCGACAGCAGCTTCAGCGCGTCATGGATGAGCATCTTCATCGCCGCGAGGCTGGGCGGTGACAGCCGATTGCTGCGCGTGAACGAGGGCGCGCGGCAGGTGTGGACGCTGCTCGGGCAACGGGCCGAAGCCCTGGATGAATGGGCGCGCCAGACCGGCAAGGCGATCGGGGCCGGGCGGGGAGAGCGGATCCTGAACTCGCCGGCGGTGGTCAACAGCGGCGGCGTGGTGCCGTTGGCGGCGTTGCTGGTGAACGTGGTGAATGTGCACAACTACTTGAGCGAAGCCGGGGTGCTGGAGGGGATGGAAGGCCGGCGGGTGAATGACACGGTTTCGGCGAGCCTGTACGGGGCGGCGGCGTTGGTGGCGGTGGTGGACAGTCAGGTTAGGGTGGGGTTGGGGATTAAAGAGTTTGGCAAAGGACATTCGGTGGTTCCGACGCTTACGTTGTTTGGTGGGGTGATGGGTGGGTTGTCATTTGTGGCAGCGGGAGCAGAGTTCAAGTCTTTGCAAATGCAGATTGAAAACGCCCAAAACCAAGTCGATCCATGGCTGCAAATACGCCAGGGCGCGGTTGGAGGGCAAATTTCTGCTTTTGGCACTCAAGCATTATTGGGCGCTTCTTACACAATGAGAGCCTTGGCCGGTTCAATAACCGTGGATGTCGCCATCCTGCGGTACACGCTGTACATGGGCCCGCTGAATTGGATCATCGCCGCATTGGGCGTGCTGTACCTGACGGCCTGGATCTTCGAGAAAACGCCGCTGCAGCACTTCCTGAACACCTGCTGCTGGTCCAAGGCAGGGGCAGGCGACCTGACGCCCATCGCGCCGAAAGCCCAGCAGGACGAGCTCGACCGCCTGTACCTGATCCTCTATACGCCTCGGGTCAGCATGACCGGTAGCGCGAGGCCGGCCAGCGATGACGGCCCCTCCGGCCTGAAGTTCGTCAGCGCCGTCGAGTCGCTGACCATCGACCTGCCGGGCGCCGAACCCGGCGGCGTCTACCTGGAGTTGAGCATGATCGGCGATCCCATCGACACCCAGGGCTACAGGCACCTGATCAAGAACAGCCCGACCAACAGCTACAAGGCGCCACGGCCATGGCGAGACCTGGTGCCGCACTGGCTGGCCGGCAGCCAGTGCGGGTGGATACCGATCAAGGAAGGCCAGGGGTTACGCTTGAGCGGGCCGTTCAAGGAACTGGCGAACGTGCTCGGTTCTCCACCGAGCACGGTGTCGTTTCGCTTGCGTTACCGCACGCCCCTGACCGGGCTGCTCGGTGCCCGCACGTTCATCGGCGGGGAGCGAGGGCTGGCGTTTACCCTGAACTACGACACCGGCGTCGTCGCGCTGCGAGGCGACCCGACCCCCGAGTTGGACCGTGTGCCGAACTATCCGCTCGGCGACGGTCACCCCGGCGCCCTTTACCTGCAACCCAAGGACAAGCGATGAGCACGCCACCGGCCGGCACCACGAAGAAAGGGATGTTTTCGCGCAATGACTATCTGGCGCCGTTGCCGATCCCTACGGGGGAAAAACCCTGTGACGTGCTCAATACCATCTGGCGCAAGAACGACGTCTTCATTGACATCGGCAACTACAGCATCGGTTCTGCGGTGATGGTGCTTTGGCCCATGGTGATGCTGTTTTTAGGAATGGCCTATGGATTTCGGAACATCGCACCAGATCTCAGTATGTTTGCGCTAGTTGGCGGAGGGATCATCACCGGCATTCCAGCACTCTTCCTCATTCAAGGCCTCCTCCGCAAAGTCCCCTTGCCCGTGCGCTTCAACCGCCAGCGCCGCGAAGTCTGCGTCCCCCGCGACAACGGCGAATACTGGATCGTCCCCTGGGAAACCGTGACCGCCGCCGCCACCCAGCATTCATCGGTCAGTCAGGGCGGCAGGGTCACGATGGGCCTGCTGGTGATCGGCTTCGAAAACCCCGACCCGACCGCCAGCGAGGACAACAGGCATTTTTCGTTGGGCTTTCCTTGCGGCGGCGGCACCACGGCGATGGCGTTGTGGGAGTGCATGCGCAGTTACATGGAGATCGGGCCAGATTCCGTGCCGGAAAGTCGGGTCGGCATAGCGCCTTATGGAGAAACGCAAATTGGATCGCTCATCACCGATTTGCGCAAAGGGGAAATACTGGGTGTTCTGTGGGGCATTTTCTGCATCGTGATTCTGGGCACCTATCTGGCGGAAAAACTGCAGGACTGGAAGCTTTCCCATCCGCCGGAGTTGCCCCACCCCGACATCCTCGAATGGTCAAAACCCCTGCCCCCCGACCAATGGGCCCAGCGCTCCCCGGAGCTTGCCGCCGCCATCGCCCGGCGCGAAGCGGAACTGGCCGCTCAAGCCGAGGCGCCGGCATGAGCACGCCAGCGGCCGGCACCACGAGGTTTTTGGTGAGGGAACTTGTCGGATCGCCGCACCGTCCCGTTCGGCTGCGCAGCAGTCGTGAACTCTGACGGTCGTCCGCAGCATCAGGGAGATCGGAGCGCGCTTCGCGGCCCGGCGGGAGCAAGCTCCCTCGCCACATGACACTCAAGTCCTTAAGGACGGGCCCTGAGCTGCTCTTCGGCCGCCTTGGCCAGGTCCGGCGGCAGGAAGTCCTTGTCCGGGTTGTAGTCAGGCTTGAGGTAGCGGGTCAGATCCTGCAGGTCGCCCGGGTTCAGCGTGCCGGCCGCCTGCTTCAGGCGCAGGTTGTCGAGGATGTAGTCGTAGCGGGTGTTGTTGTAGTTGCGCACCGAGGTGTAGAGCTGGCGCTGGGCGTCGAGCACGTCGACGATGTTGCGCGTGCCCACCTGGTAACCGATTTCCGTGGCTTCCACCGCGCTCTGGTTGGAGATGATCGACTGGCGGCGCGCCTGCACCTGCTCGACGTCGGTGTTGACCGCGCGGTGCAGGTTGCGGGTGCTTTCGACGATCTGCCGGCGCAGGGATTCGCGCTGCTGCTCGCTCTGGTCCAGTTGCGCATAGGACTGGCGCACCTGGGAGCTGGTCAGCCCGCCGCTGTAGATCGGGATGTTCAGTTGCAGGCCCACGGTGCTCTGCTCGACGTTGCCGCGGTAGGGCGTTCCGAAGGCGTTCGGGTTGGCGAAGCCGAGGGCGTCGTTGTCGCCCTTTTCGTATTTGGCCACCGCATCGAGGGTCGGCAAGTGGCCGGCCTTGCGTTGCTTGAGGGTCTCTTCCGCCGAGCTGACGGCGTAGTTGCTGGCCAGCAGGTTGAGGTTCTGCCTGGCGGCGGTGTCGACCCAGGCCTTGGCGTCGTTCGGCGCCGGCGGCAGGATCGGCAGCGTGTGCACGATGCCCTGGATCGAGTTGTACTGACGGTTGGTCAGGGTGATCAGCGCCTCGAACGCGTCATCCACCTGGCGCTGGGCGACGATCCGGTTGGCCCGGGCAGTGTCGTAGCTGGCCTGGGACTGGAGCACGTCGGTCTTGTCCGACAGGCCCACGTCGAAGCGTTCGTTGGACTGGTCGAGCTGACGCTTGAAAGCGGCTTCCTCGGCCTTGGTCGAGGCCAGGTTGTCCTGGCTGCGCAGCACGTTGAAGTAGCTTTCCGCCGATTGCAGGATCAGGTTCTGCTCGGTGGCCGACAGTTGCAGGGCGGCCTGCTCGTTGACGTCCTTGGCGGCCTGGTACTGGAACCAGCGGTCGGCGCGGAACAGCGGCTGGGCCAGGGTCGCCTGATAGGAATGGGCGCTGCGGTTGGCGGTGGCCGAAGGCTGGTCGATGCTGGTGCGCACGTTGGCCACTTCGGCGCCGCCGGAGAGGTTGGGCAGCAGCCCGGCGCGGGCCTGGGGCACCACTTCCTTCTGGGCGCCGTACTGGGCGCGGGCGGCGGCCAGGTCGGCGTTGTTGTCGACCGCTTCCTGGTAGACGCTGACCAGATCGGTCTTGGTCGACAACGGCGCTTCCGCTGCCCAGGCCATGGCATTGGACGCACAGGACACGGCGACAGCCAGTGAGAGTTTGCGCAGCATGAGGCGATCCCTAGCTTGAATATTATGAGAATAATCCGGGCGCCAAAGGTAAGGCGCGGCCCGTGCAGCGTCAAGGCGCAGCGGGGCAAGGCGAGTGTAGTAGCGCTTCGGGCCCCTCACAATCCTGGCGAGCCGTGCGATTGCGCCATTCATCATGGTGTTTGCCGTGGCGTTGGCGTTCTTCGGCGGTTGTGTCTAGACTGGCCGGGTTCTTGTCGGGGTGCCTTGCTGTGAGGCTGAGATCGAATCATTTCGGATCCCGTTGAACCTGATCAGGTTAGCGCCTGCGTAGGGAACAAGATTTCTCGTCAGCCCGGCGAGTCCTCTTGTGCTTCGTCCGGGATATTGTTCGACAATCGAACGCTCGACGACGATGCACAGCACCGCCCCCGGTGCGTCCGTGCCTTTCAGGTTCTTCCCCGACAATCCACTGCCTGGATGCTGTCTGGAGAGCCCGTGATGACGACAAAAGAAAAAAACGCGATCAACCTAAGTGATTCGGCCAAGGTCGATGAGCAGTCGGTTCAGCCGTTCACCCGTTCGCAAAAGGTCTACGTTCAGGGCTCGCGCCCGGACATCCGCGTGCCGATGCGCGAAATCACCCTCGATGTGACCCCCACCGACTTCGGCGGCGAGATCAACGCCCCCGTCACCGTCTACGACACCTCGGGCCCGTACACCGATCCGAACGTGGTGATCGACGTGCGCAAAGGCCTGGGCGACGTGCGTTCGGCCTGGATCGAGGACCGCGGCGACACCGAGCGCCTGGCCGGCCTGAGCTCGGACTTCGGCCAGCAGCGCCTCGCCGACCCCGAGCTGACCAAGCTGCGCTTCGCCCATGTCAACAACCCGCGCCGCGCCAAGGCCGGGGCCAACGTCAGCCAGATGCATTACGCGCGCAAGGGCATCATCACCGCGGAGATGGAATACGTCGCCATCCGCGAAAACATGAAGTTGCAGGAGGCCCGCGCCGCCGGCCTCCTGAAGCAGCAGCACGCCGGCCACAGCTTCGGCGCGAGCATCCCCAAGGAAATCACCCCTGAGTTCGTGCGCGAGGAGATCGCCCGGGGCCGCGCGATCATTCCGGCCAACATCAACCACACCGAACTGGAACCGATGATCATCGGCCGCAACTTCCTGGTGAAGATCAACGGCAACATCGGCAACAGCGCCCTGGGGTCGTCCATCGAAGAAGAAGTGGCGAAACTGACCTGGGGCATCCGCTGGGGCTCGGACACCGTGATGGACCTGTCCACCGGCAAGCACATCCACGAGACCCGCGAGTGGATCATCCGCAACTCGCCGGTGCCGATCGGCACGGTGCCGATCTACCAGGCGCTGGAGAAGGTCAACGGCGTGGCCGAAGACCTGACCTGGGAGCTGTTTCGCGACACGCTGATCGAGCAGGCGGAGCAGGGCGTGGACTACTTCACCATCCACGCCGGCGTGCTGCTGCGCTACGTGCCGCTGACCGCCAAGCGGGTGACCGGCATCGTGTCCCGCGGCGGTTCGATCATGGCCAAGTGGTGCCTGGCGCACCACAAGGAAAACTTCCTCTACACCCACTTCGAAGAAATCTGCGAAATCATGAAGGCCTACGACGTCAGCTTCTCGCTGGGCGACGGCCTGCGTCCGGGCTCCATCGCCGACGCCAACGACGAAGCGCAGTTCGGCGAGCTGGAGACCCTGGGCGAGCTGACCAAGATCGCCTGGAAGCACGACGTGCAATGCATGATCGAAGGCCCGGGCCACGTGCCGATGCAGTTGATCAAGGAGAACATGGACAAGCAGCTGGAGTGCTGCGACGAGGCGCCGTTCTACACCCTCGGCCCGCTGACCACCGACATCGCGCCGGGCTACGACCACATCACCTCCGGCATCGGTGCGGCGATGATCGGCTGGTTCGGCTGCGCCATGCTCTGCTACGTGACGCCGAAGGAGCACCTGGGCCTGCCGAACAAGGATGACGTGAAGACCGGGATCATCACCTACAAGATCGCGGCCCACGCCGCCGATCTGGCCAAGGGACACCCGGGCGCGCAGATCCGTGACAATGCCTTGAGCAAGGCGCGGTTCGAGTTCCGCTGGGAAGACCAGTTCAACCTTGGCCTGGATCCGGACACCGCCCGTTCGTTCCACGACGAGACCCTGCCGAAGGACTCGGCCAAGGTCGCGCATTTCTGTTCGATGTGCGGGCCGAAGTTCTGCTCGATGAAGATCACCCAGGAAGTGCGCGAGTACGCGGCCAACCAGCGGATCGACGCGGTGGACGTGGACGTCGCCCAGGGCATGGCCGAACAGGCCGAGCGGTTCAAGAAGGAAGGCAGTCAGCTTTATAAAAAAGTTTAAGCGGCAAGCTACAAGCTGCAAGTTGGAAGCAGATGCAGAACCTGCTTTTACTTGCAGCTTGTAGCTCGCAACTTGAAGCTATCAATCCTCTGAGATAACACCCTTGAGCATTCAACCCAGCACCTATTCCCCCGACCTCGCCGTGCCCGCCGACAAGCGCGTGTTCGGCGGCCGTGATCTGTTTTCCCTGTGGTTCTCCCTCGGCATCGGCCTGATGGTGCTGCAGACCGGCGCGCTGCTGGCGCCGGGCCTGGGCCTGTCGGGCTCGTTGCTGGCGATCTTCCTCGGCACGCTGGCAGGCGTCCTGCTGCTGGCCGCCGTCGGCGTGATCGGCAGCGACACCGGCCTGTCGTCGATGGCCGCGCTCAAGCTCAGCCTCGGCCGCCAGGGCGCGAGCCTGCCGGCGCTGCTCAACCTGCTGCAACTGATCGGTTGGGGCTCGTTCGAGATCATCGTCATGCGCGACGCCGCCAGCCTGCTCGGCACCCGTGCGTTCAGCGAAGGTTCGCCGTGGGCCGACCCGGTGCTGTGGACGCTGTTCTTCGGTGCGCTGGCAACCTTGCTGGCGGTGAGCGGGCCGTTGACCTTCGTGCGCAAGATCCTGCGCAAGTGGGGCATCTGGCTGCTGCTGGCCGCGTGCGTCTGGCTGACCTGGAACCTGTTCGCCAAGGCCGACCTGGCAGCACTGTGGGCGCATTCGGGCGACGGTTCGATGCCGTTCGCCGTGGGCTTCGACATCGCCATCGCCATGCCGCTGTCGTGGCTGCCGCTGATCGCCGACTACTCGCGTTTCGGCAAGCGGGCGAAGAGCGTGTTCGGCGGCACCGCCATCGGTTTCTTCATCGGCAATTTCTGGCTGATGAGCCTGGGCGTGGCCTACACCCTGGCGTTCGCGCCGAGCGGTGAAGTCAACGCGCTGCTGCTGGCGTTGGCCGGGGCGGGGCTGGGGATTCCGCTGCTGCTGATCCTTTTGGACGAGTCGGAGAACGCCTTCGCCGACATCCACTCGGCGGCGGTGTCCAGCGGGATCCTGCTGCGGCTGAAGGTGGAGCATCTGGCGCTGGCCATCGGCGTGGTCTGCACCCTGATCGCGCTGCTGGCGCCGCTGGCCCAGTACCAGAACTTCCTGCTGCTGATCGGCTCGGTGTTCGCGCCGCTGTTCGGCGTGGTGCTGGTGGATCACTTCATCCTGCGCAAGCGCAGCGGCCAGACCGCTTCAGCCGCGCTGCGCTGGCCGGCGCTGCTGGCCTGGCTGGGCGGCATCAGCACCTACCACCTGCTGGCCAACCTGTATCCGGACGTGGGCGCGACCCTGCCGGCGCTGGTGCTGGCAGGGCTGTTGCAACTCGTGCTCGGCCGGGCCTTCAGTTACGGCCGGGAAACAGCTCAGGCTTGAGGATGCCGTTCAGGCGCGGGTAGGGGATCTTCAGTTCGACGTGGCCCAGGGCGTAAGGCGCGATGGTGGTCACGTCGTACTTGAGGATGACGCCGCCGTAGGTCAGCGCCACGTTCGGGGTCTTCACGAACGGCCAGTTCTTCACGAAATCCGCTTCCTGATCGAGCTTGGTGCTGATCAGCCAACTGTTGTGCGCCACTTGCGCAGCCTTCCAGAACGCCTCTTCCTGGCCCGGCAGCAGCATGTCGGAAAGGGTCAGCACCTTGTGCTGCTGGCGCGAATAGTTGATGAAGCCGCGTCCCGGCGTGCCGTGGGCGCCGCCGGTGTCGAGGTAGCTCGACAGTTCGACGATCACCAGTCCGTCATGCTGCTCGCGTACCTTGGCCTGCAGGTAGCTGCTGTTGCGCGGGCCGGCGTCGCGCAGGAACTGCTCGCGGTAGGCCGCCAGGGTCGGCGCGCCCGATGCGCCCGGTTCGGTGCGGGTCATCTGCAGCAGGCGTTTTTCGATGATGCCGTCCAGCGCAGGCTCTGCCGGGAAGCGCAGGGTGTCGATGTTCACCAGCGGGCAGTCGGCGTTGGCGCAGCCGGGCTTGAGCTGTTCGGACGCGTCGCGGACGGTTTCCAGCGGCGTGCGGTAGTTGGGCTGGAACAGGCTGGCGCAGGCGCCCAGGGTCAGGGCGACGGCAGCCACGGAAGCGATTTTGAAAAGCGACATGGACGTCCTTTCGAAAGCAGGGGAAGGCGAAAAAGTTACGGCTTCGACTCTCAACGGAGCAGTCAGTTCGCCACTAAGCTAATTAGAGTGGGTTTCGCCTCCACCGTCCATCCCGCTGACGGTAAAGGGGCTGCATCAAACGGTGCGGGCGCGTTAGGATGGCGCGACGTCGAGGTTGCAAGTCTCAAGGGGAACCTCGCATTGGATCTGCAGTAAAGAGGACGCTCATGACCGATTTTGCCAACGCCATTCCGACCGCCGTCGACATCGTGCGCCGCGAGCAGTGCTACAAGGGCTTTTACCGGCTCGACCGGCTGCACTTGCGCCATGAACTGTTCGCCGGCGGCATGAGCCGCGAGATCGACCGCGAGCTGTTCGTGCGCCACGACGCCGTGTGCATGCTGCCTTACGATCCGCAGCGCGATGAAGTGGTGCTGATCGAACAGTTCCGCATCGGCGCGCTGGACAAGGCCGTCAACCCTTGGCTGGTGGAACTGGTCGCCGGCCTGATCGACAAGGACGAACAGCCGGAAGAGGTCGCCCGCCGCGAGGCCCAGGAAGAGGCCGGGCTGGACATCAAGGCCCTCTGGCCGATGACCCGCTACTTTCCCTCGCCGGGCGGCAGCGACGAATTCGTCCACCTGTACCTGGGGCGCTGCAGCACCGAAGGCGTCGGCGGCCTGCACGGGCTGGTCGAGGAGGCCGAGGACATCCGCGTCACGGTCTGGGCCTTCGAAGATGCCTTGCAGGCCGTGCGCGACGGTCGCATCGCCAACGCGGCGAGCATCATCGCGTTGCAGTGGCTGGCGCTGAACCGCGCCGAAGTGAGGGGGCTATGGTCGTAAACCTGCTGCGCGACCGCTACCGGGTCGATCTCGCAGGGCTGCAGGCCGCCTGCGAGGCGAACTACGCGCGCCTGATGCGCCTGCTGCCGGACATGCGCAGCGAGCCTCAGGCGCGGCGCATCGCCATGACCCAGGGCGACCAGATGCTCGGCGTGCTGACCCTCGAAGTGCTGCAGGCCTGCCCGTACACCACGACCCTGCAGGTGCGCCAGGAACACAGCCTGCCGTGGCTGCCGGTGCCGCAGCTGGAGGTGCAGGTCTACCACGACGCGCGCATGGCCGAAGTCATCAGCGCCGAGCACTCGCGGCGCTTTCGCGGCATCTATCCTTATCCGAACGCGGCCATGCACCAGCCGGACGAAAAGGCCCAGCTCAATCTGTTCCTCGGTGAGTGGCTGAGCCATTGCCTGGCCTGCGGCCACGAGTACGCGGCGGTCCGATAGCGGCGAGTTGTGAACTGCGTCCGGTTCGCCGGTTTCCCCTTTTGCCGATCCCCCAGCATAATTGCCGCACCCTTTGTGATTCCGCCTGGGAGAACGCCTTGCCGAGCGTATCCACGTTGACCACCGCCGATGCGGCGTTGCTGGTGCAGTTGTCCGACAGCCATCTGTTTGCCGAAGCGGACGGCACCCTGCTGGGCATGAACACCCGCGACAGCCTGCAGCAGGTCATCGAACTCGTGCTCGGCCAGCAGCCGCGGATCGACCTGATGATCGCCACCGGCGACCTGTCCCAGGACGGCACGCTGGAGTCCTACCAGGCGTTTCGCCGCATGGCGGCGCAGATCGACGCCCCTTCGCGGTGGATCCCCGGCAACCACGACGAACCGCAGGTCATGGCCGAGGCGGCCGTGCAGAGCGCATTGCTTGAGCCTGTGGTGGACATCGGCAACTGGCGGGTGACGCTGCTCGACTCGGCGGTGCCCGGCTCGGTGCCGGGGTACTTGCAGGACGAACAGTTGCAACTGCTCGCCCGCGCCCTGAGCGAGGCGCCCGAGCGCCATCATCTGGTGTGCTTCCATCATCACCCGGTGCCCATCGGGTGCGCGTGGATGGCGCCGATCGGCTTGCGCAACCCCGAGGCGTTCTTCGAGGTGCTGGACCGCTTTCCCCAGGTACGGGCGGTGCTGTGGGGGCACGTGCACCAGGAGATCGACCGCGAGCGCAACGGCGTGCGGCTGATCGCCTCGCCCTCGACCTGCATCCAGTTCGAGCCGGGCAGCGACGACTTCAAGGTCGGCGAACAGGCGCCGGGCTACCGCTGGCTGCGGCTGCTGCCGGACGGGCGGCTGGAGACCGGTGTGGAACGCGTGACCGGGTTCGACTTCACCATCGACTACGGCTCCAACGGCTACTGAGCCCCTGTGGCGGGGGCGCGTGCTCCCGCCGGGCGGCGCAGCAGACCCGATTTCTTCGCCGGCTCGCCTCGTCAGGTTGCGGCCGCTGCGCATCCGGCGGGAGCACGCGCCCTCGCCACAGGGTTTTTGCTTATGCCCAGCCCCTGACTCCCTGTAGACTCCGCATTTCTTCGCCGACGCCCAGGGAGCTCAAATGTCCGGTTCGATCCTCTACATCCACGGTTTCAACAGCGCTCCGGCCTCGAAAAAGGCCTGTCAGCTGGTCGAAGTGATGGAGCGGCTGGGCCTGGGCGGCCAATTGCGGGTTCCGGCGCTGCATCACCATCCCCGCGAAGCCATCGGTCAGCTGGAACAGGCGATCGCCGAGCTGGGCCGGCCGCTGCTGGTGGGAAGTTCGCTCGGCGGCTACTATGCGACTCACTTGGCCGAGCGCCATGGCCTGAAAGCCTTGCTGGTCAACCCGGCCGTCAGCCCGCACCGGATGTTCGACGGGTTCCTGGGCACGCAGAAAAACCTGTACACCGACGAAACCTGGGAGCTGACCCACGACCACGTCACGGCCCTGGCCGAACTGGAAGTGCCGGCGCCCCAGGATCCGCAGCGCTACCAGGTGTGGCTGCAGACCGGCGACGAAACGCTGGACTATCGCCACGCCCAGCGGTATTACCGGGCCTGTGCGTTGCGCATCCAGGCCGGCGGCGACCACGGCTATCAAGGTTTTGCCGCGCAATTGCCGGCGCTGCTCGGGTTTGCCGGCATCGGCGCCGATATGTATCAGGCAATCGATTTCACCGCACTGTGAAGCCTTGCCCCATTTTCACTGAATCACTGACGACGAGACCCTATGGCCACTCCCAGCGCTAGCTCCTATAACGCCGACGCCATCGAAGTCCTCTCGGGCCTCGACCCGGTGCGCAAGCGCCCCGGCATGTACACCGACACCAGTCGGCCGAACCACCTCGCCCAGGAAGTCATCGACAACAGCGTCGACGAAGCCCTGGCCGGCCACGCCAAGTCGGTGCAGGTCATCCTCCACCCCGACCACTCGCTGGAGGTCTGCGACGACGGCCGCGGCATGCCGGTGGACATCCACCCGGAAGAGGGCGTGTCGGGCGTCGAGCTGATCCTCACCAAGCTCCACGCCGGCGGCAAGTTCTCCAACAAGAACTACCAGTTCTCCGGCGGCCTGCACGGCGTGGGCATCTCGGTGGTCAACGCCCTGTCGACCGAAGTCCGCGTGCGGGTCAAGCGCGACGGCAACGAATACCAGATGACGTTCAAGGACGGCTTCAAGGCCTCCGAGCTTGAGATCGTCGGCACCGTCGGCAAGCGCAACACCGGCACCAGCGTATTCTTCTCGCCGGATCCGAAGTATTTCGATTCCGCCAAGTTCTCCATCAGCCGCCTCAAGCACGTGCTCAAGGCCAAGGCCGTCCTGTGCCCGGGCCTGTCGGTGACCTTTGAGGACAAGAGCACCGGCGAGAAGGTCGAGTGGCACTACGAAGACGGCCTGCGCTCCTACCTGGTGGACGCGGTCAGCGAATTCGAACGCCTGCCCAACGAGCCGTTCTGCGGCAGCCTGGCCGGCAACAAGGAAGCCGTGGACTGGGCGCTGCTGTGGCTGCCCGAGGGCGGCGACGCGGTGCAGGAAAGCTACGTCAACCTGATCCCCACGGCCCAGGGCGGCACCCACGTCAACGGCCTGCGCCAGGGCCTGCTCGATGCGATGCGCGAGTTCTGCGAATTCCGCAGCCTGCTGCCGCGCGGCGTGAAGCTGGCGCCGGAAGACGTCTGGGAACGCATCGCTTTCGTGCTGTCGATGAAGATGCAGGAGCCGCAGTTCTCCGGCCAGACCAAGGAGCGCCTGTCGTCCCGCGAGGCGGCGGCGTTCGTCTCCGGCGTGGTCAAGGACGCGTTCAGCCTGTGGCTCAACGCCAACCCGGAGACCGGCCTGGCCCTGGCGGAGCTGGCGATCAACAACGCCGGCCGCCGCCTGAAGGCGAGCAAGAAGGTCGAGCGCAAGCGCATCACCCAGGGCCCGGCGCTGCCGGGCAAGCTGGCGGACTGCGCAGGCCAGGATCCGATGCGCTCCGAACTGTTCCTGGTGGAGGGCGACTCCGCCGGCGGCTCGGCCAAGCAGGCGCGGGACAAGGAATTCCAGGCGATCCTGCCGCTGCGCGGCAAGATCCTCAACACCTGGGAAGTCGACGGCAGCGAAGTGCTGGCCAGCCAGGAAGTGCACAACATCGCGGTGGCCATCGGTGTCGATCCCGGCGCCGAGGACATGAGCCAGCTGCGCTACGGCAAGATCTGCATCCTCGCCGACGCCGACTCCGACGGCCTGCACATCGCGACTTTGCTGTGCGCACTGTTCGTCCAGCATTTCCGCCCGCTGGTGGATGCCGGCCACGTCTATGTCGCGATGCCGCCGCTGTTCCGCATCGACCTGGGCAAAGAGATCTACTACGCCCTGGACGAAGCCGAGCGCGACGGCATCCTCGACCGCTTTGTGGCCGAGAAGAAGCGCGGCAAACCGCAGGTCACCCGATTCAAGGGCCTGGGCGAGATGAACCCGCCGCAGCTGCGTGAAACCACCATGGATCCGAACACCCGGCGCCTGGTGCAGCTGACGCTGGGCGAAGACTTCGCCCAGACCTCGGAAATCATGGACATGCTGCTGGCGAAGAAGCGCGCCGGCGACCGCAAGACCTGGCTGGAGTCCAAGGGCAACCTCGCCGAGGTGCAGGCCTGATGCGGCTTGGCGGGGCCCTGGCGGCCGCATGGCTGCTGGTTTCGGCGTTCGCTGCGGCGCCTGCGGCGGCCGAACCGGCGCCGCAGCTGCGGCTGCTGGCCGAGCATCCGGTCGAAGGCATGCGCGGCGGCAACCTGTCGGGGCTCGCGCTGTGCGGCAACGAGCTGTGGACCGTGTCGGACCGTGACGATGACCGGATCTACCGCCTCGACACCCGCGACCCGGTCTGGCGCGCCGAAACCGTGCGCATCGATCCGCCGCCGGTGCCGGACAGCGGCTTGCCGTGGGGCATCAGTTCGCGCACCTGGGCGGCTTCGTTCGTGCGCGGCGGCGACCTGGACTTCGAAGGCATCGCCTGCGACGGCGCGGGCAACCGCTACATCGTCAGCGAGGCCCATGCGGCGGTGCTGCAAGTGCCGGCGCAAGGGCCGGCCGCGTGGCTGAAGATCTCGCCGCTGCTGGTGCGCGAAGCCCGGGCCAGCGGCATGCTGCTGCACTTCAACGCCTTGTTCGAAGGGTTGGCGATCAACCCGGCGGGCGACCGGATGTGGCTGGCCGCCGAGCGCGAGCGCCGGGGGCTGCTGCGGATCCAGCGCCGGCAGACGGTGTGGGACTGCGACGGCGGCTGCGTGCTGCTCAGCGAAGCCGGCGTCGAGATGCAGCCGCCGCAGTTTCCCAAGGCCCGGGCGGTCACCCGTGACTTCGCCGACCTGTCGCTGTTCGACGGCAAGCTGTTCACCCTGGAGCGCAATGCGTTCCAGATCTGCCGGCGCGACCTGGAGACGGCCAAGGTCGAACGCTGCTGGTCGTTCGCCGAGGACGCCTTGCAGGAAAAACGCCGTTATCCGCAGCCCTACGGGCTGGCGGAGGCGCTGGTGATCGACGCCCAGGGCGCCTGGATCGGCCTCGACAACAACGACGGCGCCCGCGCCGACGGCGAGAAGCGCCCGATCGTCTGGCGCTTTGCCGCCCCTGACGGCGGCTGGAGCGCCAAGCCATGAGCCCGCAGCCGCCGGGCAAGCGCGCCGGCCGGGTGATGATGATCCTGGCCTGGTGCGCGGCGCTGTTTCTGGCCACGCGCTTCTTCGGCCAGTGGGAAGAGCGTCAGCAGAACCCCAACGTGGTGGTCAGCTCGGAACAGGGCGACGGCTACATCGAGGTGAAGCTGGCCGGCAATGCCCAGGGGCATTTCGTCGCCAGCGGCCAGATCAACGGTCAGACGGTGGAGTTCATGCTCGACACCGGCGCGACCGACGTGTCGATCCCGGCGGACCTGGCCGCGCGCCTGAAACTGGAAGAGGGGTTCGGCGTGACCCTGAGCACGGCCAACGGCCTGAGCCAGGGCTACCGTACCCGGATCGACCGCCTGCAACTGGGCGACATCGTGCTGCGGGACGTCCGTGCACTGGTGGCGCCCGGCCTGCACGGCGAACAGGTGCTGCTCGGCATGAGCGCCCTGAACAAACTTGAATTCACCCAGCGCGGCGGCACCATGCTGCTGCGCCAGACAACGAACCGATGAGGCCCGCATGAGCGACTCCCTTGATCTCAGCCTGGACGGTGTGGAACGCCGGTCGCTGGCTGACTTCACCGAAAATGCCTACCTCAACTACTCCATGTACGTGATCATGGACCGTGCCCTGCCGCATATCGGCGACGGCCTGAAGCCCGTGCAGCGGCGTATCGTCTACGCCATGAGCGAGCTGGGGCTGGATGCCGACGCCAAGCACAAGAAGTCGGCGCGCACCGTCGGCGACGTGCTCGGCAAGTTCCACCCCCACGGCGACTCGGCGTGCTACGAAGCGATGGTGCTGATGGCCCAGCCGTTCAGCTACCGCTACACGCTGGTGGACGGCCAGGGCAACTGGGGTGCGCCGGACGATCCGAAGTCCTTCGCCGCCATGCGCTACACCGAAGCCCGGCTGTCGCGCTACTCCGAAGTGCTGCTCAGCGAGCTGGGCCAGGGCACGGCGGACTGGGGCCCGAACTTCGACGGCACCCTGCAGGAACCGCTGGTGCTGCCGGCACGCTTGCCGAACATCCTGCTCAACGGCACCACCGGCATCGCCGTGGGCATGGCCACCGACGTGCCGCCGCACAACCTGCGCGAAGTCGCCAGCGCCTGCGTGCGCCTGCTCGACGAGCCGAAGGCCACGGTCGAGCAGCTCTGCGAGCACATCCAGGGCCCGGACTACCCGACCGAAGCGGAAATCATCACGCCGCGCGCCGACCTGGTGAAGATGTACGAGACCGGCAAGGGCTCGGTGCGCATGCGCGCCGTGTACCACGTCGAGGACGGCGACATCGTCATCACCGCGCTGCCGCACCAGGTCTCCGGGGCCAAGGTGCTGGAGCAGATCGCCGCGCTGATGCAGGCCAAGCCGTCGAAGGCGCCGCAGATCGCCGATCTGCGCGACGAGTCCGACCACGAGAACCCGTGCCGCATCGTGATCATCCCGGTCAACAGCCGCGTCGATCATGAGGCGCTGATGCAGCACCTGTTCGCCAGCACCGAGCTGGAGTCGACCTACCGGGTCAACGTCAACATCATCGGCCTGGACGGCAGGCCGCAACTGAAAAACCTGCGCGCGCTGCTGGTGGAATGGCTGGAATTCCGCGTGCAGACCGTCCGTCGCCGCCTGCAGTTCCGCCTCGACAAAGTCGAGCGCCGCCTGCACCTGTTGGACGGTTTGCTGATCGCCTACCTCAACCTGGATGAAGTGATCCACATCATCCGCACCGAGGACCAGCCCAAGGCCAAACTGATCGAGCGTTTCGCGTTGAGCGAAATCCAGGCCGACTACATCCTCGACACCCGCCTGCGCCAGTTGGCGCGGCTGGAAGAGATGAAGCTGCGCGACGAGCAGGACGAACTGCTCAAGGAACAGGCCAAGCTGCAAGCCCTGCTGGGCAGCGAAGCCAAACTGAAGAAACTGGTGCGCAGCGAACTGCTCAAGGACGCCGAGACCTACGGCGACGACCGTCGCTCGCCGATCGTCGAGCGCGCCGAGGCCAAGGCGCTGACCGAGCACGACCTGCTGCCGAACGAGAAAGTGACCGTCGTCCTGTCGGAAAAGGGCTGGATCCGCTCGGCCAAGGGCCACGAGATCGACGCCACCGGCCTGTCGTACAAGGCCGGCGACGGCTTCAAGACCTCGGCGGCGGGGCGCTCCAACCAGTTCGCCGTGTTCATCGACTCCACCGGCCGCAGCTACTCGGTGGCCGCGCACACCCTGCCGTCGGCCCGGGGCCAGGGCGAGCCGCTGACCGGCCGTCTGACGCCGCCGCCCGGCGCCACCTTCGAATGCGTGCTGATGCCTGACGACGATGCGATGTACGTGATCGCGTCCGACGCCGGCTACGGTTTCGTGGTCAAGGGCGAGGACCTGCAGGCCAAGAACAAGGCCGGCAAGGCCCTGCTGAGCCTGCCGAACAACGCCAAGGTGATCGCGCCGCGCCCGGTGGCCGACCGCGAGCAGAACTGGCTGGCGTCGGTGACGACCGAGGGTCGCCTGCTGATCTTCAAGATCAGCGATCTGCCACAATTGGGTAAGGGCAAGGGCAACAAGATCATCGGCATTCCCGGTGAGCGCGTGGCCAGCCGCGAAGAATACGTCACGGACATCGCCGTCCTTCCTGAAGGCGCCACCTTGGTGCTGCAGGCCGGAAAACGGACCTTGTCGCTGAAGGCCGACGACCTCGAACACTACAAGGGTGAGCGCGGCCGGCGGGGCAACAAGTTGCCGCGTGGCTTCCAGCGGGTGGATGCGCTGCTCGTCGAATAACTCAATGAGGCGTCCCAGAGCGCCCGATCCACGATTTAACGCGTGGATCGACGCTTTGGCGCTGGAGTCGGAACGCATATTCACGGATGATATGGCCTTTCAAGCGCCGGCGTGGCCGCGCGTTCTTCATGTTTATTGAGTATTTTCACTGTGGTCAGCCTTGTGGCGGCCACCTGGACGGGACGATGACTGCTCTGCGCCTTCCTCTAATTTTGTTGCTCGCCGGCGTTCTCGGCCTGGCGGGCTGCAGCGTTCACCAACCGGTGTCGCTGTATCAGCTGGACAGCGGAAGTCCGGCTCAGCCTGCGCAAAGCGCGGGCATGGCGGTTTTGCTGGGCCCTGTGGTGGTCGCCGACTACCTGCAACGCGAAACCCTGTTGCAGCGCCAGCCCGACGGCAGCCTGCAGGCCTCCGCCGACGGCCGCTGGGCCGGCAGCCTTTCGTCGGATATCGACCAGTTGCTGCTGCGCCAGGTCGCCGGCCATCTGGACAGCCAGCGTGTGGTGCTGGCGCCCGCCACCCAGGGTTTCACCCCGGACGTACAGGTGCTGCTGACCATCACCCGGCTGGACTCCGGCACTTCGCAGCCGGCGATCCTCGATGCGCAATGGCGTCTGCTCGACCGCCGTGGCCAGGTGCGGGACAACCGCATCGTCCACCTGCAAGAGCTGCACGCCGGCAGCACCGCCTCGCAGGTCCAGGCCCAGGGCATCTTGCTGCAGCGCTTGGCGGAGCAGTTGTCGGTGGCGCTCAAGCCGCTGGCCAACCAGCCTCCGGTGGCGGAAGTGCCGCGCAAACCGGCCCCCAAACCGGCAGCGCCGGCGGCGGAAGCCGAAAAGCAGCCGAAGATCCCGATGGCTTCGCCGATCCGCACCGACATGGAAGTGTTCCGCTTCTGAGGTCGCACCGGTCCAGGAAAAAGCCCGCCATGTGCGGGCTTTTTCTCGCCTGTCGGTTCAGTTCTGATGACGCCGCAATTCCCTGTAGGAGCCAGCCTGCTGGCGATAGCGGCGGATCAGTCTCCACAGATGTCGGCTGAACCGGCCTCATCGCTTGCAGGCAAGCTCCCACAGGTTTTGGAGTGGCCGCAGATTCTGCATACGCCCGGGATCCTTGTCCGGGATACCTGTGGGAGCTGGCTTGCCAGCGATGGCGGAGGGGCAGGCGCCGGAGAGGTCGGCAGTGTAGGCCTCTTCGCTGGCAAGTCGAGTCGTCGCACCGCAGCTCCCACAGGTTTTGTGGGGGGCAACAAAAAGCCCGCAGGCAATGACTTGCCTGCGGGCTTTTGCGCATCGGGCCTGAGGTTTACGCCCGGCGTTCGTGCATCCGCGCCAGTTGCCGCTCCAGCATCGACGGGTAAGGCTCCATCAGCCGCTCCACGCAGCAGGCGCCTTCGGGGCTGGCGATCGGGCGGATCCGTGCGCGCTGGCGGATCAGCGCGTCATCGCTGATCTTGCGCTCCACCAGCAGCAGGTTGCGGCTGTGCTGCGACAGGGCCAAGGCGTCCTGGGCCGAGTCGGTCAGCAGCAGGTCGATCTGACTCAGGCCGAACAGCTCGTCGCCCAGGGTCAGGCCCAACTGCAATTGCAGGGTGATGCCGCTGTCGGCCACTTCGATCTGCAACTGATGGCTCAAGGCCCGCAGCAGTTCGCCGCAGCAGATGGCGTTGGTCAGGTAGTCGTCGCCGCTGTCCTCGGTGTGGAACAGCATCAGGGTGCTGCCGTCGTTCAGGGTTTCGATCTCGCCCTGATACAGGGAAGCGGCCTGGTCCAGGCAATCGCGGTAGCGGTCGAGCAGTTCCTCCAGGCGGGCCCGGGGCAGGCGGCGCAGTTGCTCCTGCGAACCCAGCTGCACCGCCAGCACCGCGCTGTGCTGGGGCACGCTCGGCGTGGCCTTGCGGGCGGCCGGCTGGGCCGAACCGTTCAGCGAGTCGTCGCGCAGGTCGGCGAACGGGTCTTCGTCGTCCTCGTCGTCTTCCACCGTGCTGACCACCTGCCGGGGCGCCGGCTTGCGGGCCTCCACCGGGCGGCTTTCGTCGAAGCTCGGGTCGCGCAGGTTGCGCACCTCGAAGGCCGGGTCGACGTCATCGTCCTCGAACTCGGGTTCCGGCTCGGGCGGTGGCGCCACCGGCTCCGGGGCGAAGTTGGCGTGCAGCTGGCGGGCCAGGTCGCCGATCTCGTCCTGGCGGTCGGTGCCCGGGGTGTATTCGTCGATGTTGCGCAGCCAGACGCGCAACTGCAGCAGCGGCGTGGACAGGTGACGGCCCAGGCGCAGGCTCAGGGCCAGCGACAGCGCCAGCAGGATCGCGCTGAGGATGCCCATGCTCTGCAGGCTGATGGTCATCGGCTGCTGGAACTGATCCATGTCCAGGCTGATGCGCAGCTGGCCGGCGGTCACGTCCTGGAAGGTGATCTTGCTCTGGTACATGCCCTCGGCTTCGCCCAGCAGGCCGTGCTTGGGCCGCTGGCCGGACTCTGCGAGGATGCGGTTGTCCACGCTGTAGATGGCGGCGTGGGCCACCAGCTTGTTCTTGGTCAGGTTGTTGAGCAGCACGTTGAGGCTGAGGATGTCGTTGGACACCAGCAGCTCGGTGGCGGAGGTGGCGGTCTGCGTGGTCAGGCTCTCGCCCAGGGCGTCGGCCTGCTCGTGCATGGCCTGCTTGAACTGCAAGCCCATCACGCAGGCGTAGATCACCAGGGCCAGGGCGACCAGGATCACGTTATGGCTGGCGATGCGCAATGCGATCGGCACACGGCGGTGGCGCAGCGCACGGAAGATCAGCAGGAAGAAGTTGTCGGTTTTTACTGGCGTGGGCCGGTTCACTGAGCTCGGCTCTTTTGTCCGTGAAGTTGACGCGCAGTATAGCGACAGGCCCCAGACCGGCAAAGCGCCTGCGGTGCCCGATGGTCACTGAAAATGGGTAGAATGCGGTTTTTTTCCAGTTGCGGGGGTGCGCGTTGCGCGAAATCGTCCTGATTAACATCACAGGGTCCGACCGTCCGGGTCTGACCGCGGCCATTACCGGCGTTCTGGCCCAGGGTGGCGTTAACATCCTCGACATCGGTCAGGCGGTGATCCACGACACCCTGTCGTTCGGCATCCTGGTCGAGATCCCCGACAGCGAACAGGGCAAGTCCGTGCTCAAGGACATCCTGTTCAAGGGCTACGAGCTGGACCAGCAGGTGCGTTTCACCCCGGTGTCCGAAGCGGACTACCAGCAGTGGGTGGGCAACCAGGGCAAGCAGCGCCACATCGTCACCCTGCTGACCCGCAAGGTGACCGCCGGCCAGTTGCAGGCCGTGAGCTCGATCACCGCCAAGTACGGCCTGAACATCGACCACATCGACCGCCTGTCCGGGCGCATGCCGCTGGACACCCCGGACGACAAGGGCAAGGGCTGCATCGAGTTCTCCGTGCGCGGCGAGGCGGCCGACCCACAGGCGCTGCGCGCCGAGTTCCTCAGCGTGGCGCAGGCGCTGAACGTCGACATCGCCTTCCAGGAAGACTCGCTGTTCCGCCGCAACCGCCGTCTGGCGGTGTTCGACATGGACTCGACGCTGATCGAGGCCGAAGTCATCGATGAGCTGGCCAAGGCCGCCGGCGTCGGCGACCAGGTGTCGGCGATCACCGAGCGGGCGATGGCCGGCGAGCTGGACTTCCGGGCAAGCTTCAAGGAGCGCCTGGCGCTGCTCAAGGGCCTGGACGTCAGCGTGCTGGACGCCATCGGCGCCTCGCTGCGCCTGACCGAGGGCGCCGAAACCCTGTTCGCCGAGCTCAAGCGCCTGGGCTACAAGACCGCGATCCTGTCCGGCGGCTTCACCTACTTCGCCAAGCAACTGCAGGCCAAGCTCGGCATCGACTACGTGTTCGCCAACGAACTGCAAGTGGTCGACGGCAAGTGCACGGGCGTGGCGGTCGAGCCGATCGTCGACGCCCAGCGCAAGGCCGACCTGCTCAAGGAACTGGCGCACAAGGAAGGCCTGCGCCTGGAGCAGACCATCGCGGTGGGCGACGGCGCCAACGACCTGCCGATGCTGGCCATCGCCGGCCTGGGCGTGGCGTTCCGGGCCAAGCCGCTGGTCAAGCAGTCGGCCAAGCAGGCGATTTCCACCCTGGGCCTGGACGGCGTGCTGTACCTGTTGGGTTTCCGCGACCGCGACGGGCAGCTCTGACGGGTACGCTGCCCGCAAGGGCTTGTGGCAAGGGAGGTTGCTCCCTTGCCATCTTCACAGCGACTTCCACAACGAATCGAATTCCTCCTCGCTCCCGCCGTTCTGCGCGGCCTCCAGCGAGCGGTAGGCGAACTGGTTGAAGCTGTGGGTGCTGGCCACCCGCCGGTCCAACCCTGCGCGGTGCTCTTGCCCCAGCGTATTGATCAGCACCTTGTTGCCCTCCTGAAACGGCAGGCGCGGCGCCAGCAGCGTCGCCGGCAGGTCGATCGCGCTGATCTGCGGCAGCAGCAGGCCGCGCAGGTAATGGCTGTGGTCGTCCCGGGTGCGCACCAGTTGCAGCCCGCAGGGCTGGGCATGGGGCGCCACCAGTTCGATGCCCATCTGCGTGCCGCCGTCGCGCACCTGGCGGATCCAGCGCACTACGGCGATGCTCCAGCCCTGGTTCGCGCTGTCCTGGATGCCGACCATTTCGCCTGCCTGCAATTCGGCGGGCACTTCCTTGGGCCATGCCAGGCAATAGCCGCCGGGGCTGTGGTTGATCACCGGCAAGGCGTAGGTCGGGTAATGCGGCGGGTTGTCGGCGTCGTCACTGTCGTCGGCCAGCGGTTCGTAGCTGATTTCCTCATACGGCAGCAATCCGTCGGACGGGCTCTGGGGCGCCGCATCGAAGGCCTGGCTCCAGCTGTCCTTTTCGCTCCTGGCCACCGCCTGGCTGAAGTTCGCCGTGCGGGCGCCGGGATGCCTGAGCAACTCGCTGAACGTGCGCTCACCCCCTAAATAGAAATGCAGCGCACTCATGCCGATGCACACGGTCAGGTTGCCCTGACCGACGGTGCGCTGGAAGCTGCGTTCGGCCGTCTGCCCCCAAGTGGCGTGCAGGTGCTGCAGGCTGTCGTGGCTCAGGCCCGACGGCACCGGCAGCGGGTTCGGCGTGTCCTGGTGCAGCAGGTGGGCTTCGATGGCGTCCACCAGGGGCTGCGGGTCGAAGCCGAGCAGGCCGGCCTGCTGCTCGCTGCGGAACATGCTGCGGTAGCGCGGTCCTGTGTCGAGTTCGGCCGAGGCGGCGAACAGGCCGTCGCCCGTCACCCCGGGATGCAACTTCAGCCAGGCGGTCCACGGCTCCAGCACTTCCCCGAGCCGGGCGATCTGGTTCTGGCGCAGTTGGTTGCAGCGGGCGCTGCCCAGCAGCAGGGCGGCGATGTAGGTCTGTTCGACGCTCAGCTCCGCCGTGAGGCTGGCCAGGTCGTCGCGCACCCGCCGATGCTGCAGCTGCAGCCAGGCAGCGGTGTGGAACAGCTGGTGCAGCTCGAACCACAGGCCCTCCGGAGCCGGGCTGTAGAGTTGCGTGGCGCGCAGCAGTTGGCCCTTGAGCGCATGGGTGGCCCGTTGCAGCGCGGCGCTGAGCAGGGCGGCGCGAGGGTTGGCGTATTTCGGCGCGATCCGCAGGACGATCTGTTTGTAGCCGGTCGCCAACTGGCCCTGGAGGGCCTGGCACAGGTTGCTGATCTTGCGTGAGCGGTCGTCGAGCATGATCGCCTGGTGCAGGAAGTGCCGCTCCAGGTGCTGGCAGACGAAATACACCTCAGGGCGCAGCAGCTCCAGCAGTTGCAGGCGGTTGTCGCTGGGGGTGAGCAACTGGTTGAGTTCGCCCAGCCCCTGGTAGAGCTGGCGCGCGGTCTCGCCGATGTTGGCCTTGGGCAGGGCGGCGATCCAGCGCTTGAGGTCGCGTGGGGCGGGGTCGCAGAAGGTCAGGCGCAATTGGGTCGGGACAGGGGCCTGCAACTGCGGTTGGAGTCGAGGTTCGCTCATGCCGTGACGGCCTCCGGCGGCGAATGGGGCAATGCCCAGAACTCTAGCAGTTGTGCTCTGCTTCGCCGGTTTGCGGAAGGTTTTTTGCGTTCGGAAGGCGGGAAGGCAAGGTGCGCCGCGCCCCTTCGCAACGGTGCGAAAGGGCGCGGCGTCAGGCTCAGGCGTTCGGCAGGGCGAGGGCCTGGCCCATCTGCACCGCAGAACCGGCGGACAGGGATTCGACCCACTTCACCTGGTCCGGGCCGAACAGCACGATCGCGGTGGAACCCAGCTTGAAGCGCCCCAGTTCCGCACCTTTTTCCAGGTGGATCGGCGCACGGGCGGCTTCGTCGTAGCGGAAGGTCTTCAGTTCGCGCTTGGGCGGGGTCACCAGACCGGCCCAGACGGTTTCGATCGACGCGACGATCATCGCGCCCACCAGCACCACGGCCATCGGTCCGCGCTCGGTGTCGAAGATGCACGCCACGCGCTCGTTGCGGGCGAACAGCTCAGGCACGTTCTCGGCGGTGGTCTGGTTGACCGAGAAGATGCGCCCGGGGATGTAGACCATCTCGCGCAGGGTGCCGGCCAGCGGCATGTGCACGCGGTGGTAGTCCTTCGGCGACAGGTAGATGGTGGCGAAATCGCCGCCCATGAACGGCGCGGCGTTGGCCGCGTCGCCGCCCAGCAGCTCCAGCACGCTGAAGTTGTGGCCCTTGGCCTGGAACACGCGGCCGTGCTCGATCGGGCCGAGCTGGCTGACGGCGCCGTCGGCAGGGCTGAGGACCGCGCCCGGCGTCGTGTCCAGCGGACGCGCGCCGTCCTTCAGGGCCCGGGTGAAGAAGGCGTTGAAGTGCTCGTAGGCCGTCACGTCCTCCACCAGCGCCTGGGACATGTCCACCTGGTAACGCTTGGCGAACCAGGTGGTGAAGGCATTCTTGAGCCAGCGTACGCGGCACTCGGCGATGCAGCCGGCCAGGCGCGACAGCAGGTGGTGGGGCAGCAGGTACTGGCTGAGGATGAACAAACGCTCTTTCATTGACTGTCCTTAAAAACCTTTAAAGCTCGACGGGCGTGTCGGGGTGGTTGCCCCATTCGCCCCAGGAACCGGCGTAGCCCTTGACCCGCGGATAACCGAGGGACTTGGCCACCAGATAAGTGAAGCCCGACCGGTGGTGGGTCTGGCAGTGGGTGATGATTTCTTTGTCCTTGGTGATGCCGAGGCCTTCGAGGATTTCCGGCATGTCGGTGCGGATGCGCAACTGGCGCGCCCGGTCCATGCCGGCGGTCCATTCGAAATTGACCGCGCCGGGGATGTGCCCGCCCTTGGCCGCCAGCACTTTCTCGCCGGAGTATTCCAGCGGCCCGCGGGCGTCCCAGATCGCCAGGTCGGCGGCGCCGAGGCGGCTTTGCAGGTACTCGCGGGTGGCGGTGGGCTCTTCGTGCAGGGTCAGGGGCACCGGGCCGCCGACCGCTTTGGGCACCTGGATCGACATCGGCGAGCCTTCCGCCAGCCAGGCCGGCAGGCCGCCGTCCAGGTAGTGGTAGTGGTGGTGGCCGATCACGTCGAGCATCCAGATGAAGCGCCCGGCCCAGCCGCCGCCTTCGTCGTCGTAGACCACGTAGACCGCATCCGGGCGGTGGCCCAGTTCGCCGAACAGTTCTTCGAGCTTGTCCCGGGACGGCAGCAGGCCCGGCGCCGGCAACTGGCCGAGCTGGGTGCGCTTGGGGTCGACGAAGCGTGCGCCGGGAATGTGCCCCTCGGCGTAGCGGGCAGGGCTGGTCAGATCCACCAGGATCAGGTTGGGGGCATCGAGGCGCGGGAGCAGGTCGCTCGGCTCGATCACCAGCGCCAGGCCAGAGAAGTCAGACATGTGAGGTCTCCAGAGCACAAAGGGAAACGATTGTAGCTGTCATTGGCTGCGGTGGCTAAAGCTGTGCAGGGCTTTCTCGATGCACTGCGCGGTTTTGCCGAAGGCCTGCACGGTGACGTCGGCGAACGGCCCGCCGCCCTGGTCGGCGACCACGATCATGATCACCCGGCCGTTGTTCACCAGCGAGCGCAGGAACAGGTGTTCGCCGCGGAACAGCGTGCGCAGCGCCGGCGGCAGCAGGGCGGAGAACTGCGCGTTGTTGTCCGGGGTGATGCGCACCTGGGCCTGCTGCGCGAGCAGGCGCTGCAGCACGGTGCTCTGGCTGACCGCAAAATTCAGCGCGGCGGCCTCCGGCGGCAGCCCGGCCGTCTGGTGCACGCGCAGGTTGGAATGGGTGCGGTCGGCCATCAGGATCATCACCCGGCGCATGCCGCTGGCCACCAGGGCGTCGCGGGCGGCGATGGTCAGGTGCATGGCGTTGGTGAAGCGGCTTGGCTCGGCCAGCAGCTCGGCGCATTGCCGGCGCCATTTGGCCAGCTCTTCGGCGCTGGGGGCGGCGGGCGGCAGCAGTCCGGCCGGGACGCGGCGGGTGCCCCACGGCCAGAGCAGCGACACGGCGGGGTGCCACAGGTCCGGCATGAAATGCTGGCGCGCGCTGTTGGCGGCCTGCTGGTGCAGTTGTTGCTGCACCTCGTCCATGGGGATCTGCAGGTAGAGGCTGGTCAGGTACTGCCAGCGCTCGCTGTGGGGGCAGTCCCAGGCCTGCTGCGCCGACAGCGCCAGGCCATTGGCCAGCAGCACCGTGTTGGCCGGCTGGTTGAGCCAGTGGCGCAGGGTCGGGTCGTCGTCGAGGCGGTTCTGCTGGCGCAGCGGATGCTCGCTGTCGCGGGCGATGCGCAGCACCTTGACCAGTTCGCGCCGCTCGTTGAGCAGCAGCCGGTAGCCCTGCTGCACCCAGATCGGCAGACGCCAGGCATCGACCAGCGCCTGGCCGATCTTCAGCAGGCGCACGCCGAACAGTTGCCGCTCCACGTTGCGGGCCGATTCGCCCTTGTGGATCACCCGCAGTTCCCATTCTTCAAGCAGTTTGGGGTGGGTCAGCGCCAGGGGCCACAGCGGCGACAGGAACAGCAGGCTGCCCCAGTGGATGTCCTGCCACAGCCGCGCCAGGCGGCCGGCGAAGAAGCCGTTGGCCTGTTGCGTGGCGTGCTGGCTGATCATCTGCAGCTGGCGCAGGGCCTGGGGAATCTGCCCGTCGGGCTCGGCGGGCAGGCGCGCAAGCAGTTCTTCGGTGCGGGCCAGGCCCAGGCGGTTGATGGCGACTTCGAGGTTCTCCGCCGGCTCCGCCATGCTGCCCTGGGTGTGGCGGTTGGCTTCGCGGATGATGCTCAGGGCCAGCGCGGGGCTGTCCTGCATCAGGTTGGCGATGTCGCGCAGCGAGCTGCGGTTGTCGCGGATCGCCCGGCAGACGCGGTCGTGGGCCGACTGCGGCACCGGCAGGCGGACGCCGTCGAGCAGCTTGACCCAACCGTCGAGGGTATTCGGTGTTGCGTGTGGGACGTTCGTTTCATTAGCCATGTCGGGACGGGATCTTGATCTGCAAAAGACGCGCCCGGCATGGGCTAAATTGGCTTTTCGCCTGAACTGCCTATAGTCTGGCGCAGTTTTGCCGATAAGTAGAAGAAGAGATTTTTTAACTTCCGAATATGACCTTGAACCCGACTTAAACAAGTACTTTCTATCTATGGCTAAAATTATCGGCATCATCGTCGTATTCGCGAGCGTGCTCGGCGGATACGTGCTTTCCCACGGCAAGATCGCGGCCCTGATCCAGCCCTTCGAGGTGATGATCATCGGCGGCGCGGCCCTCGGCGCCTTCCTTCAGGCCAACCCCGGCTACATGACGATGCACGTGTTCAAGAAAGCCTTGGGCATGTTCAGTTCGCGCTTCAGCCACACTTTCTACCTGGAAGTGCTGGGCCTGATCTACGAGATCCTCAACAAGAGCCGCCGCGAAGGCATGATGGCCATCGAAGGCGACATCGAAGACGCCGCCGCGAGCCCGATCTTCGCCAAGTACCCGGCCGTGCTCAAAGACGAGCGCATGACCGCGTTCATCTGCGACTACCTGCGCATCATGTCCTCCGGCAACATGGCCCCGCACGAGCTCGAAGGCCTGTTCGACATGGAACTGTTCAGCCTCAAGGAAGAACTGGAGCACCCGTCCCACGCGGTCAACGGCATCGCCGACGGCATGCCCGGCTTCGGTATCGTCGCGGCGGTACTGGGTATCGTGGTGACCATGGCCTCCCTGGGCGAAGGCGACCAGAAATCCATCGGCCTGCACGTGGGTGCGGCGCTGGTCGGTACCTTCTTCGGTATTCTCGCGGCCTACGGCTTCTTCGGCCCGCTGGCCCATTCCCTGGCCCATGACGCCAAGGAAGAGCTGAACGTCTACGAAGCCATCAAGGCCTCGCTGGTGGCTTCGGCTTCCGGCATGCCGCCGTCGCTGGCCGTGGAGTTCGGCCGCAAGGTCCTGTACCCGGCGCACCGTCCGAGCTTCGCCGAGCTGGAACAAGCGGTTCGCGGTCGTTAAGCCATGGAAAACAACCAGCCGATAATCATCAAGCGCGTCAAGCGCTACGGTGGCGGACATCACGGCGGCGCCTGGAAAATCGCCTTCGCCGACTTCGCCACGGCGATGATGGCGTTCTTCCTGGTGCTGTGGCTGCTGTCCACCGCCACCCCCGAACAGAAGATCGCTATCGCCGGTTACTTCAAGGATCCGGTCGGCTTCTCCGAAAGCGGTACGCCGTACATCATCGACCTGGGCGGCACGCCGACCCTGGCGCCGGAAAACACCCTCAACCCTGAGGTGAAGTCGCAGCCGCAGCCGGACAAGGTCACGGTCGACACCGAGCAGGTCGAGGGCATGGCCGAGCAGGTCGAGAAGGAACGCCTGGAGCTGTTGCTGCAGGAACTGCAGAACAAGGTCGAAGAGAACCCGCAGCTGCAGAAGTTCAAGGATCAGATCCTGTTCGAGATCACCCCGAACGGCTTGCGCATCCAGATCATGGACGCCGAGAACCGGCCGATGTTCGACTCGGGCTCTGCGCGCCTGAAGCCGTACTTCGAAGACATCCTGCTGGCCATGGCCGACACCATCAAAGCGGTGCCGAACAAGATCAGCATCAGCGGCCACACCGACGCCAAGCCTTACGTGGGCAACGGCGACTTCGGCAACTGGGAGCTGTCGGCCAACCGCGCCAACGCCGCCCGGCGTGCCCTGGTGGCGGGCAGCTATCCGGAGTCGCAGGTGGCGCGGGTGGTGGGTTATGCCTCGTCGGCGCTGTTCGACAAGGAAAACCCGTTCAACCCGGTCAACCGCCGCATCGACATCGTGGTGCTGACCAAGAAGGCCCAGGCCGCCATCGAAGGCTCCCAGGGCGCCGACCCGGCGAAACCGGCCGACGGCCAGGAAGGCGCCGCACCGGCCACCCCGGCCGATCCGAACGCCTTGCCGGCGGATCAGCAACCGGTGGCGCCGCACGAGTTGCGCGAACGGCTGAACCTGTTCGACGACCCGCTGCCGAAACCGACCGAGCCGGGCGCCCATGCGCCGGCTCCGGCACCGGCGGCGCCCGCCGCGCCTGCGCCGAAGCAGTGACCCACAAAAAAGCCGCGATGGTCTCGCGGCTTTTTTGTGTCCGGCGGTTCAGTAGCCGTTGTCGGGCAGGCTGGCGATGATCGAGCGGTAGCTGTTCATCCGCTGCTGCTGGATGCGCCCGTCTTCCAGGGCCTTGAGCAAGGCGCAGCCGGGTTCGCGGTCGTGCTTGCAGTCGCGGAAGCGGCAGGTGCCGAGCAGGTCTTCGAACTCGATGAAGCCGGCCTCTACGTCGGCGCGGCTGACGTGGCCCAGGCCGAATTCGCGGATGCCCGGCGAGTCGATCAGCTCACCGCCGCCGGGGAAGTGGAACAGGCGCGCGGTGGTGGTGGTGTGGGTGCCCTGGCCGGACCATTCCGACAACGGGCCCACGCGGGTCTCCACCTCCGGCAGCAGGCTGTTGACCAGCGACGACTTGCCGACGCCGGACTGGCCGACGAACACGCTGATGCGGCCGTCGAGCAACTGCTGCAGCTGCTCCATGCCGTTGCCGTGGTGCGCCGAGACTTCCAGCACCGGATAGCCGAGGGTGCGGTAGACCGCCAGCAGCGCATTGAGCGCCGGGGCGTTCTGCTCGTCGATCAGGTCGAACTTGTTGAGCAGCAGCAGCGGGCGGATGCCGGCGTGCTCGGCCGCCACCAGGTAGCGGTCGATCAGGTTGGCGTGGGGTTCGGGCAGCGGGGCGAAGACGATGACGATCATGTCGACGTTGGCCGCCACCGGCTTGAGCTGGCCGCGGCTGTCCGGACGGCACAGCTCGGTGCTGCGCGGCAGTTGCGCGACGATCACGCCGATGCCCTGGTTGCCCGCGCGCCAGACCACCCGGTCGCCGGTCACCAGCGCCGGCAGGTTGGCGCGCAGGTAGCAGCGGAACACCTGGCCGGCCTGATCGCCGTCGGTCGCCTCGACCTCGACCTGCACACCGAAGTGGGCGATCACCAGGCCGTGCTGTTCCGGGCCCAGGTCGCCGCCCTCCAGGGCCTCGACGGCCGAGGACTCGCGTTTGGCGGCGCGGGCGGCGCGCTCGCCCTGAATCTTTTCGATGCGCCAGCTCTGGCGGCGGTTGAGTTGGCGTTTGGCCATGGGTGTTCCGTAATAAAAAGAATGCATCGAATGGGTAAAACGGCGGCGAGTTTAGCACGCCCGGCCACCCGCCTAGGCTAAACTGCGCACCATTGCTTAGGAGCCGAATCATGCAGAACCCGCAGAACCTGATCTGGATCGACCTGGAAATGACCGGTCTGAACCCGGACACCGACGTCATCATCGAAATGGCCACCATCGTCACCGACAGCGAACTGAACACCCTGGCCGAAGGCCCGGTGATCGCCATCCACCACAGCGACGACGTCCTCGCCCGTATGGACGAGTGGAACACCCGCACCCACGGCAACTCGGGCCTGACCCAGCGCGTGCGCGAAAGCCGCGTGAGCATGGCCGAGGCCGAAGCCGAAACCATCGCCTTCCTGGAGCAGTGGGTGCCGAAGGGCAAGTCGCCGATCTGCGGCAACAGCATCTGCCAGGACCGGCGCTTCCTGTTCGCCCACATGAAGTCGCTGGAAAGCTACTTCCACTACCGCAACCTCGACGTCTCCACCCTCAAGGAGCTGGCTGCGCGCTGGGCGCCGGACGTGCGCGACAGTTTCAAGAAAGGCAGCACCCACCTGGCCCTGGACGACATCCGCGAGTCCATCGCCGAGCTGCGCCACTACCGCGAGCACTTCATCAAGTTCTGAGCCGCCGCAGTCCCCGCAGGCGCGTCCTGCCTGAAAGGGCGCATGGGAGTGCTCCGCCCTCCGACGCAAGCAAGCTCCCTCGCCACGGCGCATCCGCCCCCTTCTGGTGCGGCCGCGAAATGGCTAGACTGCGCGCCTTCCTGCCAGGACCGCCACCATGCTGCTGATGCTCTACCTGATCGCCATCACCGCCGAAGCCATGACCGGCGCCCTGTCCGCCGGCCGACGCGGCATGGACTGGTTCGGCGTGGTGCTGATCGCCTGCGTCACGGCGCTCGGCGGCGGTTCGGTGCGCGACGTGCTGCTGGGGCACTATCCGCTGACCTGGGTGAAGCATCCCGAATACCTGGTGCTGACCTCGGCCGCCGCGATGCTCACCGTGTTCACCGCACGCTGGATGCGCCACCTGCGCTCACTGTTCCTGGTGCTCGACGCCGTCGGCCTGGTGGCGTTCACCCTGATCGGCTGCATGACCGCCCTGGAAATGGGCCACGGCATGCTGGTGGCTTCGGTCAGCGGCGTGATCACCGGGGTGTTCGGCGGCATCCTGCGGGACATCTTCTGCAACGACATCCCGCTGATCTTCCGGCGCGAACTGTACGCCAGCGTCTCGTTCGCCGCCGCGTGGTGCTACATGCTCTGCCTGTTCCTGAACGTACCGAGCGAACAGGCGATCCTGATCACCCTGTTCGGCGGTTTCCTGCTGCGGCTGCTGGCCATTCGTTTTCACTGGGAAATGCCGAAGTTCGTCTACAACGACGAGCATTGATCCGGCGCTACGCGACACCGTGCCGCTTCAAGGCCCACTCGACATGCTCGCGCACCAGTTCCGACGGATGGTCGCGGCGTGCCTTCAGCGCCTCCAGCACCGGAATGCTCGACGGCGCGTTGCCCAGACCCACCGCCAGGTTGCGCAGCCAGCGCTCGTAGCCGGCGCGGCGCAGCGGTGAGCCTTCGGTGCTGCTGAGGAAGGTGTCTTCGTCCCACAGGAACAGTTCGGCCAGTTCGGCGTTGTCCAGGTTGTGCCGTGGCTTGAAGTCGCTTTCCCCGGACGCGCGGGCGAAGCGGTTCCACGGGCAGACGATCTGGCAGTCGTCGCAGCCGAACACCCGGTTGCCGATCAGCGGCCGCAGGTCTTCGGGGATGGCGTTCTTAAGCTCGATGGTCAGGTAGGAAATGCAGCGCCGGGCGTCCAGCACATAGGGGCCGACGAAGGCGTTGGTCGGGCAGACGTCCAGGCAGGCGCTGCACCGGCCGCAGTGTTCGGTGGCGTGGGGCGGGTCGACCGGCAGCGGCAGGTCGACGAACAGTTCGCTGAGGAAGAAGTAACTGCCGGCCTTGCGGTTCAGGACCAGGGTGTTCTTGCCGATCCATCCCAGGCCGGCCTGTTCGGCGATGGCCTTCTCCAGCACCGGGGCGCTGTCGACGAAGGCGCGGAAGCCGAACGGGCCGATCTGTGCCTGGATCCGGTCCGCCAGCTGCTGCACGCGCTTGCGGATCAGCTTGTGGTAGTCGCGGCCCAGGGCGTAGCGGGAAATGTAGGCCTTTTCCGGTTGGGCGAGCCTCTGCGCCATGTGCGTGTCGCCCGGCAGGTAGTCCATGCGCAGGGAGACCACGCGCAGCGTGCCCGGCACTAGCTCTTCGGGGTGCGAGCGCTTGCTGCCGTGGGCGCCCATGTAGTCCATTTCGCCGTGGTAGCCGGCCGCGAGCCAGCGCTGCAGGTGTCCCTCATGCTCAGCCAGGTCCAGACCGCTGATGCCGACTTGCTGGAAGCCCAGCTCGCGGCCCCAGTCCTTGATGGATTGGGCCAGGGCGGGGAGGTCTGTGGTGATGGCGGACATGAGGCGAGAGAAACCGGAACTGAGGTGCGTATAATTCTGCCAGACATCGGAGCCCGAAGACGCATGCCGCACACGAAAGATCATTTACCCGACGCGCTGTACCGCGCCGCCCAGGTGCGGGACATCGACGCGCGGCTGATCGCTGCCGGCACGCCGGGCCTGGAACTGATGCACCGCGCCACCCGGGCGACCTGGCGCGCGCTGGTGCGCCGCTGGCCGGCGGCGAACGAGCTGACGGTGCTGGCCGGCCACGGCAACAACGCCGGCGACGGTTATCTGGTGGCGGCGCTGGCGCACCGTGCCGGCTGGCATGTGCGGGTGCTGGCCGTCGGCGATCCGCAGCGTTTGCAGGGGGATGCGGCGCAGGCCCATGGCCAGGCCCTGGCCGAAGGGGTTGCCGTGCAGGGCTGGAATGCGCAGAGCGAACTGCGCGGCGTGATCCTCGATGCGCTGCTCGGCACCGGCCTGAGCGGCGAGGTGCGCGAACCGTATGCCTCGGCCATCCGCGGGATCAACGCCAGCGGCCTGCCGGTGGCGGCGGTGGATGTGCCGTCCGGATTGTGCGCCGATACCGGGTGCGTGTCGGGTGTGGCGGTGCGCGCCGACCTCTGCGTGACCTTCATCGGCCTCAAGCTGGGGCTGTTCACCGGCGACGCGGCCGATCATGTCGGTGAACTGGCGTTCAACGATCTGCAGGCGCCGGCCGAAACCTTCTGTGACATTCCCGTTGCCGCCCGTCGTCTCGACGCCGCTAATCTGCCGCGTCCGGCCCCTCGGGCAGCGACGGCGCACAAGGGCCGGTTCGGTCATGTGCTGCTGATCGGCGGCGACCTCGGGTTCGGCGGGGCGATCGTGCTCAGTACCGAAAGCGCGCTGCGCAGCGGTGCGGGCATGGTGTCGCTGGCGACCCGCGCAGAGCATGTGTCGGCGGTACTGGCCCGGGTGCCGGAAGCCATGGCGCTGGGCGCCTCGTCGGCCAATCAGTTGATGGGGCTTTTGGAGAAGGCCTCGGTGCTGGTGGCCGGGCCGGGGCTGGGCCAGGCCGGTTGGGGGCGCAGCCTGCTGTCGGCGGCGGCCAATGCGCCGTTGCCCCAGGTGTGGGACGCCGATGCGTTGAACCAGCTGGCCGCAGGCTGGGTGAGCCTGCCGAAGGATTGCGTGATCACGCCGCATCCGGGGGAGGCGGCACGCCTGCTCGGCGTCAGCACCGCGCAAGTGCAGGCCGACCGGCCGGCGGCGGCCCTGGCACTGAGCAAAAAATACGCAGCGGTGACGGTGCTCAAGGGCGCCGGCAGCCTGATCGCCCACCCTGACGGGAGGTTGGCCGTGTGTCATCAGGGCCACCCCGCGATGGCGACCGCCGGCCTCGGCGATGTGCTGGCCGGGTTGCTCGGCGCGCTGATGGCCCAGGGCATGGACAGTTTCGCGGCCGCCTGCCTGGCGGTCTGGCTGCATGCCAATGCGGGCCTGCAACAAGGTAAATTCGGCCGTGGGCTGGCGGCCAGTGATCTGATTCCAGCCATTCGTCAGTTGTTGGAGGAGCATGCACCGTGTCTGAAGTAACCCTGTACCTGGCCGATGAACAGGCCATGACCGACTTTGGCGCACGGATCGCCCGCACCACCGGGGGGCATGGCCTGATTTTCCTGGTGGGGGACCTGGGCATGGGCAAGACTACCCTGTCCCGCGGCCTGATCCGCGGCCTGGGCCACCAGGGCGCGGTGAAGAGCCCGACCTTCACGCTGGTCGAGCCCTATGAGATCGGCGACATCCGCGCCTTCCACTTCGACCTGTACCGGCTGGTCGACCCGGAGGAGCTGGAATTCCTCGGCATCCGCGACTACTTCGAAGACGATGCCCTGTGCCTGATCGAGTGGCCCGACAAAGGTGCAGGCTTTTTGCCAAAGCCTGACCTGACCATTACCATTAGCCCGCAAGACAGCGGGCGTTCGCTGACCATTTTGTCCCAGGGCTCGCGCGGCGAGGCCTGGTGTGCCGCTTTGGCGTTGGAATCCAAATAAATGATGGGGTTAGGTATGCGCTTTCGCGCGTTGGTGGCTGCCGCTGGGCTGATGTTGATGGCAGTGACCGTCAGCGCTGTGGCCGACACAAAGGTCAACAGCGTGCGCCTGTGGCGGGCGCCGGACAACACGCGGCTGGTGTTCGACCTGAGCGGCCCGGTGCAGCACAGCGTATTCACCCTGACCGCGCCGGATCGGCTGGTGATCGACATCAACGGCGCCACCCTCGGCGCGCCGCTGAACGTGCAGACCGCCAACACGCCGATCACCGCCATGCGTTCGGCCCAGCGCACGCCGACCGACCTGCGGGTGGTCATCGACCTGAAGAAGGCCGTCACCCCGAAAAGCTTCTCCCTGGCGCCGAATGCGCAGTACGGCAACCGTCTGGTGGTCGACCTGTTCGACAACCCGGCCGACGCCGCGCCGCCGCCTGCGCCGACGCCGTCGGTGGCCACCGTGCCGGCCGTGCCGGTGACCCCGGCGGAACCGGCGATCAAGCTGCCGCCGGCCCCGGCCGGCAAGCGCGACATCATCGTGGTGATCGACGCCGGCCACGGCGGCGAAGACCCCGGCGCCTCGGGCTCGCGCGGCCAGCGTGAAAAAGACGTGGTGCTGCAGATCGCCCGCGAGCTGCAGCGTCAGGTCAACGGCATGAAAGGCTTCCGCGCCGAGCTGACCCGCACCGGCGACTACTTCATCCCGCTGCGCGGCCGCACCGAGATCGCCCGCAAGAAGGGCGCCGACCTGTTCGTCTCGATCCACGCCGACGCCGCGCCTTCGGCCGCCGCGTTCGGCGCGTCGGTGTTCGCCTTGTCCGACCGTGGCGCCACCTCGGAGACCGCCCGTTGGCTGGCCGACAGCGAAAACCGTTCCGACCTGATCGGCGGCGCCGGCAACGTCAGCCTCGACGACAAGGACCGGATGCTCGCCGGCGTGCTGCTCGACCTGTCGATGACCGCTTCGCTGACCTCCAGCCTCAACGTCGGCCAGAAGGTGTTGAGCAACATCGGCCGCGTCACGCCGCTGCACAAGCAGCGGGTGGAACAGGCCGGGTTCATGGTGCTGAAGTCGCCGGACATCCCGTCGATCCTGGTCGAGACCGGCTTCATCTCCAACGCCAACGAGGCCTCCAAGCTGGCGGCGTCGAGCCACCAGCAGGCGCTGGCGCGGTCAATCAGCAGCGGTGTGCGCCAGTTCTTCCAGCAGAACCCGCCGCCGGGCACCTACATCGCCTGGCTGCGTGACTCGGGCAAGATCGCCCAAGGGCCGCGCGACCACCGGGTGAGCCCGGGCGAAACCCTGGCGATGATCGCCGTGCGCTACCAGGTGTCGCCGGCCACGCTGCGCAGCGCCAACAACCTGAGCAGCGATGAGCTCAAGGTCGGTCAGCACCTGACCATTCCCGGCACTGAACTGGCGTCCAAGGAATGAATCAGGTGTTGAGTTCGGCCCGTATTGAACTGCTCAGCCCCCGGCTGGCGAACCAGATCGCCGCCGGCGAGGTGGTCGAGCGCCCGGCGTCGGTGATCAAGGAGCTGCTGGAGAACAGCCTCGACTCCGGCGCCCGGCGCATCGACGTCGACGTCGAGCAGGGCGGCGTCAAGCTGCTGCGGGTGCGCGACGACGGCAGCGGCATTTCCGCCGACGACCTGCCGTTGGCGCTGGCCCGGCACGCCACCAGCAAGATCCGCAACCTCGAAGACCTCGAGCAGGTGATGAGCCTGGGCTTCCGGGGCGAGGCGCTGGCGTCGATCAGCTCCGTGGCGCGCCTGACCCTGACCTCGCGCACCCGTGACGCCGACCAGGCCTGGCAGGTCGAGACCGAAGGCCGCGACATGGCGCCCCGGGTGCAGCCGGCGGCGCATCCGGTGGGCACCTCGGTGGAGGTGCGCGACCTGTTTTTCAACACGCCGGCGCGGCGCAAGTTCCTCAAGACCGAAAAGACCGAGTTCGATCACCTGCAAGAAGTGATCAAACGCCTGGCGCTGGCCCGCTTCGACGTGGCTTTCCATCTGCGCCACAACGGCAAGACCATCCTCAGCCTGCACGAGGCCCACGATGAAGCGGCCCGCGCCCGGCGCGTGGCGGCGATCTGCGGCTCGGGCTTCCTGGAGCAGGCGCTGCCGATCGAGATCGAGCGCAACGGCCTGCGCCTGTGGGGCTGGGTCGGCCTGCCGACGTTCAACCGCAGCCAGGCGGACCTGCAGTACTTCTTCGTGAACGGCCGTGCGGTGCGCGACAAACTGGTGGCCCACGCGGTGCGCCAGGCCTACCGCGACGTGCTGTTCAACGGCCGTCATCCGACCTTCGCGCTGTTCTTCGAGGTCGATCCGGCGGCGGTGGACGTCAACGTGCACCCGACCAAGCACGAAGTGCGCTTCCGTGACGGGCGCATGGTGCACGACTTCCTTTACGGCACCCTGCACCGGGCGCTGGGCGATGTGCGTCCTGAGGATCAGGTGGCGGCGCCGGTCGCCTCCAGCGGTTTCGTCCGCCCGACCGGCCTCGAGGCCGGCGAGTTCGGCCCCCAGGGCGAAATGCGCCTGGCGGCCAACACCCTGCTGGAGCAGCCGCAAGGGCAGCCGTCGTTCAACGCGCCGGCCGGCGGCGGCAGCGGTGCGGGCTACCAGTACCAGTACACGCCGCGTCCGCAGTCCGCCGTGCCGGCCGCCGAGGCCCAGGCCGCCTACCGCGAGTTCTTCGCGCCGCTGCCGGAAGCCGCAACCCCGGCCAGCGGCAATGCGCTGCCGAGCGGCCAGGGCGACATCCCGCCGCTGGGCTACGCGCTGGCGCAGCTCAAGGGCATCTACATCCTGTCCGAGAACGCCCAGGGGCTGGTGCTGGTGGACATGCACGCCGCCCATGAGCGGATCATGTACGAACGCCTGAAGATCGCCATGGCCAGCGAAGGCCTGAGCGGCCAGCCGCTGCTGGTGCCGGAGTCGCTGGCGGTGAGCCAGCGCGAGGCCGACTGCGCCGAAGAGCACGCGGCTTGGTTCCAGCGCCTGGGCTTCGAGCTGCAGCGCCTGGGCCCGGAGACCCTGGCTATCCGACAGATCCCGGCGCTGCTCAAGCAGGCCGAGGCCAACCGGCTGGTCGGCGACGTGCTGGCGGATCTGATGGAGTACGGCACCAGCGACCGGATCCAGGCGCACCTGAACGAACTGCTGGGCACCATGGCCTGCCACGGCGCGGTCCGCGCCAACCGGCGCCTGGCCCTGCCGGAAATGAACGGCCTGCTGCGCGACATGGAAAACACCGAGCGCAGCGGTCAATGCAACCATGGCCGGCCGACCTGGACCCAACTGGGCCTGGACGACCTGGACAAACTGTTTTTGCGCGGTCGTTGATGAGCCAGCTTCCTCCAGCGATATTCCTGATGGGCCCGACCGCTGCGGGCAAGACCGACCTGGCCATCGAGCTGACCAAGGTGCTGCCGTGCGAGCTGATCAGCGTCGACTCGGCGCTGGTCTACCGCGGCATGGACATCGGCACCGCCAAGCCGTCCAGGGAACTGCTGGCCGAGTTTCCGCACCGCCTGATCGACATCCTCGACCCGGCCGAGGCGTATTCGGCGGCGGATTTTCGCCGCGATGCGCTGATCGCCATGGCCGACATCACCGCCCGGGGCAAGATCCCGCTGCTGGTGGGCGGCACCATGCTCTACTACAAGGCGCTGGTCGAAGGCCTGGCCGACATGCCGGCGGCCGATCCCGAAGTGCGTGCGCAGATCGAAGAAGAGGCGGCGCGCCTCGGCTGGCAAGCCCTGCACGAGCAGTTGGCGGCCATCGACCCGGTGTCGGCGGCGCGGATTCACCCGAACGATCCGCAGCGCCTGAGTCGTGCGCTGGAGGTTTACCGGGTCAGCGGTCAGAGCATGACCGCGCTGCGCCAGCAACAATCTGCGCAAAGTGCCGACGCAGCCGCATCGGGGCGGCAACAATTGCCCTATACTGTCGCGAATCTGGCGATCGCTCCGGCAAATCGCCAGGTACTGCACGAGCGCATTAAACAAAGATTCACAAATATGCTGGAACAGGGATTCATCGACGAGGTCGTAGCCCTGCGCAATAGAAGTGACCTGCATGCCGGGTTGCCGTCTATACGTGCGGTGGGTTACCGCCAGGTCTGGGATTATCTGGACGGCAGGCTGACGTCGGCCGAAATGCAGGAGCGGGGCATCATCGCCACGCGCCAATTGGCCAAACGCCAGTTCACCTGGCTGCGCAGCTGGGATGGTTTGCATTGGCTTGACAGTCTGGATTGCGACAATCTGCCACGCGCCTTGAAATACCTTGGGACGATCTCCATATTGAGCTGAGTCCCTGCAATTGCCGTCTATCCTTGGGGGTGTGGCGGCAAAAGCCACCCGTTTACCTATTTTTTATTATTGAATCCTTAAAGGAGTGCGGCACATGTCAAAAGGGCATTCGCTACAAGACCCTTACCTGAATACTTTACGTAAAGAGAAAGTGGGGGTTTCCATCTACCTGGTCAACGGCATCAAGCTGCAAGGTACGATCGAGTCGTTCGACCAGTTCGTCATCCTGCTGAAGAACACCGTCAGCCAGATGGTCTACAAACACGCTATCTCTACCGTCGTGCCGGTTCGTCCAATTCGTCTGCCAAGCGCAACCGAATCCGATGCAGGTGACGCAGAGCCTGGTAACGCCTGATAGGAGTCTCCTTTGTTCTTTGAGCGCCACGGTGGTGGTGAACGAACCATTCTCGTTCACTTGGATGGTCAGGACCCTGAGGCGCGCGAAGATCCGCAGGAGTTTCAGGAGTTGGCAATTTCGGCTGGCGCCGAGACCGTCGCGTTTTTCAGCGTGCCGCGTCATCGGCCAACCGCCAAGACCCTGATTGGCAGTGGCAAGGTCGAGGAGTTGCGCGACCTGGTCAAGGCCGAACAGGTCGACCTGGTGATTTTCAATCACACCCTCTCACCCAGTCAGGAACGCAACCTCGAGCGCGAGTTCGAGTGCCGCGTGATCGACCGCACGGGTCTGATCCTCGATATTTTCGCCCAACGCGCCCGCACCCATGAAGGCAAGCTCCAGGTCGAACTGGCCCAGCTTGAGTACATGAGCACGCGGCTGGTGCGCGGCTGGACCCACCTTGAGCGGCAGAAGGGCGGCATCGGCCTGCGCGGCCCGGGCGAGACCCAGCTCGAGACCGACCGGCGCCTGTTGCGGGTACGCCTGCGGCAGATCAAGTCCCGGCTGGAGAAAGTGCGCAGCCAGCGCGAGCAGTCGCGGCGCGGACGCAAGCGTGCGGACATCCCGACGGTGTCGCTGGTGGGTTACACCAACGCCGGCAAATCGACGCTGTTCAACTCGGTGACCGAGTCCGAGGTGTATGCGGCGGACCAACTGTTCGCCACCCTCGACCCGACCCTGCGCCGCCTGGACCTCGAAGACCTGGGGCCCATCGTGCTGGCCGACACCGTGGGCTTCATCCGTCACCTGCCGCACAAACTGGTCGAGGCGTTTCGGGCTACGCTCGAAGAGTCGAGCAACTCCGACCTGCTGCTGCACGTGATCGACGCCCACGAGCCGGACCGGATGGAGCAGATCGAGCAGGTGATGGTGGTGCTCGAGGAGATCGGGGCGCAAGACTTGCCGATCCTGGAGGTATACAACAAACTCGATTTGCTCGAGGGCGTTGAGCCGCAGATCCAGCGCGACGCCGATGGCCGGCCGCAGCGGGTCTGGCTGTCGGCGCGGGACGGCTCCGGCCTGGACCTGCTCAAGCAGGCGGTGGCCGAGCTGCTCGGCGATGACCTGTTCGTCGGCACGCTGCGCTTGCCGCAACGTTTCGCCAGGTTGCGCGCGCAGTTCTTCGAACTGGGCGCGGTGCAGAAAGAAGAACATGACGACGAAGGCGCCAGCCTGCTGGCCGTCCGGTTGCCGCGGATCGAGCTGAACCGGCTGGTGAGCCGCGAAGGATTGCAGCCGGTGGACTTCATCGAGCAACACACTTTGCAATAAAAGCCTGAAAAAGCGGTTGTGCCGCGGTGACAGGCATTCTGTAGCATGGGGCGGCGCGCCGTGGGCGCGTCTTTGCTTTATCAGATGGAGAGCGCTATGGCTTGGAATGAGCCGGGTGGCAACTCGAACAATCAGGATCCTTGGGGTGGCAAGCGTCGCAACAATGGCGACCGCAAGGGCCCGCCGGATCTCGACGAGGCCTTCCGCAAGCTGCAGGAAAGCCTTAACGGGTTGTTCGGTGGTGGCAAGAAACGGGGTGACGACGGGGGCGGACCGGGCAAGGGCGGCGGCTTTGGCGGCCTGCTCGGCATCGGTCTGGTCGTGCTCGCGGCCGTGTGGCTGTACAGCGCGGTGTACGTGGTGGACGAGCAGGAGCAGGCCGTGGTGCTGCGCTTCGGCAAGTACTACGAGACCGTCGGCCCGGGCCTGAACATCTATTTCCCGCCGATCGACAAGAAGTACATGGAAAACGTCACGCGGGAGCGTGCGTACACCAAGCAGGGCCAGATGCTGACCGAAGACGAGAACATCGTCGAAGTGCCGCTGACCGTGCAGTACAAGATCAGCAACCTGCAGGACTTCGTGCTGAACGTCGACCAGCCGGAAATCAGCCTGCAGCATGCGACCGACAGCGCCCTGCGCCACGTGGTGGGTTCCACCGCCATGGACCAGGTGCTGACCGAAGGCCGTGAGCTGATGGCCAGCGAGATCAAGGAACGCCTGCAACGCTTCCTCGACACCTACCGCACCGGCATCACCGTCACCCAGGTCAACGTGCAGAGCGCCGCGGCGCCGCGTGAGGTCCAGGAAGCCTTCGACGACGTGATCCGTGCCCGCGAAGACGAGCAGCGTTCGCGCAACCAGGCCGAGACCTACGCCAACGGCGTGGTGCCGGAAGCCCGTGGCCAGGCCCAGCGCATCATCGAGGACGCCAACGGCTACCGCGACGAGACGATCTCCCGCGCCAAGGGTGAGGCCGACCGCTTCACCAAGCTGGTCGCCGAGTACCGCAAGGCACCTGAAGTCACCCGTCAGCGCCTGTACCTGGACACCATGCAGGAAGTCTTCAGCAGCACCAGCAAGGTGCTCGTGACCGGCAACAAGAACGGCCAGAGCAACCTGCTTTACCTGCCGCTGGACAAGATGGTCGAAAGTGGCCGCAACACCAGCGCTCCGGTGAGCGGCGGTGCGGCAGCCACCAGCAATGAAGCCAATGTGCGTGCCGCAGCGGATCTGCAGCAACAGCAGGCACGTACCCGGGAGAGTCGCTGATGAGCAATAAATCGCTGATCGCCCTTATCGTCGGCGTGGTCGTGGCGATCGCTGCCTGGAACTGCTTCTACATCGTGGCTCAGACCGAGCGTGCGGTGTTGCTGCAATTCGGTCGCGTGGTCCAGGCCGATGTCCAGCCGGGCCTGCATGTGAAGGTGCCGTACGTCAACCAGGTGCGCAAGTTCGACGCCCGCCTGATGACGCTGGACGCACCGACGCAGCGCTTCCTGACCCTGGAAAAGAAAGCCGTCATGGTCGATGCCTACGCCAAATGGCGGGTGAAGGACGCCGAGCGTTTCTACACCGCGACCTCCGGCCTCAAGCAGATCGCCGACGAGCGTCTGTCCCGTCGCCTGGAGTCGGGCCTGCGTGACCAGTTCGGCAAGCGCACCCTGCACGAAGTGGTGTCGGGCGAGCGCGATGCGCTGATGGCCGACATCACCGCGTCGCTGAACAAGATGGCGGAGAAGGAACTGGGCATCGAAGTGGTCGACGTCCGCGTCAAGGCCATCGACCTGCCGAAGGAAGTCAACCGCAGCGTGTTCGAGCGGATGAGCACCGAGCGCGAGCGTGAAGCCCGCGAGCACCGCGCCAAGGGTAACGAGCTGGCCGAAGGCATCCGTGCCGACGCCGATCGCCAACGCCGCGTGCTGCTGGCCGAAGCCTATCGTGAGTCCGAAGAGGTTCGCGGTGACGGCGACGCCCAGGCCGCTGCGATCTACTCCAAGGCCTACGGCCAGGACCAGGATTTCTACGCGTTCTACCGTAGCCTGCGCGCCTACCGTGAAAGCTTCGCGAACAAGTCCGACGTCATGGTGCTCGACCCGAGCAGCGACTTCTTCAAGTACCTGGAGAAGGCCAAGCCTTGATTCGACGTTGACCTGCGTCATTCCGCCCGGCGGCTAAAACCTCGGGCGGGGTGATCCTTTTGGAAAACGTGTGTATGATGCGGCAGCCGGGAAATTCCCGGCTTTTTTGCGTCTGCACGTTTGATTGCTGTTTTTGGTGCAGGGCGCGGGGCTCAAGGGCCCGACGGTTTTTCGAGGAAAGTGATTGGCGAAGCCGGTGACAGGGCTTTTCGCTTCGTCGCCCATGCGCGTGTCTTTTGCGCAGGCCGGTCATTTTCTGCTTCACTCAAGGCTCGCCCTCGGGCTGGCCGCCCGGATCAAAGGGGAATGGCGTAATGGCAACGGTAGACCGCTGGCTGCTGCCAGATGGCATCGAAGAAGTGCTGCCACCGGAAGCGGCGCGCATTGAAGTGGCGCGTCGTCAGGTGTTGGATCTGTTCCAGAGCTGGGGTTACGAGTTCGTCGTGACTCCCCATATCGAGTACCTGGAATCCCTGCTGACCGGCGCGGGCCAGGACCTGGATCTGCGTACCTTCAAGGTCATCGACCCGCAGTCGGGCCGGCAGATGGGCTTCCGTGCCGACATCACCCCGCAGGTGGCGCGCATCGACGCGCACACCCTGCGTCGCGAAGGCCCGAACCGTCTCTGCTACGCCGGCAGCGTGCTGCACGCCCAGCCGCGTGCGCTGTCGTCCTCGCGCAGCCCGATCCAGCTGGGCGCCGAGCTCTACGGCGACGCCAGCCCGAGCAGCGACGTCGAAGTCATCAGCCTGCTGTTGGCCATGCTGCAGTTGGCCGACGTGCCGGACGTGCACATGGACCTGGGGCATGTCGGCATCTACCGCGGCCTGGCCCGTGCCGCCGGACTGTCCGGCGAGGTCGAGCAACAGCTGTTCGACGCGCTGCAACGCAAGGCCATCGACGAGGTCACAGCCTTGACCGAAGGCCTGCCGGCGGAGCTGGCGGGCATGCTGCGCGCGCTGGTGGACCTGTGCGGCGGCCGTGAGGTGCTGACCGCCGCCCGCGAGCTCCTGGCCAACGCACCGGCGCCGGTGCTGGCGGCGCTGGAGGATCTGCTGGCGATCGCCGAGCGCCTGGCGGCGCGATTCCCGCAGCTGCCGCTGTATTTCGACCTGGGCGAGCTGCGCGGCTACCACTACCACACCGGTGTGGTGTTCGCGGCGTTCGTGCCGGGCGTGGGTCAGTCCATCGCCCAGGGCGGCCGCTACGACGATATCGGCGCCGACTTCGGCCGCGCCCGTCCGGCCACCGGCTTCTCCACCGATTTGAAAACCCTGGTGACCCTGGGGCGTGCTGAGATCGAGCTACCGTCCGGCGGTATCTGGATGCCTGACAGTACGGATGCGGCACTCTGGCAGCAGGTCTGCCAGTTGCGCAGTGAGGGTCAGCGTGTCGTCCAGGCCTTGCCTGGGCAACCTTTGGCCGCCGCCCGTGAAGCGGACTGCGACCGTCAATTGATCCAGCAGAACGGGCTTTGGCAAGTATCGCCACTGGCTTCTTGAGTTTTCCTGCCGGCAGGTGCCGGCACCAAGTTTGCGCGAATGAGGACAAGTGTTATGGGTAAGAATGTCGTAGTCCTGGGCACCCAGTGGGGTGATGAGGGCAAAGGCAAGATCGTTGATCTGCTGACCGAACATGCTGCCGCCGTAGTGCGCTACCAAGGTGGCCACAACGCTGGTCACACCCTGGTGATCGACGGCGAGAAAACCGTTTTGCACCTGATTCCGTCGGGCGTGCTGCGCGAAGGCGTGCAGTGCCTGATCGGCAACGGCGTGGTGGTTGCACCGGACGCCCTGCTGCGGGAAATCAACAAGCTGGAAGAGAAAGGCGTGCCGGTGCGCGAGCGCCTGCGCATCAGCCCTTCCTGCCCGCTGATCCTGTCCTACCACGTGGCGCTGGACCAGGCCCGTGAAAAGGCCCGCGGCGAGCTGAAGATCGGCACCACCGGCCGCGGCATCGGCCCGGCCTACGAAGACAAGGTCGCGCGCCGCGGTCTGCGCATCGGTGACCTGTTCCACCGCGAGCGTTTCGCCGCCAAGCTGGGCGAGCTGCTGGACTACCACAACTTCGTGCTGGTCAATTACTACAAAGAGCCGGCCATCGACTTCCAGAAGACCCTGGACGAGTGCATGGAGTACGCCGAGCTGCTCAAGCCGATGATGCTCGACGTCACCGCCGAGCTGCACAGCCTGCGCCGCGACGGCAAGGACATCATGTTCGAAGGCGCCCAGGGCTCGCTGCTGGACATCGACCACGGCACCTACCCGTACGTGACCAGCTCCAACACCACCGCCGGCGGCATCGCCACCGGATCCGGCGTCGGCCCGATGTTCCTGGACTACATCCTGGGCATCACCAAGGCGTACACCACCCGCGTCGGTTCGGGCCCGTTCCCGACCGAACTGTTCGACGACGTCGGTGCGTTCCTGGCCAAGCGCGGCCATGAGTTCGGCGCCACCACCGGCCGTGCCCGCCGCTGCGGCTGGTTCGATGCCGTGATCCTGCGTCGCGCCATCGACGTCAACAGCATCTCGGGCCTGTGCCTGACCAAGCTGGACGTGCTGGACGGCCTGGAAACCATCAACATCTGCGTCGGCTACAAGAACCAGGACGGTGCAGTGATCGACGCGCCGACCGACGCCGACAGCTACATCGGCCTGGAGCCGGTGTACGAGCAGATGCCGGGCTGGAGCGAGTCGACCCTGGGCGCCAAGACCCTGGAAGAGCTGCCGCAAGCCGCGCGCAACTACATCAAGCGCATCGAAGAGCTGGTCGGCGCGCCGATCGACATTATTTCGACGGGTCCTGACCGCAACGAAACCATCGTTCTGCGCCATCCGTTTGCTTGATAAGTCGTTGATGTAAAAACACAAAGGCCCCTTGATCGGGGCCTTTGTCGTTTATGCCTGTTGGACGGCATGACCTTTGCTGCAAATATCCCCACAAGAAGTGCCATCAATTTAATGGCGTCAAAGTAGAGGGATTCAAAGTGTCGGCCGTTCTCTCACTGTTACAAAGCCGTTTGCTGCGGCCTGTGTTCGTTACCCTCGGTATCGCCCTTTTGGTGCAAGTGCTGGTGGCCGTTGCCCTGACACGGAGCACCGTCACGGCGCTGGAAGCCGACCTCGGCACACGCCTGGGCGCCGACAGCCAGAAACTCTCCGGCGAACTGGAGCAGGCCGGGCGCGAAGTCACCTCCAGCCTCGATACGCTCTCGACCAATACCCGCCAGCGACTCACCGCCGGCCTGTCCTCGCGCCTGAAGGACGAGCAGGCCCAACTGCGTGCGACCCTGGAAAAGGACCTGAAGGACTCGGCCAACGACATGGCCCAATTGCTGGCCTCGGTCGCGCCCCGCGCCATGTGGGACAGCGACGTGCCGACCCTGTCCGAGTTCGCCCGCCGGGCCCAGCGCAATCCCAACGTGCTGTTCGTGGTCTACGACGACGCCACCGGCCAGCACCTGACCCGTTACCTCAACCGCGAAAACCCGATCAACAAGACATTGCTGGAGAAAGGCCAGGGCGAGCGGGCGCTGGACAAGCTGCTGGATGCGGCCAAGCGCGATCCGTCGGTGTTTTACCTCGAGGCCTCGATCAACCCCAACGGCGTGGAGATCGGCAAAGTGCTGATGGGCGTCTCGACGGCGTCGGTGGATGCCGACCTGGCCGCCCTCGACCAGCGCTTCTCGGCCCTGATCGCCAGCAGCGACCAGTTGGTCGGCGACAGCCTCAAGGGCGCCGCCGCCGACAGCGCAGCGGCCATGCGTGCGCGCCTGCAATCGGCGCAGACCACGGCCGCGGAAATGAAGGCCAACACCGCCAGCACCGTGCAGGATGCCGCCGCCACGCTGCGCTGGCGCATCGGCATGGGCCTGGCGCTGGTGGGGTGCGGCGTGTTGCTGTTGCTGGCGGTGGTGCTGGGGCACCGGGTGGTCAACCGTCTGAAGATGCTCAACGCCGCGATGGACGACCTGGCGGCGGGCGAGGGTGACCTGACCAAGCGTGTGCAGATCAACAGCAAGGACGAGATCGGCGACATGGCCTCGGCGGTCAACCGCTTTGTGGATAAGTTGCAGCCGATCGTGCGCGAGGCGGGGGATGTGGCCCAGCGCACGGGCGTGGAGATCGGCGCGATGACCCTGCGCAATGCCGGCGCCGACGCGGCGGCCGGCATGCAGCGCGATGAGGTCGCCGAAAGCCTGCGGGCGTTGTCGCAGATGGCCGACGAGGCGCAGTCGGAAAGCCAGGCCATGCAGGCGGCGCTGCAGCAGGTGGTCGACATCCGTCAGGCCACCGACGAGAACACCCGCACTTCGGCCAAGGTCGGCGGCCTGATCGAGGCGTTGGCGGGGCAGGTCGACACCGGGGCGAAAGTCATCGAGCGCCTGGCCCAGCAGAGCGAGCAGATCGAAGTGGTGTTGACCGTGATTCACGGCATCGCCGAACAGACCAACCTGCTGGCGCTCAACGCGGCCATCGAGGCGGCGCGGGCCGGCGAGACCGGGCGCGGGTTCGCGGTGGTGGCGGACGAAGTGCGGGCGCTGGCGAGCAAGACCCAAAGCTCCACCGGCGACATCCAGGCGCACATCGTGGCCTTGCAGCAGGGCGCCCGCGAGGCGGTGGACGCTATCGGCCAGGCCGGGCGCCAGGCCAGCGAAGGTTTGCTGGTGCTGCGCGACAGCGCGCGGTTGCAGCAGTCGGTGCAGGCGTCGGTCGAGCAGGTGCATGCGGCCATCGGCCTGGCCACCCAGGCGGCGGCGCATCAGGCGCAGGGCGCGCAGGCGGTGCGCGGGCGGGTCGAGACGATCCATGCCCAGGCCGAGAAAGCGGCTCAGGCGGTGCAGGAGACCACGGCCAGCGGCAAGGTGCTGGACGGGTTGGCGGCGCAGCTCAAGGCGAGCCTGGGGCAGTTCCGGGCCTAGGGCTGACGCCATCGCCGGCAGGCTGGCCCCCGCACGGGATCTGTGCGCGACACAGATTCCGTGTGGGGAGCGTGCTCAGCGGCTCAGGTACATCCGGGTGGTCAGCAGGTAGACCGGCAACCCCGACACCACGATCAGCAGCGCCGCATAAGGCGCCGCTGCCGCAAACTCCACGTTCGCCGTATGCGCCCACACTTCGGTGGCCAGGGTGTTGAGTCCGGTCGGGCTCAGCAGCAGCGTCGCGGTCAGTTCCTTCATCGCATCCAGGAACACCAGTGCGAACGCTGCGCCCAGCGCCGGGAAGATGATCGGCAAGGTCACCCGGCAGAACGCGGTGAAGGACGATGCGCCCAGCGTGCGCGCCGCCTCTTCCAGCTGCGGCGCGGCCTTGTTCAGCGCCGTGCGGATCGGTGCCTGGGCCAGCGGCAGGAACAGCAAGGCGTAGGCGATCAGCAGCAGCGCGCAAGTCTGGTAGAGCGCCGGCACGTAATGCAGGGCGAAGTACACCAGCGTGAGCGCGATCACCAGGCCCGGCAGCGCATGCAGCAGGTACGGCAGGCGCTCGGCCCAGATCGCCAGCCGGCCCTTGTGGCGCACCACCAGCAAGCCGACCGGCACCGCCAGCACCAGGCACAGCGCCGCGCCGCCGAGCGACAGCGCCAGCGACGACAGCAACGCTTCAGTGATGGCGGCGACCGGGAACGCGGCCGAGGAGCCCACGGCCAGCCAGTAGCCCAGCATGCCGAGGGGGATGCCGCTGCCCGCGACCGCCAGCAACAGGCAGTACGACTGGCCGGCGATCGCCCAGGCACCGAGGCGCACCTGTTCGGCCCGTCGCGCGGCGCCCTGGCCGGTGCGCACGTGCCGGCCCTTGCCGCGCATGCGCAGTTCCAGCCAAAGCAGGGTCAGGCACAGGGCAAGCAGCACGGCCGACAGCATGGCCGCGTTGGCGTTGCTGAATTCCAGTTCGAACTGCTGATAGATCGCGGTGGTGAAGGTCTGCAGGCCGATGATCGACAGCGCGCCGAACTCCACCAGCATGTGCAGCGCAATCAGCAGCGAACCTGCCAGCAGCGATGGCCAGAGCAGCGGCAGGGTGACGCGCAAGAACACACCCCGGCGGCTCTGCCCCAGCGTGCGGGCCGACTCTTCCAGGGACGGGTCGAGGTTGCGCAGCGTCGCCGCGACCGGCAGGAAGATCAGCGGATACTTCGACAGGCTCATCACCAGGATCGCCCCGCCGAGACCTTCGAACTGCGCGCTCAGGGACACCCAGGTGAAGCTGCTGACGAACGCCGGCACGGCGAACGGCAGACACAGGATCACACCCCACAGGCGCCGTCCCGGCAGGTTGCTGCGCTCCAGCAGCCAGGCCAGCGACAGGCCGATCACGCCGCAGGCCAGCGTCACGCCGACCATCAGCGCCAGGGTGTTGCGCAGCAGGCCGAACACGTAGGGGCGCCACAGCAGGTGCAGCGCCTGTGACCAGCCGGCCTGCCAGGCCTTGAGGCCGACATAGGCCAGCGGCAGCAGGCTCAGCACCACCAGCAGCAACACCGGTAACAGCAGCCAGACCGATGGCCGTCTGCGCCGCGGCATGTAGTCGCCGCGCGTTGGGGCGGAGAGCGGGGTGTCCATCAGTTCAGGCCGACTTCACGTTCCAGGTCCAGCGCCTCTTCGGCGTTGCCGAGGTCGGCCGGGGTCACGTCCGGCGCTTCCAGCTCGCTGAACGGCTTGAGCCCGCGATCCGATTCCATGCCTTTGTGCAGCGGGTACTCGGCGGTGGTCTGGGTAATCACGCGCTGGCCTTCTTCGCTGGCCATGTAGGCGAGCAGTTGCTGGGCTTCCGTGGGGTGCTTGCTGGATTTAAGGACCGCGGCGCTGGACACGGTGATCAGCCCGCCGACGTCGCCGCCGGTGAAGTAGTGCAGTTTCGAATCCAGCTTGCCTTTCTCGCGCTGAAGCGCGAACCAGTAGTAGTTGTTCACCAGCACGGTGGCCACTTCGCCGTTTTCCACAGCCTTGAGGGCGACCATGTTGTTGCTGTAGGTCTTGCCGAAGGCACGCAGGCCGGTCAGCCATTCTTCGGCGGCTTCGCGGCCGTGCTTTTTGATGATGGCCACGGCCTGTTCCTGGAAGGCGCCGCTGGTCGGGACGAAGCCGACCTTGCCTTGCCATTGCGGGTCGGCGAAGTCCAGCACCGACTTGGGCAGGTCTTTCTCATCGATCAGCTTGGGGTTGAACGCCACGACGCGCACCCGCGCGGTGACGCCGATCCAGGTGCCGTTGCCGGCGACGTACTCTTTGGGCAGCACCGCCAGGGTGGTGTCGTCGGCCTTGGCCAGCAGGCCCAGTTCGCCCAGGTTGTTCAGGGGCGGGGACTCTTCGGTGTAGATCACGTCGGCGGGAGAGCGGTCGCCTTCTTCGATGACCTGGCTGGCGAGCTGGTTGCTGCTGCCTTTGCGCACGTTGACGTGGATGCCGGTCTTGGCTTCGAAGGCCTTGGCGACCGCGTCGCCGACTTCCTTGTGCTGGCCGTTGTAGAGCGTCAGGGCGACTGCGTCGGCAGCCTGGGTGAGGGGAGTGGCGAGTGCCAGGCCGAGCAGGGTGAAGGTCAAGCCGCGGCGCAGGGTATTTCGAAGCATCATTCGCAGGGTTCCTCACTGTCGCATTGCAAAAACTTGCAACAATGATAAACGAGTTTTGTTCTCAAATGCGCCTTGAGGTTGGGGCGAGGGTTTGTTAAGGGGAGGGAGACTGTGGCGAGGGAGCTTGCTCCCGCTCGGCTGCGAAGCAGTCGACATCTGGCGTATGGCTAAACTGAGGCGGGCTATGCCCGCCAGCGGGAGCAAGCTCCCTCACCACAGGAACTTTCAAACGCCGGAAACGAAAAAACCCGCTTTCGCGGGTTTTTCTGAATTGGTGCCCAGGAGAAGACTCGAACTTCCACGACCGTAAGGTCACCAGCACCTGAAGCTGGCGTGTCTACCAATTTCACCACCTGGGCTTCTCAATCAGCGATGTCGCTGTTGATGTCGCGCACTATACGGAGCGCATTTTGATCTGTAAACCCCTGATTTGATTTTAATAAATCTTCTTTTGCAAATCGGGAGGGCAGAATGCAAAAAACCCGCTTTCGCGGGTTTTTTGTGTGAGTCACGAGACTCGAAATTGGTGCCCAGGAGAAGACTCGAACTTCCACGACCGTAAGGTCACCAGCACCTGAAGCTGGCGTGTCTACCAATTTCACCACCTGGGCAGCTTCGTCAACGTGTCTGCGTTGTCGATGGCGCGCACTATACGGAGCGTCTTTTTAACTGTAAACCCCTGGCGCGCAAAAAAATGGTTTTTTTTACCGGCGGCGTGCAAAACGCTTTGGCGGGGCCGATACAAGGCATCAGATGGGCCTCTATAGAGCGTGAAATTTCCCGTTTCATGGCGCCTATGCCAAACTAGCCCGCATATAGACAAGGTGAAAACTCTCTAATGGCCGATTGGCAGTCCCTCGATCCCGAGGCCGCTCGTGAAGCGGAAAAATACGAAAACCCCATTCCCAGCCGCGAACTGATCCTGCAGCACCTTGCTGACCGGGGTTCGCCCGCTGCCCGCGAAGAGCTGGTCGAAGAGTTCGGTCTGACCACCGAAGACCAGATCGAAGCCCTGCGCCGCCGCCTGCGTGCGATGGAGCGCGACGCCCAGCTGATCTACACCCGCCGCGGCACCTATGCGCCGGTGGACAAGCTCGACCTGATCCTGGGCCGCATCAGCGGTCACCGCGACGGCTTCGGCTTCCTGGTGCCGGACGACGGCTCCGAGGACCTGTTCATGAGCCCGGCGCAGATGCGCCTGGTGTTCGACGGCGACCGTGCCCTGGCCCGGGTGTCCGGTGTCGACCGTCGCGGCCGCCGTGAAGGCGTGATCGTCGAAGTGGTCTCCCGCGCCCACGAAAGCATCGTCGGCCGTTACTTCGAAGAAGGCGGCATCGGTTTCGTCGTGGCCGACAACCCGAAGATCCAGCAGGAAGTGCTGGTGACGCCGGGCCGCAACGCCAATGCCCAGATCGGTCAGTTCGTCGAGGTGAAGATCACCCACTGGCCGACCCCGCGCTTCCAGCCCCAGGGCGATGTGATCGAAGTCGTCGGCAACTACATGGCGCCGGGCATGGAGATCGATGTCGCCCTGCGCACCTACGACATTCCGCACGTCTGGCCCGAGGCGGTGGTCAAGGAAGCCCGCAAGCTCAAGCCTGAAGTCGAAGAGAAGGACAAAGAGAAGCGCATCGACCTGCGCCATCTGCCGTTCGTCACCATCGACGGCGAAGACGCCCGGGACTTCGACGACGCGGTCTACTGCGAAGCCAAGCCCGGCAAGCTGCGCCTGTTCTCCGGCGGCTGGAAGCTGTATGTGGCGATCGCCGACGTTTCCAGCTACGTGAAGATCGGTTCGGCGCTGGACGCCGAGGCCCAGGTTCGCGGCAACTCGGTGTACTTCCCCGAGCGCGTGGTGCCGATGCTGCCGGAAGAGCTGTCCAACGGCCTCTGCTCGCTGAATCCGCACGTCGACCGGTTGGCCATGGTCTGCGAGATGACCATCTCCAAGTCCGGCGAAATGACCGACTACTGCTTCTATGAAGCGGTGATCCACTCCCACGCGCGCCTGACCTACAACAAGGTCAGCGCGATGCTGGAAACGCCGAAAGCCGCCGAAGGGCGCAAGCTGCGCGGCGAATACACCGACATCGTGCCGCACCTCAAGCAGCTGTATGCGCTGTACAAAGTGCTGCTGGCTGCCCGTCACGTACGCGGCGCGATCGATTTCGAGACCCAGGAAACCCGGATCATCTTCGGTTCCGAGCGCAAGATCGCCGAAATCCGTCCGACCACCCGCAACGACGCGCACAAGCTGATCGAGGAATGCATGCTGGCGGCCAACGTGGCCACCGCCGAATTCCTGCAGAAGCATGAGATCCCCGCGCTGTACCGCGTCCACGACGGCCCGCCGCCGGAGCGTCTGGAAAAGCTGCGCGCGTTCCTCGGCGAGCTCGGCCTGTCCCTGCACAAAGGCAAGGAAGGCCCGACGCCGAAGGACTACCAAGCCCTGTTGGCGGGGATCAAGGACCGTCCGGATTTCCACCTGATCCAGACCGTGATGCTGCGCTCCCTGAGCCAGGCGGTGTACAGCGCCGAGAACGACGGCCACTTCGGCCTGAACTACGAAGCCTACACCCACTTCACGTCGCCGATCCGCCGCTACCCGGATCTGCTCACGCACCGGGCCATCCGCAGCGTGATCCATTCGAAGCAGAACACTCCGCACGTACGCCGTGCCGGTGCGATGAGCATTCCGAAGGCGCGCATCTATCCGTACGACGAGGCGGCGCTGGAGCAGCTCGGCGAGCAATGCTCGATGAGCGAGCGCCGTGCCGACGAGGCCACCCGCGACGTGGTGAACTGGCTCAAGTGCGAGTTCATGAAAGACCGCGTGGGCGAATCGTTCCCGGGCGTGATCACTGCCGTGACCGGTTTCGGCCTGTTCGTCGAGCTGACCGACATCTACGTCGAAGGCCTGGTGCACGTCACCGCGCTGCCGGGCGACTACTACCACTTCGACCCTGTGCACCACCGCCTGGCCGGTGAGCGCACCGGTCGCAGCTTCCGCCTGGGCGACACCGTGGAAGTGCGCGTCATGCGCGTCGACCTCGACGAGCGCAAGATCGACTTCGAGATGGCGGAGAAGACCGTCAACGCACCGGTCGGCCGCAAGAAACGCAGCACCGAAACCGCCGCGCCGGCCGCCAAGGCCGCCGCCGAACCGGCTCCGGCGCCGACGAAGACCGCCAGCCGCCGTCCGGCCAAGGAAAAGGCGTCCGATGCCTACCGTCCGAGCGATGCGGTGGCGAAGAACGCCGAAGTGCGCAAAAGCCGCGAAATGAAGAAAGCGCTGCTGGCGGAAGCCAAGAGCGGCGGCAAGGCGCCAGCCGGGGGCAAGGCCGGACGGTCGGCGCCGGGCAGCAAGCCAAGCAAACACCGCAAGGGCCCGCCGAAGTCGGGCTCCGCTCCGGCCAAAAGCGGCGGGGCGCGTAAACCCAAGGCCAAATCATGAGTCAGCTGGAAAAAATCTACGGTGTGCACGCGGTAGAAGCGTTGCTGCGTCACCATCCCAAGCGCGTCAAGCAGATCTGGCTGGCCGAAAGCCGCAATGATCCGCGCGTGCAGCCGCTGATCGAGCTGGCCAACGAGAACCGCGTTCCGGTCGGCCAGGCCGAGCGCCGCGAAATGGACGCCTGGGTCGAGGGCGTTCACCAAGGCGTGGTGGCGGAAGTCAGCCCGAGCCAGGTCTGGGGCGAGGCGATGCTCGACGAACTGCTCGACCGCACCGAAGGCGCGCCGCTGTTGCTGGTGCTCGACGGCGTGACCGACCCGCACAACCTAGGCGCCTGCCTGCGTTCGGCGGATGCCGCCGGTGCGCTGGCGGTGATCGTGCCCAAGGACAAGTCCGCGACCCTGACCCCTGTCGTGCGCAAGGTCGCCTGCGGTGCGGCGGAAGTGATTCCGCTGGTGGCCGTGACCAACCTGGCGCGCACCCTGGAGAAACTCCAGCAGCGCGGCCTGTGGATCGTCGGCACGGCGGGCGAGGCTGAAACCAGCCTTTACGACCAGGACCTGACCGGTCCGACCATCCTGATCATGGGCGCCGAAGGCAAGGGCATGCGTCGCCTGACCCGCGAGCACTGCGACTACCTGGTGAACCTGCCGATGGCCGGCAGCGTCAGCAGCCTCAACGTGTCCGTGGCCACCGGCGTGTGCCTGTTCGAGGCCCAGCGTCAGCGTCGGGCCAAGGCTGCTTCACGCAAGCCGTAAGCGCCGAGCTGCAAGCCTCAAGCTAAAAACGGTCCTGAGGCTCAATGCTTGCGGCTTACGGCTCAATGCTTGCCGCTGCTGCTCAAATAATCACCAATTGCCTTGCGCCTGCGCAGCCCCTTCTCTACAATTGCGCCCCTTGCTGTGACGGCAGGCACGCATGTGCCCCGCGCCGGCAAGTCCACAAGTGTCATTCACTCCTTGTCTGACCGTTTTCAAGCGGCAGGCTACAACCCGTAAGGAGCATTCATGCGTCATTACGAAATCATCTTTCTGGTCCACCCTGACCAGAGCGAGCAAGTCGGCGGCATGGTTGAGCGTTACACCAAGCTGATCGAAGAAGACGGCGGCAAAATCCACCGTCTGGAAGACTGGGGCCGTCGTCAACTGGCCTACGCAATCAACAATGTTCACAAGGCTCACTACGTGATGCTGAACGTTGAGTGCACCGGCAAGGCCCTGGCCGAGCTGGAAGACAACTTCCGCTACAACGATGCTGTGATCCGTAACCTGGTCATCCGTCGCGACGAAGCCATCACCGGCCAGTCCGAGATGCTCAAGGCTGAAGAAAACCGCAGTGAGCGCCGTGAGCGTCGCGAGCGTCCTGAGCACGATGTCAACGCCGACGGCGACGACAGCGATAGCGACAGCGACAACAGCGATAACGCTGACGAGTAATCCACGGATCTTTTGAGGAGCCTATTACATGGCACGTTTCTTCCGTCGTCGTAAATTCTGCCGCTTCACCGCTGAAGACGTGAAGGAGATCGATTACAAAGATCTCAACACTCTGAAAGCCTACGTATCCGAGACCGGCAAAATCGTTCCAAGCCGCATCACCGGTACCAAAGCTCGTTATCAGCGTCAGCTGGCCACCGCTATCAAGCGCGCCCGCTTCCTGGCCCTGCTGGCCTACACCGACAGCCACGGCCGCTGAGACCGGGTCAGTCGACAAGTAGCAAAGGATTGAATGCATGCGCGCCTTAGCTGAATTCATCATGCGCGGCCGTATGCAGGCCACTCTCGTGGTGGCCGGATGTGCAACATTGCCGTTGTTGTATTGGTTGGGTGCCGCCGCCGGGAGCCTGGTGCTTCTGCGGCGCGGATTGACGGACGCCCTGGGCGTTCTGTCGCTGGGACTGCTGCCGGCATTGCTCTGGTGGCTGTTTGCCGATGACCCGCGGGCGCTTCTGGTGCTGCTGGGGTCTTCGGGGCTTGCGCTGGTGTTGCGCGCAAGCGAGTCCTGGTTCCGCGTGCTGCTGGTCAGCGTGGCGATGGGCGTGGTGTTTTCAGTGGTGCTCGGGGCAGCGTTCGCGCCCCAGATCGAGATGCTCGCGCAGGCCTTGATAAAGGTCATGCCGGCGCTTCTCGGTGATGCCTACCGGCAGTTGTCGGTGGACGAGCAAGCGCGTTTCGCGTCGCTGATCGCACCGGTCCTGACCGGCCTGATTGCGGCCCTGTTGCAGATCGTCAGCGTGCTGAGCCTGATTGTCGGGCGTTATTGGCAGGCGATGCTGTACAACCCGGGTGGTTTTGGTCGCGAGTTCCGCGCCATCCGGATCCCGCTGGGGCCGGCGATGTTGCTGCTGGCGTTGATGCTTCTGGGCCCGAACCTCGGTGCGCAGATGGCCATGTTGACGCCGTTGTGCAGCGTACCGCTGGTGTTCGCCGGGCTGGCCCTGATTCACGGGCTGGTGGCGCAAAAGCGACTGGCCGGTTTCTGGCTGGTGGGGTTGTACGTGACGCTGTTGCTGTTCATGCAGCTGATCTATCCGTTGCTCGTGGTTCTGGCCATTGTCGACAGCCTGATTGATTTTCGCGGTCGTCACGTGTCGAAAGACACCGATAACGCGAACGGTGAAGGTTAAAAGTTAAGAGGTTAATACCAAATGGAACTGATCCTGCTGGAAAAAATCGCCAACCTGGGCAACCTGGGCGACAAAGTAAAGGTTAAGGCCGGCTACGGTCGTAACTACCTGCTGCCTTTCGGCAAGGCCACCGCTGCGACCGCCGCCAACCTGGCTGCGTTCGAAGAGCGTCGCGCCGAGCTGGAAAAAGCCGCAGCAGACCGTAAGGCTTCGGCTGAAAGCCGCGCTGCCCAACTGGCCGAGCTGGAAGTGACCATCACTGCCACCGCTGGCGACGAAGGCAAGCTGTTCGGTTCGATCGGCACCCACGACATCGCTGACGCACTGACCGCCTCGGGCGTTGAAGTCGCGAAGAGCGAAGTTCGTCTGCCGAACGGCACCATCCGCAACGTGGGTGAATTCGACGTGGCCGTGCACCTGCACGCCGAAGTCGAAGCCACCGTACGCGTTGTCGTGGTAGCGGCTTAAGCGACACCTGATCGGCTGGCGGCTTGTCCGTCAGACGGTTAACATCGGGCACGATCCTGTTCGCAGGTCGTGCCCTTTGTCTTTCTGGCATATCCCGTTTCCACACCCCTGCTTTTCCTGAATAACCAAGTGGCCATGAACGAAATCTCTGCTCCCGAGCAATACGATCTGCAAACCGCCGCCCTGAAGGTGCCGCCGCACTCCATCGAGGCCGAACAGGCCGTGCTCGGTGGTTTGATGCTGGACAACAACGCCTGGGAACGCGTGCTCGATCAAGTCTCCGACGGCGATTTCTACCGGCATGACCACCGTTTGATCTTCCGCGCGATCGCAAGGCTGGCCGACCAGAACCTGCCGATCGACGTCGTGACCCTGTCCGAACAGCTGGACAAGGAAGGCCAGACCGCCCAGGTCGGCGGCCTCGGCTATTTGGGTGAACTGGCGAAGAACACGCCGTCCGTCGCCAACATCAAGGCGTATGCGCAGATCGTCCGCCAGCGGGCGACGCTGCGTCAGCTGATCGGCATCAGCAACGACATCGCCGACAGCGCCTTCAACCCCGAAGGCCGCACCGCCGAAGAGATCCTCGACGAGGCCGAGCGGCAGATCTTCCAGATCGCCGAGGCGCGTCCCAAGACCGGCGGCCCGGTGGGGGTCAACGACCTGCTGACCAAGGCCATCGACCGCATCGACACCCTGTTCAACACGTCCGACGCGATCACCGGCCTGTCCACCGGCTACACCGACCTGGACGAGAAGACCAGCGGCCTGCAGCCCGCCGACCTGATCATCGTCGCGGGCCGTCCGTCGATGGGCAAGACCACCTTCGCGATGAACCTGGTGGAAAACGCCGTGCTGCGCAGCGACAAGGCCGTGCTGGTGTACTCCCTCGAGATGCCAGGCGAATCGCTGATCATGCGTATGCTCTCGTCCCTGGGCCGCATCGACCAGACCAAGGTGCGTTCCGGCCAGCTGGAGGACGACGACTGGCCGCGCCTGACCTCGGCGGTCAACCTGCTCAACGACCGCAAGCTGTTCATCGACGACACCGCCGGCATCAGCCCCTCGGAAATGCGCGCCCGCACCCGGCGCCTGGTGCGCGAGCACGGCGACATCGGCCTGATCATGATCGACTACCTGCAACTGATGCAGATTCCGGGCTCCAGCGGCGACAACCGCACCAACGAGATTTCCGAGATCTCCCGGTCCCTGAAGGCCCTGGCCAAGGAATTCAATTGCCCGGTGGTGGCGCTGTCGCAGCTCAACCGCTCCCTGGAGCAACGTCCGAACAAGCGTCCGGTGAACTCCGACCTCCGGGAATCCGGAGCGATCGAGCAGGACGCCGACGTGATCATGTTCGTGTACCGGGACGAGGTGTACCACCCGGAGACCGAGCACAAAGGCATCGCCGAAATCATCATCGGCAAGCAGCGTAACGGCCCGATCGGCTTCATCCGGCTGGCGTTCATCGGCAAGTACACCCGGTTCGAGAACCTGGCGCCGGGCAGCTACAACTTCGACGACGACGAATAACCCTCGCCACAGGGGGAAAGTGTGGCGGCTGAGAATTTCCGACCATGGCCGTCGGAATTGGTCAAAATTTGTGCTATATTCCGCGCCCGCGAAATTCCATGAAAGCCAACACCGGTTATCGACATGCAAGCAGCCAAGCCGTTATTTGACTATCCGAAGTACTGGGCCGAATGTTTCGGGCCGGCGCCGTTCCTGCCGATGAGCAGGGAGGAGATGGATCAGCTCGGCTGGGACTCCTGCGACATCATCATCGTCACCGGCGATGCCTACGTCGACCATCCGTCGTTCGGCATGGCGATCATCGGCCGCCTGCTGGAAGCCCAGGGCTTTCGCGTAGGGATCATCGCGCAGCCGAACTGGCAGTCCAAGGACGACTTCATGAAGCTCGGCGAGCCGAACCTGTTCTTCGGCGTCGCGGCCGGCAACATGGACTCGATGATCAACCGCTACACCGCCGACAAGAAAATCCGCTCCGACGACGCCTACACGCCCGGCGGCATGGCCGGCATGCGTCCGGACCGCGCGAGCCTGGTCTACAGCCAGCGCTGCAAGGAAGCCTACAGGCACGTGCCGATCGTGCTCGGCGGCATCGAAGCCTCGCTGCGCCGCATCGCCCACTACGATTACTGGCAAGACCGCGTGCGCAACTCGATCCTGATCGACGCCAGCGCCGACATCCTGCTGTACGGCAACGCCGAGCGGGCCATCGTCGAGGTCGCCCAGCGCCTGTCCTACGGCCAGAAGATCGAAGACATCACCGATGTGCGCGGCACCGCGTTCATCCGCCGCGACACCCCGCAGGGCTGGTACGAAGTCGACTCCACGCGCATCGACCGCCCGGGCAAGATCGACAAGATCATCAACCCGTACGTCAACACCCAGGACACCGCCGCCTGCGCCATCGAGCAGGAAAAAGGCCCGGTCGAAGACCCGCAGGAAGCCAAGGTCGTGCAGATCCTGGCGAGCCCGAAGATGACCCGGGACAAGACCGTGATCCGCCTGCCGTCCATGGAAAAGGTGCGCAACGACCCGGTCCTGTACGCCCACGCCAACCGCGTGCTGCACCTGGAGACCAACCCCGGCAACGCCCGTGCGCTGGTGCAGCGGCACGGCGAGACTGACGTCTGGTTCAACCCGCCGCCGATTCCGATGACCACCGAGGAAATGGACTACGTGTTCGGCATGCCGTACCAGCGCATTCCGCACCCGGCGTACGGCAAGGAAAAGATCCCGGCCTACGAGATGATCCGTTTCTCGGTGAACATCATGCGCGGCTGCTTCGGCGGCTGCACTTTCTGCTCGATCACCGAGCACGAAGGGCGGATCATCCAGAACCGCTCGGAAGAGTCGATCATCCGCGAGATCGAAGAGATCCGCGACAAGGTGCCGGGCTTCACCGGGGTCATCTCCGACCTCGGCGGCCCGACCGCGAACATGTACCGCATCGCCTGCAAGAGCCCGGAGATCGAATCCGCGTGCCGCAAGCCGTCCTGCGTGTTCCCCGGCATCTGCCCGAACCTGAACACCGACCACTCGTCGCTGATTCAGCTGTACCGCAGCGCCCGCGCGCTGCCGGGCGTGAAGAAGATCCTGATCGCCTCCGGCCTGCGCTACGACCTGGCGGTCGAGTCGCCGGAGTATGTGAAGGAGCTGGTGACCCACCACGTCGGCGGCTACCTGAAGATCGCCCCGGAGCACACCGAGGAAGGTCCGCTCAACCAGATGATGAAGCCGGGCATCGGCACCTATGACCGCTTCAAGCGCATGTTCGAGAAGTTCTCGAAGGAAGCGGGCAAGGAGCAGTACCTGATTCCGTACTTCATCGCCGCCCACCCGGGCACCACCGACGAAGACATGATGAACCTGGCCCTGTGGCTCAAGGGCAACGGCTTCCGCGCCGACCAGGTGCAGGCGTTCTACCCGTCGCCGATGGCCTCCGCCACCGCGATGTACCACTCGGGCAAGAACCCGCTGCGCAAGGTCACCTACAAGAGCGACGGCGTGACCATCGTCAAGAGCGAGGAGCAGCGCCGCCTGCACAAGGCGTTCCTGCGCTACCACGATCCGAAGGGCTGGCCGATGCTGCGCGAAGCGTTGCTGCGCATGGGCCGGGGCGACCTGATCGGTTCGGGCAAGCATCAGTTGATCCCGGCGCACCAGCCGGCCACCGACAGCTACCAGAGCGCCCGGCGCAAGAACTCGACGCCGGCCGGCAGCCACAAGGTGGCCAAGGAAAAGACCACCAAGATCCTCACCCAGCACACCGGCCTGCCGCCCCGCGGCAGCGACGGCGGCAACCCGTGGGACAAGCGCGAGAAGGCCAAGGCCGAAGCGTTCGCCCGCAACCAGCAGGCGGCCAAGGAACGCAAGGACGCCGCCAAGGGCAAGGGGCCCAAGCCTGCGCGCAAGCCGGTGGTGCCGCGCTGACGGGCATGTGAGCTGAACAGGACGCCAACCTTCGGGTTGGCGTCCTGCATTCCGGCCCCAAGAAACGGGTTGCCCGTACCGGCCTGCCACATTCAGGCGCGATTTCCCTGGCCCATTTCCGCCCGCCGCCCGATTTCGGTGCTGTACTGCCCTGTGCATTTTCGCTACGGCGCCCCAGCCCCCGCATGGCACAAGTCTTGCGCGCCGTTGACTACGCCCAGGCCCGCAGGAGGCACGCCGTGTCGATTCAAGTCGCCTTGCACCACGTCACGCATTACCGCTACGACCGCGCCGTCGAGCTCGGGCCGCAGATCGTCCGTCTGCGCCCGGCCGCCCACAGCCGCACGCGGATCCTGTCCTATGCGCTGAAGGTCATGCCCGGCCAGCACTTCATCAACTGGCAGCAGGATCCCCAGGGCAACTACCTGGCGCGGCTGGTGTTCCCGGAAAAGACCGACACGTTGCGCGTCGAAGTCGACCTGCTGGCGGAGATGGCGGTGTTCAACCCGTTCGACTTCTTCCTCGAGCCCTACGCCGAACGGATCCCCTTCGCCTACGGGGCCGACGAGCGCAAGGAACTGGCGCCGTACCTCGAAACCCTGGCGCCGACACCGAAGTTCAAGGCCTACCTCGACGGCATCGACCGCACGCCGCTGCCGGCCGTGGACTTTCTGGTGGCGCTCAACCAGCGCCTGAGCCAGGACATCAACTACCTGATCCGCCTGGAACCGGGCGTGCAGACCCCGGAGGACACCCTCGAACGCGCCTCCGGTTCCTGCCGCGATTCGGCATGGCTGCTGGTGCAGTTGCTGCGCCATCTCGGCTTGGCGGCGCGCTTCGTCTCCGGTTACCTGATTCAACTGACGGCGGATGTGAAAAGCCTCGACGGCCCGTCCGGCACCGAGGCGGATTTCACCGACCTGCACGCCTGGTGCGAGGTGTACCTGCCCGGCGCAGGCTGGATCGGCCTGGACGCCACGTCCGGGCTGTTCGCCGGTGAAGGCCACATTCCGCTGGCATGCAGTCCCGATCCGTCGTCGGCGGCACCGGTCAGCGGGCTGGTGGAGCCTTGCGGGTGCGAGTTCAGCCATGAAATGACCGTGGAGCGGATCCGGGAAACCCCGCGGGTCACCAAGCCCTACACCGACGGGCAGTGGCAGGCGATCCAGGCGCTGGGGCGGCGGATCGACGCCGACCTGCTCGCAGGCGATGTGCGCCTGACCATGGGCGGCGAGCCGACCTTCGTCTCCATCGACGACCCCGACGGCGCCGAATGGAACACCGCCGCCCTCGGCCCGGACAAGCGCCGGCTGTCCGCCGAACTGTTCCGGCGCCTGCGCGAACGTTACGCCCCAAACGGGCTGGTGCACTTCGGGCAGGGCAAGTGGTATCCCGGCGAGCAATTGCCGCGCTGGTCGCTGAACTGCCATTGGCGCCACGACGGCGTGCCGGTCTGGCGCAACGGCGCGCTGATCGCCGACGAGCGGCAGGATTACGGCGCCGACAGCGCGTTGGCCGGGCGCTTTCTGGCGAGCGTCGCCGAACGCTTGAGGTTGCCGGCGCGGTTCGTGTTCGCGGCCTACGAAGACAATCTCCATTACCTGTGGCGCGAGGGCGCCTTGCCGGTCAACGTCAGCGCCGAAGACCCACGGCTGGAAGATCCGTTGGAGCGGGCGCGCCTGCGCAAGGTCTTCGGCCAGGGGCTGGGCAAGGTGATCGGCCAGGTGCTACCGCTGGCGCGCACCGCCAAGGGCGACCAGTGGCAGAGCGGGCGCTGGTACCTGCGCGACGACCACTGCCGGCTCGTGCCGGGGGATTCGCCGCTGGGCTATCGCCTGCCGCTGGCGTCGCAGCCGTGGGTGAAGGCGGCGGAGTATCCGTACGTCCATCCCAACGACCCGAACCAGGACTTCCCCGACCTGCCGGACACGGCGCAGCTCAACCGGCACGGCGAGCCCGCCGAGGCCGACGAGCGCCGGCCGGCGGTGGATGCGTCGGCCGACTGGCTGACCCGCACCGCGCTGTGCGCCGAGCCGCGGGGCGGGCGCCTGTACCTGTTCATGCCGCCGCTGCCGCAGGCGGAGGACTATCTGGAACTGGTGGCGGCCATCGAGGCCACCGCCCAGGAGCTGGACTGCCCGGTGCTACTGGAAGGCTACGAGCCGCCGGCCGACCCGCGCCTGGCCAACTTTCGCATCACCCCGGATCCGGGGGTGATCGAAGTCAACGTCCAGCCGTCCGCCACCTGGGACGAATTGGTGGAACGCACGGAGTTCCTCTACGGGCAGGCGCGGCTGACCCGGCTGTCCACCGAGAAATTCATGATCGACGGCCGGCACACCGGCACCGGCGGCGGCAACCATTTCGTCCTCGGCGGGGCGACGCCGGCCGACTCGCCGTTCCTGCGCCGTCCCGACCTGCTGCGCAGCCTGATCGGCTACTGGCACAACCACCCGTCGCTGTCCTACCTGTTTTCCGGCCTGTTCATCGGCCCGACGTCCCAGGCGCCCCGGGTCGACGAGGCGCGCAACGACTCCCTGTACGAGCTGGAGATCGCCTTTGCGCAGATGCCGGCGCCGGGTGAGCAATGCCCGCCGTGGCGGGTGGACCGGCTACTGCGCAACTTGCTGATCGACGTCACGGGCAACACCCACCGCGCCGAGTTCTGCATCGACAAGCTGTATTCGCCGGACGGCGCCAGCGGACGCCTCGGCCTGCTGGAACTGCGCGCGTTCGAGATGCCGCCCCATGCGCGCATGAGCCTGGTCCAGCAACTGCTGCTGCGGGCGCTGGTGGCGCGGTTCTGGCGCGAGCCCTATGCGCCGCCGAAACTGGCGCGCTGGGGCACCGAACTGCACGACCGCTTCATGCTGCCGCACTTCATCGCGCAGGATTTCGCCGAGGTCATCGACGACCTCGACCGGGCCGGCTATCCGTTGCGGGCCGAATGGTTTGCGGCGCATCAGGCGTTCCGCTTCCCCAAACTCGGCGACTACGCCGTCAACGGCATCGAACTGCAACTGCACCAGGCCCTCGAGCCCTGGCATGTGCTGGGCGAAGAGGGCGGGGCGGGCGGTACGGTGCGTTACGTCGACTCCTCGCTGGAGCGCGTGCAGGTCAAGGTCGCAGGATGGGTGCCGCAGCGTCATCGGCTGACCTGCAACGGCGTGCCGGTGCCGCTGCACCCCACCGGGCGGGTCGGCGAATACGTGGCCGGGGTGCGGTTCCGCGCCTGGCAGCCGGCCAACTGCCTGCAACCGACCATCGGCGTGCACGCGCCCCTGGTGTTCGACCTGGTCGACACCTGGACCCAGCGTTCCCTCGGCGGCTGCCAGTACCACGTCGCCCATCCGGGCGGGCGCAACTTCGAGACGTTGCCGGTCAACGCCAACGAGGCGGAGAGCCGGCGCCTGGCGCGTTTCTTCCGCATCGGGCACACGCCGGGAAACATTCCGATAGCGCAAGCGGAAACGGACGACGAGTTTCCGCTGACTCTCGATTTGCGACGTTTCTGAACCGTACGCGACGCTCGGATTTTTCGTATATCCGGGTGTCACGTGCCTGCGTTAGTCTGACCGTTCCTTGCCGGTTGCCGAGCTCTCCATGCCAGACCTGCTTGACCGCTACCCGCTGACGGCGGGCACCTACCACGAACTGCTCGACGGCAGCGGCGCGGTGCGTCCGCACTGGCGCCGGCTGTTCGACCAGTTGCAGCGCAGCACGCCGCAGCAGTTGGCGCAGCGTCAGGCGCTGCTGGCGCGGCAGATCCAGGAGAACGGCGTCACCTACAACGTCTATGCCGACCCCAAGGGCGCCGACCGCCCGTGGGAGCTGGATCTGCTGCCCCATGTGATCGCCGCCGACGAGTGGCAGCGACTGTCCGCCGGGCTCGCCCAGCGGGCGCGGCTGCTCAATGCGGTGCTGGCGGACCTGTACGGCCCGCAGTGGCTGATCCGCGAAGGGCTGCTGCCGGCGGAGCTGGTGTTCGGCCACAACAACTTCCTCTGGCCCTGTCAGGGCATTTCGCCCCCGGACGGGGCGTTCCTGCATCTGTACGCGGCGGATCTGGCGCGCACGCCGGACGGCCGCTGGTGGGTCACGGCGGACCGCACCCAGGCGCCGTCCGGGGCCGGGTATGCGCTGGAGAACCGCACCATCGTGTCCCGCGCTTTCCCCGAGCTGTACCGGGACTTGCGGGTGCAGCACCTGGCGGGCTTCTTCCGCACGCTCCAGGAAACCCTCGTGCGCCAGGCGCCGGGCGACAGCGAGACGCCGCTGGTGGTGCTGCTGACGCCGGGGCGGTTCAACGAAAGCTATTTCGAACACCTGTACCTGGCGCGGCAGTTGGGCTATCCGCTGGTGGAGGGCGGCGACCTCACCGTGCGCGACGCCACGGTGTACCTCAAGACCCTCAGCGGCCTGCGCCGGGTGCACGCGATCATGCGCCGGCTCGACGATGACTTCTGCGACCCGCTGGAACTGCGCACCGACTCGGCCCTCGGCGTGCCCGGATTGCTGGAGGCGGTGCGCCGGGGGCGGGTGCTGGTGGCCAACGCGCTGGGCAGCGGCGTGCTCGAATCGCCGGGATTGCTGGGGTTCCTGCCGAAGATCTGCCGGCACCTGTTCGGTGAAGAACTGATCCTGCCGTCCATCGCCACCTGGTGGTGCGGTGAGGCGCCGGTGCTGGCCCAGGCCATGGAAAAACTACCTGATCTGCTGATCAAACCGGCCTTTCCCTCGCAGAGCTTCGCGCCCGTGTTTGGCCGCGACTTGAGTGAAAAACAGCGCCAGGCCCTCGCTGAACGCATGCAGGCGCGGCCTTATGCCTATGTCGCGCAAGAGTTGGCGCAGCTGTCCCAGGCGCCGGTCTGGCACCCCGAGGACGGCCAGCTGCAGGCCCGGGCCATCGGCATGCGTCTGTACGCGGTGGCCAGCCACGAGGGCTACCGGGTGTTGCCGGGCGGGCTGACCCGGGTGGCCGCCGAGGCCGACGCCGAAGTGGTGTCGATGCAGCGCGGCGGCGCCAGCAAGGACACCTGGGTGCTGGGCGACCGACCGCCGAGCGGTGAGCAGTGGAAGGCCCAGCGCAACATCGGCGTGCACGACCTGGTGCGGCGCGACCCCTACCTGCCGTCGCGGGTGGTGGAGAACCTGTTCTGGTTCGGCCGATATTGCGAGCGCTGCGACGACAGTGCGCGGCTGCTGCGGATCGTGCTGGCGCGCTACATCGACGGCGACGACCCGCAGGCCTTGCAGGCCGCCGTGGACCTCGGCGAACGGCTGATGCTGCTGCCGGACGAAGGCGAACTGCCGCAGCGCCTGCTGGCGGCGCTGCTCGGCGAAGACTGGTCGTTCAGCCTGCGTGCCAACCTGCAGCGCCTGCAATGGGCGGCGTCCCAGGTGCGCGGCAAGCTGTCGCGGGAAAACTGGCAGGCGCTGGTGGAACTGCAGCGCGAGGCCGCCGAGCTCGACGGCGACGAGCCGGATTTCGGCGAGCTGCTGGATTTCCTCAACCGGCTGGTGACCTCGCTGGCGGCGCTGTCCGGTTTCGCCCTGGACGACATGACCCGCGACGAGGGCTGGCGCTTCTTGATGATCGGGCGGCGGATCGAGCGCCTGCAGTTCCTCAGCACCAGCCTGGCGGCCTTCCTGAGGGGGGCCGGCGCGTTCGATCAGGCGGGGCTTGCGTGGTTGCTGGAGCTGGGCAACAGCAGCATCACCTACCGCTCGCGCTACCTGGCTGTGGCCCAGCTGATCCCGGTGCTCGACCTGTTGCTGCTGGACGAGCAGAACCCCCATGCGGTTCTGTTCCAGCTGAAGCTGGTGGCCCGCACCGTCAAGCGGCTGAACGATGATTTCGGCGCGCCGGGGGAAGCCGGGCTGGCGCAACTGGCCGAGCGACTGGCGCGCATTGACCTCGGCTGCCTGGAGAACCCGCTGTTCGGCGAGACCAGCGTGCGTGCGGCGCTCGACGGGCTGGCCGACCTGCTGCAAGAGATCGCCGATGTCAGCGCGCAGGTGTCCGACCGCCTGGCCCTGCGCCATTTCGCCCATGTCGACGATGTCAGCCAGCGCACGGTGTCCGTCTGATGAATGCCCGTTACCAAGTCCTCCACGACACCTGCTACCGCTACGACAGCCCGGTTTCGCTGGCGCAGCAGCTGGCGCACCTGTGGCCCCGTGAGTGCGCCTGGCAGCGCTGCACCGGGCAGCGTCTGCTGATCAGCCCGGAACCGACCGCCCGCCGGGACGAGCAGGACGTGTTCGGCAACCCGCTGACCCGCCTGGCGTTCGAACGGCCCCACGACGAGTTGCAGGTCGATGCTCGGCTGACGGTCGAGGTGCTGGCACGGCCGGCAGCGGACTTTGCCCTGTCTCCGGCCTGGGAGTCGACGTGCGCTGCGCTGGCCTACAGCGGCCGGCCGCTGTCGCCCCACGTGCTGGAAGCCTGCCGTTATCGGTTCGAATCGCCCTATGTGCACCTCAAGCGCCGTTTCGTCGAGTTCTCCGACAGTTGCTTCCCGCCGGGGCGGGCCATGCTGTCGGCGGTGCAGGCCTTGATGCAGAAGATCTTCAGCGAGTTCACCTTCGATGCCGAAGCGACCCAGGTCGCGACGCCGCTGGTGGAGGTGCTGGAACGGCGGCGCGGGGTCTGTCAGGACTTCGCCCACCTGATGCTGGCCTGCCTGCGCTCCCGGGGATTGGCGGCGCGCTACGTCAGCGGCTATCTGCTGACCCGGCCGCCGCCGGGGCAGCCGCGGCTGATCGGCGCCGACGCGTCCCATGCCTGGGTGTCGGTGTTTTGCCCGGTGCTGGGCTGGGTGGACTTCGACCCGACGAACAATGTGCAGCCGGCGCTGGAGCACATCACCCTGGCCTGGGGCCGCGACTTCTCCGATGTGTCGCCGCTGCGCGGGGTGATTCTGGGCGGGGGCAGCCATGACCCGGAGGTGCGGGTCACGGTGATGCCGCTGGACTGAGCGCGATGCGGTGAGGTTCACCTGTCCAGTGCGGGAGCAGCGATTTGCGGCGCCCTCACTGACGCTATCGCCAGCAGGCTGGCTCCCACAGGGTCGGCACCTTGCATGGCCATGGGGGAGCGATGCCAGGCGTGAAGCCTCACTTCGGCTTCTGGTCCACCCACTTCGGGGCTACGGTCGGCTGCCAGCGGTCGAGGGCGTCGAGCAGCGCCTGCGGCGAATCGCTGACCTGCAGCATGTCCCGGTGCGGCGCGCGGACGAAGCCTTCGCCGACCAGGTGGTCGAGGAACGCGGTGAGCTTGCTGTAGAAACCGTTCACTTCCATCAGCCCCAGCGGCTTGCCGTGGTAGCCGAGCTGGCCCCAGGTCCAGACCTCGAACAGTTCTTCCAGGGTGCCGAGGCCGCCGGGCAGGGCGATGAACGCGTCGCTGAGCTCGGCCATCCGCGCCTTGCGGGCGTGCATGCCGTCGACCACCTCCAGGCGGGTGAGCCCTTTGTGGCCGATCTCCTTGTCCATCAGCGCCTGCGGGATGATCCCGACCACCTCACCGCCGGCCGCCAGCGCAGCGTCGGCGACGATGCCCATCAGCCCGACGGCGCCGCCGCCGTAGACCAGGGTCAATTTGCGTTCGGCCAATGCCCGGCCGAGGGCGACGGCGGCTTCGGTGTACGCCGGGTCGGTGCCGGCGTTGGCGCCGCAAAATACACATACGGAAGTGAGAGACATGCCTTGCTCCTGTGTCGATCAGTCGCACAGGGTAGCGGCAGCGGGGCCGCTGTCCAAGGACTAGACTTCGCGTTCCGGCGTTTCACAGGTACCGCTGGCACCGCAGGCGTAGGCGGCAAGCAGGCTGCGCAGCAAACCGTTAAAGAACATGATCGGCACTCCGTTTCAGTGGGATGGGCCGATCATAGGCCCGGGCCGCGGTTCTGGCCGGTAGATTGTTTCGATAAGTGTCATAGCCTGAAAGTTGTATACAATCTTTGACTCAGGTCATAGGAACTTGCGAAGATTTCAGGCAGTCTTCCAACCACTCTTGTTTCTGTTAACCCTGCCTTGGAGATTCACCATGTTTTCCAAAGTTGTTGCGGTATCCCTGCTGGCCCTGGCCAGCGGCCAACTGATGGCTGCAGAGTGCAAAACCACCGTAGATTCCACCGACCAGATGTCCTTCAACACCAAGGCCATTGAAATCGACAAGAGCTGCAAGACCTTCACCGTCGAACTGACCCACTCCGGCAGCCTGCCGAAGAACGTGATGGGCCATAACCTGGTGATCAGCAAAGAAGCCGACATGCAGCCGATCGCCACCGACGGCCTGGCCGCCGGCATCGACAAGAACTACCTGAAAGAGGGCGACGCCCGCGTCATCGCCCACACCAAGATCATCGGCGCCGGCGAGAAGGACTCGCTGACCATCGACGTGTCCAAGCTGACCGCCGGTGAAGCCTACGGCTTCTTCTGCTCGTTCCCGGGCCACATCTCGATGATGAAGGGCACCGTCACCGTCAAGTGACGGCGAAGGGGCCGTCGGCGGCGACCGACGTTCAGGCCAGACAAAAGCCCGCCGGGGATCGACTCCCCGGCGGGCTTTTTCATGTGCCCGGCTATTGACCGCGTCATCGTTCATCGCGAGCAGGCTCGCTCCCACAGGGCCGCGGCAAACCTGCTGGCGATGACGTCAGCCGGACCGTTCGTCAATCACGGGGCAAACGGCATTACCCGCTTGTGACGGGTCTTGTTGTACGTGTTGACGATGATATCGAACGCTTCCTGGCGCACCGGCTCGCCGTGCAGGAAGGCGTCGATCTCGACGTAGGTCACGCCGTGGGACGCTTCGTCCGGCTTGCCCGGCGCCAGGTCTTCCAGGTCGGCGGTCGGGATCTTCTCCACCAACGGTTCCGGCGCGCCGAAGCTGCGGGCGATCGCGCGCACCTGGTTCTTCACCAGCCCGCTGAGCGGCGCCAGGTCGCAGGCGCCGTCGCCGAACTTGGTGAAGAAGCCCATCACCGCTTCCGCCGCGTGGTCGGTGCCGATCACCAGGCCATGGGCGGCGCCGGCGATGGTGTACTGGGCCACCATGCGCATGCGCGCCTTGGTGTTGCCGAGCACGAAGTCTTTCTGCACCGCTTGCTTGCCTTCGAACGCCGCCACTTCACCGGCCAGGGACTTCACCGCAGGACCGATGTTGACCGTGTGGCGCTCGTCGGGGTCGATGAAGTCCACCGAGGCCTGGGCGTCGTGCTCGTCGAATTGCACGTCGTAGGGCAGGCGCACGGCGATGAACTTGTAGCCGTCATCGCCGCTGCGTTCGCGCAACTCACGCATGGCGCGCTGGGCCAGCAGGCCGGCGGTCAGGGAATCGACGCCGCCGCTGATGCCCAGCACCAGGGTCTTGAGGCCGGCGTTGACCAGGCAGTCCTGGATGAAGGCGACGCGTCGGGCGACTTCCGCCTCGAGGGCCTTTTGGTCCGCGAACGGCGGCTGGACCTTGAGCTGTTCAGCAATCTCACGCTGTACGGCTTGCATGAATTCACTCCTTGCTAGATAGGCTGGAAACGGCAGGAACCTGGAAAACGTGTCGCAGGTAGGCGACGAAATTCGGGTCTTTGCAGTGGGTCTTGCCCGGCTCGTCGGAGATCTTCGCCACCGGTTGGCCGTTGCAGGCGGCCATTTTAAGCACGATGCTCATCGGTTCGACACCCGGAATGTCGCAGGTCAGGTTGGTGCCGATGCCGAAGCTCACGTTGATCCGCCCGTGCAGCGCCCGGAAGATCTCCAGCGACTTGGGCAACGTCAGGCTGTCGGAGAACACCAGGGTCTTGCTCATCGGGTCGATGCCGAGCCTGTGGTAGTGGGCGATGCATTTTTCGCCCCACAGCACCGGATCCCCGGAGTCATGGCGCAGGCCGTCGAAGAGCTTGGCGAAGTACAGGTCGAAATCGCCGAGGAACGCGTCGGTGGTGATGCAGTCGGTCAGGGCGATCCCCAGCAGGCCCCGGTACTCGCGCACCCAGCAGTCGAGGGCGGCGCTCTGGCTGTCGATCAGCCGCGGGCCGAGCTGCTGGTGGGCCATGATCCACTCGTGGGCCATGGTGCCCAGCGGTTTCATGTCCAGTTCCCGGGACAGGTTCACGTTGCTGGTGCCGACGAAGCGGCCGGGGAAGTCGTGCTTGAGCACGTTCACCACTTCTTCCTGCACGCGGTACGAGAACCGGCGGCGGGTGCCGAAGTCAGCGACCTGCAGTTGCGCCAGCTCTTCGGTCGAGGCGTTGGCGTTCAGCCAGTCGAACTTGCGGTACAGCTGCTCGCGGGCCAGCTCCAGGGTGATGTCGCGGTAGCGGTAGCGGTTGCGCACTTCGCTGACGATCGCCAGCAGGGGCACTTCGAACAGGATCACGTGCAGCCACGGCCCGCGCAGGCGGATGAACAGCTCGCCGTTTTCGATGCCGGTGTGCAGGTAGCGCAGGTTGAAGCGGAACAGGCCGAGGAAGCGCAGGAAGTCCGGCTTGAGGAAGGAGATGCGCTCCAGGAAGCCCAACTGGTCGGCGCTCAGGCTCAGTTCGGCCAGGCGTTCGATCTGGAAGCGGATCTCCGCCAGGTAAGGGCGCAGGTCTTCGGCGTTGCGGCAGCGGAACTCCCATTCGACTTCGACGTTGGGGTAGTTGTGCAGCACCGCCTGCATCATCGTCAGCTTGTAGAAGTCGGTGTCGAGCAGGTTCTGCACGATGCGATCGGCAAACACACTCTCGCTCATAACGGGGTCTCCAGACGGGCCGCGCATTGGCGCGGTATCAATCAATGGCGCTAGTGGCGCACATCGGCGCCAGGAAACGCCAGCAAAATTTGCCGGACGAGGCACGTTGCCGCGGCGGTTCAGTGCGCAAGCGGATCCGGACTGTCGACCTGCTCCAGCATCCACTTCACGAAATCCCGCACTTTGGGCACCTCCGCCGCGTGCTCCGGGTAGGCCAGGTAGTAGGCGTCGGTGCTGGGCATCGCGTGGGGCCAGGGGATGACCAGCTTGCCGTCGGCCAGCTCTTCTTCGACCAGGAACCGCGGCAGCAGCGCCACGCCGCAGCCGACCTGGGCGGCGCGGATGCACATATAGAAGGTTTCGAAGCGCGGGCCGTGGTAGCTGTGTTCGGTCTGGCGGCCCTGGCTGTCGAACCAGTCGTGCCAGGCCTGCGGGCGCGAGGCGTTCTGCAGCAGCACAAGGTCGGTCAGTTGCGTGGGGTCGGTGAACGGCGTGGCCGGCAGGCTGCCCGGCGCGCACACCGGCACCAGCTCTTCGCCGAACAGCTTCAGGCACTCGGTGCCGGGCCGCGAGCCCTGGCCGAAGTAGAACGCCAGGTCGCTGCGCCCTTGCAGCAAGTCGTCGGCCTCGTGCTCGTTGCACAGGTCCAGGTGGATCGACGGATGGCGCAGCCGCCAGCCCTTGAGGCGCGGCACCAGCCAGCGGGCGCCGAAGGTCGAGGGGGTGGACACCCGCAGGACTTCGGTCTCGCCGCCGTAGGAGCGCAGGTAGTGGGTGGACATCTCCACCTGGGTGAGGATCTTGCGCACCTCCACCAGGTACAGGTCGCCGGCCGGGGTCATCTGCAGGCGCCGGCGCACCCGGCGGAACAGCAGGTGCTGCAGCAATTCCTCCAGCTGCGCCACCTGTTTGCTGACGGCGCTCTGGGTCAGGTTCAGTTCCTCGGCGGCCCGGGTGAAGCTCAGGTGCCGGGTCACGGCCTCGAAGCACTGCAGCGCGGTGATCGACGGCAGGTGGCGTTTGTTGAGCATGGGCAATCCTTTTTCTTGTGTTCTGGCCGGCATTCTCTGGCAGGCATGACGCAGCATGAATAAACGGAATGATATCTCGCGTAAAGGTCGTTTGTTGCACAGCCGCCCTGAGGCTACAACTAAAGGCCCGCACGGCCGCCTCGGCGTGGCCGCCCACATTCAGTTTCCGCTTGAGGAGTGACCCATGGTTGCCGCATTGCTTGATCGTCTTGGTGTGAACCCGGCCCTGTACCAGAACGGCAAAGTGCCGGTGCATTCCCCCATCGACGGCAGTCGCATCGCCGCCGTGAACTGGGAAGGCCCGGCCGAGGTCGAGCAGCACATCAGTCGCGCCGATCATGCGTTCGCGCTGTGGCGCCAGGTGCCGGCCCCGCGTCGCGGCGAGCTGGTGCGCCAGTTCGGCGAAGTGCTGCGCGCGCACAAGGCCGACCTCGGCGAGCTGGTGTCGTGGGAAGCCGGCAAGATCACCCAGGAAGGCCTGGGCGAAGTGCAGGAGATGATCGACATCTGCGACTTCGCCGTCGGCCTGTCGCGCCAGCTGTACGGCCTGACCATCGCGTCCGAGCGTCCGGGCCACCATATGCGCGAGACCTGGCACCCGCTGGGCGTGGTCGGGGTGATCAGCGCCTTCAACTTCCCGGTCGCGGTGTGGGCGTGGAACACCACGCTGGCGCTGGTCTGCGGCAACCCGGTGGTGTGGAAACCGTCGGAGAAGACCCCGCTCACCGCACTGGCCTGCCAGGCGCTGTTCGAGCGGGTGGCGAAGAACTTCAGCGACGCCCCGGCGCACCTGAGCCAGGTGGTGATCGGCGGCCGCGACGCCGGCGAAGCGCTGGTGGACGACCCGCGCGTGGCGCTGATCAGCGCCACGGGCAGCACCCGCATGGGCCGCGAAGTGGCGCCGAAGGTCGCGGCGCGGTTCGCCCGCAGCATCCTCGAACTGGGCGGCAACAACGCGATGATCCTCGGGCCGAGCGCCGACCTGGACATGGCCGTGCGCGCCATCCTGTTCAGCGCCGTCGGCACCGCCGGCCAGCGCTGCACCACCCTGCGCCGGCTGATCGCCCACGAATCGGTGAAGGAGGAAATCGTCACTCGCCTGAAGGCCGCGTATTCGAAGGTGCGCATCGGCCATCCGCTGGAAGGCAACCTGATCGGCCCGCTGATCGACAAGCACAGCTTCGAAAACATGCAGGATGCGCTGGAGCAGGCCCTGAGCGAGGGCGGCCGGGTGTTCGGCGGCCAGCGCCAGTTGCAGGAGCAGTTCCCCAATGCCTACTACGTGTCGCCGGCCATCGTCGAGATGCCGGAGCAGAGCGACGTGGTGTGCAGCGAGACCTTCGCGCCGATCCTGTACGTGGTCGGCTACACGGACTTCGACGAGGCCCTGCGCCTGAACAACGCCGTGCCGCAAGGCCTGTCGTCGTGCATCTTCACCACCGATGTGCGTGAGGCCGAGAAATTCATGTCGGCGGTGGGCAGCGACTGCGGCATCGCCAACGTCAACATCGGCCCGAGCGGCGCGGAGATCGGCGGCGCGTTCGGCGGCGAGAAGGAGACCGGCGGCGGCCGCGAGTCGGGTTCCGACGCCTGGCGCGCCTACATGCGCCGCCAGACCAACACCGTCAACTATTCGCTGGAGCTGCCGCTGGCCCAGGGCATCACGTTCGATTAAGCAGCGGCAAGCGACAGGCTACGAGCGACAAGCGAACTGGCTTGCGGCGTGTGGCTTGTCGCGTGCAACTGCTCCGACAGGAGCTTGGCAATGCCGTTACGCGAAGAATGTCTGTGGGAAACCCTCACGCCGCAAAGGCCCGACAACGCGGCGTTCAAGGGTGAAGTCAAGGTCGATGTGTGCGTGGTCGGCGCCGGGTTCACCGGGCTGTCGGCGGCCCTGCACCTGCTGGAGAAGGGCAAGCGCGTCTGCGTGCTCGAAGCCCACCGCGCCGGCCATGGCGGCTCGGGGCGCAACGTCGGGCTGGTCAACGCCGGGATGTGGATCCCGCCGGACGAGATCGAGGCCGGGTTCGGCGAGGCGGTGGGCAGCCAGCTCAACCGCATGCTGGGGGCGGCGCCGGCGCTGGTGTTCAGCCTGGTGGACAAGTACGCCATCGATTGCCAGCTGCGCCGCGAAGGCACCCTGCACATGGCGCACAACGCCCGGGGCGAGGCGGACCTGCGCAGCCGCGAAGAACAGTGGAAGCGCCGGGGCGCGCCGGTGGAACTGCTCACCGGGCAGGCCTGCGAACGGGCCACCGGCACCCGCAAGATCGCCGCCGCGCTGCTCGACCGCCGCGCCGGCACGCTCAACCCGATGGGCTACGTCACAGGGCTGGCCAAGGCGGTCGCCGGCCTCGGCGGGCAAGTGTTCGACCATTCGCCGGTCGTCCGGCTGGAACGGCAAGGGGCGCAGTGGTCGGTGCAGACCGAGCAAGGTTCGGTGCTGGCCGAGCAGGTGGTGATCGCCTCCAACGCCTACACCGAGGGCGACTGGACTGAGCTCAAACGCAATTTCTTCCCCGGCTACTACTATCAGGTCGCTTCGGTGCCGCTGACCGAGGACGCCGCCCAGGAGATCCTGCCGGGCGGGCAGGGCTCGTGGGACACCCGTCAGGTGCTGAGCAGCATCCGCCGCGACAAGGACGGCCGGCTGCTGCTCGGCAGCCTGGGCAACGGCAACCAGAAGCCGGCCTGGTTCCTCAAGGCCTGGGCCGACCGGGTGCAGCGCCACTACTTCCCCAACCTCAAGCCGGTGGAATGGGAATGCACCTGGACCGGGCGCATCGCCTTCACCCCCGATCACCTGATGCGCCTGTTCGAGCCGGCGCCCGGCATCGTGGCCGTCACCGGTTACAACGGCCGCGGCGTCACCACCGGCACCGTGGTCGGCAAGGCCTTCGCCGACTACCTGTGTAACGGAAATCCTCAGGCCCTGCCGATCCCCTTCGCCGCGATGCAGCCCCTGGCAGGCGCGGGCCTGCGCAGTTGCCTGTACGAGGCCGGGTTCTCGCTGTATCACGCGGGCCAGTGCCTGCGCATCGTCATCTGAGTGTTGAAATTTGTTGCTCCACGCGGCGCTTTCCGGCGCAGCGACTAGCCTGTAATGGTGCGGGCCGTAGCAGTCCCGCACCAGCAGTGTGCAGTTCGGTGACGCGGGCTGTTACAGGTGGGTTGCACGTCGTTTGGCGCCGCGGTTGCAATGATGGCGCACGAAGGTTGCGCCTCAAAAAAACCTTGGTTTCACCTTCCGCGGTTTAGACGGTTGCACGCCCAATGAAAATGGGAACGAAACAGTCGAAATAACAAGAAAGCAGCGACTTTTTGAAGAATAAAAAACCGATGGCACGGCCCTTGCTCTGAGCATTTCGTGAAGTGAAGTCGCAGTGCCAACTAAAAAAAACCTTGGAGCACCACCTCATGTCCCAGACGTTTTACAAGAAAGGCTTCCTGGCCCTCGCAGTGGCTGCTGCGCTGGGTGTCTCTGCGTTTGCACAAGCTGATGTGAAGATCGGTGTGGCGGGCCCGATGACCGGCGCCAACGCGGCATTCGGCGAGCAGTACATGAAGGGGGCACAGGCGGCGGCAGACGCGATCAACGCGGCGGGCGGCGTCAACGGCGAGAAGATCGTGCTGGTCAAGGGCGACGACGCGTGCGAGCCGAAGCAGGCCGTGACGGTCGCCAAGGACCTCACCAACCAGAAGGTCGCCGGCGTGGTCGGTCACTTCTGCTCCTCCTCCACCATCCCTGCTTCGGAGATCTACGACGAAGCCGGCATCATCGCGATCACTCCAGGCTCCACCAACCCGCAGGTCACCGAGCGCGGCCTGAGCGCCATGTTCCGCATGTGCGGCCGTGACGACCAGCAAGGCATCGTGGCCGGCGACTACATCGTCGACGTGCTCAAGGGCAAGAAGGTCGTCGTGCTGCACGACAAGGACACCTACGGCCAAGGCCTCGCCGACGCCACCAAGGCCCAGCTTGAGAAGCGCGGCGTGAAGCCGGTGCTGTACGAAGGCCTGACCCGCGGCGAAAAAGACTTCAGCGCCGTGGTCACCAAGATCCGCGCGGCCGGTGCCGACGTGGTCTACTTCGGCGGCCTGCACCCGGAAGCCGGCCCTCTGGTCAAGCAACTGCGCACCGAAGGCCTGAAGGACGTGAAGTTCATGTCCGACGACGGCATCGTGACCGACGAACTGGTGACCACCGCCGGCGGCCCGCAATACGTCGACGGCGTGCTGATGACCTTCGGCGCCGACCCGCGCCTGCTGCCGGACAGCAAGACCGTCGTGGACGCCTTCCGCAAGGCCGGCACCGAGCCTGAGGGCTACACCCTGTACGCCTACGCCTCGGTGCAGACCCTGGCCGCCGCGTTCAACGGCGCCAAGTCCAACAGCGGCGAGAAGGCCGCCGAGTGGCTGAAGGCCAACCCGGTGAAGACCGTCATGGGCGAGAAGGCCTGGGACAAGAAGGGCGACCTGAAGGTGTCCGACTACGTGGTCTACCAGTGGGACGCGACCGGCAAATACCACCAGCTGGAAAAACAGAAATAAGCGTCGGCCCGACCGGCTGATCCCCGCAGAACCCGTGTGGGAGCGAGCCCGCTCGCGATGACGGACCGACAGGCGCCAGCGGTGCCGAATGTGAGGCCGTCATCGCTGGCAGGCCAGCTCCCACAAGGGGCGCGGGGGCTGACCGGTCGCGGCTGACCCTGCTCCGACGTAAATCTGTATTTTTCCTAGAAGAGCCGCGCGCCCTCGGGCGTGCAGGTTCTCACTGCGTGAGATTGCGTTATGGATGGTATTTTCCTGCAGCAACTGGTCAACGGCCTGACCCTCGGGTCGGTCTACGGCCTGATCGCCATCGGCTACACAATGGTCTACGGCATCATCGGCATGATCAACTTCGCCCACGGCGAGGTTTACATGATTTCCGCTTACCTCGCGGCGATCAGTCTGGCACTGCTGGCTTACTTCGGTATCGAATCCTTCCCGCTGCTGATGCTCGGCACCCTGGTCTTCACCATCGTGGTCACCGGGGTGTACGGCTGGGTCATCGAACGCATCGCGTACAAACCCCTGCGCAACTCCACACGGCTGGCGCCCCTGATCAGCGCCATCGGCATTTCCCTGATCCTGCAGAACTACGCCCAGATCAGCCAGGGCGCCCGCCAACAGGGCGTGCCCACGCTGCTCACCGGCGCCTGGCGGATCGACGTCGGCACCGGCTTCGTCCAGCTCACCTACACCAAGGTCTTCATCCTGGTGGCGGCGTTCATCGGCATGGGCCTGCTGACCTACGTGATCAAGTACACCAAGCTCGGCCGCATGTGCCGCGCGACCCAGCAAGACCGCAAGATGGCCTCGATCCTGGGGATCAACACCGACCGGGTGATTTCCTACGTGTTCATCATCGGTGCGGCGATGGCGGCCCTGGCCGGCGTGCTGATCACCATGAACTACGGCACCTTCGACTTCTACGCAGGCTTCGTCATCGGCATCAAGGCGTTCACCGCCGCGGTGCTCGGCGGGATCGGTTCGCTGCCCGGCGCGATGCTCGGCGGGATCATCCTGGGCATTTCCGAGTCGCTGTTCTCGGGCCTGGTCAACTCCGACTACAAGGACGTGTTCAGCTTCTCGCTGCTCGTGCTTGTCCTGGTCTTCCGGCCTCAGGGCCTGCTGGGCCGTCCTCTTGTGTCGAAGGTGTAAGCGATGTCTTCAACCACTGCCAAATCCATTGATGTGAAAAAGAGTGTGGTCGAGGCCATCCTGGCCGGCCTGATCGCCCTGATCGTGTTCGGCCCGATCGTCGGCGTCGTGCTCGACGGCTACAGCTTCAACCTGGAACCCACCCGCGTGGCGTGGATCATCGCCATCGTCATGGCCGGGCGCTTCGCCCTGAGCCTGTTCCTGCAGACGCCCAGGGGCCTGCGCATCCTCGACAGCTTCGAGAGCACCGGCTCCGGGGTGCACGTGCTGCCGCCGGACTACAAGTCGCGGCTGCGCTGGATCATCCCGCTGATGATCGCCGTCGCCGTGGCGCTGCCGTTCTTCTCCAACTCCTACCTGCTGGGCGTGGTCATCCTCGGCCTGATCTACGTGCTGCTGGGGCTGGGGCTGAACATCGTGGTGGGCCTGGCCGGCCTGCTCGACCTGGGTTACGTGGCGTTCTATGCCATCGGCGCCTACGGCCTGGCGCTCGGCTACCAGTACCTGGGGCTGGGTTTCTGGACCGTGCTGCCGCTGGCGGCGATCACCGCCGGCCTTGCCGGTTGCATCCTCGGGTTCCCGGTGCTGCGCCTGCACGGCGACTACCTGGCGATCGTGACCCTGGGCTTCGGTGAGATCATCCGCCTGATCCTCAACAACTGGCTGTCCCTGACCGGCGGCCCGAACGGCATGCCGGCGCCATTGCCGACTTTCTTCGGCCTGGAGTTCGGCAAGCGGGCGAAGGACGGCGGGGTGCCGTTCCACGAGTTCTTCGGCATCGCCTACAACCCGGACATCAAGTACTACTTCATCTACGCGGTGCTGTTCCTGGTGGTGCTGGCCGTGCTGTACATCAAGCACCGGCTGGTCAAGATGCCGGTGGGGCGCGCCTGGGAAGCCCTGCGCGAAGACGAGATCGCCTGCCGCTCGATGGGCCTGAACCACGTGCTGGTCAAACTCTCGGCGTTCACCATCGGCGCGTCCACCGCCGGCCTGGCCGGGGTGTTCTTCGCCACTTACCAAGGCTTCGTCAACCCGACCTCGTTCACCTTCTTCGAGTCGGCGCTGATCCTCGCCATCGTGGTGCTCGGCGGCATGGGTTCGACCATCGGCGTGGTGATCGCCGCGTTCGTGCTCACCGTCGCCCCGGAACTGCTGCGCAGCTTCGCCGAATACCGCGTGCTGCTGTTCGGCATCCTGATGGTGTTGATGATGATCTGGCGACCGCGGGGGCTGATCCGCATCAGCCGGACCGGCGTCACCCCACGCAAAGGTGCCATTCACTATGAGAGGGCTGCGCCATGAGTGAAGTCGTGCTCTCTGTAGAAAAACTGATGATGCATTTCGGCGGCATCAAGGCGCTGAACGACGTCAGCCTGAAAGTTAAACGCAACTCGATCTTCGCCCTGATCGGCCCCAACGGCGCCGGCAAGACCACCGTGTTCAACTGCCTGACCGGGTTCTACAAGGCTTCCGGCGGCAAGATCGAACTCAACGTGCGCGGCCGGCAGACCAACGTCATCCAGCTGCTGGGCGAGTCGTTCAAGCCGACCGACTTCGTCTCGCCGAAGACCTTCGCCAGCCGCCTGTACTACAAGATGTTCGGTGGCACCCACCTGGTGAACCGCGCAGGCCTGGCCCGCACCTTCCAGAACATCCGCCTGTTCAAGGAAATGTCGGTGCTGGAGAACCTGCTGGTGGCCCAGCACATGTGGGTCAACCGCAACATGCTGTCCGGCATCCTCAACACCAAGGGCTACCGCAAGGCCGAGAGCGACGCGCTGGACTGCGCGTTCTACTGGCTCGAGGTGGTGGACCTGGTGGACTGCGCCAACCGCCTGGCCGGTGAGCTGTCCTACGGCCAGCAGCGCCGCCTGGAGATCGCCCGGGCCATGTGCACGCGGCCGCAGATCATCTGCCTCGACGAACCGGCCGCCGGCCTCAACCCTCAGGAAACCGAAGCGCTGAGCGCGATGATCCGGCTGCTGCGCGACGAGCACGATCTGACCGTGGTGCTGATCGAACACGACATGGGCATGGTGATGAGCATTTCCGACCACATTGTGGTGCTGGACCACGGCGTGGTGATCGCCGAGGGCGGCCCTGAAGACATCCGTCACGATCCGAAAGTGATTGCCGCCTACCTGGGCGCCGACGAAGAGGAAGTGGTATGAGCCGACCGATCCTCGAACTCAAGGACCTGAACGTGTACTACGGGCCGATCCAGGCCCTCAAGGGCGTTTCGCTGCACATCGACGAAGGGGAGACGGTCAGCCTGATCGGCTCCAACGGCGCCGGCAAGTCCACCCTGCTGATGTCGATCTTCGGCCAGCCCCGGGCGGAGTCCGGGCAGATCCTCTACCAGGGCGTGGACATCACCCACAAGTCGTCCCACTACATCGCCTCCAACGGCATCGCGCAGTCGCCGGAAGGGCGGCGGGTGTTCCCCGACATGACCGTCGAGGAAAACCTGCTGATGGGCACCATCCCGATCGGCGACAAGCATGCCAAGGAAGACATGCAGCGCATGTTCGAGCTGTTCCCGCGGCTCGAGGAGCGGCGCAGCCAGCGGGCCATGACCATGTCCGGCGGCGAGCAGCAGATGCTCGCCATCGCCCGTGCGCTGATGAGCCGACCCAAGCTGTTGCTGCTCGACGAGCCGAGCCTGGGCCTGGCGCCGATCGTGGTGAAGCAGATCTTCGCCACCCTGCGCGAGCTGGCGAAGACCGGCATGACCATCTTCCTGGTCGAGCAGAACGCCAACCACGCGTTGAAGCTGTCCGACCGGGCCTACGTGATGGTCAACGGCGAGATCCGCCTGAGCGGCACCGGCCAGGAGCTGCTGGTGAACGAGGAGGTGCGCAGCGCTTACCTGGGCGGGCACTGAGTTTTCCACAGCAAGACAGAGCCCCGGGTCGCAAGCCCCGGGGCTTTTTCATGCCCGGAAGGCGCCTTGAACCCCGTGGGAGCGAGCTTGCTCCCGCCATTGACTTTTGGCGAACGCCTCAATTGTGGAAAACCAAAATCCCGACCTGCCGAAGCGCGACATAAAGACGCTGCAAACGGCTGTTTTTGCACGGTTTTGACTTGTCCCCACCGGCTGTGGAACCGGCTGTGTATAACGTGGGAGTAGCTGGCTGAAAGCCTTTAAAACCGTGGCTTGCAGCTCGATGGGTGTTTTTTGACCAGCGATTTTTTGCTGGGGGGCTGACCCATTTGTCAACCTTTTTGTCAGGGCGGCAAAGGGCCCGTCAGGGTGTGCGCAAGCCTGTGGATAACTCTGTGGGCAATCTCTGGAAAGACGCCGCAGAGGGCCGTGGTTACTGGCCTCGCGCAATCATGGCCGTGACCGGCCGGTCGTGCAGAATGCCCGGTGCGGCACAAGTGCTTGTCCAGGGTCAAGGGAAAAACTTCGCTTTTGGCCCGCAAAGCCTTGTGCGGCGCGGCTTTGCGCCGTTCCAGTTGCCCCCGGAAACTGTGGAAGGGATTGTGGATAACATGCGGGCATCCGGCTACAGGCCACGGCGGCAGGGCTGTTCAGGCGATTGAGCGTTTTTTGTACAGGGGGAGGAGGTTGCCCACAGGGTAAAGGCCGGGCATGCTGCCCGCTGATTGTCCATTCCAAGGGCCGCCCACGGCGGCCGAAGCAAGGAGAACACGATGTCCAACACCCTGTTTATCACCGGCGCGACCTCCGGTTTCGGCGAAGCCTGCGCCCGACGTTTTGCCGAGGCCGGCTGGAAACTGGTGCTGACCGGCCGTCGTGAAGAACGCCTCAAGGCCCTGTGCGCAGAATTGTCGGAACAGACCGAAGTGCACGGCCTGGTGCTGGACGTGCGCGACCGCAAGGCCATGGAGGAGGCGATCGCCAACCTGCCGCCGTCCTTCGCCACCCTGCGCGGCCTGATCAACAACGCCGGGCTGGCGCTGGGGGTGGATCCGGCGCCCAAGTGCGACCTCGACGACTGGGACACCATGGTCGACACCAACGTCAAAGGCCTGATGTACAGCACCCGCCTGCTGTTGCCGCGCCTGATCGCCCACGGCCGCGGCGCGGGCATCGTCAACCTCGGCTCCATCGCCGGCAACTACCCGTACCCGGGCAGCCATGTGTACGGCGCGACCAAGGCGTTCGTGAAGCAGTTTTCCCTGAACCTGCGCTGCGACCTGCAAGGCACCGGCGTTCGCGTGAGCAACATCGAGCCGGGCCTGTGCGAAAGCGAGTTCTCGCTGGTGCGCTTCGCCGGTGACCAGGCGCGCTACGACGCCACCTACGCCGGCGCCGAGCCGATCCAGCCGCAGGACATCGCCGAGACCATCTTCTGGGTGCTCAACGCGCCCGCGCACATCAACATCAACCGTCTGGAACTGATGCCGGTGAGCCAGAGCTGGGCCGGGTTCGCCATCGAGCGCAACAAGGCTTAAGACCCCTGTGGCGAGCGAGCTTGCTTGCGCTTGAGTGCGCAGCGCCCACGCCCGATCGGGGCCGCTGCGCAGCCCGGCGCGAGCAAGCTCGCTCGCCACGGGTCAATTCAGGTAGTCGGCCAGCCCGCGGTAGCAGGTCGCCAGGTGATACGGCGTGGTGGACGGCATGTCCTTGCGGCTGACGTCGCCGTCGGCGTCGCGGCACTCGTGCCAGCCACCCTCATGCAGGAAGCGCTGCTGCAATGCCTGCAACTGGCGCAGCACCGCCGCTCCGGCGTCCGGCCGCAAGGTCAGCGCCCGCAGGTATTCGGCCTGGGCCCAGATGCGCTGGGTCGAGTCCTTCGCGGGACGTTCCGGCTGCGGATCCAGCATCGCCAGCACGGCACTGGTGGCGGGTTCCACGCCGTGCCGTTCGGTGAACGCGAACGACTGCTCCAGCGCGCCATGCAGCTTCGAGCCACGCAGCAGCGGCGAAGAGGCGAGCAGGAAATACCACTCGAACTGATGCCCCGGCTCATACCAGTTATCCACAGCCCCCAGCGGTTTCTCCAGCAGCACGCTCTGCTGCGGGTCAATGAAGCGCGCGTGCATGGCTGTGCACAACTCGGTCAGCGCCTGCTGCACGGCGGCGTCTTCACGCACGGCCAGAGTGGCGAGGAACGCTTCGGCCAGGTGCATCAGCGGGTTCTGCAGCGGGCCGGTCTCCAGGGTGATCCAGTCCGGTTCGAGGCAGGCTTCGTAGAGGCCGTCACCGGTGGCGAAGCGCCGGGCGATGATTTCCAGGGCGGCGTCGAGGGTCGATTCCACCAGCGGTTCGCGCACCTTGTCCCAGTAATGGGCGCAGGCGAACAGGATGAACGCGTGGGTGTAGAGATCCTTGCGCCGGTCCAGCGGTTTGCCTTGCGGGTCGATGCTGTAGAACCAGCCGCCGTGCTCGGCGTCGTGGAAGTGCCGCTGCAGCGAGCGGAACAGCGCCGCTGCGCGGGCTTCGGCGCCCTCGACCTGGCCGATCAGGCCGGCGAACAGGTACAGCTGCCGTGCGCAGGCCATCGCCCGGTAGCGTTGCGGCGGCAATGGGCTGTGCGCGGCGTCCAGTGCCTCGAAGGGCAGCGCCAGGTCGGCGTTCCAGCCAGGGCCCTGCCAAAGCGGCACGATCACGTCGAGAAAGTGCTGTTGCACCTGACCGAACAGGGCGGTCATTTCAGGCAGGGAGGCGGAACGGGAAGCTTGCGGCATGGGCGGACGTCGTCACGGCTGGGGCGATTGCGCGACATGGTAGCAGAGAGCTTGGCCTGAGAGACGCCGTGTCTGTCAGGCCGCTATCGTCGGAGAGGGCGCTCAGGCATCAACCCGCCAACAGCCAAACCCCCGTCGCCGCTGACGCCGCACCCGCCAGCCGCACCAGCGGCGCGGCGGCCTGTGGCAATGCGCGCACCACGCCATAGCCCGCCGCATGCAGCGCCGCCGTCGCCACGACGAAGCCGGCGGCATACGCCCACGGGCTCGACATGTCCGGCAGTTCCAGCCCATGGGCCACACCGTGGAACAGGGCGAACAGCGCCGTCGCCGCCACGGCCATCACGAGCGGCGGGCGCACCGCCAGCGCCACGGCCAGGCCGAGCGCCAGCACCGAGGCGGCGATGCCGCTTTCCAGCGCCGGCAGTTCCAGGCCTTCGAAACCGAGCAGGCCGCCGATCAGCATGGTGCCGACGAAGGTGCACGGCAGCGCCAAGCGGGCCGCGCCCCGTTGCTGGGCGGCCCACAGGCCGACGGCCAGCATCGCCAGCAAATGGTCGAGGCCGCCGACGGGGTGGCTGATGCCGGCCACCAGGCCGCTGTCGCCGTGGCCCGGATGGGCGAAGGCCAGGGCCGGGGCGAGCAGCAGGGCTGCGGCGGCGAAAATGCGTTTGAGCGTCATGGATAAGCTTCCTTGTCGTTGGATGAATCAGGCTGCCGTCAGCAGACCCTGGCGTTCGATGAAGGCGATGATCTCTTCCAGACCCTGGCCGGTCTTCTGGTTGCTGAACACGAACGGCTTGCCGTTGCGCATCCGCTGGGTGTCGCTGTTCATCATCTCCAGCGAAGCGCCGACCAGCGGCGCCAGATCGATCTTGTTGATCACCAGCAGGTCGGACTTGCAGATCCCGGGGCCGCCCTTGCGCGGCAGCTTGTCGCCGGCCGAGACGTCGATCACGTAAAGGGTCAGGTCCGACAGCTCCGGGCTGAACGTGGCGGACAGGTTGTCGCCGCCGGACTCCACCAGGATCAGGTCCAGCCCCGGAAAGCGCCGGTTCAGCTGATCCACCGCCTCCAGGTTGATCGAGGCGTCCTCGCGGATCGCCGTGTGCGGGCAGCCGCCGGTCTCCACGCCGATGATGCGTTCCGGCGCCAGCGCCTGGTTGCGCACCAGAAAGTCGGCGTCTTCGCGGGTGTAGATGTCGTTGGTGACCACGGCCAGGTTGTAGCGCTCGCGCAGGGCCAGGCACAGGGCCAGGGTCAGGGCGGTCTTGCCGGAGCCGACCGGGCCGCCGATGCCGACGCGCAAAGGTTGTGTGTTCATGCGGTTCTCCAAATTGAAAGGCCCTAGGAACGGAACAGACGGCTGTACTGGCGCTCGTGGGCCATGCACGCCAGGGACAGGCCGAACGTCGCGCTGCCGAGGCGTTCGGGGTCGATGCGGGTGGCGTCGTGCTGGGCCTGTTGCAGCAGCGGCAGCAGTTCGCTGGTCAGGCGCTGGGCGGCTTGCTGGCCCAGCGGCAGGGTTTTCATCAATACGGCCAGCTGGTTTTCAAGCCAGGCCCACAGCCACGCGGCGAGGGCGTCCTGGGGGCTGATCCGCCAGGCGCGGGCGGCCAGGGCCCAGCCCAGGGCCAGGTGCGGTTCGGCGCAGCGTTCGAGCACGCTCCGCGCCGGGGCATCCAGCTCCGGCAGGCCGTTGAGCAGTTGCTGCAGCGAATAGCCCATCTGCCGGCTCTCCAGGTGCAGTTCGCGGGTCTCGCGGCTGGCGCGGTGGGCGTCGCCAAGGTGCAGCAGGTCGTCCCAGCGTTCGTCGGCGGCGGCCTGGCAGTGGGCGAGCAGCAGCGGCGCCTCGAACCGGGCGAGGTTCAGCAGCAGTTGGTCGCCGATCCAGCGTCGGGCGCTGTCCGGGCTGTCGACGCGGCCGTTGTCCACCGCCATTTCCAGCCCTTGGGAATAGCTGTAGCCGCCGATCGGCAGTTGCGGGCTGGCCAGGCGCAGCAGCGCCCAGGCCGGGTTCACAGGCGCACGCCGAACTGGTGGAGTTTCGGCGCGTAGTTGAAGTCCGCGTCGCCGTGGTGCGAATGGTGATGGCCGCCGCCGTAGGCGCCGTGCTCCGGCTGGAAGGGCGCTTCGATGGCCTGGACCTGTGCGCCGAGCTGTTCGAGCATGGCCTTGAGCACGTAGTCGTCGAGCAGGCGCAGCCAGCCGTCGCCCACTTGCAGGGCGACATGGCGGTTGCCCAGGTGATAGGCGGCGCGGGTCAGCTCGAAGGCGCTGGCGCAGGTGACGTGCAGCAACTGTTCGGGACGGGCGCAGACCCGCACGATCCTGCCGTCCTGGGCCTCCAGGCATTCGCCGTCGTGCAGCGGCGGCTGGCCGCGCTCCAGGAACAGCCCGACATCCTCGCCGTCGGCACTGAAACAGCGCAGGCGGCTCTTGCTCCGGGCCTCGAAGGTCAGGTGGAGCTCGGCGGCCCAGGCGGGCTGAGGGGCGATTCGGCGATGGATCACCAGCATTGGAGCGCTTCCGGCAGTGGACAATGCTCAGGCTAGAGCAAGGGGCTTGCCAATCGGCCGAGGCGTAGGAAAACCCTGTCGGAGCGTAGTGGATGTTTCAAGATGTTGCAGAAATGTGAGGCGTTTTGGTGCGTGAAGATTTTTACATGCACCAAATGAAGGCTGTGATGCCGCGTTTTTGGAGGCAACTGTATTGATGCGGGCTTGCGGCGTTATGGATGGCGCCATCGCCAGCCGGCTGCCTCCCACAGCGCAAGAGCGGAGCGGCGGGGGATTACTCGGTGCTGCCCAGGCCTTGCCAGTGCTTGAGGCCGATGAAGATGAAGCGCAGTTGCTGGGTGATCTTCGCCTGCGGGGTCAGGTGCTCCGGCAAGGCTTCGGCCGGCGGGTCGATGATGTCCGGGAGGGTGGCGAACACCGATTTGACGATCAGGTCGGCCATCACGCTCAGCGCCGCGGCGTTGAGGTGCTGGAGCTTGGGCATCAGCGCAAGGTCCGCCGCCAGGTCCGAACTGATGCCCTCGCGCAGGCGGCCGATGGCCTGACGCACCGGCAGCGATCCGCCGTACTGTTCGCGGGCGAGGAACAGGAACTGCGAACGGTTGGCGCTGACCACGTCGAGAAAGATCCGCACCGACGCATCGATGATGCCGCCCATGACGAATTCGTTGTGGCGCACCAGGCGGATGGTCTCGCGGAAGGTCTGGCCGACTTCGCGCACCAGTTCCAGGCCCAGTTCGTCCATGTCGGCGAAATGCCGGTAGAAACCGGTGGGCACGATGCCGGCGGTTTTCGTGACTTCGCGCAGGCTCAGGCTGCCGAATCCTCGGCCGCTTTCCATCAGGTGGCGGGCAGCGTCCATCAGGGCGTTGCGGGTCTGTTGTTTCTGTTCGGCGCGGGGCAGCATCAAAGGTGGGTTCTGGGCAGGACAAGCGCCGCACTCTAGCAAATCGGCTTTGCCGGCGTCGAACGCTGGCGGGGATGTGGTTCAGGCAGGGGCAGGCAGGGGCTTGGGGGCCGGGGGCCGAAAAGTCAAAAGCCCGATCGGTTGATCGGGCTTTTTTTCCGGGCCGTCATGGGCTCAGCTCAGCGCGGCGTTGCGTTCGATCACACGGTCACCACCGCCTTCGGCGAGGGTTTGGCCTTGTGGGGTGCGGTCGGAACCGTCAGCCGCCAAGGTCTGGCCTTGTGGGGTGCGGTCGGAACCGTCGGCTGCGAGGGTCTGGCCCTGTGGAGTGCGGTCGGAGCCGTCGGCTGCCAGGGTCTGACCTTGTGGGGTACGGTCGGAGCCGTCCTGAACCAGGCCTTTCTCTTCCAGACGGTCGCGGCCGCCTTCTGCGACGAACTGGCCTTGAGGGGTCTTGTCGTAGCCGTCTTGCACCAGGCCTTTCTCTTCCAGGCGGTTACGGCCGTTTTCTGCCAGGGTCTGGCCTTGCGGGGTGCGGTCGGAGCCGTCGGCAGCGACGGTCTGGCTGAACACCGAGTGGCTGGCCTTGGCTTGCGGAGTGGCTTGGTCGGCGGCCGGCAGGGCGAAAGCGGTGCTGGCCAGCATGGACAGGGTAAGGCTGAAGAGTAATTGGCGTTTCATGATGGGTTGCTCCTTGGGAGGGCGATAAAGTGGGTACGAGGGCAATGCTACTCTCGATAAGTCGATATAAAAGTTCATAAACACAATGGTAATAATCAACAGAATTGATTGTTCGTCCGGGAGGCTCTAGCCCGGGCCTTTCAGCCGATCGGTTTTGCACCGTGGTGGGTATTTTCCACCCACTCTTGCCTCGCAAAAGTGCGGGGGGCGGTAACGCTTCCTCGACCGTTCGGTCAGGATCGGCGCGGTTTTTTCCGCCGCCGACAGCCTTTCGATTAAACCTGCGTCCGGTTTGCCAGTCGTAGATTCCATGTAGGGCCTGTTGTGGCCCGCCGCCGTCTTCAGGAGCTTTGTGCAATGACGCGCACCCAAAAGATCGTTACCTGGACCTTCGCCACCCTTGTCTTGCTGCTGGCGGTGCTGGTTCTGATCATCGTGTTTTTCGACTGGAACCGGATCAAGCCGCCGCTCAACGCCAAGGTCTCGGAGGAACTGCACCGCACGTTCGCCATCAACGGCGACCTGTCGGTGGTCTGGCGGCGCGAGCCGGACGAGGGCGGCTGGCGCGCCTGGGTGCCGTGGCCGCACGTGGTGGCCGAGGACCTGAGCCTGGGCAACCCGGACTGGTCGAAGCAGCCGCAGATGGTCACCCTCAAGCGCGTCGAGCTGCGCCTTTCGCCGTTGGCGCTGCTGGCGCAGCGGGTGGTGATCCCGCGCATCGACCTGACCGGCCCCGAAGCCCAATTGCAGCGGCTGGCCGACGGCCGCGCCAACTGGACGTTTACCTTCGACCCGAAGGATCCGGATGCCGAACCGTCGAACTGGGTGGTGGACATCGGCGCCATCGGTTTCGACAAGGGCCATGTCACCCTGGACGACCAACACCTCAAGACCCGGCTGGATGTGCTGATCGATCCGCTGGGCAAGCCGATCCCGTTCAGCGACATCGTCGGCGAAAAAGCGGCGAAGACCGCCCAGGACAAGGGCGCCGCGCCGCAGGACTACGCGTTCGGCCTGAAGGTCACCGGCCAGTACCACGGCCAGGCGCTCGCCGGGCAAGGCAAGATCGGCGGGCTGCTGGCCCTGCAGGACGCCGGCAAGCCGTTCCCGCTGCAGGCCCAGGCGAAGATCGGCGAAACCAGCGTCGAGCTGGCGGGCACCCTCACCGACCCGCTCGACCTCGGCGCCCTCGATCTGCGCCTGAAACTGGCCGGCGCCAGCCTCGGCAACCTCTATCCGCTGACCGGCGTGACCCTGCCGGACACCCCGCCCTATGCCACCGACGGCCACTTGACCGCCAAGCTGCACGAGCCCGGCGGCGCGCAATTCCGCTATGAGCAGTTCAACGGCAAGATCGGCAGCAGCGACATCCACGGCGACCTGGCCTACGTCGCCAGCCAGCCGCGCCCCAAGCTCAGCGGCGCGCTGCTGTCCAATCAACTGCTGTTCAGCGACCTGGCGCCGCTGATCGGTGCCGACTCCAACGCCAAGCAAAAGGCCCGGGGCGGCGAGAGCAAGCAACCGGCGGACAAGGTGCTGCCGGTCGAGGAATTCAAGACCGAGCGCTGGCGCGACATGGACGCGGATGTCGAATTCACCGGCAAGCGCATCGTCCACAGCGAGAAGCTGCCGTTCAGCGACCTCTACACCCACCTCAAGCTCAACGACGGCGAGCTGAGCCTGGAGCCGCTGCGTTTCGGCGTGGCCGGCGGCAACCTGGACGCGCAGATCCGCCTCAACGGGCGCGCCGAGCCGCTGGAGGGCCGGGCCAGGCTGACGGCGCGCAAGTTCAAGCTCAAGCAGCTGTTCCCGACGTTCGAGCCGATGAAGACCAGCTTCGGCGAACTCAACGGCGACGCCGACCTCAGCGGCCGCGGCAACTCGGTGGCCAAGCTCCTGGGCGGCGCCAACGGCAACCTGAAGATGCTGATCAACGACGGCGCCATCAGCCGCGAACTGATGGAGCTGGCGGGGCTCAACGTCGGCAACTACGTGGTCGGCAAGGTGTTCGGCGACAAGGAAGTGAAGATCAACTGCGCGGCGGCGGACTTCGACATCAAGACCGGCCTGGCCACCACGCGGCTGTTCGTGTTCGACACCGAGAACGCCATCGTCTACATCGACGGCACGGCGAACATGGCCACCGAACAGCTGGATTTGACCATCACCCCGGAATCGAAGGGCTGGCGCTTGATCTCCCTGCGTTCGCCGCTGTACGTGCGCGGCAAGTTCATCAAGCCGGACGCCGGGGTCAAGGCGGTGCCGTTGATGCTGCGCGGGGCGGGGATGGTGGCGCTGGGCGTGATCGCGGCGCCGGCGGCGGGCCTGCTGGCGCTGGTGGCGCCCAGCGGCGGGGAGCCGAACCAGTGCGCGCCGTTGCTGGAGCAGATGAAGGCGGGCAAGGCGCCGGTCACGGTCAAGCCCACCAAGCCATAGGGCAGCTCAAAAACTGTAGGAGCCAGCCTGCTGGCGATGACGTCAGCAAGCGCGGCGCATAGCCAAGCAAAACAGTGGCTTGCGGTGCTGCGAGTGACGCCGTCGCCAGCAGGCCGGCTCCTACAGGTCTTCGGATGCGGTACTGGCGCTACAGGTCTTTCAGGATGTCCGCCATGTCGTCGGCATGCTCCTCTTCCTGGGCCAGGATGTCTTCGAAGAGGCGCCGGGTGGTCGGGTCTTTCTCGCCCAGGTACTGGATGATCTCGCGGTAGCTGTCGATGGCGATCCGCTCGGCCACCAGGTCCTCGTAGACCATTTCCTTGAGGGTCTTGCCGGCCACGTACTGGGCGTGGGACAGCTTCGACAGCTGGTCGGGGTTGAATTCCGGTTCGCCGCCCAACTGCACGATGCGTTCGGCCAGGCGGTCGGCGTGGGCGGCTTCCTGGGTGGCGTGTTCGAGGAATTCGTCGGCGGCCACGTTGGCCTTCAGGCCGTTGGCCATGAAGTAATGGCGCTTGTAGCGCAACACGCAGACCAGTTCGGTGGCCAGCGATTCGTTGAGCAGGCGCAGCACTTCCTGGCGGTCGGCGCTGTAGGTTTCGGTGACGGCGCCGTTTTCCACATGTTGCCGTGCGCGTTCGCGCAGGGTTTGCACATCCGATAGATGCAGGTCGCTCATGTCGGTCTCCTGGAGGCTAATCCGTAAGTGCGCCACGTTCTGCCGACGCGGTCGCTTCCCTGGTTGTGAGTGTCGGGCGAGGCAAAAAGTTTTATCGGATTTCAGCGCGGCACGTGTCCCGACAGCCGGGCCTCTTCCTGCAGCCAGGCGAAGAACGCCTTCACCGGCGGATGCCGCTCGCGCCCCGGCACGCACAGGGCGCTGTAGCCGGCGCCGTCGACCTGCACGGCGCCCTTGTACGGCACCAACAGACCGCCGGCCACGCTCTCCGACACCAGAATGTTGCTCGCCAGCACCAGGCCCTGCCCGGCGATGGCCGCTTGCAGGGCGTAATGCTCTTCGTCGTACTCGCGGATCGCCGGCTGCTGCCTCAACCAGGTCTCGCCGGACAGGGCGCACCAGGCCTCCCAGCCATGGGCGTACAGCTTCGAGTTGTGCCAGCGCACGCTGATCAGCGCCGGGGTGCGCCGGGCGGCCAGCGCCACCTGTTCGGGCGAGCCGTACACCCCGAAGGATTCGTCGAACAGGCACAGGCCGTACAGGTTGGGGTAGTCGTCGAGGCTGTAGCGCAGCACCAGGTCGACGCTGGCGTCCTGGTGCAGGTCGATCACTTCGCAGTGGGTGTCCAGACGCACGTTGATGTTCGGGTGCCGCGCATAGAAGCGGCCCAGGCGCGGCACCAGCCACAGCGCGGCGAACGCGGCGGTGGTGGACAGCGTCAGGCTGCTGCCGCTGCGCTGCGGGCGCAGGGTGTCGACGCTTTGCGCCACTTCCAGCAGGGCGCCGTGGAGGCTGCGGAACAGCCGCTCGCCGCCTTCGGTCAGGCGCACCTGGCGCGGCAGGCGTTCGAACAGGGCGACGCCCAGCCAGTCCTCCAGGGAACGGATCTGGTGCGAGATCGCCGTGGGCGTCACCGCCAGTTCTTCGGCGGCGGCCTTGAAGCTCAGCAGGCGCGAGGCGGATTCGAACGCGCGCAGGGCGGTCAGCGGCAACGAGGCGAACATGGGAACACTCCATGGGTGAAATGAATTCATCCAGACTGATTTTTGCTCATTTGATGGAAGGTGGCTGCGAGCTTCAAGCTGCAAGCCATAAGCAGTCTGATTCTAGTGTGGAGGATATACAGATGAGCAAAATTCTTGCGATCCATGCCAGCCCACGGGGCGAGCGTTCCCATTCGCGGCGCCTGGCGGAAGGGTTCCTCAGTGCCTGGCAGGCGCGCCACCCCCAGGCCCGGGTGACTCGCCGCGAAGTCGGCCGGGCGCTGATCCCGGCGGTCAACGAGGCCTTTGTCGCGGCGGCGTTCTACCCGGAGCCCGAAGCGCGGCCGTTGACGATGCAGGCGGATCTGGCGCTCAGCGACCAACTGGTCGGCGAGCTGTTCGACCATGACCTGCTGCTGATCTCCACGCCCATGTACAACTTCAACGTGCCCAGCGGCCTCAAGGCCTGGGTCGACCAGATCGTGCGGCTGGGCCTGACCTTCGACCACACGCTGGACAACGGCATCGCCCAGTACACGCCGCTGCTGCAAGGCAAGAAAGCCCTGATCGTCACCACCCGCGGCGGCTTCGGCTTCGGCCCGGGGGGCGAGCTGGAGGCCCTGAACCACGCCGATCCGTGGCTGCGCACGGCGCTGGGCTTCATCGGCATCAACGACGTCACGGTGGTGGCGGCCGAGGGCGAGGAATCCGCCGAACGCACCTTCGCGGTGTCGGTGGCCGAGGCCGAGCAGCGCCTGCTCGGCCTGGCCCGGGTGTTCTGAGTGGCCTGGCTGTTGCTGTTGGTGGCGGCGGCGTTCGAGGTCACGTTCGCCATGGGCATGAAGTACGCCGACGGCTTCACCCGTTTGTGGCCGTCGCTGATCACGGTGGCTGCGGCGGTGGGCGGGGTGTACTTTCTGACGCTGGCGATGCGCGAGCTGCCGGTGAGCGTCGCCTACCCGGTCTGGACGGCCATCGGGTCGCTGGGCACGGTGCTGCTCGGGGGCGTGCTGCTGGGCGAGAGCCTGACCCTGGTCAAGCTGCTGTCGGTGGGGCTGATTGTGGCGGGGGTGGCGGGGCTGAAGTAGGCTGCCGGTTGAGTTGTCATCTTCGGCGCGGATGCTGGGCGGGCGTTTTGCTGGCCTCGCATTCCCTCAACCTTCACAAGGAAGTCCGCCCATGTCGCAAGCCTCGGCCACCCGTTATCCCCTGGTGCTGGTGCCGGGCATGCTCGGGTTTATCCGCCTGGTGCTGTACCCCTACTGGTACGGGATCATCAGCGCGCTGCGCCGGGGCGGCGCCACGGTGATCGCCGTGCAGGTGTCGCCGCTCAACTCCACCGAGGTGCGCGGCGAGCAGCTGCTGGCGCGGATCGACGAGATCCTGCGCGACACCGGCGCCGAGAAGGTCAACCTGATCGGGCACAGCCAGGGTTCGCTGACCGCCCGCTACGCAGCGGCCAAACGGCCGGACCGGGTGGCGTCGGTGACGTCGGTGGCCGGGCCCAACCACGGTTCGGAACTGGCGGACTACCTCGAACGCCACTACCCGGCGGACAGCGCCCGGGGCCGCCTGCTGGAGGCGCTGCTGCGGTTTGTCGGCTGGCTGATGGGCCTGCTGGAGACCGGCTACCGCGGGCCGAAGCTGCCGGTGGACATCCATGCCTCGCACCAGTCGCTCACGACGGCGGGGGTGGCGCTGTTCAACCTGCGTTATCCACAGGGGCTGCCCGAAACCTGGGGCGGGCAGGGGCCGGAGGAGGTCGACGGCGTGCGTTACTACTCCTGGTCCGGCACCTTGCAGCCGGGCAAGACCGACCGGGGCGGCAACCTGTTCGACGGCACCCACCGCAGTTGCCGGCTGTTCGCCAAGACCTTCGTGCGCGAGGCCGGGCAATGCGACGGCATGGTCGGGCGTTGCAGCGCGCACCTGGGCACGGTGATCGGCGACGACTACCCGATGGATCACTTCGACATCGTCAACCAGTCGCTGGGGCTGGTGGGCAAGGGCGCGGATCCGGTGCGGCTATTCGTCGAGCATGCCGCGCGCCTCAAGGCAGCGGGAGTCTGACCTGTGGAATCAGGCCAGGCTCACCCTTTTGCCGATCACGGTGGTCCAGCGCTCGGACAGGATCACCCCGCCCAGCGTCAGCAGCCCGCCCACCAGGTGGTACATCGCCAGTTGCTCCTTGAGCACCGCCGCCGCAATCAGCGCCGTGATCAGCGGCAGCAGGTTGAAGAACAGGGTCGTGCGGCTCGGGCCCAGGCGCTGTACGGCCTGCATCCACGCCAGCGGCGCGAGCATCGAGGCCAGCAGGCACGCGTACAGCACCAGCGGCAGGTTGTGCAGGGTCAGGCCGGTCTTCGGCGAGGCGGCATACAGCGGAAACAGCACCGCCACCGCCACCAGCACCTGCAGGTACAGCAGCACCAGCGGCGGCAGGCGCAGCTGCCACTTCTTCAGCAAGGTGCTGTAGACCGCGTAGGCGAGGGTGGCGATCAGCATCATCGCGTCGCCCAGGTTCACCCCATGCTGCAGCAGGGCGCCGAGGCTGCCTGACGACACCACCACCAGCACCCCGGCGAAGGACAGCACCGCGCCCACCAGCGCCCCGGCGGTCAGGCGTTGGCCGAGGCTGGCGATGGCCATGGCCAGGGACATCAACGGCATCAGCGACAGGATGATGCCCATGTTGGTGGCGCTGGTCATCGTCGCGGCGAAGTAGGCCAGGCTCTGGTAGACCGCCATGCCCAACACGCCGAGCACGAAGATCTTGCCCAGGTTCGGGCGGATCTGCGGCCAGTGGGCGATCACGCCCTTGAGCATGAAGGGCGTGAAGAACAGCCCGGCCAGCAGCCAGCGGTAGAAGCCGATCTCGGCGGGGAAGATCGCACCGACCGCAAGCTTGTTGACCACGGTGTTGCCGGCCCAGATGAAGATCGCCAGCAGGGGAAACGCGTATTGCATGGGGAGAAACCGAAACGTTGAAGGATGGCCGATTATCCCCTGTCCGGATCCAGCCCTATACTGCGAACCGGACAACCTGCCCCTGATGACGGACAGCATGAACAGCAAACACATCGACCTGCTGGATTTCAGCGAACTGCCGTCGGCGGTGTACTTCCGCTACGCCGACTTCAACGCCCACGAATACGCCGCGCCGCACCGCCACCCCTGGGGCACCCTGGAGTACGCGGCCCATGGCGTGCTGCACATGGACGTCGACGGCAGCCGCTTCATGTCGCCGCCGCAGTACGCGGTGTGGGTGCCGCCGCAGGTCGAGCACAGCTTCTACAGCCATCAGCCGGTCAACTACCGGGCGGTGTGCCTGGATCCGTCGGTGTGCGCCGACCTGCCGGCGCGGGCCTGCACCCTGGCGATCAGCGACATCCTCAAGGCGATCCTCAAGGACTTCGCCGCCCGCGACGTGAAGATCCCCGACCTCGACGCCGACCGGCGCCTGGCCCAGGTGCTGGTAGATCAGTTGCGCCAGGCGCCGGTGCACGAGTGCTACCTGCCCTACGCCAGCAGCCCGGGCTTGCTGGCGATCCTCGACGCGTTGCAGGCCGAGCCCGGCAACAACCAGCCGCTGGCGCACTGGGCGCAGCAGGTGCATGTGAGCGAGCGCACCCTGGCGCGCCAGTTCGTGCGTGAGCTGGGGATGAGTTTCGGCGAATGGCGCCAGCGCCTGCGTTACCTGGCGGCCATCGAAGCGCTGGAGAGCCCGCGCAGCGTGCAGGAAATCGCCTTCGACCTCGGCTACAGCAGCGGCTCGGCGTTCATCGCCATGTTCGCCCGTCAGGCCGGGTGCACGCCGGAGCAGTACCGGCGCAGCCACCTGGACGGCAGGAAGGTGTAACAAGCTTTGACTACACTGCCGGAGAGGCCGCACCCGTCGGTGCGGCGACCAGGAGAAAACTCCATGAAGATGTTGCGTGTCCCTTTGCTGATGATCGGCCTGCTGCTGTGCTCCCAGGGGTTCGCCGCCACGGCGCAACAGAACAAGATGACCACCTGCAACGCCGACGCCACGGCCAAGAGCCTCAAGGGCGACGAGCGCAAGGCTTTCATGAGCACCTGCCTGAAAGCGGCGCCGGCGGCCAACGACGCCAAGGCCCTGACCCCGCAGCAGCAGAAGATGAAGACCTGCAACGCCGATGCGGCGACCAAGGCCCTGACCGGCGATGCGCGCAAGACCTTCATGAGCGATTGCCTGAAGAAAAAATGATCGGCTGAACCTGGCGGCGATCCGACGAAGAGGCCGACAAGCGCGGCAACCCTGACAAGCCGTGCATTTCCCTAGTGCTCCCCCCGGATCGCTGGCAGACTGCCAATCCTTTTACGCCGTTCGTTTTGAGGCTGTATGCCAACGTTTTCTGAGCGTCATGTCGTGTTGTGGGCCAGTTGGATCATCATTTTCGGCGGGTTGCTGCTGGTGTTGCCGTTGCGCCTGTTGCCCAGCCTGCTGGCCGGGCTGCTGGTGTTCGAACTGGTCAACATGCTCACCCCGCAACTGCAGCGGCTGATCGAAGGCCGGCGCGCCCGCTGGCTGGCGGTGGCGCTGCTCGGCACGCTGGTGGTGAGCGTGCTGGCGCTGATCTTCGCCGGCGCCATCAGTTTTCTGCTGCACGAGGCGGAAAACCCCGGCGCTTCCCTCGACAAGTTCATGGGCGTGGTCGACCGCGCGCGGGGTCAGTTGCCGCCCTTCGTCGACGCTTACCTGCCGGCCAGCGCCGCCGAGTTCCGGGTGGCGATCGGCGAATGGATGAGCAAACACCTGGCCGACCTGCAACTGGTCGGCAAGGACGCGGCGCACATGTTCGTGACCCTGCTGATCGGCATGGTGCTCGGCGCGATCATCGCCCTGCAACGGGTGCCGGACGTCACCAAGCGCAAGCCGCTGGCGGCCGCGCTGTTCGACCGCCTGCACCTGCTGGTCCAGGCGTTTCGCAACATCGTCTTCGCGCAGATCAAGATCTCCCTGCTCAACACCTTCTTCACCGGGATCTTCCTGGCGGTGATCCTGCCGCTGTTCGGCATCAAGCTGCCGCTGACCAAGACCCTGATCGTGCTGACGTTCCTGCTCGGCCTGCTGCCGGTGATCGGCAACCTGATGTCGAACACCCTGATCACCATCGTCGGCCTGTCGCTGTCGATCTGGGTGGCGATCGCGGCGCTGGGCTACCTGATCTTCATCCACAAGCTGGAATACTTCCTCAACGCGCGCATCGTCGGCGGGCAGATCAGCGCCAAGTCGTGGGAGCTGCTGCTGGCGATGCTGGTGTTCGAGGCGGCGTTCGGTCTGCCGGGGGTGGTGGCGGGGCCGATCTATTACGCGTATCTGAAGAGTGAGCTGAAGCTGGGCGGGATGGTTTAGAGGCAGCTGCAAGCGGCAAGCGGCAAGCGGCAAGCGGCAAGCTGCAAGCCGCAAGCAAAGGCAAGAGCGGCGGTTGCTCTTGCCTTTGCTTTTACTTGCAGCTTGAAGCTCGCAACTTGTAGCTGCCGTTAAACGCCATATCGCTTCATGGCCTCAATCGCCAGCCCGCTGCCGATGCTGCCGAAGATGTTGCCTTCCACATGCCGCGCGTTGGGCAGCATCGCCGCGACGCTGTTGCGCAGCGCCGGGATGCCGCTGGAACCGCCGGTGAAGAACACCGTGTCGACCTGGCCCACCGCCACGCCGGCGTCCGCCAGCAGTTGGGTGACACTGGCGCGCACGCGCGCAAGCTGGGTGTCGATGGCCGACTCGAACAGCGTCCGGGTCAGTTCCACGTCGAGGCCCGGCTCGATCCGGTCCAGCGCTACGCGGCGGCTGTCGCTGTGGGTCAGCTGGATCTTGGTCTCTTCCACTTCCATCGCCAGCCAGTGGCCGGCGCGCTGCTCGATCAGCTTGAACAGGCGGTCGATGCCGCCGGTGTCCTCGATGTCGTAGCGCATGCTGCCCAGGGCCAAGGTCGACTTCTGCGAGTACACCGAGTTGATGGTGTGCCAGGTCGCCAGGTTCATGTGGTGGCTGGTGGGCATGAGCGCGCCGCTCTTCATCCGGCTGCCGTAGCCGAACAGCGGCATCAGGCCTTGCAGGCTCAGTTGCTTGTCGAAGTCGGTTCCGCCGATGTGCACGCCGCCGGTGGCGAGGATGTCGTCGTGACGGTTATCCACAGCCCGGCGCTCGGGCGACAGGCGCACCAGGGAAAAGTCCGACGTACCGCCGCCGATGTCGACGATCAGCACCAGTTCTTCCCGTTCCAGCGTCGACTCGTAGTCGAACGCCGCCGCGATCGGCTCGTACTGGAACGACACGTCCTTGAAGCCGATCTTCTTCGCCACTTCCGCCAGGGTGTCTTCGGCCTCTTGGTCGGCCAGCGGGTCGTCGTCGACGAAAAACACCGGGCGGCCCAGCACCACCTGCTCGAACTCGCGGCCGGCGGAGGCCTCGGCGCGGCCCTTGAGCTGGCCGATGAACAGCCCGAGCAAGTCCTTGAACGGCATGGCCGTGCCCAGCACGCTGGTGTCGTGCTTGATCAGCTTGGAACCGAGCAGGCTCTTGAGCGAGCGCATCAGGCGGCCTTCGTAGCCTTCCAGGTACTCGTGCAGCGCCAGGCGCCCGTACACCGGACGGCGTTCCTCGATATTGAAGAAGACCACCGACGGCAGGGTGATCTTGTCGTCTTCCAGCGCGATCATCGTTTCCATGCCGGGGCGCAGCCAGCCGACGGTGGAGTTGGACGTGCCGAAGTCGATGCCGCAGGCACGGGCTGGAGAGGCGTCTTTCATGTCTTTCGGTTCCGGTCAAAAAAACGGCCGCGCAGTGTATGCCAGTGCGCGGCAGATTCGAAGGCCGGTCATCCGCAATTTGCCGCCCGGATGCCTTGAAAGCCTGCGCATCGCCCCAAACTTGCTGGCATGGGCCGGCAGATCACCGGCGGTCGCAAGAACCGCCGTCCACTGCCGATAAACTTCTGCTGCGCCGACCGGTCACACGCTTGAGATCGGTCAAACCGGCCTGCGCGAATCGGCGCAAGCTGATACGGGCGCGAAACCGATGACGATGGTGACTCCTTAGATGGACTTCAAAGACTATTACAAGATACTCGGCGTGGAGCCGACGGCGGACGACAAGGCGATCAAGGCCGCCTATCGCAAGCTGGCGCGCAAGTACCACCCCGATGTCAGCAAGGAAAAGGACGCCGAGGCCAAGTTCAAGGACGCCTCGGAAGCCTATGAGGCGCTGAAGAGCGCCGACAAGCGCGCCGAGTACGACGACCTGCGCCGCTACGGCCAGCATGGCCAGCCCTTCCAGGGGCCGCCGGGCTGGCAGAGCCGCGGCGGCTTCGGCGGCGGATCCGACGGCGGCGACTTTTCCGACTTTTTCAGCTCGATCTTCGGCAACCGCGGCCCCGGCTTCGGCGGTGGCGGCCGGCAATCGCGCAGCGCCGGGCGCCGGGGACAGGACGTGGAAATGGAACTGCCGATCTTCCTTGAGGAAACCCTCTCGAACGAGTCGAAGAAGGTCACCTTCCAGGTGCCGCAGCACAACGCGGCGGGCCAGCACGTCAGCAACACCAGCAAGAGCCTGAACGTGAAGATCCCGGCGGGGGTGACCGACGGCGAGCGCATCCGCCTCAAGGGCCAGGGCGCACCGGGTGTCGGCGGCGGGGCCAACGGCGACCTGTACCTGACCATCCGCTTCGCGCCGCACCCCAAGTTCGACGTCGAAGGCGACAACCTGATCATCACCCTGCCGCTGGCGCCGTGGGAACTGGCGCTGGGCGCCGAGGTGGCGGTGCCGACCCTGACCGGCAAGATCAACCTCAAGGTGCCGGCCGGCAGCCAGAACGGCCAACGCATGCGCGCCAAGGGCCATGGCCTGAAGAACAAGGCCGGCGAGCGCGGTTACCTGTTCGTCCAGCTCAAGGCCGTGATGCCGAAGGCCACGGGCGACGACGTCAAGGCCCTGTGGCAGGAACTGGCCAAGAAAGCCGCCTTCAACCCGCGAGAGAACTTCTGAACCCAGCGACGGAGTAGCCCGGCATGAGCAGCCCCCTGATCGTTCAACTGGACATGGCAGAATTCTGTGAGGCGACCGACCTGTCGGACGCCTACGTGATCGAGATCGTCGAGCACGGCATCCTCGAACCTCAGGGCGCGCAGCCCCGGGAGTGGCGCTTCACCGATGTCGAGCTGACCCTGGCCCGGCGCGCGGCCAAGCTGCGGCGCGACCTGGAGCTTGAGTGGGAAGGGGTGGCGCTGGCGATGGAACTGCTGGAAGAGGTGAAGGCACTGCGGGCGGAGAACCGGATGCTGCGCCAGCGCCTGGCGCGGTTGGTGGCCGAGTGATCTTTGCGAGGTTCTCATCGGCCTCTTCGTCGGCCCGCTGCCGCAGCGGTACGCGGTGACGGTGGGGGCGAGCCTGCTCGCGATGAACGGCAACGCTGACTTTCAGGCTAGGCCTTTCTCGGCAACACCACGCTGAACAGCGTGCCTTCCTCCCCGCTCGAACTGACCTCGATCGTCCCGCCGTGGGCGGTCACCACTTCCTTGACGATGAACAGCCCCAGCCCGAGGCTGGTGGACGTCTGGCCGAGCACTTCGTCGGCGCTGCGCACCAGCGGGTCGAAAATCGTGCCGATGGCGTCCTCGGAGATCGGCTCGCCGTGGTTGTGCACGGTCAGGCGCACGCTGTCGGCTTCCCCGTGCAGGCTCACCACCACGCCCTGCGGGCCGGTGCCGTGCTGCAAGGCGTTGCCGATCAGGTTCTGCAGCAGTTGGGCCAGCCGTCCGGCGTCCCAGACCCCATGGGTGTCGCCCTCCACCTTCAGGACCGTGTCGCTGTCCGGATTGCCGGCGAAGGCTTCGGCGATGGCCGCCCGCGCCGTATCCGCCAGGTCCATCGGCGCCGGCTCGATCGGCAGGCTCTTGCCCAGGCGGCTGCGCACCAGCTCCAGCAGGTCGCTGACCATGGCCGCCATGTGCCGCGAGCCGTCCTTGATGTTCTGCACGAAGGGCAGGGCGTCCTCCTGCAGCGCGGTCTTGCGCAGCAGCATGTCGGTGGAGATGGTCACGGCCTGCAGCGGCGCGCGCAGGTCGTGGCCGAGGATGGCGAGGAAGATGTCCCGCGAGCGGTTGACCTGTTCGGCGTAGGCCGCCGTGGACTCGGCCAGGGCTTCGTCGATGGCTTCGTTGAAGCGGATCATGTCGCGCAGGCCGGTGCGGTCCGGCGTTTGCAGGCTGTCGACCCACAGGCGGATGACGCAGGCGCGCAGGTGGCGGAACTCGGAGGTCATCTGCACCAGGTCGAAGCCCACCGAGTGGCGCATTTCGCCATGGCTGGCGCCGGCCTGGTCCAGGCTCGGGGTCTTGGCCGGGCCTTCGCCCTTGGACTTGTCGGCCTGTTCGTCGGCGGTCTGCGGTTTGTCCATGTCCCGGGCGGCGGCCAGCAGGAGCGAGCGGGCGTGGTCGCGCAGGGCCGGGCCGTCCAGGTAGTCGGCCGCCGGTGTGATGGTGCGGGCGAAGGTCTCCCATTCTTCGACGATGGGATCGACGTTGGCCATGATGAATTCGGAAAGACGCATAAACGGTTACCTGATGCGATTCACGGGGCAGCGTTTCGAAGCGTAGTCCGTCTGGCAGGATTTTCACGACCGCCGGGGCACGGTCGGCACCGGGCCGCAAGCGACCGCGCAAAAGGCCCCGGCCCGCGCGGCATGCGCGGATCCGGGACCTTCGAGCCGTGCGTCGGCGAGCCTAGGGTCTGTGTGAAAAGTTTTGAGACGAAGGTCAGGCAAGGCGAAAACAGCCGAGGAAGCGGAGTTTACGGGTTGTAAATGAGCATTCCGAGGCTGTTTTCAACGCAGCATCACCGAGTATCAAGGCTTTTCACACAGAGCCTAGAACAGGAAGTACCGCTGGGCCATCGGCAGGGTGTCCGCCGGTTCGCACCACAGCAGCACGCCGTCGGCCTTGACCTGGTAGGTCTGCGGGTCCACGTCGATGGCCGGCAGGTAGTCGTTGTGGATCAGGTCTGTCTTGCGCACGTCGCGGCAGCCCTTGACCACGCCGATGGTCTTCTTCAGGCCCAGGGCCTCGGGCAGCCCGGCCTCGTGGGCGGCCTGGCTGATGAAGGTCAGGCTGGTGGCGTGCAGCGAGCCGCCGTAGCTGGCGAACATCGGCCGGTAATGCACCGGCTGCGGCGTGGGGATCGAGGCGTTGGCGTCGCCCATCAGGCTGGCGGCGATGGCGCCGCCCTTGAGGATCAGCGTCGGCTTGACCCCGAAGAACGCCGGGCGCCACAGCACCAGGTCGGCCCATTTGCCCACTTCCACCGAACCGACCTCATGGCTGATGCCGTGGGTGATCGCCGGGTTGATCGTGTACTTGGCGATGTAGCGCTTGGCGCGGAAGTTGTCGTTGCCTTCCCCGTCCTGGGGCAGCGGGCCGCGCTGGCGCTTCATCTTGTCGGCGGTCTGCCAGGTGCGGGTGATGACCTCGCCGACCCGGCCCATGGCCTGGCTGTCGGAGCTGATCATGGAGAACGCGCCGAGGTCGTGGAGGATGTCTTCGGCGGCGATGGTTTCGCGGCGGATGCGGCTTTCGGCGAACGCCACGTCTTCGGCGATGCTCGGATCCAGGTGATGGCAGACCATCAGCATGTCCAGGTGTTCGTCGATGGTGTTGCGGGTGAACGGCCGGGTCGGGTTGGTCGAGCTCGGCAGCACGTTGGGGAAGCCGCAGGCCTTGATGATGTCCGGCGCATGGCCGCCGCCGGCGCCCTCGGTGTGGTAGGTGTGGATGGTGCGGCCCTTGAACGCGCCCAGGGTGGTCTCGACGAAACCGGATTCGTTGAGGGTGTCGGTGTGGATCGCCACCTGCACATCGAACCGGTCGGCGACGCTGAGGCAGTTGTCGATGCTCGCCGGGGTGGTGCCCCAGTCCTCATGCAGCTTGAGGCCGATGGCGCCGGCCCTGACCTGCTCGATCAGCGGCTCCGGCAGGCTGGCGTTGCCCTTGCCGGTGAGGCCGATGTTCATCGGGAACGCGTCGGCGGCCTGGAGCATCCGCGCCAGGTGCCACGGCCCCGAGGTGCAGGTGGTGGCGTTGGTGCCGGTGGCCGGCCCCGTGCCGCCGCCGATCATGGTGGTGACGCCGCTCATCAGCGCCTCTTCGATCTGCTGCGGGCAGATGAAGTGGATGTGGGTGTCGATGCCGCCGGCCGTGAGGATCATGCCTTCGCCGGCGATGACTTCGGTGGCGGCGCCGATGGCGAAGGTGACGCCGGGCTGGATGTCCGGGTTGCCGGCCTTGCCGATGGCGTTGACGCGCCCGTCCTTGAGGCCGACGTCGGCCTTGACGATGCCCCAGTGGTCGACGATCAGCGCGTTGGTGATCACGGTGTCGACCACCTCGGCGGCCAGCCGCTGGCTCTGGCCCTGGCCGTCGCGGATCACCTTGCCGCCGCCGAACTTCACTTCTTCGCCGTAGGTGGTGAAGTCCCGCTCGACTTCGATCCACAGCTCGGTGTCGGCCAGGCGCACCTTGTCGCCGACGGTGGGGCCGAACATGTCGGCGTAGGCTTGACGGGAAATCTTCAATCACTCGTTCCTCGTATTTGAGCTGCAAGCTTTGAGCTGCAAGCCTCAAGAAAAAGCAGATAGGGGCGCCGCAAGAGGCTCTTTCTTGCAGCTTGCAGCTTGCAGCTTGCAGCTTGCAGCTGAAGTCGACCTATAAGTCGCCCATGACCCTTCCCGCGAACCCGAAAACCCGACGCAACCCCGCCAGTTCGACAAGCTCGACTTCCCGGCTCTGCCCCGGTTCGAAGCGCACGGCGGTGCCGGCCGGGATGTTCAGCCGCATGCCGCGGCTGGCGGCACGGTCGAAGGCCAGGGCGTCGTTGGTCTCGAAGAAGTGGTAGTGCGAGCCGACCTGGATCGGCCGGTCGCCGCGGTTGGCCACCGTCAGGCTGAGGGTGCGGCGGCCGGCGTTGAGTTCGATGTCGCCGGGCCGGATCTGGTATTCGCCGGGAATCATCCGTTCGCTCCTTGCAGGATCTTGTAGTAGAGGGCCGTGGGCCGGTAGGTGCCGGTCGGGTCGCAGGCGTAGTCGGGAATCTCCCCGGCCTTGGTGTACCCCAGCGACCGGTAGAATTCCTCGGCCGGCGAGCCGGCCTCGGTGTCGAGGTACAGCATGCCGCGCTTGTGCTGGCGAGCGGTCTGCTCCAGCGCGTCCATCAGTTGCTGGCCGAGGCCGCGGCGGCGGGCGTTTTCGCGCACCAGCAGCTTCTGCACCTCGGCGCGGTTCAGGCCGTTGGCCTTCTGGCACAGGCTCAATTGCACGCTGGCCTGTACCTGTTCGTCCTTGACCACCACCCACAGCAGGACGCTGCCCTTGTTCACGCTGTCCTGCACATCGTCGAAGTAGGCGCGGGCCTGGGCGGCGTCGAGGCCGGCCATGAAGCCGACGCTGGCGCCGTAACCCACCGCGTCGAGCAGCAGGTCGATCAGGCCCTGGCGGTAGTGCGCAAAACTCTCGGCATTGACGCGTCGCAGTTGGGCGGGGTTCATCGGGTGTCACTCCTTGTGGGCGGCCGGTGGCTGCGCGCCGGGATTGAGGGTCAGTTGCATGAACGTCAGGTCGAGCCAGCGGCCGAACTTGGTGCCCACCTGCGGCATCTGCCCGGTGACGATGAAGCCTGTGCGCTCGTGCAGGCGGATCGACGCCGCGTTGCCGCTTTCGATGGCGGCGACCATCACGTGCTTGCCGCAGGCCTTCGCCCGCTCGATCAGCGCCGTCATCAGTTTGGGCCCCAGGCCGTTGCCGCGCTGGTCGCTGCGCACGTAGACCGAATGCTCGACGGTGTGGCGGAAACCGTCGAACGGCCGCCAGTCGCCGAAGGAAGCGTAGCCGAGCACGGTGTTGTCGGCGTCGGTGATCACCAGGATCGGGTAGGCCTGGGCCTGGCGGGCGCTGAACCACGCCTGGCGGTTGCCCAGGTCCACCGCCTGTTCGTTCCAGATGGCCGTGGTGTTGAGCACGGCGTCGTTGTAGATGTCGCGGATCGCCGGCAGGTCGGCGTGCAGCGCATCGCGCAGGGTGTAGGTCATGGCGCGGCCTCAGGCGATCGGTTGGTGGACGGTGACCAGTTTGGTGCCGTCGGGGAATGTCGCTTCGACCTGGATCTCCGGGATCATTTCCGGGATGCCTTCCATCACCTGCTCGCGGGTCAGCAGGGTGGTGCCGTAGTGCATCAGGTCGGCCACGGTCTGGCCGTCGCGGGCGCCTTCGAGCAACGCGGCGGAGATGTAGGCCATGGCTTCGGGGTAGTTGAGCTTCACGCCGCGGGCCAGGCGCCGCTCTGCGACGAGGCCGGCGGTGAAGATCAGCAGCTTGTCTTTTTCGCGTGGGGTCAGGTCCATCGTAGACATCCGTCAGGGCAGTTCGAAAAGGTGTCGGAGCGGCGGGTGCCGATCCCTGTGGGAGCGAGCCCGCTCCCCCGGAAAATCTCCATTCAGGTGTTCCAGATCCGTGGCGGCACGGCCTCGCGGCCCAGCAGCGCCGGGCGCAGCAGGCGCCACAGGCCGATCAGCCAGGCGCGGGCCTGCAACGCCTCGGCGGCCAGGCAACGGGCCACCAGCAACCCCGGCAATTGGGTCAGGTCACCGCGCACGTCAGGGGCCAGGGCACGGCAGCGCTCCAGCAGCCCGGCGTCGATCTCGCCGGTGACCAGCAACGTGGCGAACACCGGATGGCCGTCCAGCCCGATCGGCGAGTCCAGCAGGCCGTCGCTGCCTGCGATGCGCTGGCGTTCGTGCCAGAGCGGCCGACCGTCGCGGCGGATGTCCAGGTGCGCCTGGAAGTGGCCGCGGTCGAAGCGCTCGCCGGCGGCCGGGCGGCCCAGCGCCACCACGTCCCAGTAGAACAGGCGGGCGTCCCCTTCAAGGTCGATCGAGGTGGTGAGTTCGGCCTGGGCGGCGCTGTAGACGATGGTTTCCTGGGGCAGCCATTCCAGGGTCGCCCCGGGGCCGACGCGCAGGTCGAGCCGCTGGAAGGCCGGCCCGGCCGCGCGGTACCACTTGGCCGCGCCGGGGCTGGTGATCTGGGCCCAGGCGTCCCGTTCGACATGGGCGTCGATGTTCAGCCGGTCGCCGCCGGCGATGCCGCCCGGCGGGTGCACGATGATGTGCTGGCAGACCTCGGGCCCTTCGGCGTACAGGTGCTTTTGCACGCGCAACGGGCCGAGGTGGCGGCGCCGGGTCGGGCGGGTGCAGTCGCCGGAGCGGGCGTAGGCCAGCTCCAGTTCGGCGTGCCAGCTCGGGGTGAACAGGGCGGTGGGGACGGGTGAGTTCATGTTCTTCGATGATCGCCGGGACGCTACAGACTAGATCGTTACCAGCCCGCGCACACCCTCGGCCTCCATATTTTCTCCGCGGCCCTGCTGCACGATCTCGCCGCGGGACATCACCAGGTACTGGTCGGCCAGCTCGGCGGCGAAGTCGTAGAACTGCTCCACCAGCAGGATCGCCATGTCGCCGCGGGCGGCGAGCCGCTTGATGACGGCGCCGATTTCCTTGATCACCGACGGCTGGATGCCTTCGGTGGGCTCATCGAGGATCAGCAGTCGCGGGCGGCTGGCCAAGGCGCGGCCGATGGCCAGCTGTTGCTGCTGGCCGCCGGACAGGTCGCCGCCGCGCCGCTGCTTCATTTGCTGCAGCACCGGGAACAGCTCGTAGATGAACGCCGGCACCTCTTTGGCCTCACGGCCGGGAAAGCGCGACAGGCCCATCAGCAGGTTCTCTTCCACGCTCAGCCGCGCGAAGATTTCCCGGCCCTGGGGCACGTAGGCGATGCCGGCGTGCACGCGCTGGTGCGGCTTGTGCGCGGTGATCGCTCGGCCTTCCCAGTTCACCGTGCCTTCCTTGGCCGGCAACAGGCCCATCAGGCATTTGAGCAGCGTGGTCTTGCCCACGCCGTTGCGCCCGAGCAGGCAGGTGACTTCGCCGACCTTCGCCTCGAAGCTCAGGCCGCGCAGGATGTGGCTACCGCCGTAATACTGATGAAGTTTTTGGACCTGTAGCATCGGAACTCCGTTAGTTGGGCTTCAAGCGGCAAGCTTCAAGCTGCAAGTTAGAACGGGAGGGTGTACGGATTTGTTTTTGGCTTGCCGCTTGAAGCTTGCGGCTTGGAGCTGGCCGATTCACCTTCCTAAGTAAACTTCGATAACTCGCTCATCGGCCTGCACCTGCTCCAGCGACCCTTCGGCCAGCACGCTGCCCTGGTGCAGCACGGTGACGCGGTCGGCGATGGCGCCGACGAAGCCCATGTCGTGCTCCACCACCATCAGCGAATGCTTGCCCGCCAGCGACTTGAACAGCTCGGCGGTGAACTCGGTCTCGGCGTCGGTCATGCCCGCCACCGGCTCGTCGAGCAACAGCAACTGCGGGTCTTGCATCAGCAGCATGCCGATCTCCAGGAACTGCTTCTGGCCGTGGGACAGCAGGCCCGCCGGGCGATTGACCGAGGCGCTCAGGCGGATGGTCTCCAGCACCTCGGCGATGCGGTCCTTCTGCTCGCCGCTCAGGCGCGCCCGCAGGCTGGCCCACACCGACTTGTCGGTCTTCTGCGCCAGCTCCAGGTTCTCGAACACGCTCAAGGCCTCGAACACCGTGGGCTTCTGGAACTTGCGGCCGATGCCGGCCTGGGCGATCCGCACCTCGCTCATTTGCGCAAGGTCCAGGGTTTCGCCGAACCAGGCCTTGCCGCGGGTGGGGCGGGTCTTGCCGGTGATGACGTCCATCAGCGTCGTCTTGCCCGCGCCGTTGGGGCCGATGATGCAGCGCAGCTCGCCGACGCCGATGTACAGGTTCAGGTCGTTCAGGGCCTTGAAGCCGTCGAAGCTGACGCTGATGTCTTCCAGGGTCAGGATCGTGCCGTGGCGGGTGTCGAGCCCCGGGCCCGCACGCTGGCCGAGGCCCAGGGCATCGCGGCCGGTGCCGGCGTCGCGGTTCGGGTCCAGCGGCGGGAAGAAGGCCGGTTCGAGCATGAACTCGGCGCTGGCGGTCACTCTCATGGCTCACCTCGTTTTTTCAGCAGGCCGATCACGCCTTTGGGCAGGTACAGGGTCACGCCGATGAACAGCGCACCGAGAAAGAACAGCCAGTATTCGGGGAAGGCCACGGTGAACCAGCTCTTCATGCCGTTGACCAGGCCGGCGCCGAGCAACGGGCCGACCAGGGTGCCGCGGCCGCCGAGGGCGACCCACACCGCAGCTTCGATGGAGTTGGTCGGCGACATCTCGCTCGGGTTGATGATCCCCACCTGCGGCACGTACAGGGCGCCGGCCAGTCCGCACAGCACCGCGCTCAACACCCAGACGAACAGCTTGAAGCCGCGCGGGTCGTAGCCGCAGAACATCAGGCGGTTCTCCGCATCGCGCAGGGCGGTCAGCACCCGGCCGAACTTGCTCCGGGCCAGGCGCCAGCCGATGAACAGGCTCGCCGCCAGCAACAGCACGGTGGCCAGGAACAGCGCGGCGCGGGTGCCGGGTTCGGTGATGCCGAAGCCCAGGATCGTGCGGAAGTTGGTGAAGCCGTTGTTGCCGCCGAACCCGGTCTCGTTGCGAAAGAACAGGAGCATGCCGGCGAAGGTCAGGGCCTGGGTCATGATCGAGAAGTACACGCCCTTGATCCGCGAGCGGAAGGCGAAGAAGCCGAACGCCAGCGCCAGCAGCCCCGGCGCCAGCACCACCAGGCACAGGGCCCAGAGGAAGTGGTCGGTGCCGCTCCAGTACCAGGGCAATTCGCTCCACGACAGGAACGTCATGAATGCCGGCAAGCCGTCGCCGGCGGCCTGGCGCATCAGGTACATGCCCATGGCGTAGCCGCCGAGGGCGAAGAACAGGCCGTGGCCCAGGGACAGCAGGCCGGCGTAGCCCCAGACCAGGTCCAGCGCCAGGGCGACGACGGCGTAGCAGAGGATCTTGCCGACCAGCGTCAGGGTGTAGGCCGAGACGTGCAGCGGGCTGTCCGCCGGCAGCAGCGACAGCAGCGCCAGGGCGATCAGCAGGGCGAACACCGCCGCGCCGACGGCGGCGGTGAGGGTGGCGCCGGCCTTTTGCGTGGCCGTGAGCAGCAGTGGCTGGTTCATCAGTCGATCACCCGTCCCTTGAGAGCGAAGAGGCCTTGCGGACGCTTCTGAATGAACAGAATGATCAGCGCAAGGATCAGGATCTTGCCGAGCACCGCACCGATCTGCGGTTCGAGCAGTTTGTTGGCCACACCGAGGCCGAAAGCGGCGCACACGCTGCCGGCCAGTTGGCCGACGCCGCCGAGCACCACCACCAGGAACGAGTCGATGATGTAGCTCTGGCCCAGGTCCGGCCCGACGTTGCCGATCTGGCTCAGCGCCACGCCGCCGAGGCCGGCGATGCCCGAGCCCAGGCCGAAGGCGAGCATGTCGATCCGCCCGGTAGGCACGCCGCAGCAGGCGGCCATGCTGCGGTTCTGGGTGACGGCGCGCACGTTCAGGCCCAGGCGCGTCTTGTTCAGCAGCAGCCAGGTCAGCGCCACCACGAACAGCGCGAAGCCGATGATCACGAGGCGGCTGTAGGGCAGCACCAGGTTCGGCAGCACCTGGACCCCGCCGGACAGCCACGCCGGGTTGGCCACCTCGACGTTCTGCGCGCCGAACGCCAGCCGCACCAGTTGGATCAGCATCAGGCTGATGCCCCAGGTGGCGAGCAGGGTTTCCAGCGGCCGGCCGTAGAGGTGGCGGATCACTGTGCGCTCCAGCGCCATGCCGATGGCGGCGGTGACGAAGAACGCCACCGGCAGCGCGATCAGCGGATAGAACTCGAGGGCCTGCGGCGCGTGGCGCTGGATCAGCAGTTGCACCACGTAGGTCGAGTAGGCGCCGAGCATCAGCATTTCGCCGTGGGCCATGTTGATCACGCCGAGCAGGCCGAAGGTGATCGCCAGGCCCAGCGCCGCCAGCAGCAGGATCGAGCCCAGGGACAAGCCGCTGAACGCCTGGCCGAGCAGGTCGCCGACCAGCAGCTTGCGCTTGACCTGGCCCAGGCTGGTTTCGGCCGCCGTGCGCACGCCGGCGTCGGTTTCGGCACCGGGTTCGAGCAAGCCTTCGAGACGGGTGCGGGCCAGCGGGTCGCCGGTCTCGCCGAGCAGGCGCACGGCGGCCAGGCGCACCGCCGGGGCGGCGTCCGCCAGTTGCAGGTTGGCCAGCGCCAGGCTCAGGGCGGCGTGGACGTGCTCATCGGTTTCGCCGGCCAGTTGCCGGTCGAGGAAGTTCAATTGGGCGGGCTTGGCGCTCTTCTGCAATTGCTGCGCGGCGGCCAGGCGGATCTTCGCGTCGGCGGCGAGCAACTGGTGGCTGGCCAGGGCGGTGTCGGTCAGGCCCCGCAGGCGGTTGTTCAGGCGCAGGATCCTGGTCTGGCCGTCGACCGTCAGCTCGCCTTGCTGCAGGGCGCCGAGCAATTCGATGCGGGCCGGATCGGGCTGCGCGGCCCAGGCTTCCAGCAGTTTGGCCTGTTGCGCGGGGTTGGCGGCGACGAAGTCTTCGGCGTCCCCGGCGTGGGTGGCCATCGGCAGCAAAAGTGCGACGGCCAGGATCAAGCGGATAAGGGCAGTGGGCATAGAGAGGCGCCTTGCTTGGATTGTGTGGGAGCTGGCTTGCCGGCGATGCAGGCGACCCGGTGCACCTGGCGAACCGAGGTGATGCCATCGCTGGCAAGCCAGCTCCCACAGGATCGGTGTCAGGCTCAGGCGTTGTGCCCAAGCCTGACGTTCAAGGGGTCAGTTGCTCTTCACCGCATACTCCGGCTTCTTGTCGTTGCCCGGGATGAACGGGCTCCACGGCTGGGCGCGCACCGGGCCTTCGGTCTGCCAGACCACGTTGAACTGACCGTCCGGCTGGATCTCGCCGATCATCACCGGCTTGTGCAGGTGGTGGTTGGTCTTGTCCATGGTCAGGGTGTAGCCCGACGGCGCGGCGAAGGTCTGGCCGGCGAGGGCTTCGCGCACCTTGTCGACGTCGGTGGACTTGGCTTTCTCCACCGCCTGGGCCCACATGTGGATGCCGACGTAGGTGGCCTCCATCGGGTCGTTGGTCACGGCCTTGTCGGCGCCCGGCAGGTTGTGTTTCTTCGCGTAGGCTTTCCAGTCATCGACGAACTGTTTGTTCACCGGGTTCTCGACCGACTCGAAGTAGTTCCACGCCGCGAGGTTGCCCACCAGCGGCTTGGTGTCGATGCCGCGCAGTTCTTCCTCGCCCACCGAGAACGCCACCACCGGCACGTCGGTGGCTTTCAGGCCCTGGTTGGCCAGTTCCTTGTAGAACGGCACGTTGGAGTCGCCGTTGACGGTGGAGATGACCGCGGTCTTGCCGCCGGCCGAGAACTTTTTGATGTTGGCCACGATGGTCTGGTAGTCGCTGTGGCCGAACGGGGTGTAGACCTCTTCGATGTCCTTGTCGGCCACGCCTTTGGAGTGCAGGAACGCACGCAGGATCTTGTTGGTGGTGCGCGGGTAGACGTAGTCGGTGCCGAGCAGGAAGAAGCGCTTGGCGCCGCCGCCGTCCTCGCTCATCAGGTACTCGACCGCCGGGATCGCCTGCTGGTTGGGCGCGGCGCCGGTGTAGAACACGTTCGGCGACATTTCCTCGCCTTCGTACTGCACCGGGTAGAACAGCAGGCCGTTGAGCTCCTCGAACACCGGCAGCACCGATTTGCGCGACACCGAGGTCCAGCAGCCGAACACCACTGCCACCTTGTCCTGGGTCAGCAGTTGCCGGCCCTTCTCGGCGAACAGCGGCCAGTTCGACGCCGGGTCCACCACCACCGGCTCCAGCAGCTTGCCGTTGACGCCGCCCTTGGCGTTGATTTCGTCGATGGTCATCAGCGCCATGTCCTTGAGGGACGTCTCGGAGATCGCCATGGTGCCGGACAACGAATGCAGAATCCCGACCTTGATGGTCTCGGCGGCCTGGGCCGTCCAGGTCATGCCCATCGCGGCAATGCTTGCCGAGAGTGTGAAAGCCTTGATCAAACTGCGACGCTTCATTGTGCGATCTCCATGAACGTTCGAATTTTCTGGGTTGGCAGAGGCGGACGACCGGAGAGGTTTTGCAAGGGCTGTGCCCGGTCTGGGACGGGCAGGGAAATACCGGTTTAGAGCGGTTGCCGCATGGCGCAGCGCACCATGAGAGGACGGATTGCATGCAACGGTGCACGTGCGTGCGCCAGATCAGGGCATCCCTGTGGGAGCGAGCCTGCTCGCGACGGGGCCGTGCCGGCCGACATCAGGGGCGAGTGCTCACCCCATTCACGAGCCGGCCTGCGCCGGATCAGCGGCGACGCATCAGGCCGATGAAGAACAGTCCGCCGAGGGCCGCGGTGGCGACGCCGATGGGCAGGTCTTCGGGAGCGATCAGCGTGCGTGCGGCGACATCGACCCACACCAGGAACACACTGCCGAGCAACACGCACACCGGCAGCAGGCGCCGATGTTCTGCACCGATCAGGCGCCGGGCGATGTGCGGCACCATCAACCCGACAAAGCCGATGGAGCCGCTGATCGACACCAGCACTCCAGTCATCAGCGAGGCGATCACGAACACCCGAAGACGCACCGACCGGGCATTCAGGCCGAGGGTGACGGCAGTCTGTTCGCCGGCCATCAAGGCGTTCAGCGGTCGGGCCATGCCGATCAGCAAAATCAGCCCGAGCAGGACGCTGAGCGCCGGCACCGCCAACAACTCCCAGCGGGCGAGGCCGAGGCCGCCGAGCATCCAGAACATCACCGCGGAACTGGCGCGGTGGTCGCCCATGAACAGCAGCAGGTTGGCGACCGCCATCATCACGAACGACACCGCCACGCCGCACAGCAGCAAGCGGTCGCTGTCGAGCCGACCGTGCCGGTTGGCGATGGCCAGCACCGTCAGCATGCTCAGCAGCGCGCCGATGAACGCAGCCGCCGGCAGGGTCAGCAGCCCGGCGATCTCGCCGACGTGCAGCACGACGATCACCGCGCCCAGGGTCGCGCCGGACGTGACGCCGAGCAGGTGCGGATCGGCCAGCGGGTTGCGCGTCACCGCTTGCAGCACCGCGCCGATCAGCGCCAGCCCGGCGCCGACCAGGGCGCCGAGCAGCATGCGCGGCACCCGGATCAGCCAGACGATGTGTACCTGGCCGGCGCTCCAGTCCGGCACGCCGACGGCGAACAGCTTGTGCAGCAGGATCCGCCACACCACGTCCACCGGCACCCGCGCAGGACCTGCGCCCAGCGACACCACGCACGACACCAGCAGCACGGCGCCCAGCGCGGTCAGCAGCAACGCGTAGCGACGGTCGCTCATTCGCCGTGGAACCCCTTGGCCAGGGTTTCCACCGCCAGCACGTTGTCGATCCCTGGCGTGGCCTGCACGTAAGGGATGACGATGAAGCGCTGGTTCTTGATCGCGTCCACCGATTGCAGCGCCTTGTTCTTCAGCAGAAATTCAATCTTCTGCTCGGCGGTGATTTCGCTGTAGTCGACGATCACGATCACCTGCGGATTGCGCTCGACCACGGTTTCCCAGTTGACCCGCGTCCAGCTCGCCTCGACGTCATCGAGCACGTTGCGTCCGCCGGCGGCGTCGATCAGCGCCTGGGGCATGCCGAGGCGGCCGGAGGTCATGGCGCGGTCTTCGCCGCTGTCGTACAGGAACACACGCGGTTTTTCGGCGGGCAGGTCTTTGCGGATTTCGGCGACCTGGCTTTGCATGTCGGCGACCAGCGCGTCGGCGCGGTCCTGCACGTCGAAGATCTTTCCGAGGTTGCGCAGGTCGTTGTAGGTGTCGTCCAGCGTGGCGGCCGGGCGTTTCATCACGAAGGCGCAGGATTCGGTCAGCTCATAGACGTTGATGCCCAGCGGTTGCAGGGTTTGCGGCGTGAGGTCGCCACCGACGCGCATGCCGTAGTCCCAGCCGGCGAAGAAGAAATCGACGTTGGCGTTGAGCAGGGTTTCCACCGACGGGTACTTGGCTGCCAGTTCCGGCAAACCGTCCAGAAGCGACTGCATGTGCGGCGTCACCGATTTCCAGCCGCTGACGCCGCTGTAGCCGGCCATCTGCGGCTTGAGACCGAGGGCGAGCATCATCTGGGTCATGTTGATGTCGTGGCTGACCGCGTGTTTCGGCGCTTCCTTGAAGGTCACTTCGCGGTTGCAGCTCTGGATTGTCAGCGGGTACTTCGTGGCCTCGGCGAAGGCTTGGGGGGTGCCCAGCAGCAGAGCGAGGCAAAGCAGGGAGCGCACAGTCATGGTCGGGTTATCCAGGTGATTCGCGGGTAGCCGTGGAGGGGGTGGGAATCGATCAATGCTTCGACGCCGAACACGTCGCGCAGCAATTCAACAGTGAGGACTTCTTGCGGGGCGCCGCTGGCGACGATGCGACCGTGGTTGATCACATACAACCGGTCGCAGAACGCGGCGGCCAGGTTCAGGTCGTGAATGCTTGCCAGGGTGCCGATCTGCAGACGCTTGACCAGCTGCAGCAGTTCCAGCTGATAACGCGGGTCGAGGTGGTTGGTCGGCTCGTCGAGGATCAGCAGTTGCGGTTGCTGGGTCAGGGCGCGGGCAAGGATCACCCGTTGTTTTTCACCGCCGGACAGTGTGGCGAACGCATGATCTTCGAAGCCGTCCAGCCCCACGGACTTGAGGGCCTGAGTGGCGAGGTGGCGGTCTTCAAGCGTGTCGCCGTCGAACAGGCCCTTGTGCGGCGTGCGGCCCATGGCGACCACTTCTTCCACAGTCAGGCCGAAGGCATCGGGGAACTCCTGCAGCACCACGGCGATGCGTTGCGCACACCAGCGTGAAGATTGCTTCCAGACATTGTGATGATCGAGTTTGACCTCACCGCGTTCCGGCTGGCTGAAGCGGTAGGCGCAGCGCAACAGGCTGGTCTTGCCGCTGCCGTTGGGCCCGATCAGCCCGACGAACTCACCGGCGGCCACGTGCAACGAGGCGTCACGCAGTTGGAACCGGTGATGGCAGTGGCCGTGGCCCAGGGGGGACCATCTCAGGTCGGTGAGGGTCAGTGAGGTCATTTCGTTCCTGTTCTAAAAGGTGTAGTCAGCCGTGACAAAGAACGAACGAGGCTCACCCAGAATCCACTGCTGGCCCTCATTGTATTGGCTTTGCGCATAGGTCCGGTCAAACAGATTGTTCACCTGCAATCCCAGCGTGGTGTTGCGCAGGGCTTTCCACGACAGCGTCGCATCGACCACGGTGTAGCCCGGCAGCTCGTTGCGGTTGGCCATGTCGGCGTAGCGCGCATCGACGTAACGCACGCCGGCGCCGGCCTTCAGGTCATCGGTGAGGGCCTTGTCCAGCCACAGGTTGGCGGTGCGCCGCGGCACGTCCACCGGACGGTTGCCGTTGCGCGAGACCGGCACCCCGGCGACCACCTCTTCGAAGTCGTCGTACTTGGCCTTGACTATGGCCGCGTTGGCCTGCATCCGCCAGGCGTGCGGCAGTTGCAGGTCGAGGCTGGCTTCCAGGCCGTTGGATGACTGTTGGCCGACCTGCTGCTTGAGCGTCGGATTGCCCGGATCGTCGGTCAGCAATTTCTTTTTCACGATGCGGTAGGCCGCCAGGGTGAATTCGCCGCGATCGTCCCAGAACAGCTGCTTCATGCCGATCTCGGTCTGCCGGGCGGTGGCCAGGTCGTACTGCTGCTGGCCCGGGCTCAGGGAAATCAATCCGCCGACGCCGTCGGTGCTGGTGGCCAACTGGCCGTAGAACGAGGTCTGCGGCGTCAGGGCGAACACCAACCCGGCCTTCCAGTTGTTGCCGGTCAGGGTCTTGTCGCTGCGGCTGTCGTTGACCAGGTTGTCGCGGTCCACGTGCACGTAGTCGCGGCGTACCCCGGTCACCAGCGACCAGCGCTCGCTCAGTTGCGTGCGGTTTTCGGCGAACGCCGACATTTGCTTTGTGGTGCTCCGGAACTGGCCGCGGTAAGGGTCGGCGCTTTCGAAATAACCCGGTTGCGGGCGGTACAGATCCAGCGGCTGGCCGTCCGGCAACACGTCGTTGAACGGCGAGTTGCTGTCGAGCCGGAAGCGGATGCGGTTGTGGTCGACGCCGGTGACGGTCTGGCTGTCGAGGCCGAACAGCGAGTGTTTGAAGGTGAAGCTCTGGCGGTCGCCGACCTGCTCCTGCTTGTGGCCGATGCCGAAGTAGCCGCTGCGGCTCAGTTGCCCGCTGTCGCGGTCGAAGTTGTAGTTCTCGGCGTTCTGCCAGCGGCGTCGGGCCTTGAGGTAATACAGTTCGTTGCTGGCGCTGACCGAGTCGTTGATCTGCCAGTCGCTGGTCAAGCGCGTCCACTGGTCGTTGTAGTGCTGCTTGTCGTCGCGCACGTTGTAGTTCTTGTTGCGCAGGCTGTCCTTCAGGCGGCCGTCGATCAGCGGGGTGCCGAAATAGTTCTGCGGGCGCTGGTCGCCGTAGTCGTGGGCCAGGGTGAAGGTCAGGTCGTCGCGTGCCTGCCAGCGCAGGGCGGCGCTGACGAAGTCGCCGGACGAGTCGCCGCGGTCGATCCAGCCGCTGCTGCGCAGGCGGTTGAGGTTCAGGCGGTAGCTCAGGGTGTCGCTCAGCGAACCGCCGCTGTCGAGCGCCTGCTGCTGGGTGTCGAAGGAGCCGTAGCCGACGCGCAGGCGGTTTTCGATCTCGCCCTCGAAGGGCTTTTTCGGGATCGTGTTGACCACCGCGCCCGTGGCGCCTTCGCCATACAGCACCGAAGCCGGGCCGCGCAGCACGTCGACGCGTTCCACCGACCAGGTGTCGACAGGGAACGTCACGGTGCCCATGCCGGTGTACAGGCGGTTGCCGTCATACAACTGCATCACCGAACTCTGTCCGGTAAATCCCCGGGCCTGCAACGAAGTGCCGCCATCGCCCGGCGTGCCGGTGCGGCTGATGCCGGTGCTGCGCGACACGGCGTCCTGCACGCTGCGATCGCCCCGGGCGCGGATCCGCTCGCCGGTGAGGCTTTCGGTGCTGGCCGGGGTCTCCAGCGCGCTGAGGTTCAAGCGCGAGCCGGCGCCGGTCGGGGTGGCGAGGCTGACGGCATCGTCATCCACCGCCGGCGCGGTGATGGTGCCGGTGGGCAGCGTCAGCGGCGGGGCGTCGGCATGGGCGCCGTTCGCCGCGAACAGGCAAAGGCCGGACAGGAGGTACTTGTTCATCTGAGCTTCAAATCGCTTCTTCAAAAGAAAGCCCGCCGTCCTTCGACGGCGGGCAAAGCGGTCAGTTAGTGTTATACAGTAACACTAAAATGTCCGGGGGGCTAAGCCCCGAAAGTGTATAGAAGCGTCTAAATCACGCATCTCGCCTGATTCATGATGAAGTTGAAGCCGATTCAGTTTGCCGCCCCAACCGCGACAGCAACAGCCAGTCCAGCAGTCCCACCACCACCAGCGAAGCCCCCACCAGCGGGAATGCCACGCCCAGCGCCAGCATGATCGCCACGCCGGTTTTCCATTTCGGCAGGTCGTGGCGCAGCGGCGGAACGCCGAACTTGCCCTGCGGGCGGCGCTTCCACCAGATCACCACGCCGCTGACGGCGCTGAGCAGGATCATCAGGCAGATCAGCAGCACGACGATCTGGTTGACGGTGCCGAACATCTTGCCTTCGTGCAGCATCACACCGATCTCCGTGGCCCGGGCGACGGCGCCGTAGTGCTCGAATCGCACATCGGCCAACACCTTGCCGGTGTACTGATCGACGTGCAGGGTGGCGTCGTTGCGTGGGTCGTCGGCGAACACCGCGATGGTGAACACGCCGGTGGCGGTGGTCGGCATTGTGATGCTGTAGCCCGGCTCGACCTTGCGCTCAAGGGCGATGTTCTGCACAGCCTGCAGACTGATGGCCGGCGCGGCGGGCCCGTGTTGCATGCCGCCGTGGGCCATGTGTTCGGCGTGGTCGCCGGACATCGGCATCGGGGTGTTTTCCATGGCCCACGGTACGGTCTGGCGAGCGGCGTCGTTGAGGCTGCCGGCCTCGACGTCGGAGGTCGGCACGTTGTCCCACATCGCCGCCGGGAACACGTTCCACACCTGGGCGTATTGCTTGCCCCAGAAACCGGTCCAGGTCATGCCGCTGAGCAGCATCACCAGCAGCAACGCCGCGCCCCAGAAGCCGGTGACCGCGTGCAGGTCGCGCCACAGCACGCGGCCGCGGCTGTTCAGCCGTGGCCACAGAATCCCGGCCGCCTGACCGCGCGGCCACCACAGAAACACCCCGGACACCACCAGCACCACGCCCCAGCCGGCGGCCAGTTCGATCAGTCGGTCACCGACAGTGCCGATCATCAATTCGCCGTGGATCGCCCGTGCGAGCGCTTGCAGGTTCCGCTTGGCGTCCTGCTCGCCGAGGATGTCGCCGTGGTACGGATCGACGAACACGTTCAGCTCGTGGCCGGCGTCCTTCACCACGAACTGCGCGCTGCGTCCGGCGGCCGCCGGCGGCAGGTACTGGGTGACCTGGCCTTGCGGGTAAGCGCCCTTGACCCTTTGCAGCAGGTCATCGGCCGGCACGGTGTGGTGCCCGGCCGGGACGTTGAGCAGGCTGCCGTACATCAGCGAGTCGAGCTGCGGCTTGAACAGGTAAATGATGCCGGTCAGGGCCAGCATCACCATGAATGGCGCGACGAACAGACCGGCATAGAAATGCCAGCGCCAGGCCAGGTTGTAGAAATTCGGTTTGGGCTGTTTCATCACGTGTGCTCCGCTTGGCTTGGATCTTTTAGTTGTTCTGTATCTGTTGAACTGTGGTCACTGTGGGAGCGAGCCTGCTCGCGAAAGCGCCGCATCAGGCGACATCGATGGTCGCCTGTGCCGTCCCCTCGCGAGCAGGCTCGCTCCTACAGGGGGTCAGAAACTCATGTCCACCTTGGTCCAGAGCGTGCGCCCCGGCTCCTTGATCGCTTGCGGGTCGTTGGCCGGGTAGCCGAACCCGGCGTTGCCCGCCAGGTTCAGGTGTTCGGCGTAAGCCTTGCCGAACAGGTTGTCGACGCCGGTGCTGACCTTCCAGTGCCGGTTGATCCGGTAGGCACCGTTGAGCGAGAACACGCCGAAGCCCGAGCTCTTGCCGTAGTCCTTGTCGACCACGTTGCCCTTGTTCTGGTCGATGCGGTTCTGCGCGGCCACCACCCTCCACAGGGCGCCGGCGCTCCAGTCGTCTTCGCTGTAGGTCAGGCCGAACCGCGCGTCCAGCGGTGGCATCTGCGGCAATGCCGTGCCGTCGCTGCTGTTCTTGCCCCAGGCGTAGGCCAGGGTCGCGTCGGCTTTCCAGCGCTCGGTGAGCCGGTAGGCGGCCCCGAGCTCGCCGCCCATGATCCGGGCGTCGATGTTCTCGGCGCGGGAGGCCATGCCCGTGTAGTCGAACAGGATGTAGTCGCGCACCTGGCCGATGTAGCCCGAGGCCCAGGCGTCGAGGTCGGCGCTCTTGTAGTTCACGCCGAAGTCGAGCTGGGTGGTCTTTTCCGGCTTGATCGAATCGAACGCGTTCAGCGAACCGGCCGGGCCCGATTTGGGCGAGAACAGCTCCCAGTAGTCCGGGAAGCGCTGGGCGTGGCCCAGGCCCGCATACAGCGTGGCCGGGGTGTCGGCCAGGTCATGCTCGTAACGCACGAAACCGCTGGGCAGGGTGTCGGCGCGGGTGTCGTCGGCGGTCGGGTTGGGACGGGACATCATGCCCGAGCCGATGCGCTGGCGGTAATCCTTGGCCGAGGCGCGGTCCACCCGGGCGCCGGTGATCAGGCGGTCGCGGTCGGCGGCGTACCAGGTCAGTTCGCTGAACACGCCGTAGTTGTGGAAATCGGCGTCCTTGTTGCGCGGCACATCCTTGTAGGCGTCGATGCCCATGGCGGCGCGCTGGCGGTGCTCGTCGGTCTGCGCGTCGAGGCCGGTGACCAACTGGATGTCGGCCCAGCGCCAGGTCGCCTTGATCCGTGCGCCGAGGGTGCGCCGGTCGACGTTGGAGGCCATCGGCCCGGCCATCATCCCGGTGCCGGACGGCGTGCGCAGGGTGTAGTTGTCCATCACGTGGTCGGCGTAGTTGTAGTAGACCTGCGCCTCCAGTTTCTCCAGCACGTCAGTGATATTGGACTTCTCGAAGCGCAGGCCCAGGCTTTCGCGCAGGAACTGCGAACCGTCCATGCCGCGCCCGGCGTAGCGCGCTTCGCCGTCGCCGCGGCCGGCGGTCAGTTCCAGCAGGGTGTCGGCGTCCGGCGTCCAGCCCAGCGCCACATCGCCGTTCCACTTGTCGTAGCGCGAGGCGACGGTGTCGTTGTTGCCGTCGCGGTAATCGTCGGAATGGGCGGTGTTGCCGATCACCCGCACGTAGCCCAGCGAGCCGCCGGCGGCGGCATCCAGCACTTTGTCGAAGCGCCCGTTGGAGCCCGCCAGCACGCTGGCGTTGACCCGGGTGCCGAGCTCGCCGAAGCGTTCCGGCTCACGGTCGAACAGGATCGTGCCGGCCGAGGCGCCGGGGCCGTAGAGCACGGTCTGCGGGCCTTTGATCACGGTGAGTTTGTCGTAGGTCTCGGGCGAGATGTACGAGGTGGGCGCATCCATCCGGCCGGGGCAGGCGCCGAGCATCACGCTGCCGTTGGTGAGGATGTTCAGGCGCGAGCCGAACATGCCGCGCAGCACCGGATCGCCGTTGGTGCCGCCGTTGCGCACCAGGGCGAAGCCGGGGATGGTCTTGAGGTAGTCGCCGCCGTCGCTGGCCGGCACCGGCTGGCGCGGATCCTTGGGATTGGTGACGACGGTCAGCGGCGAGCTCGGGGCCAGGGCGGTGATCACCGTCGGGCTCAGTTCCTCACTGACGGCGCTGTGGCCGGCATGTTCGTCGGCCAATGCCAGCGGGGACAGCAGGACGCCGCAAAGGACGGCGGTGGCGTGCCTGAAACGAACGCGGGATTCGGTCAGGGCAAAAGACGTTCGGGCAGGGCTCAAACGCGGGACAGCGGAAAACCTGGACATGACAATTTCCATCGGACAGTCGTAAACGACACGGCCGGCAGCCTGTGGCTGTCTTCTCGACCGTGTGCAATCAGCAGTGGGCGTTTACGCTGCGACGGGCGGGGCGCGGGGGCGGGCGCCGGGGAAGAAGGTCTGCCGGGCATGGCCCAGGCGCGGGGAGGGTGGCGTGAAGGTGTTGACCAGCGGGATGCTGAACGTGGCGAAGGTGCCGCCGCCGGTCAGCGCCGGGCAGTTGAACAGCAGGCTGCAGTAGCCGCACTTCTCCCACATCACATGGCGGGACGACTGCGGCGGGCAGTGTTCGGCGGCCGGTTGCGCGTCCGGCGCGGCGTGATCCATGCCCGGCATGTCCATCGTCATGCCCATCGGCATGTTCATGGAGGCGTGCGAGTCCATCGGCATCGACTGGGAAACCAGCGGGCCGATGAAGATCATCAACATGGCGAACAGGGCGATCCAGCTGCCGCGGGTCAGGTCTCTGGCCTGACGGCGTTGCAGGGAGGGCCTGGCGCTCAGCGGGCGCATGGCCGGCGTCTGCCGTTGCGGTTACTGGGCGTGCGCGTGGGCCGGCATGGCCTGCGGCGCTTCCTTCTGCACGGCGACTTCGACGGTCACGTCACCGGCCTTCTCGAAGTGCAGGGTCAGCGGAAAACGCTTGCCGTCGGTGAGCAGGCTGCGGTCACTGGGGTTCATCAGCATCACGTGGTACGCCATCGGCGCGAAGGTCACGTTGCCGCCGGCAGGAATCGCCACGTTCGGCACCTGCTGCATCTTCATCAGGTCGCCCTGCATCACATGCTCGTGCAGTTCGGCCTTGGGGGCGATCGGAGAGTCGACGCCGAGCAGGCGGTCGTCGGTCTTGCCGGCGTTGTGGATCACGAAATAGGCGGCGACGGTCGGGGCGTTGGGCGGCAGTTCCTGCGACCACGGGTGGGCGATTTCCAGTTCGCCCGCCTTGTATTCGTGGGCATGGGCGAAGCAGGCAGGCAACAGCAGCGCGGCCAGGACGATGAGTTTGTTCAACATGACGGTTCTCCAGATCGATTTGAAACGCAGGTCAAATGCGGCAACAAATCAAGCCAGAGGGGAAGCGCGGGGATTGAGGTCGGGCCATTGCTGGCGGGGCGTTGGTGCTTGCATCGTGACGGGCGCCACGCTGCGGTTGCTTTCGTAGCGGGCGAAATACAGCTGCGGCGAGTGCCCGGGCAACGCCAGCACCGGCGCTGCGCCTGAGCAGCACCAGCAATGCTGCATGGCGGAATGCTCGTCGCCGCCCTGGGGCGCCTTCTGGTCGACGGTGCCGATGGACACCGCCACCATTTTCGTCCCGCTGCCGGTGCAGAAGCTGCTCCACAGCAATTGTTCGGCGGGCGACTGCGCCGCCCGGGCCATCGATCCCGTCAACGGCATGGCGAGCATGTTGAACAGCACTGCGAAGCAGGCGATCCAGGCAATGGCAAGCCGGTGTCGGTTCATGGGACGGATCCGTCGGGTGGGCGATCAGGCGCGGCTATTTAGCCTGATCAGGGCCGATAAGTAAAAAAGCGTCGTGCGGTTTGGTGTCGCAGCATGCTTACAGCGCCACGGCATGCAATCTCAAACCCAATGCCTTCATGACTTTCATGATAGTTGCGAATTCAGGATTGCCAGTGCTGCTCAGCGCCTTGTACAGACTCTCACGACCAAGACCTGCGTCCCGAGCGACCTGGGTCATGCCTTGGGCACGGGCGATGTCATTGAGCGCCGCGCGTATCAGAACCCCGTCACCGGCGTCTTCGTCAAAGCAGGCATCCAGATAGGCCGCCATGTCCTCAGGGGTTTTGAGGTACTCGGCAGCGTCAAAACGGGTGAATTCTTCGGTCATGACTTACTCCTCATTACCGATGCTATGTGCCATCTGCACGGCGTGTTTGATGTCTCGCCTTTGTGTCGATTTGTCGCCTCCCGTCAGCAACAGATAAATCACTTCCCCTCGACGTGTGAAGTACACCCTGTAACCGGGGCCGCAATGAACACGCATTTCATAAACGGCGTCACCGACGAACCTGCAATCGCCAAAGTTGCCCAGTTCGGCCGCCCTGAGCCTGGAGAGGATTCGGCCTTTACCGGTGATGTCTTTTAGGGAATCGAGCCATTCGGAAAAAATACGGGATCGTTCAAAGGCGATCATGTCGGGATCGTATTCCTTGGGATACAGGCAGGCAAGCCGTATTTTCTGGCCGCCTGAATGTCTGGATTAAAGGAAACGAAGTATTGGAGTGAGGGGGGAGTGAAAAACAGTCGGCTGCATCTTCAAAATTTGCGGGCAAAGTCGCAGACGAGTTCGAACTCAGGAAAAGTCTGACATCGTCAGGGCTTCAAGGGCTTCAGACGTACGCCAAAACACCCGATCCACCTCCGGCAACGCCGGCCGCCCCAAAACAATCACCGGCACCCCTCGCTCCCGCGCCACCGCAAGCTTCGGCTCGGTCGCCGCGCTGCCGCTGTTCTTGCTGATCAGCACGTCGATCTGCCGCCGCTCGAACAGCGCCCGTTCGTCCTCGATCAGGAACGGTCCACGGGCGCCGATGACTTCGCAGCGTTCGTTGCCGGGACAGGCGTCCAGGGCGCGCAGGGTCCAGAACTGGTGGGCGGGGATTTCGTCCAGGTGCTGCAAGGGCTCGCGGCCCAGGGTGAACAGCGGGCGGCGGAAGGGTTGGAGCGCGTTGACCAGTTCGCTCCAGTCGGCGACTTCGCGCCAGTCGTCGCCGGGCTCGGCTTGCCACGCGGGACGGCGCAGGGCCCAGCAAGGAATGCCCGTCCGTTGCGCGGCGCTTGCCGCGTTGCGGCTGATTTGCGCGGCATAGGGATGGGTGGCGTCGAGCAGCAGGCCGATGCCCTCGTCGCGGATGAACTGTGCCAGGCCTTCGGCGCCGCCGTAGCCGCCGGTGCGCACCCGGCAGGTCAGGTCGGTGGGCACCCGGCCGATGCCGGCCAGGCTGTAGATGTGTGCCGGCCCCAAGGTGCGGGCGATGGCCAGCGCTTCGGTGACGCCGCCGAGCAGAAGGATCCGCTTCATCGAAACGCTCCCGCATGGCCGACGATGCCGCCCTGGCGGTCGATCGCGAACACCTCGACCTGCACTTGCGCCGGCACCACGCTGCGGGCGAATGCCAGCGCGTGGCGGCAGACCTCGTCGCCGAGGGCGATGCCCGCCGCGCTGGCCATCGCCAGTGCCTGCTGGCTGGTGTTGGCCTCGCGGATGCGTTGCTGCAAGGCCGCATCGGCGCCCACCGCCGCCGCCCAGCCGGCCAGTTGCGGCAGGTCGATGCTCGAATGGCGCGAATGCAGGTCCATGTGCCCGGCCGCCAGCTTGCTGATCTTGCCGAAGCCGCCGCACAGGCTGAGCTTGTCCACAGGCACCTTGCGCAGATGCTTGAGCACCGCGCCGACGAAGTCGCCCATTTCGATCAGGGCGATTTCCGGCAGGCCGTAGACCCGGCGCATGGTGTCTTCGCTGGCGTTGCCGGTGCAGGCGGCGATGTGCAGGTAGCCGTTGGTCTTGGCGACGTCGATGCCTTGATGGATCGAGGCGATGTAGGCCGCGCAGGAGAACGGCCGGACGATGCCGCTGGTGCCGAGGATCGACAACCCGCCGAGGATGCCCAGGCGTGGGTTCATGGTCTTCAGCGCCAGGGCCTCGCCGCCCTCGACGTTGACGGTGACGTCGAAGCCGCCGCCATAGCCGGTCTCTTCGGCGAGCAGGGTCAGGTGGTCGCTGATCATCTTGCGCGGCACCGGGTTGATCGCCGGCTCGCCGACGGCCAGCACCAGCCCCGGCCGGGTCACGGTGCCGACCCCTTTGCCGGCGTTGAAGCGGATCCCGGGTTCAGCGGACAGCCGCACCTGCGAGTACAGCAGGGCGCCGTGGGTCACGTCGGGGTCGTCGCCGGCGTCCTTGATCGTGCCGGCCTCGGCGCCGTCGTCCGTCAAGCGGCAGAACTCCAGGCGCATCTGCACCTGCTTGCCCTTGGGCAGGGTGATCTGCACCGCGTCCGCCGGGGCGCCGCCGAGCAGCAGCCGCGCGGCGGCGAGGCTGGTGGCGGTGGCGCAGCTGCCGGTGGTCAGGCCGCTGCGCAGGGGGGCGGGTTGTTCGGCGGTTTCGTCACGCATCGAGGGGTTTGACCAGTTCCAGCAGGGTGATCGGCAGCGCCTGGCGCCAGGTGTCGAAGTCGCCCAGCGGTTGCGCCTGGGCGACGTGGAGGCGGGTCAGTTCGCCGCCGTGGCGTTCGCGCCAGTGCATCAAAGCGGTCTCGCTCTGCAGGGTCACCGCGTTGGCGACCAAACGACCGCCGGGCTTGAGCTGCGCCCAGCAGGTTTCGAACACGTTCTGGCGGGTGACGCCGCCACCGATGAACACCGCGTCCGGCCGTTCCAGGCCTTCGAGTGCCTGGGGCGCGCGGCCGCGGATCAATTGCAGGCCGGGCACGCCCAGGGCGTCGCGGTTGTGTTCGATCAGTTGCTGGCGGCCCTCGTCGGCCTCGATGGCCAGCGCCCGGCAGCTGGGGTGGGCGCGCATCCATTCGATGCCGATGGAGCCGCTGCCGGCGCCGACGTCCCACAGCAGCTCGCCGGGGCACGGCGCGAGGCGGGCGAGGGTGACGGCGCGCACGTCGCGCTTGGTCAACTGGCCGTCGTGGCGGAACGCTGAGTCCGGCAGCCCGGCCAGACGCGACAGGCGTGGGGCGCCGGTGTCGGCCAGGCATTGGAGGGCGATCACGTTGAGGTCGGCGACGGCCGGGGCGTTCCAGTCGTCGGCGGTGCCGTCGATGCGGCGCTCGGCGTTACCGCCCAGATGTTCGAGCACCGTGAGGCGGCTCGGGCCGAACCCGCGCTCGCGCAGCAGCGCCGCGACCGCCGCAGGGCTCTGTGCATCGTTGCTCAGCAGCAGCAGGCGCACGCCGCTGGACAACTGCGCGTTGAGCGCCGCCAGGGGACGGGCGACCAGCGACAGCGTCACCACGTCCTGCAACGGCCAGCGGAGCCGCGCGGCGGCCAGCGAGCAGGAGGACGGCGCCGGCAGGACGCTCATCTCGTCGCCCGGCACCTGACGGGCCAGGCTGGCGCCGACGCCGTAGAACATCGGATCGCCGCTGGCCAGCACGCATACCGCCTCGCCCCGGCGCTCCAGCACCGGCGCCAGCGAAAACGGGCTCGGCCACCGCTGGCGCTCGCCACGGATGCACACCGGCAGCAAGTCCAGCTGGCGCTGGCCACCGACGATCCGCGAGGCGTCCATCAGGGCGCGCCGGGCATTTCTGCCCAGGCCCTTGAAGCCGTCTTCTCCGATACCTACCACTGTCAGCCAGGGCGCCATGCCGCTCCTCAATCCGGGGTTATGGGTCAAGGCGGCATGATAGCGCGGCTGACGGCGTCTGGCGCCGGCCGGTTGCCGGTGAAACTTCATGTCGTGGAAAGCAGGTTGTCCTGCCCGAGGCGTTTGTTAGGGTGCAGGCCTACACAGACACGCATGCCAGGGTTGGCAGCAAGGAGCAGGAATATGCATGAAGGAACAGGGGCGTTCGGGCATGAAGCGACGCTGGTGGGCGATGTCTTGCTCACCGGCGTTCGGGGGCAGCCGATGGCGGACTACGGGTTTGCGCTCGACTGCACCTATCTGGCCAAGAGACAGGCCGACAGCGTCTATGACAGCGGTACCCAGCCGGGACGGTGGATCGACTATTTCGCCGATCTGCTGTGGTCCCATGGCTGGAACCGTGACCAGCCGTCCGTGGAATACGTTCAGCCGCAGTTTTCCGGCAGCGTGAAGCAGGCATGGATCAGGGTCGCCGACAGGCTGCTGTCCCGTGAACAGGTGGCCGGCGTGGAGGCCGGGCTGACCTCGCTCGAGCGCAGGGCCGATCTGCTGGAAACGACCCAAGGGCTCAGCGGGAAGGCTTTCGACCTGAAGATCGTGCCGGTCAGCTACAACGCGGCCGGCGACATGGAACTGGTCGTGACCCATGTGCGGTTCATCAAATCCAGCCTGAACACCCGCTATCTGTTCTGGGACATCTCGCAGGCGATGACCCAACTGGACATCCGGGCCCGGCGGGTGGTGATCTCGCGCAGGGTCATGGAGGCCCGGCGGCCGAGCGTGGCCAAGGCCATGGAAAACCTGTCGTTCGGTTTTGAGGATTACGAGCTGTAGCCGCGCCTCGGGCTGCGCCGTGCAGCCTCGTGGAGGGTTTCCGACCGTCAGGCTTTTCATGGCCTTGGGCAAAGCAGGCATAATGGCCGCCTTTCGCCCGCCCACGTGCCCAGTCAGCCGGTCAACCCTTGAACGAACGTCCGATGTCCACCGCCCTTCGCCCCTCGGCCTGTCCGGGGCTGCTGCGCACCGTCCAGGCGCTGGACGGCGGCATTTGCCGGATCAAGCTCGACGGCGGATCGGTCACGGCGGATCAGGCCGAAGCGGTGGCCGAGGCCGCCGAGCGTTTCGCCGGCGGCGTCATCGAGGCGACCAACCGCGCCAACCTGCAGATCCGCGGGATCGGCGACCGTTCCGCGGCCCTGGTCGAACGGCTGCTGGGCGCAGGGCTCGGGCCGCGCACCGCCGCCGGCGACGATGTGCGCAACCTGATGCTCAGCCCATCCGCCGGGATCGACCGGCAGATGCGTTTCGACACCCGTCCGCTGGCGCGGCAGATTCTCGAAACCCTGCAATGCCATCCGCGCTTTCACGAGCTGAGCGCCAAGTTCGCCGTGCAACTGGACGGCGGCGAAGCCCTGGCGATGCTTGAGCACCCCCATGATTTGTGGCTGTCGGCCTGCGAACGCGACGGTCAGGTACTGCTGGCGTTCGGCCTGGCCGGTTGCCCGACGGAGCCTGCGCCGGCGGCGGTAGCGCTTGAAGACGGTCATGAACTGATTGTCGCGGTGCTGGAACTGTTCCTCGAGTCGGCGCGCCCGGAGCAGGCGCGGATGCGCCATCTGCTGGATGAACTGCCGCTGCCGGCCTTCCTCGAACGGCTCGGAGCGCGCTTGCCGCTCAAGGCCCTCGACGGCTGGCAGCGCCCGCAGGCCGACGGCGCGCTGCACATCGGCGTTCACCGGCAACACGCGGCGGGGCGGGTCTACGTCGGCGCGGTGCCGCCGTTGGGGCGTATTGACCCGGCGATGCTGCGTGGCGCCGCGGACCTTTCGCGACGTTTCGGCGACGGCAGCCTGCGGTTCACCCCGTGGCAAAGCCTGCTGCTGCCGAATGTCTGCGAGTCCGACGCCGGGCAGGTGCTGCTCGGGTTCGAACACTTGGGGTTGCGTACCCAGGCGAGCGATCCGCTCACCGCCGTGATCGCCTGCACCGGCGCCAGCGGCTGCGGCAAAGGCCTGGCCGACACCAAGGCCGACGCCCGCCGGCTGGCCGCGCTGCTGCCGCAGGCCCAGGCCGTGCACCTGTCCGGCTGCCCGCGTTCCTGCGCCGCCGCGCACCGTGCCCCGGCGACACTGCTGGCCGTCAGTCCCGGCCACTATGATCTTTATCTGCGCGATGCGGCGTTGCCCGGCTTCGGCGCGCTGCACGCCCAAAACCTCACTATCGACGCGGCCGCGACCCTGCTCGCCGCCCGCTCACGGAGCCCCCTTGATGCTTGATTACATCCGCGACGGTCAGGAGATCTATCGCAACTCCTTCGCGATCATCCGCGCCGAGGCCGACCTGGCGCGCATTCCGGCCGACCTCGAAAAACTCGCGGTGCGGGTGATCCACGCCTGCGGCATGGTCGAGGCGGTCGACGGCCTGCAGTTCTCCGAAGGCGCAGGCAAGGCCGGGCGCGACGCGTTGGCCGCCGGGGCGCCGATCCTGTGCGATGCGCGCATGGTGGCCGAAGGCATCACCCGCGCGCGCCTGCCGGCGGACAACCCGGTGATCTGCACCCTGCGCGACGAGCGTGTGCCGGCACTGGCCCGCGAGCTGGGCAACACCCGTTCCGCCGTCGCGCTGGAACTGTGGCGCGAGCATCTGGAAGGCAGCGTCGTGGTGATCGGCAACGCGCCGACCGCCCTGTTCTACCTGCTGGAGATGATCGATGCCGGTGCCCCGAAACCGGCGCTGATCCTGGGCTTCCCGGTGGGCTTCGTCGGCGCCGCCGAATCCAAGGCCGCGCTGGCCGCCGACAGCCGTGGCGTGCCGTTCGTGATCATGCAGGGTCGCCTCGGCGGCAGCGCCATGGCCGCCGCCGCCGTCAACGCACTCGCCACGGAGATCGAATGATGCAGGCAAAAGGACGCTTGATCGGCCTGGGCGTGGGCCCCGGCGACCCCGAGTTGATCACCGTGAAGGCCTTGCGCCTGCTGCGCGAGTCGCCGGTGGTGGCCTACTTCGTGGCCAAGGGCAAGAAGGGCAATGCCTTCGGCATCATCGAGGCGCACCTGCAGGACGCGCAGAACCTGCTGCCGCTGGTGTACCCGGTGACCACCGAGGCGCTGCCGGCGCCGCTGTCCTATGAACAGGTGATCAGCGACTTCTACGACGGCGCCGCCGAAGAGGTGGCCGCGCATCTGGACGCCGGCCGCGACGTGGCGGTGATCTGCGAGGGCGATCCGTTCTTCTACGGCTCCTACATGTACCTGCACGACCGCCTCGCCGTGCGCTACGAAGCCGAAGTGGTGCCGGGCGTGTGCTCGATGCTCGGCGGCGCCTCGGTGCTGGGTGCGCCGCTGGTGTACCGCAACCAGAGCCTGTCGGTGCTCTCCGGCGTGTTGCCGCACGAAGAACTGAAGCGGCGTCTGGCGGATGCCGACGCGGCGGTGGTCATGAAGCTGGGGCGCAATTTCCCCAAGGTGCGCCAGGTGCTGGACGAACTCGGCCTGGCCGAACGCGCGCTCTACGTCGAACGCGCGACCATGGCCAACCAGAAGATCGTGCCGCTGGATGAGGTCGAGCCGATGTCGTCGCCGTACTTCTCGCTGATCATCGTCCCCGGCGAACGGTGGCAAGGCTGATGACTCCCATGCCTCCAGCCATCGTTATCCTCGGCCAGGGCAGCCTGGCCACCGCCCGGCGCATTCAGCAGGTCTACCCGGCGGCGCAGATCCTGGGCCTGGCCGGGCGGGTCGACGGCGCCGACCGCACCTACACCGAATTCGGCGACACCGTGCGCGGGCTGTACCGGCAAGGCACGCCGATCGTCGCCCTGTGCGCGGCGGGCATCGTCATCCGTACCCTGGCCCCGTTGCTGCTGGAGAAGGGCGAGGAGCCTGCGGTGCTGGCCGTCGCCGAAGACGGCAGCGCCGTGGTGCCGCTGCTGGGCGGCCTGGGCGGCGTCAACGTCATGGCCCGGGAGATCGCGGCCGGCCTTGAGGTCGCGGCGGCGATCACCACCAGCGGCGAGCTGCGCTTCGGCACCTGTCTGCTCAATCCGCCGGAAGGCTACGTGCTGAGCGACCTGGAGTCCGGCAAACGCTTTGTCTCCGATCTGCTGGCCGGGCACCGCGTGCGCATCGAAGGCGCTGCGCCGTGGCTGGATCAGGCGCAGTTGCCGCAGGATCCCCAGGCGCAGCGCTCGATCCATGTCGGCAGCGATGCGCAGGCGGTGAGCGCCGATGAATTGCGGATCTATCCGCGCAGCGTGGCGGTGGCGGTGGCGGTGAATGGCGAAGGCGCGCAGAGCATTCGCGCCGCACTGCAAGCGGCCGATGTGGCGTTGCAGTCGCTGGCTTGCCTTGTCGCCGCTGACGAGCACATGTCGGATCCGGTACTGCGCGAAACCGCGCTGGAACTGGGTGTGCCGCTGCGTTTTGTCGCCGCTGCGCATGACATCGCCGGGCTGGCCCGCGGGGCCGTCCCTGGCGCGAAGGTCATTGAAGTGTCCTCGCGCATGGCCGTCGCCGTGGCCGGCCAGCCGTTGGACATCGCGCAGATCGGCCGCCCGCGCGGCCGCCTCGCGGTGATCGGCCTCGGCCCCGGCGCCGCCGAGTTGATGGTGCCGGCGGTGAAGGCCGAACTGGCCCGGGCCACCGACGTGCTTGGCTACGAAACCTATGTGCGCATGGCCGGTCCGTTCCGCGACGATCAGATCCGGCACTGCACCGACAACCGCGAAGAGATGCAGCGCGCCCGTCATGCGTTCCGGCTGGCGGCCGAGGGGCGTTCGGTGATCGTGGTGTCGTCCGGCGATCCGGGCGTGTTCGCCATGGCGGCGGCGGTGCTTGAGGCGTTGCACGAGTCAAACGACCCGGCGTGGCACAGCGTCGAGCTGGAAATCCTGCCGGGGGTGTCCGCGTCCCTCGCGACGGCTGCCCAGGCCGGCGCGCCGCTGGGGCATGACTTCTGCGTGATGTCGCTGTCGGACAACCTCAAGCCGTGGTCGATCATCGAGAAGCGTCTGGACCTGGCCGCCGAAGCGGATCTGGCCCTGGCGTTCTACAACCCAATCTCCCGCGCACGTCCCTGGCAGTTGGGCCGTGCGCTGGAGATCGTCGCCCGGCACCGCACGCCGCAGACGCCGGTGGTGTTGGGGCGCGACATCGGCCGTCCCGGCCAGACCCTGCGCACCACCACGCTGGGCGTGCTGACGCCGGATCAGGTTGACATGCGCACCATGGTGCTGATCGGCTCTTCCACCACGTGCACGTTCCCTCGGGCCGAAGGCGGGGAGTGGGTCTACACGCCGCGCTGGTACGGTGAAAAGCCGACCTCGTGACAACGGAGTAAACTGTGTCGTTGTATTAAAAAGGCCGTGAAACCTAAAGTTTCACGGCCTTTTTTGTGGTGCAAACATTAGTGCTCAAAACAGGCTCGAAAAGTGCCGGTAAACATTGTCGGCGTCATTTGGTTTGATCATGTTTCGTTGTTCTGTTTTCTGAAAAGAATTGCATTCGTTGCCAATGGAGCCGGGTGCCTGCGCTGGGTAGTTTGCCGTTGGACGCAGTTCTGCGTACTTCAAAAATGATCAGCGATGTCGAGGCATACATACCATGCAGGATGCAAAAGCCAGAAAGGATGAGGGGTACTGTGAGTTCATCGAACTGTTCAAGCTGAGCACGCTGGAACAGGCACTGAGCCCATTCAAGGGCAGTCAGGAATATGACGCGGTGTTGCGTTACTACTTCGCCTGTATCGCAAAACCCGAGTTGCACAGGTTGCAGGAGCCGCTGGCGCTGTTGAGGCAAACACTGGAGCCGATGCGTGACAGCATTCCGGCCCGGCAAGAGACCGACTCGCTGTCGCCGATCTGCGAAAAGATCGCCGCGTATGAAACCCGCGTGCAGAACAGCCTTGAACAACTGCGGACACCCGCCACCGAAGTGCCCAAGGTCATGCATTTCGTCTGGCTGGGCGGGGGCGTGGGCGAGATTCAGCGCGATTATCTCAACCTCTGGAAACAGGTGATGGAAGGACGTGGCTATGTCCTCAATCTCTGGTACGACAGCGATGCGTTGCTGGCCCACCAGACCCACAAGTTGATCGTCGAAGCCGCGAAGGCCGATGCGCTGCGACAGAGCGATGGCCGACGTATCGATGGGGACGAACTGGCGACGTTGTACGAAGAGCGCGCAATCGTGCTCAAGCAGCAGATGCAGGCCCATATCGAGGCGGCGGTTGCCGCCGGCCAATCGGCGGATGACGCCAGGATCGATCTTTTGGTCCGAGCCTACGGCCAGGATGCCGATGCGCTGCAGGAACGCATCACGCAAAACCTGCTCACCGTCACGGCCCTGGGGGACGATGTCCTGACGCTGCGCGACCTTGGCGATCTCGAGACGCCGATGGCCTTGCAGCACCTCTACGAACGGGAAACCCGCCTGCGCGGCAACCTGGCGGCGGCCTCCGACATCGTACGCCTGCATGCGCTGGCCAGCGAGGGCGGCAGCTATGCGGATGTCGACGGCTTGCCGCCGCTGGCGGAGCGGCTCGGCGCTGTCGACATCAGCGGCTGGGGCGCCGATGCCCGGCTCGGGGCCTTGCAACTGCTGCTGGACCGTAACCCTGGCTGGATGCCGGGCCGGCATGCCGTTCGCGAGCGCTACACCTCCTACTTCGAGTGTATACCCGAACCGTCCAGGGCCCTCCTCGATGTGTTCGCCAGCAGCCAGCCGTCGCTGAATGACGTCTTCCGGCAACCGGCAGACCGGTCGGCGAGACCGTTCGAATTGCGTGCTGTCGCTGAGTCCAATTCGTTGAGCAATGCTTTCCTGATGGCTCACCCCGGTGCCGGGATGATCGACGCTGTGCTGGATCGCATGCGCCTGAGCTACGACGTCATCGATGGCGCAACGAAGCTGGCCTGGGAGAGGGGAGTGGCGATCAGCGACAACGAGAGCATGGTGTCGCTTTCGCACGAGACCGTTGAGCAGGCGTTGGGGCCGTTGCGCGAGCTGCCGATGGAAGAAGAGGAAATCTTCGCCGGCTTACTGGCCGCCGCCGCTGCCGGTTACTTCCGTGACGGTATCCGCCCGCAAAGCGAGGGCACCATCTACCTGACCGGGCCCGCCGCCATGCGCGACGGCATGCGCAACTATCAGAAGCGGCACTTCACGCCGCAGGGCGCTGCGGCGTTGGGCAAAGACCTGGTCATCGTCCCTTTGGCGACGGTCAACCGCACGACGGAAGAGGAACAGGACCATTCCTGGAAAGACAACGGAACCGATCCGTTGCAGTGGGTCAGCGACGAACAGGCGCATTGGCGGAGCGGTCGGTACGCCACCCGTTACGGCGGCGACATCGTCCAACTGCTCAAGCATTCGACGGTCGAGTTCCAGTCCGGCTGGCCTGTGATCGAAGGACGGGCGGTGCTCTTGAGCGGCGTGCTGCAGCGCCTGGTCGATGCGTTGGGAGAGCCGTTGGTGCAGGCCATGCGCAGCGGCCATGACGGCAAAATCACGTTCGGCAAGCCGCTGCCGCTCAGTTTCGCCGACCGGCAAGCCATCAAGGCTCAGCCCGCTGACATTCTGCCGCCGGCCTTCCTGAGCGATGCCGGGAGCGCGGACGCAGGCGTGGACGAAGTCCTGGCCAAAATCGCCAAAGGCACCTTGAGCATCGTGCAGGCCGACCCCGTTCAGCGCCTGGCACTGGGCGTTCTGATGGGGGCGGGCTCGCTGGATAACCGGAGCCTGATGCAGTTGCATGGCGAGTTGGACAACCTGGCCAACAGCGTTGGCGAACAGGGCGCGTCCAATCGTTACACCGTCCTCGAACGGCATCTGTACAAGCGTCGTCCACCGGGCTTTGTGGAGGGGCTGGCCAGCGTCGCCGATGAGCCGGCCCAGTCCTCCGGCAGTGCGCTGGAGCTGAAAAAGCGCGCAATGCTCAACGCGCATACGCCGTTTCAATGGGGGCGCCATGTGGCGCGGATCCGGCAGCTTGCCACGCTCGAGCACCGGGTTCAGGTGCAGGAGCGCGTGGAGCAGGTGCTTCGGCGCTTCGAAGCGTCCAGCGTCAAACTGGTGCCCCAGGATCTGCTGCTGCAAGGTTCGGGGGACGCCATCGCAGGGCGTTGCTATCCCTTGTCATTGGTGATGGGGGCCGCCCTTGCGAAAGACGGGCAGGCGTCGCGACGCCTGCGCGAGCGTTTTTACCTGGCGGTCGTGGAGCCTGAGCAAGACGACTCCATCGCATTCCTGCAAGCGCTGGAGGAACTGCGCGATGTGCCCTTGAGCGAGGTGGGGCAGTCACGGGGGCGAGCCGACTTGAGCGAGATCCGCGCCCGACTGGAGACCTCCGGCGGCCATCTCGGCCTGATGCTCAATTCCGACAATCATGTGCTGCTCGCGGCGAAAACGGTCACTGCCGAGGGTGGTGCAACGCTGCATTTCTTCGACCCCAACTTCGGTCTGTTCGAGTTTGAGGATCCCGCCGCGTTTGAGCAGGCGCTGGCGGACTTTTTCATCGATGCCGGCATGGCCGATTACTATGCCGCCTTCGGCGAGCCCGCCCGCCCGCAGTTCGACGTGATCGAGCTTCAGGGCGAACGCGTGTCCGCCGTGCCGCTGTCCGCCGGGTTCAGGCTGGCGCAACTGCTGGAGTCCGACACGTTGCCGGGGCATCCCTCCACTCTGCCGGTACAGCGGCGCGTGGCACGTGCCCGTGGCAAATCGCTGAACGAAAATGCCCACCTTGGGCGCTCTCTGCTTGATCTGGACTGCCGCTGGTGGGCCCGGCAGATCGCCGATGCGACGTCGGGGCTGCAAGCGTTGCACGCCTCGTCCAAGCCTTGGGTGCCGCTGTTCGAAACCCTGGAGGTCACGCCTGAAAGCACCTACCGGATAACCCTGGTCGATCCTCTGGACGCGACCCATGTGGTGCAGGTCGTCAGCAAGGATCACCGCTTGTTGCGCATCAAGCAGTGGCTGACCGAGCGGTTCTCGACGCTGGCGAGCAAGCCCCACGGGGCAGGCGTGCCGTCGGAGGCCGTTGAGGCGGGCAGTGTCCACACGCTCAACGCCGGCTTCGCCCTCCAGTCGCTGATGATGGCCTTGCGTGGGCGTGAAGGGGATGGCCGCACGCTGACCCTGGCGGTGCGCCTGCACGGCTACGTGAATTATGCGCAGCTCGCCCATGGCCTGGCCGTTGATGCGGCCGGGCTCATGAAGCTGTACGGCGCCGCAATCAACGAGCCCGAAGCCATTGCCCGTACCTGCGCCCCGCTGGTCGGCGAAGCGTTGGGCCATGTCGCCGATGAAGGGGTGGGATCGTTGCTGGGGCTGGCCAACGTGGGATTTGACATCTACCAGCTGGCGACGGCGAAGAGCGAGGTGGACGTGGCCCGTTTCGGTACGCAGCTGGCGTTCGACTCCGCAGGCCTCACGGCAGGGCTGGGCGGTCTGGCGGCCGCCGCCACGGGGGCCGGTGCGGCCGCTGCGGTGCTGGGCGGGGCGGGCGTCATGCTGGGCGGCCTGGCGATCGGGGCGGCGGCGCTCGCCCAGGGCTTCGCCATGATCGCCGAAGAGGCGAAAACGGTCGGCCTGTTTTTCGACCATCTGGAAAAGGCCTGGAACGGTGCCGTCTACCGCTTCGACGACGCACTGCAGGCATGGGTCGTGGATCCGTCTTCCCTGATCATCGAATGCGTTGACTTGAGCAGCGGAACATTGACGCTCGGCAGCCCGAAGCTGTTCAGGCTGCGCGATCACTTCGGCGTGCCGGACATCAACCCGGATGAAGGGCAAGCCTTCAGTATCCGTGCGACCTGGGGGATCTCCAGCCGGATCAAGGCACCGTTGCCAGCAGGGCAGTGCATCGTTCTGCCGTGCACGCCGAATACGTATTACAGCTACGAGTACAAGGCCTTGCCGTTCGCGTCATGGCGTCATGACCCCGGTTTCGACGCGGCGCGCCGTCTCGAGCGTCGGGATGGCAGCGGACAATGGAAATTCCTCTTCTCCTTTTACTCCTTCCCCAGTCACTACATCGTGCATCGCCTGTTTCCCAACTACCGCCCCACCACCATCGAGGTGCGGCTGGATACGGCCGAACGGCGGTTGGCTGTACCGCTGGTGCCGCCGGCCTGGCACGGATTGCTGAACTACGCGCTCAAGGGCGTAGGCGGCACCTGCACGCTGTTGCTCAATCCGGGGGTGTCGGTCGAGTTGCATTCGGCCAGCCTGACGCGATGCCGCTGGGTGCTGCGGGCCGATTGGGTCAGTGAGCAGACGATCAAGGTTGCCTCTGGAGATCTGGCGATCGATGGCATCCTCGTCAAGTTCACCGGCAAGGGGCGGCATGATGTCGTGCTGGCCCTGGCCGACCGGCGCGTCTTCAGCGTCAACCTGTCTACCGGAAAACTGGATCTGCTGCAGGACACGGCGCCTGACGGCCTCGACGAGTCTGCGCTGCTCGAACGCTATAAAAAGCTTGCGCACGACCATCGCCTGGTCTTGCCGTACACACCGGTCAACCGTTACCTGATCCCGTTCGAGCCGCCGCAGGCGCCGCGCTACACCAAGGCCTGGTACGACGCGCAGGAAGACCGTTTCCTGTACATGCGCGACCTGGAGATCGACGAATCCGACGAGACCCGGCTGGCGTTGGTATCCGGTGGTTCTGCCTATTTCTATGATCCGGCGTCCTTTTTGATCTGGCAGGTCGATGCCACCAGCGGCCTGCCCCAGGCGGAGTACCGCTTGCTGCTCGGCAACGGTTCGATCCAGCGCATCGAAGCCGGTGCCCGAGGGGTGATTCACGTGGTGCAGCGGTATGTCGACGAACTGGGCGTCCGGGAGATCGGCTACCTGATTCATGACCGGCAATTGTTGCTCTGCTCGGTGACGTGCGGATCAGCCCCGAACCTGCGGGCGCAGGCATTGGCCGGTGACCGGCTGGCGGATTGGCGGCCGGTGCTGGGCGAGTACGGGATTTACGGGAATGTATCCGCGAAAGAGGGCGATACGAAGATCGAGTGGTCGCCTGCGCCCTACGTTTCGGTGTGTTGGCAATTGGATGAGGTGCGGCGTGATCTGGTCTGGATCCGCAGCCGCGACCGTCTGCTGATCAATCCGTTGCCGGCGCCGGGGCAGCCTCGGGGCTGGGAGGACGCGATCAAGGAACTGAACCGGCTGACGCTGCTGGTTCCGGCGCAGGGCCAAGAGGTCTACGTCGTTTACGACCGTTCGGCGCAAACCCTGTGTCGGTTGCAGCACACGCCCGGGGAACGGGCGGGGAGCTGGTCGCACACATGGATAGCGCCCGAACGGCTCAAACAGGTCGTCACGACGCCGGGAGGGTATGTCGCGATCACCAAAGACGGGCATTTCTTCAACCTGAACACCGACGGCCGGTTGCAGTTCGGCGGGCTTGCCGAGCACTGGTTGCAGGGCCGCCCTCGCTGGTGGGAGGCGCTCGGGGCGGTGGCGCAGCATTATCCGGTGGATCGCTTCGCCCTCATCGGCCTGCTCGACCATGGCGGGAATGGTCATCTGGGCGCCTGGTACATCGATCAACGGCTGCTGCTGTGCACGTCGGCGAACGGTGAACGGATCCGCTTGCTCGGTCTGACGCCGGACAGGCGCCAGGCCTGGCTGTTCGATCCGTCCGGCGCCAGGATCCTTTCTCAGGGCTTTGTCGATCCCGGACTTCTGGAACAAGCGTTCGCCAACGGTGCGCAGTTGCTGCGCAGCGGTCTACTGCCCGCGCCGCAGGAGGAGTGGGAGGACTGGCGCTTCAGCGACGTCAGGCGCGACGGCGCCGGGCTCAGAGGCACCACCGTGGACGGCGTGGAACTGGCCCTGCGCTTCGGGGAAACTGAGCGTGTGACCGGCGTCAACCACGCCTGGGTAGTTGCCCAAGGGGATCATCTGATCCACAACCTTCAAGCCCTGCTGCGCACCGTCGAGCACGACGGGTTTGTGTCCACCGAAGCGGAGCCCGGTGTGCGTCAATGGTACGACGTGGAGAACGCTTGCTTGGTCCGTGTCCTCGGCACGACCCTGCGCGACGATGACGAACTGCTGGGCACCCGACAGCGCACGCAGGTGCTGTTGCATGACCGACGTGACGAGTGCGTGCTCGTCTACCCGGGGGCGGCGCGCTTCGGGCCGTTCACGCATGTGCAACGCGATGCCGGGGTGATGGTGATCGAGGGGCGGAACCGGGTGACGGGTCTGCCTGCGCTGGTGCCCGACGGCGTCAGCACCTTGGTCCTGCGGGTGGGGCAGGGTGCGGTGACCTACTATCTGCCCACGGCGCTCTGGCTGGAGCGCGATTCAGTCATCGCCGACTGTCGGCCGTTGCCGGGAGAGACCGCGACGGTTCCGCCTAAGCTGGTCTGGTCGCTGGACGAACCGCTGAGGCTGCAGCTGCAGATCGTCGGCGAACATCTGGTGCTGACCGATCCCGACAGCGAACACTGCCTGATCCTCAGGGACGTATGCAGCGAGGATCCCCTGCTGCGCGGCGACGTGTTTCTTGCGTTGGGGCATCTTTCGTCGATGCCGGCTTCGCACCTTGTCCGGTTGTTGCGCAAGGGAAAGGAGGCGACGGGCAGCGCTACGTTGCAGAAGCTGTTGCGGTCGCGGAAGCGTCTCGTCAGCGCCGTGAGCGACTGACGGCCCGCCGACCGGAAGGCGTCGCAGGCTTGCCGGCCTGCGGCGCTTTTTTCGTGACCGGCTCAAGGCACCAGATAACCCTTCACCCCCGTGAAGATGATCTGCGCCGCCAGCGCGCAGACGAACAGCCCCATCAGGCGGCTGACGATCTGCAATCCCTGGTCGCCGAGAATCCGCTCGATGCGGTTCGACAGGTACAGCACCGCACCGACCGTGAAGCTGGCCATGGCGATGCTCATGATCGCCGTGAGCTTGTCGTCCCAGTGCGGCTGGCTGACGCCCATCACCAGCAGCGCACCGATGGTGCCGGGGCCGACGGTCAGCGGAATGGTCAGCGGCACGATGGTCACGTCCTGCTGCACGTTGTCGGCCTGCACCGCCGGTTTGCCCTGGGCCATGCCCAGCGCCGAGATGAACAGCACGCTGCCGGCGCCGATGCGGAACGCGTCCACGGTGATGCCGAACACATCGAAGATCACCCGCCCGAACAGGTACAGCAGGACGCTGGAGACCAGCGTGGCGATCGCCACCTTCCACGCCAGCCGGCGCTGTTCCTTGCGCGAATAGCCGCGGGTCAGGCTGATGAAACAGGACAGCACGAAGAACGGGCTGTAGAGCACCAGCATCTTCAGGTAAACGCTGAACAACTCGTGGAGCATGATGGAAACCCGCGTCGGCGAAAGTTGAGCGGAGTCTATCAGGCGCCGGACGGTCTGTCGGCGCATTCGGTATTTTGTTTATCGGTTAGTTGTTTTTATTGTTTGATGCGCTATTTAAGGGTTTTCGGCGGTTGTAAGTTTTTATTGTTATCTATTGGCAATATTTGTTGGCTTGTGGGGTTTTGATGAGTTTCGTAAGTTAGTCCTGCCGGTTCGGGAAGAGCCGGGTTAATTAAATAGGGAAGACAAAAGATGAATGCAAATACTGTTGTGACCGTAGCCGACCGCCTGGAGCGACTGAATGCCTATGATGTGTCCCCGTCGGACATCACCCTGGCCCCGCGCAGCCTCAACGGGTTGACGCCTTTCAACATCGAAGTGCCTGACCGTGCCTCTGTCGTGGGCGATGCCATTCTGGCGTTCGTGTCGGGCATGTCCGAACAGAACCGCTCGGATGTGCTGAACACCTATCTGTTCGCCTCGTTGGCCGCCAACAAGAAGTACCCGTTGGAAAGCCAGGGCAAAGAGTGGTACCAGACCTTCCTCACCGTCATGCAGGACGCCGGCTGGATCATCCTGAAGAAGTACTACGATTCCACTTCGGCGTCCGGAAAGAGTTTCAAGATGGATCAACTGGCGCTGACCATCCTGGGTTCCGCCCTGGCCGCTGCGGCGGTGCCCGGGCCGACCTCGGCGCTCCTGCTGAAGGTGGCGACCGATGCGATGGCTTCGCTGCAGGCCACCGACAAGCCGCTTCAGGTCTTCGACCAGAACATCCAGAACAAGGGCAACGGCGGTTTTGCGGTGGGTTCCTGCCTTGAGACCGAGGGGCGGGAAGTGATCCTGACCCTGGGCGCGGTGCGCTTCATCAACCGGGTCAACCAGACCAAGGTGCTGTTCGTGAATTGGGACAGCAGTTCGGTGGACCTGTACAAGGGCGAATCCAGCCTGACCATGGTGCCGGCCATCATCGGCAAGACCCGTGACATTATCGCCGGCAAGTTGGGTGACCGTGCCGTCAAGCAAATCAGCGAATGGGACATCTGATTTGACGTCATCGAGTGGCGACCACACAGTGGTCGCCACTTTTTCATGTGCAGGAGGCAAAGATGAAAGAGCAATACTCGGCTTATGCCAACTCAGGCGCCATTGTTTTGTTTCCGTGCGCAATGGATGAGCAGGAAAAACAAGATGTTCAACATTCGGTCTTGTTTGCGCAGTTGGCGGCCAACAAGAAGTTTCCGCTCACGGCGGATCCGGATGATTGGTATTCCATCTGGCAGCAAGTTCTGAAGGGCCAATGGCTGCAAAGGAGAGTGGAATGGAGCACGGTCACGCCGGGTCCGGGCATCGGGTTCAAGGCGATGGACGGGATGATCGGCGTTCTGCGGCCGGCGCTGGCCGAGGCAGGGGACTGGGTGCCGATCCTGCAGGCCGTCGCGGCGTTGCCGGTCACGGATCCGGCCATCGCGTTTCTTCAGGAGAGGATCCGGCAACCGGCGAGTTGCGAAGGGGCGGATCAGATTAACGCAAATCAACGGCATCGTTTTCTGGTGGTGGTGGCGCAACCCGGCCCTCGCTTGAGCGCCGCCTACGTGACGCTGACGTCTGCGGCTGGCGCCGAAGGCAATCCGTACGCCCGGACTTTCTCTGCGGATTCGCTCCGCGGGCCGCTGGAGCAACGCTTCTTTCAGGCGGACCTGGCGGCGCCGCTGTTCGACCCCGTTCGTGACACGCTGGCCAAGCGGCTGGAACCGCATGTCGACCTCATCAAGGCGATCGACTTCAGCCAGCCGGACAGTGTTCGCTGCGAACCGGCCGGTTGATCAGAGCGTTCGCACGGTGTTGCGGTTCTGCTGATCGCGCTGGGCCACCCAGTGTTCGATCAGTTCGCGCAACTGCGACAGTTCCACCGGCTTGGCCATGTGGCCATCCATGCCGGCCTGCCGCGCGCGTTCCTTGTGTTCGGCGAGGATGTGCGCGGTCAGGGCCACGATCGGCGTGCGGGTGCGTTGGTTGCCGACTTCCCAGGCCCGCAGCTGCTGGGTGGCGGAGAAGCCGTCGAGGATCGGCATTTCGCAGTCCATCAGCACCAGGTCGTAACGCTGGGCCTTCATGGCCTGCAAGGCCTCCTCGCCGTTGCTGGCGGTGTCCGGCTGCAGGTTGAGCTTGCCGAGCATGCCGCGGATCACCTTGGTGGAGATCGTGTTGTCTTCGGCCACCAGGATGCGGAAGTCGCTCGGCACCTTGACCGCCGCGCCGGGGACGGCCGGCTGCGGCTGGAACACGGTCTGGCCCTTGTTGCGCTGGTTCAGCTCGTCGGCCAGGGTGGTCTTGAGGGTGTAGCCGGCCACCGGCTTGGCCAGGATGCGCTTGACCCCGGAATTGCGCGCGATGATCTTGCTCGGCGCATTGCTGATGCCGGTGAGCATGATCAGCAGGATGTCGTGGTTCAGGCTCGGGTCTTCCTTGATCTTGGCCGCCAGCTGCATGCCGGTCATGCCCGGCATGTTCTGGTCCAGCAGCACCACGTCGAAGTAGTCGCGCAGGTGCGCCTTGGTGCGCAGCAGGGCCAGCGCCTCCTTGCCCGACGGCACGGCGCTGACGTTCAGGCCCCAGGCGCTGCACTGCTGCACCAGCACTTTGCGGCAGGTGTCGTTGTCGTCCACCACCAGCACCCGCGCGCCTTGCAGCGGGCTGTCGAGGTCGGAGGTCGGATGTTCGAGGCGGTCCGGATCCAGCGGCAGGGTCAGCCACAGGGTGCTGCCCTGGTTGGCGCCGCTCTTGATGCCGAATTCGCCCTGCATGAGCCGGATCAGTTGCCGTGCGATCACCAGCCCCAGGTTGCCGCCCAGCCGGTTGGCCGACAGGAAGTGCTTGCTGTGCAGTTCGGCGTGCAGCAGCGCGTCGCGCTCTTCCTGCTCCATCGGCTGGCCGCTGTCCTGCACGGCGATGCGCAGGCGCGGCTTGACGCTGCGGTCGTCGAGGGCGACGACGATCAGCACTTCGCCTTCGTCGGTCTTCTTCAGGGCGTTTTCCAGGAGGCTCAGCAGGGTCTGGCGCAGGCGGGTCGGGTCGCCGCTGATGACCCGCGGCACCTGGGGCTGGATGAAGCTGATCAGCTCGACGTTCTGCTGTTCGGCCTTGGCGCGGTAGATGCTCAGGCAGTCTTCGATCAGGGCGTTGAGGTCGAACTGCACGTCGTCGAGTTCGATCTGCCCGGACTCGAGGCGGGAGATGTCGAGGATCTCGTTGATCAGGGTCAGCAGTTCGTTGCCGGCGCTGTGGATGGTCTGCACGTAGTCGCGTTGCTTGACCGACAGCGGCGTGCCCAGCAGCAGTTCGGTCATGCCCAGCACGCCGTTCATCGGCGTGCGGATCTCGTGGCTGATCTTGGCCAGGAACTCGGCCTTGGCGTTGATCTCGGCGTTGCTCGCCGCCAGGTCGCGGCTGATGCTGAAACGGCTTTCGGTGATGCTGCGCTGACGCTCGCCCAGGGCGATGCTCATCAGCAGGCCGCTGATGCAGATGAACCCCATCAGGGTCATGATCAGGCCCTGCGGCGCGACCAGGGTCAGGCCCAGCAGGGCCGGCAGGATGATCAGCGTGCCGATGTTGAACACCACCATGGCGGCGACGAACAGGCGGGCCGGGCGGTAGCCTTTCTGCCAGTGGTAGCCGCCGACCAGCAGCATGCTCAGGCCGGCCAGGGCCACCAGGGCATAGGTGATGATGTTCAGCGGCAGGGTGTTGACGAACAACAGCAGCAGGCCGCAGATCACGGTGATCAAGATGTCGGCCAGCAGCAGCTTGTTGAGCGGGTGCGGGCCGATCGGCGCGAAGAAGCGGAAGGCGAACATCAGGCCGGCCGGGGCGGTCAGCAGCAGGGCCAGATAGGCGCCCGGGGTCTGGATCGCATGCCAGTCAGGCAGCCAGGGCCCGGCGAGGTTGAGCAGCAGCAACAGGCTGAGCCCCAGCAGGCCCTCGCAGACCGCCAGCCACAGGCAACTGCGCGAGCGGGTATAGCCGTAGCGGATCAGGTTGTGCAGGATCAGCATGCCCAGGCAGCCGAACAGCAGGCCGTAGAGCAGGGTCTGGTTCTGGTTGGCCGCCGACATCACCGCCGATTGCAGGGTGATGTGCGGGCGCAGCTGGTGGTCGGAGACCAGCCGCACGTAGACCTCGAGGGGCTTGTCGCGCTGGGGCAGCGGCACCAGGAAGTCGCTGCTGGGCAGGGGGCGGTCGACCTGGGGCTGGCCGGTGCCGCTTTCGCGCTGGTCGATCAGCGTGTCGCCGTCCAGCACGTAGAGATTGAGGTGCGACAGGTCAGGGGCGAAGATCCGCAGCACTTGCTCGTGCTTGCCGGCGGCCAGCCTGAAACGCAGCCACAGTGCGCCGTCGGGCTCCGCCGCCGTGAGGCGGTCGAGGTCGATGGGGCTGAATTGGTTGGTGTAGCGGGGCGAGCGGATGTCGCTCAGCTGCAGGTTGCCCTGTTCGTCGAGCAATACCGCCCAGCCACTGCCTTGTCCGGCCTGGGCCGGCAGCATGCAGAGCAGGGTCAACAGTGTGACGGTGAAGCCTATGGCGATCCTGAGCCAGCGCACGGCGAAATCCCTTCGTAGGTTGGTGCCAGAATATAACGATGCGCAGCGTCGGAACAGTCCGGCCGGGGGATGGCCCCCCGACCGGCCGTCACGGACAACGGATCAGCGGGATTCGCCGCGCTCACGGGCGATGGCGCGGTAGCCGATGTCCTTGCGGTAGAAGCAGCCTTCCCAGTCGATCGCCGCCGCCAGGCGGTAGGCCTGCTGCTGGGCCGCGCCGACGCTGTCGCCCATGGCGGTGGCGCAGAGCACACGGCCGCCGGCGGTCACGATCTGGCCGTCCTTCTGCGCGGTGCCGGCGTGGAAAACCTTGCCTTCCAGCGCGGCGGCAGCGTCCAGGCCGTTGATCGCGGCGCCCTTGGCGTAGTCGCCCGGATAGCCGCCGGCGGCCAGCACGATGCCGACGCTCGGGCGCGGATCCCACTGCGCTTCGACCTTGTCCAGCGCCTGGGCCAGGGCGGCCTCGACCAGCAGCACCAGGCTCGACTGCAGGCGCAGCATCACCGGTTGGGTCTCCGGGTCGCCGAAGCGGCAGTTGAACTCGATGACCTTCGGGTTGCCGGCCTTGTCGATCATCAGCCCCGCGTACAGGAAGCCGGTGTAGACGTTGCCTTCGGCGGCCATGCCGCGCACGGTCGGCCAGATCACCTGGTCCATCACGCGCTGGTGCACATCGGCGGTGACCACCGGGGCCGGGGAGTAGGCGCCCATGCCGCCGGTGTTCGGGCCGCTGTCGCCGTCGCCGACGCGCTTGTGGTCCTGGCTGGTGGCCATCGGCAGGACGTTCTTGCCGTCGACCATGACGATGAAGCTGGCTTCCTCGCCGTCGAGGAATTCCTCGATGACCACGCGCGAACCGGCGTCGCCGAAGGCGTTGCCGGCGAGCATGTCGCGCACGGCGTCTTCGGCTTCGGCCAGGGTCATGGCGACGATCACGCCTTTGCCGGCGGCCAGGCCGTCGGCCTTGATCACGATCGGCGCGCCTTTTTCACGCAGGTAGGCCAGGGCCGGCTCGATCTCGGTGAAGTTCTGGTAGTCGGCGGTCGGGATCTTGTGGCGGGCCAGGAAGTCCTTGGTGAAGGCCTTCGAGCCTTCGAGCTGCGCGGCGCCCTGGGTCGGGCCGAAGCAGTCCAGGCCACGGGCGCGGAACAGGTCGACGACGCCGGCCACCAGCGGCACTTCCGGGCCGACGATGGTCAGGGAAACGTTCTTCTCGGCGAAGTCGGCCAGTTGCTCCAGGGCCAGCACGTCGATGGCGACGTTTTCGCACTTGGCCTCAATGGCGGTGCCGGCGTTGCCCGGCGCCACGAAAACCTTCTGCACGCGCGGATCCTGAGCCACTTTCCAGGCCAGGGCGTGTTCACGGCCACCGCTGCCGATGATCAAAATGTTCAAAGAAAGACTCCTTCGGAGAAGCTGCTAGCTACAAGCCGCAAGCAAGAGCGAATGCGTGGCTCTCGATTACAGCTTATGGCTCTGAATTGAAAAGGCTGCATCTGCAAGGAAGAGCGACACCCGTCTGCTCTTCCTTGCAGCTTGCAGCTTGAAGCGTGGAACTGCACTCAGTGCCTGAAATGGCGCATGCCGGTGAAGACCATGGCGATGCCGGCCTCGTCGGCCGCTGCGATCACTTCGCTGTCGCGCATCGAACCACCCGGCTGGATCACCGCAGTGATGCCGACCTTGGCCGCGTTGTCCAGACCGTCGCGGAACGGGAAGAACGCATCGGACGCCATCACGGAACCTGCGACCTGCAGACCGGCGTGCTCGGCCTTGATCGCGGCGATGCGGGCGGAGTTCACGCGGCTCATCTGGCCGGCGCCGACACCGATGGTCTGACGGTTCTTGGCGTAGACGATGGCGTTGGACTTGACGAACTTGGCCACTTTCCAGGCGAAGATCAGGTCGTTGATTTCCTGCTCGGTCGGCGCGCGCTTGGTCACGACCTTCAGGTCGTCGGCGCTGATCATGCCGATGTCGCGGCTCTGCACCAGCAGGCCGCCGTTGACGCGCTTGTAGTCCCAGGCCGGGCTGCGGTCGGCCGACCACTCGCCGCAGGCCAGCAGGCGCACGTTGGCCTTGGCGGCCACCACGGCACGGGCTTCTTCGCTGACGCTCGGGGCAATGATCACTTCGACGAACTGGCGCTCGACGATGGCCTTGGCGGTCTCGGCGTCCAGTTCGCGGTTGAAGGCGATGATGCCGCCGAACGCCGACTCGGTGTCGGTGGCGTAGGCCAGTTCATAGGCCTGGCGGATGCCGCCTTCGGCGTCCGGGCTCACGGCCACGCCGCACGGGTTGGCGTGCTTGACGATGACGCAGGCCGGCTTGACGAAGCTCTTCACGCATTCCAGCGCGGCGTCGGTGTCGGCCACGTTGTTGTACGACAGTTCCTTGCCTTGCAGCTGGGTGGCGGTGGCGATGCCGGCTTCGGCCGGTTTGGCTTCCACATAGAACGCCGCGCTCTGGTGCGGGTTCTCGCCGTAGCGCATTTCCTGGGCCTTGATGAACTGGCTGTTGAAGGTGCGCGGGAATTCGCTGCGGCCTTCGGTGCTCAGCACGTCGCTGGCCTGGTTCACGGTGCCCATGTAGTTGGCGATCATGCCGTCGTAGGCGGCGGTGTGCTCGAAGGCCTTGAGCATCAGGTCGAAGCGCTGGGCGTAGGTCAGGCCGCCGGCCTTGAGGTTCTCCAGGACGTTGGCGTAGTCGCTGGCGTTCACCACGATGGCGACGTCTTTATGGTTTTTCGCCGCCGAACGCACCATGGTCGGCCCGCCGATGTCGATGTTCTCGATGGCGGTCGGCAGGTCGCAGCCGGGCTTGCTGATGGTGGCTTCGAACGGGTAGAGGTTGACCGCGACCAGATCGATCGGCTTGATGCCGTGCTCGTTCATGATGGCGTCGTCGGTGCCGCGACGGCCGAGGATGCCGCCGTGGATTTTCGGGTGCAGGGTCTTCACCCGGCCGTCCATCATCTCGGCGAAACCGGTGTAGTCCGCGACTTCCACTGCGGACACGCCATTGTCCTGCAGCAGCTTGAAGGTCCCGCCGGTGGAAAGGATTTCCACGCCCAGGGCTTCCAGCTCCCTGGCGAATTCGAGGATCCCGGTCTTGTCGGAAACGCTGATCAAGGCGCGGCGGATCGGCAGGCGGGTAGTCTGGTCGGTCATCTCAATTTCCATCAAAAGCAAGGGAAGTCAGCAAAAAAGGCGACCGGTTTTACGCGGGCGCCTTTCTGGTTGGTATTGAATGCTTACAGCAAATCGTACTGCTTGAGTTTCTTGCGCAGCGTGCCGCGGTTCAGTCCGAGCAGCTCGCTGGCCTTGGTCTGGTTGCCCTTGACGTAGTTCATCACGCTTTCGAGCAGGGGAGCCTCGACTTCGGAGAGCACCAGGTTGTACACGTCCGTGACGGTTGCGCCCTCGAGGTGGGCGAAATAATTGTGCAGCGCCTTCTCGACACTCCCGCGAAGGGTCTGGCCTTCTTCGCTCGGCGTATTGAGGTGCTGTTTCAAATTCACGTTGTCGCTCACGGGTGTTGTTCCACTCACTAAAGTCTCGGTCATCATCGTCATGCGGCCACCCCTTCTCCGTCCCCTGTCAGGCTCTTGTAACGTTCGGCGAAGAACTCCCGAACGTTGGCGCATTGTGTTTCCGTACCATCCAAACGATTGAAGCGGGCGCGGAACTCCCTGGCGCCCGGCAGGGTTGCGAGATACCAGCCCACATGCTTGCGGGCGATGCGCACGCCCATCACGTCCCCATAGAACGCGTGGAGGGCGGCCAGATGCTCAAGCAGAATGCGTTCCACCTCGATCAGCTCCGGCGCCGGCAGCTTTTCGCCGGTGCGCAGGAAATGCTCGACCTCACGGAAAATCCACGGCCGCCCCTGGGCGGCCCGGCCGATCAGCAGGCCGTCGGCGCCGGTCGCGTCAAGCACGTGCCGGGCCTTTTCCGGCGAATCGATGTCGCCGTTGGCGAAGACCGGGATCGACACCGCCTGCTTGATCGCGGCGATCGTGTCGTACTCGGCTTCACCGGTGTACAGGTCGGCGCGGGTGCGGCCATGCACCGCCAGCGCCGTGATGCCGGCCTGTTCGGCGATCTTCGCCACGGTCAGGCCGTTCTTGTTCTCGCGATCCCATCCGGTGCGGATCTTCAGGGTCACCGGCACATCGACCGCCGCCACCACGGCGTGCAGGATCTCGGTGACCAGCGCCTCATCCTTCAGCAACGCGGAGCCGGCGGCCTTGTTGCAGACCTTCTTGGCCGGGCAACCCATGTTGATGTCGATGATCTGCGCGCCCAGCTCGACGTTGGCCCGGGCCGCGTCCGCCAGCATCTGCGCATCGCCGCCGGCGATCTGCACCGAGCGCGGCTCGGGATCGCCTTCGTGGATCATGCGCATGCGCGACTTGCGGGTGTTCCACAGGCTCATGTCGCTGGTGACCATTTCCGAGACCACGAGCCCGGCGCCCAGACGCTTGCAAAGCTGCCGGAAGGGCTGGTCGGTGACCCCCGCCATCGGGGCGAGGACCAAGCCGTTCTGCAATGTGTATGGGCCGATGCGTACCGCCGACATAGGACTTCCCTGAAGTGGGGCCGGATCATGAGAGTTCGAAAAAGGGTTGGCATGATACCCGCTCTCGATGACTGGATAAAGGCTGAATTGAACAAAATCTGAACAGTTATTCTATTATCGCCAGCGGTTTGGTCGAGCCGGGCAAAGTCAGAAAACCGCCGCCAATCGCGCAGCGGCCGGGCGTTTCACTCGGGGGAGTGGAAACTCAGACTGTAGTTCACCGCTTTGGCCCCGGGGTCGAGGATGTCCAGCGCGATGTGGATCGGCGTCTGCGGCGGCATCTCCGCCATGCCTTCGAGGTCGCCGTTGAGGTACTCGCCGGGCTTGAAGCGACGGCTGGCGATCAGGTGCCCGTTGAGGTCGGCGAAGCGCAGCTCCAGCAACGGGAACGGTTGGGAGAACGGGGCGCGGTTGTAGATGATCGCATCGACCACCAGCGCGCCGCTGAATTCCGGATGGCTGCGCACCACCAGGTTGCTGCTCTTGATCTTGGCGATGTCGACCTTCGACGGCACCGTGCAGCCGATCTGCGGGCACAGTTGCTGGAACCACGGACGGTACTGGTCCTGGCGGGCCAGTTCGTCGAAATGGTAGGCCACGTACTGGCCGGCCAAGCCGGCGGCGGCGAGGAGGATCAGCAGCAGCCAGAGAAAGCGCCGGCCCCAAGGGGAGCGGCGTTTCTGCCAGTCCAGCTGCAGCGGGTCGTCGGTCAGTTCCTGCAGCACTTCGGCGCGTACGCCGGAGGCTGCGCGCTCGCCGCGTTCGCGTTTCTTGCGCAGGGGCTCGACCGACGGCAGTTCGCCTTCGGGGTCGTCGTCCGCGGACAGGCGCTCCTGACGGGCGGCGGGGTCGATCGGGTCGTGCAGCCGCAGTTGCGGGATCGGCGGCTCGTCATCCAGATCCACCGGCTCCAGCGACAGCGACGGCTCCGTGCGCTGCGCTCTGGCCGGTTCCGGCTCGACGGCCGGCGGTTCGTCGTCCGGCTCCGGCGCGGCCATCCGTTCGTCCGCCGGTTCGCTGAACAGGCTGTCGGGCCATGCCCCGTCATCCGGCTCGTGGCTGTCGCGGCGGGCGCTCAGGGACTCTTCGCGGGGGCGGCCGGACTCGGTGATCGGCTGGATTTCCCGCTGTTCGAGGCGGGCGAGCTCTTCGTCCAGGTCCAGGCTGTCGAGATCCAGCTCGGCGGCGCTCCATTGTTTCTGGCTGATGGCGCGCGGCGCTGCCGGTTCGACGGGGGCGGCCGGCTGCGGCGCAGTGACCGCAGGTTCCGCGGGGCGCGGCGGTTCGGCCGGCGCCGGCGCTGCCTGTGCAGCCGTTTCCCTGCCGGCCCGTTGTTCAAGCAGCTGTTTGGCGGCGTTGAACACTTGCAGGCACGAGCCGCAACGAACCACCCCGCGGGCCACGCTCAATTGGGCGTGGCTGACGCGAAAGCTGGTTTGGCAATGCGGGCACTGGGTGACGAAACTGTCGGTCATGCGAGGATCCGGATTGTGCAGGCGGCCATTCTAGCGCCGACGGCCGGTGATGCGCACCCAGCCGTCACGGTTGGCGATCGGATCCAGGTCGAAGTCCCGGGCGTAGGCGGCGGCGACTTCGTCGCCCTGTTCGGCGAGGATGCCGGACAGCGCCAGGCGTCCGCCGGGCTTGACCAGGCCGGACAGTTGCGCAGCGAGGGAGACCAGCGGGCCGGCCAGGATGTTGGCCACCAGCACGTCGGCCTTTTCCTGCGGCAGATCCTGCGGCAGGTACAGCGGGAACAGTTCGTCGGCGATGCCGTTGCGCCCGGCGTTGTCGCGGGAGGCTTCCAGCGCCTGCACGTCGATGTCGGTGCCGACCGCTTCCTTGGCGCCCAGCAGCAGGGCGGCGATGGCCAGGATCCCCGAGCCGCAGCCGAAGTCCAGCACGTTGCAGCCTTTGAGGTCCTGGCCGTCGAGCCATTCCAGGCACAGGGCGGTGGTCGGGTGGGTGCCGGTGCCGAACGCCAGGCCCGGATCCAGCAGCAGGTTGACCGCGCCGGGCTCGGGTGCGGCGTGCCAGCTCGGCACGATCCACAGGCGCTGGCCGAAGCGCATCGGCTGGAAGTTGTCCATCCAGCTGCGTTCCCAGTCCTGGTCTTCGATCACTTCGCTGTGGTGCTCGGGCAGCGGGCTGCCGGTCAGCAGTTCCAGGTGGGCCAGCACGGCGGCGGCTTCGGTGCCGCCCTCGAACAGGGCCAGCAGATGGGTGTGCGACCACAGCGGGGTGGTGTTGAGTTCCGGCTCGAAGATCGGTTGGTCTTCGGCGTCCATGAAGGTCACCGACACGGCGCCCACTTCAAGGAAAGCGTCTTCGTAGGTTTCGGCTTGTTCTGGGCTGATGGCGAGACGGACTTGCAGCCAAGGCATGGCGGGCACCTGTGAAAAAGATTGATGTGCAGCCTAGCGGTCTGCGCGAAGCGCGCAAGTTTACGCGAGCGCACGGCGTTTGTGGGAGCAGTGTTAACCGCAGCCTTTCCCCTGTAGGAGCGAGCCTGCTCGCGAAGGCGGTGTGCCAGTCACCGTATGTGTTGAATGTGCCGACGTCATCGCGAGCAGGTTCGCTCCCACAAGGGAAGGGGCAAGAAATCTGCGGATACGACAAGGCCGCCCGGAGGCGGCCTTGTCGTGCGCAGGCTGAAGCTTAGTGCTTGTCGCCGGCCAGCTTGTGCTCGAGGTAGTGAATGTTCACGCCCCCTTTGCAGAAGCCTTCGTCGCGGGTCAGGTCACGATGCAGCGGGATGTTGGTCTTGATCCCGTCCACCACGATTTCGTCCAGGGCGTTGCGCATGCGTGCCATGGCTTCGTCGCGGGTGGCGCCGTAGGTGATCAGCTTGCCGATCAGCGAGTCGTAGTTCGGCGGAACCGCATAACCGCTGTACAGGTGCGAATCGACGCGAACGCCGTTGCCGCCTGGTGCGTGGAAATGCTTGACCGTGCCCGGGCTCGGCATGAAGGTCTTCGGGTCTTCGGCGTTGATCCGGCACTCTAGGGAGTGACCGCGGATGACCACGTCGTCCTGGGTGAAGGACAGCTTGTTGCCGGCGGCGATGCTGAGCATCTCCTTGACGATGTCGATGCCGGTGACCATCTCCGAAACCGGGTGCTCCACCTGAACGCGGGTGTTCATCTCGATGAAGTAGAACCGGCCGTTCTCGTACAGGAACTCGAAGGTGCCGGCGCCGCGGTAGCCGATGTCGATGCACGCCTGGACGCAGCGGGCGAGGACTTCCTTGCGGGCCTGCTCGTCGATGCCCGGTGCCGGCGCTTCTTCGAGGACCTTCTGGTGACGGCGCTGCAGCGAGCAGTCGCGGTCGCCCAGGTGGATGGCGTTGCCTTGGCCGTCGGAGAGCACTTGCACTTCGACGTGGCGCGGGTTGGTCAGGAACTTTTCCAGATAGACCATCGGGTTGCCGAACGCTGCGCCCGCTTCGGAGCGGGTCAGTTTCGCCGAGGCGATCAGGTCTTCTTCCTTGTGCACCACGCGCATGCCGCGACCGCCGCCGCCGCCGGCGGCCTTGATGATCACCGGGTAGCCGACTTCACGGCCGATGCGCAGCGCCGTCTCTTCGTCTTCCGGCAGCGGGCCGTCGGAGCCCGGTACGGTCGGAACGCCGGCGGTGATCATCGCGTGCTTGGCCGAAACCTTGTCGCCCATCAGGCGAATGGTGTCGGCCTTCGGGCCGATGAAGGCGAAGCCGGAGTTCTCGACCTGCTCGGCGAAGTCCGCGTTTTCCGCGAGGAAGCCGTAGCCTGGGTGAATGGCGGTGGCGCCGGTCACTTCGGCGGCGGCGATGATCGCCGGGATGTGCAGGTAGGAGTGCGCGGCGGAAGCCGGGCCGATGCAGACGGATTCGTCCGCCAGGCCCAGGTGCATCAGCTCTTTGTCGGCCTTGGAGTAAACGGCGACGGTCTTGATGCCCATCTCTTTGCAGGCACGCAGAATCCGCAGGGCGATCTCACCGCGGTTAGCGATCAGAACTTTTTCCAACTTCGCAGTCATCAAAGGCTCTCCGCAGTTCAAACGATGGTGAACAGCGGTTGGTCGAACTCAACCGGCTGACCGTCTTCGACGAGGATGGATTCGATCACGCCGCTGGCTTCCGCCTCGATGTGGTTCATCATCTTCATGGCTTCGACGATGCACAGGGTGTCGCCTTTCTTCACGGTCTGGCCGACTTCAACGAAGGCCGGCGAGGTCGGCGATGCCTTGCGGTAGAAAGTGCCGACCATCGGCGAACGGGCGACGGTGCCGTTCAGCGCTGGCGCGGCAGCGGCGGCCGGGGCAGCGGCCACAGGGGCGGCGGCCGGAGCGGCTGGCGCTGCGGCGGCGACCGGAGCCGGTGCCGGTGCGTAGTACTGCTGCGGCGCAACCTTGCTGTTGCGGCTGATGCGTACGGACTCTTCGCCTTCCTTGATCTCGAGCTCGTCGATGCCGGACTCTTCCAGCAATTCGATCAATTTCTTAACTTTACGGATATCCATGAATCATCAACTCCCAAGGGTCGGTCAGGGGCGTTTAACGCTTGTTGTTCAAGCCGTTGCCTGTCGTTCAAGCTGTTCCAGGGCGGCCTCCAGGGCCAGTCGGTAACCGCTGGCGCCAAGGCCGCAGATCACTCCCACCGCAACATCGGAGAAGTAGGAGTGATGGCGGAAAGGTTCGCGTTTGTGCACGTTGGACAGATGCACTTCGATGAATGGGATGCTCACCGCCAGCAGCGCGTCACGTAATGCGACACTTGTGTGCGTAAAAGCCGCCGGATTGATCAGGATGAAGTCCACGCCCTCGTCGCGGGCGGCGTGGATCCGGTCGATCAGTTCGTACTCGGCGTTGCTCTGCAGGTACAGCAGATGATGGCCGGCTTCGCGGGCGCGGCGCTCCAGGTCCTGGTTGATCTGCGCCAGGGTGGTCGAGCCGTAGGTGCCCGGTTCCCGGGTGCCGAGCAGGTTCAGGTTGGGGCCGTGCAGCACCAATAGCGTTGCCATCTGCGTGTACCTTGTTTGGGGTGAGCCTTCATCGGAACCCGGCGACTATGCCGCAAAGACTTTGTGACTGTCCAGTTCTCTGCAATAGCCAGCACGATGCCCGATGTTTGCGCAAAGTATGTGACCGAGTGATTAAATCCGGTCATTCGCCCGGCGGATTCGCTCAAGGAAGCCGGCCGCGCCGATCTCGCCGATCACCCGCACATCAAGGCGTTCGTTGCCGTCCTTGCCGAAGAACATCAGCGCCGGCGGGCCGAACAAGGCGTAGCGGTCGAGCAGGGTGCGCTGTTCGGCGGTGCTTGCGGTGATGTCGAAACGGATCAGCCGGTAGCCCTTGAGCCGTTCCATGACCGTGGCGTCGTTGAGCACTTCGTGTTCGATGACCTTGCAACTGATGCACCAGTCGGCGTACCAGTCGAGCAGCAGCGGGGTGCCGGCGGACTTTGCCTCCAACAGCGCGCGGTCCAGCTCCGCCGGGGTGCTGACGGTCTGCCACCGGCTGCTGTCCTGGGCCGGTGCGTCACGTTGAGCCATGCGCGGGGCGATGGGGTTCAGCGGGTCGGTCTGGCCGCTGAACGCGCCGTACCAGCAGGCCAGCGCATAGAACACCAGGAACATCCCCAGCAACTGACCGAGGCGTTTGCGCGGCGGCTTGTAGACGAACTCCAGCGCGCCGAGGAACAGGCCCGCGCCGCCGGCCAGCAGCCCGATCAGCAGCAGCGTGACCTGGCCCGGCAGCACGCGGCTGAGCAAACCGATCGACAGCCCCAGCAACAGCACACCGATGCCGTTCTTCACGTACATCATCCACGGACCGCTTTTCGGCAGCCACGCGGCGCCGCCGGTGGCCACCAGCAACAGCGGCGCGCCCATGCCCAGGCCGAGCATGAACAGCTTCAGCCCGCCGCCCAGGGCATCGCCGCTGGCGCTTATATAAAGCAGCGCACCGGCCAAAGGCGCCGAGACGCACGGCGACACCAGCAGGCTCGACACCACGCCCAGCACCGCCGCGCCCCACAGCGAACCGCCTTCGGTGCGCCCGGCGATGCGGTCGAGGCGGCTGCTGATGAAGTGCGGCAGTTTGAGTTCGAATACGCCGAACATCGCCAGGGCGAACACCGCAAAGAACAGGGCGAACGGCACCAGCACCCACGCCGACTGCAACCGCGCCTGGAGGTTGAGCTGTGCACCGAACAACCCCATCAGCGCCCCCAGCAGGGCAAAGCACGCGGCCATCGGCAGCACATAGGCGAGCGACAGGTTGAACCCGCGCCACCCGCCGACCTGGCCGCGCAGCACCACGCCGGAAAGGATCGGCAGCATCGGCAACACGCAAGGCGTGAACGTCAGGCCCAGGCCCGCGAGGAAAAACAGCGCCAGGTCGCGCCAGTCCCAGGCAGGCGCCGCCGTGCCGGCCGAAGCGCTGCCTTCGATGTTCAGCCGCTCGGTCTCCGGCGGATAGCACAAGCCCTTGTCCGCGCAGCCCTGATAGGTGACGGCAAGCGTGAAGGGACGCGCATCGTTGCGCGGCAGTTCGACATCGGTGATGCCGTGGTAGACCTCCACGTCACCGAAGAACTCGTCGTGCTTCTGCTCGCCCGGCGGCAGTTGCGCGGCAGCCAGCGGCACGTCGGCCGGGTCGGTGCGGAACTGGAAACGGTGGCGGTAGAGGTAATAGCCCTCGGTGGCGACGAAGCGCAGCCTGACCGATTGCGGCGTGGCTTCGACCAGGCTCAGCCGAAAGGCTTCGCGCACCGGCAGGAAGTCGGCGCTGTTGTTGATCGAGCCCAGGGAGGCGCTGGGTTTGCTGTCGAACAGCCCGGCGGCGCCGGCCGGCAGGGTGAAGGCGAACAGCAGCAGGCAGAGCAAACGGCGCATGACAATCTCGCGTATCGGAATTGAGGGCATGATAGCGGACGGTGCCGGGGGCTGCTGGACGCGCTGCGGCGATTGGCCTGACGCAGCGCAATGGTGTGTGCGATACCGTGCCCGTGGGAGCCGGCTGCCGGCGATGGGGCCCGGCAGGGCAAGACGGCTGCTCCCGCAGGCCCTGCCCGCGCAGGCCGCCGGTCAGACCCGGAAAGCCTGCACCGCCGTGTGCAGTTGTCCGCCCAGCTCCAGCAGGTTTTCGCCTTGCTCGCGCCCTTGGCCGATGCGCAGCAGGTTGTCCCCGCCCAACTGGTGGATGCGCTCGCTGTGGTCGCGGATCTCGCTGACCGCGCCGCTCTGCTGGGCGGTGACGTCGGCGATGCGCACGGCGGTGGCGGCGATGGTCTGGATCGCGCCGACGATCTTGTCCAGCGCCCCGTCCGCCGCCTGGGCCTGGTTGGCCGTGGCTTCGGCGTGTTCGACCTGGGTGCGCATGCCTTCGACCGATTGGCGGGCGGCGGTCTGCAGGCCTGCGATCAGCGTCTGGATTTCTGCGGTGGCCCCGGCGGTGCGTAGCGCCAGCGAGCGGACCTCCTCGGCCACCACGGCGAAGCCGCGGCCCATTTCGCCGGCCCGGGCCGCTTCGATGGCGGCGTTGAGGGCCAGCAGGTTGGTCTGGTCGGCGATCGAGCGGATCACCGTCAGCACGCCGCCGATGGTGGCGGACTCCTCCGCCAGGTGTTCGATCATCTGCGCGTTGCCTTGCACCTCGCCGACCAGCGCATGCAGCCCGGTGAGGCTCTGGCCGATCACCTGCTGGCCGTGCTCGACCGCTTGCCCGGCGTGGCGGCTGGCGTCGGCGGCCTGGCGCGCGTCGCCGGCCACTTGCTGGATGGTCGCTTCCAGTTCGCTGAGGGAATCGCGGATCAGCGCGGTGTCGCCGGCCTGGTGTTCGGCGCCGCTGTGCAGGTCGTTGCTCAGTTCGGCCAGGGTGCGGCTGCTCCCGGCCACCTGCTCGGCGTTGCCGCGGATGGTGCCGACCAGATCCACCAGATAGGCGCGCAAGCGGTTGAGCGAGGCTTCGATGTCGTGCAGTTCGCGGTTGGTCTTGCCCAGCCGGATGTCGTGGCTGAAGTCGCCTTCGGCCCAGGTCGACAGCGCCGGCGCGAGGTTGGTGAGCGTGCGGGCCAGGCGCCGCTGCAAGGTGTCGATCAGCAACGCGATCAGCAGGATCAGGCCGATCATCACGCCTTGCATCAGCCGCACCTCGCCCTGGATCTGGCCGTGCTGGGCGCGCACCGCCGGCTCCAGCCCGGCGATGGCCTGCTGCACGGCGGCGATCTTCTGGTGGGTGGCGGCGGCCAGGTCAGTGCGCTTCTGGATCTGTTCGCGGGTGCGCGAAAGCTCCGCCGGGTAACGGCCGAGCAGGCTGTTGAGTTCACGCTTGAGGCCGACGCCGGCGTCCTCGGCGGCGGCCTTTTCGGTGCTTTCGATGCCCATCATCGCGGCGAAGTCGTCGCTGCCGGATTCGCTCTGGCTGATCACGCCGAGCAACGGCAGGGCATCGATGGCCTGAGCCTGGGCACGGAGGTTGGCGACTTCCCGTTCGACGTCGGCGGCCAGTTCGCTGCGGCCGCTGCTGACCAGCTTGTCACGGGCCAGCGACAGTTTGCCCAGGTGCTGCGCCGCGTTGAGCAGCGGCAGCAGGTACGCCGCATTGCCGTTGGCGTAAGTGCTGAGCTGGTCGAGGCTGGCGCTCAGTTCCCGTTCGGCCTGCACCAGCAGCGCCTGCGGGTCGCCGGCCAGCTTGCCGGCCGCCAGCAGGTCGGTCTTGCTGAACTCGTCCAGGCCCGAAAGGCTCGGCCGCAGGGTCTCGGCCAGGGCGGGCGGCAGTTCGCCCAGTTCCTTTTGCAGCTCGTCGAGGGCGGCGGTGGCGCCGCTCAGGCGCAGGGCGTCGCCGCTGGCGAGGTAGTCCTCGACGTTGCGCGCCGCATCGTTCTGAAAGCGCTGCGACAGGCCCAGGTAGCGCTCCATCAGCAGGTAGGGGCGCTCCAGGGCTTTCTGCGACCACCACAGCGTGGCGCCGAGGGCCACGCACACGGCGACCAGCAACAGCGTGTTGAGATTGGTGAGCAACTTCAGGCGCATGACGGCTACCAACGGCAGAAATGGTAAGCGCCTGAATTTATTGCGGTTCTGTTACAGGGTTATGACCGAATCGGTGGATTCCGGTGAAAAAGTGGCACTTTGCTTTGAGTCCCGGGCGACCTGCACCCGGTTGCGCCCTTCGCCCTTGGCGCGGTACAGCGCCTCGTCGGCCTGACTGGCCATCATCAGGCTGTCGGAGTCCTCGCCCATTTCCACGACGCCGGCGCTGAAGGTGCACCACAGATCCTGCGGCTGCGCCGGGTAGTGAATCTCGGCGAAGCGCTGGCGGATCTCGTCGAGCACATTGTGCGCGGCGGCCAGATCGGTGTCGGGCATGACGATGGCGAATTCCTCGCCGCCGTATCGGCCGATGAAGTCGGTCTTGCGCAGGCGCTGCTTGAGGAACAGCGCCAGGCTCTTGATCACCCGGTCGCCCATCGGGTGGCCGTGGCTGTCGTTGACCCGCTTGAAGTGGTCGATGTCGAGCATGGCGAAGCTCAGCGGCTTGCCCTCGCGGCGGGCGCGGAACGAGCAGTCTTCCAGCAGTTGCAGGATGTGGGTGTGGTTGTACAGGCCGGTGAGGCTGTCACGCACCATCCGCGCCTTGAGGTTGCGCGCCCGGGCGGCGCGGTTGCGCACAGTGGTGATCAGGTGGCGCGGCTTGATCGGTTTGGTCAGGAAGTCGTCGCCGCCTTCGCTCATGGCGTCGAGCTGCTTGTCCAGGTCGTCCTCGGCCGACAGGTAAATGATCGGCACGCTGACATAGCGGTCGTTGTGGCGGATGACCTTGGCCAGCTCGGTGCCGGTGCAGGCCGGCATGTACATGTCGAGGATGATCAGGTCCGGCTGGAAATCCGCCAGTTCGGCCATGGCCTGGATCGGCTCGATCAGGGTGCGGGTGACGATCCCGGCGCTGTTGAGCAGGCGTTCGGTGTGCAGGGCCTGGGCGCGGGAGTCGTCGATGATCAGCACTTTGTAGGGTTCGTACTGGGCGACGCAGGTCAGCACCTCGATCTTTTCCAGCAGGCTCGAGGCTTCGAGGGTGCCGGTGAGGAACTCCCGGCCGCCGGCGCGCACGGCGGCCAGTCGGGTCGGGGTGTCGGTTTCGTGCAGGCTGAAGAACAGCAGCGGCAGCGGCTCCTCCAGGCCCTGCTGGGCTTCGGCGGCCAGGGTCAGGCCGACTCCGGGGGCGCTGAAGTCCACGTCCATGACGATGGCGGCGGGCAGGCGCTCGACCATCGACGAACGGAACGCCGACACGCTGTCCAGCGCCTGGGCGGTGAGGCCGAAGAACTCCAGTTGCTTGGCCAGCCGCTCGGCGCGGTCGTGATCCTGCAGCAAGACATAGATCGGTTTGCGCAGCGGCGGCAGGAAGGTCTGGTCGAGCTGGTCGCCGTGGCGCAGGCCGGTGCGCGACAGGCGCTGCATCAGGCGGTTGAGGTCGGTGATCAGGCCGCTGCTCAGCCGGCCGCGGTTGGCGTCGACGGCCTCCAGCGACTGGCTGATGTGACGGGCCAGCTGCGTGTGCTCAGGCTGTTCGAAGCGCTCGGCGAAACGCAGCAGGCGCAGGTTGGCTTCGCTCAGCTCGGCGAGGTCGGCGGTGGACCATTCGCTGCGTTGCAGGCGCTGCCATATCTCAAGAATCTGACGTGCCTGATGAATTACCCGCTGGGCAAAGTGGTGCTTGAGGCGCTCACGGCTGGGGTCTTCTGGCTCGGTCATATCCTGACTACTAGTTAGGGTGCATGCTGAGATCGACTGGTGGCTCTATGCTAGCACCTCTTTTCCCTTACATGAGTGTCGTACGTCAATAATCTGCGGCGCAGCACCATTCAGTTTTCGACCCGGCGGTTTCGGCCGGGATGCGTCTGTCCAGAAAGTGCCCGTGGGCAGGGCTGGCAAGAAGTTTCCTCTCATGGTTGATGAGATTTCCCGACGCGTTTCGGACGTTGTCCTGCGGGTGCTTCTGATTTTCTCCAGAGGCGGTTTCCAGGATGTTTATCGCGGGCAGGGTCAGGGAAACCCCTAGAAGACGTTTGCCCGGCCATGACCCCACGCTTCAACGGACAGGCCAGCGATGCCCGGCGCCTTCACCAACGTCCGACGGGGCGCGTCTATCCTTTTGCGGGCGCGGCATCGCTGTTTTTCCCGGATGCCCGCAACGGCGGGTGCCGGGGCAAGGCACGTTGCTGTATGGTTGCTGTCGAACCGTTGAACCCAAGTCTGAAAGGAAATCGCCATGCTGGACTGGAAGAACCGCGCGGGCAGCGCGCCTGAACGTGCCGCCGAACCCAAGTCGGCCACCCGCAGCTATCTGGGCGGCCTGCTGTTCAGCCGTGCACTGGCCACCCTGGTCGGCATTTACCTGTTGGTGACCATCGGCCTGGGCTGGTACTGGAGCCAGGAGCCGGCGCTGTTTCCCGTGGCGCAGAACGCGCAGGTCGCCGCCGAGAAGGAGGGCAAGCAGATGGTGGTCGGCTACACCACCGTCGAGACCCTCAAGACCGTGGCCGGCACGCTGCTGACCAAGCCGGGCGGCTACATCTCCAACGACCGCTTCCCGCCCGGCCTGTGGATGGACAACATGCCGAGCTGGGAATACGGCGTGCTGGTGCAGGTGCGCGACCTGACCCGGGCCCTGCGCAAGGACTTCGCCCGTTCGCAGTCGCAGTCGGCCGAAGACGCCGACCTGGCCAAGGCCGAGCCGCGCTTCAACTTCGACAACAAGAGCTGGATCCTGCCGTCCAGCGAGTCGGAGTATCAGGAAGGCATCAATTCCCTGACCCGTTATCAGGCGCGCCTGGCGAGCCCTGATCAGAAGAGCGCGCTGTTCTATGCCCGCGCCGACAACCTGAACAACTGGCTGGGCGATGTCGGCACCCGTCTGGGTTCGCTGTCGCAGCGGCTGTCGGCCAGCGTCGGCCGGGTCAAGCTCAACACCGCGCTGAAGACCGAAGTGCCGGCCGTGGGCGAAGTGCCGCAGGTCGACGAGGAAGTGGTCGAGACCCCGTGGATGCAAATCGACAACGTCTTCTATGAAGCCCGCGGCCAGGCCTGGGCGCTGTCGCACCTGCTGCGCGCCATCGAGGTGGACTTCGCCGACGTGCTGGCCAAGAAGAACGCCACGGTCAGCGTGCGTCAGATCATCCGCGAGCTGGAAGCCTCGCAGGAGCCGGTGTGGAGCCCGATGATCCTCAACGGCAGCGGTTTCGGCGTGCTGGCCAACCACTCGCTGGTGATGGCCAACTACATCTCCCGGGCCAACGCAGCCGTGATCGACCTGCGCCAACTGCTCAACCAGGGCTGAACCATGAGCCACACCCTCGACGAGGCGGCCCACCGCGCCGCCTCGGACGCCGAACGCATCGCCTGGGTCGACGAGCGGGACAACCTGCTCGGTTCCCTGGCACGGGCCGAACTGCGTGAGCGCGGGCTGATCGGCCGCGGCACCTACATCATGCTGTTCAACTCCGCCGGCGAGTTGTGCGTGCACCGGCGCACCTTGAGCAAGGCGATCTATCCCGGGTACTGGGACGTGGCCGCCGGCGGCATGGTGCTGGCCAGCGAAACCTACGCCGAATCGGCGGCCCGCGAGCTGGAAGAGGAACTGGGCGTGAGCGGCGTCGAACTGACCGCCCACGATCACTTCTTCTTCGAGGACAGCGAAAGCCGCCTGTGGTGCTCGGCGTTCTCCGCCGTGTGGGACGGCCCCCTGAAACTGCAGCCGGAAGAGGTGCTGGAGGCGTGCTTCATGCCCGTTGGACAGGTCATGCTGGAAATCACGCAAAAGCCTTACTGCCCGGACTCCCTGGCGGCGCTGGAGCGCTACCTGAAGGCCCAGGGCAACGACGTCGCAAAGAAGGTGTAAATTGGCGCCGATTGGCTCTTAGCAAGTCGGACTTTTGCCGTTACACTGCGCGACCTTTTCAAGCTGCGCCGGCCCGCTTTCCCGAAAGCGTGCGGTGCAGTAGCGCTGCCCCTGCCTGAGTGGGGCTTCGCGGTCGATCGCCTTGTCCAAGGCGGCGGCCAGTCTTTTGTCCTCCCGAGAGGATTGCCGGTGGCCAAAAAAGCCGCATCCTTCGCCGCCCTGGGCGGCCTGGTGTTTTCCACCGACGCAGGTCGTCATTGCCCGGAATGCAGTAAACCGGTGGACGCCTGCATCTGCAGACAGACGCAAATCCCGGCCGGCGACGGCATTGCCCGCGTGCGACGCGAGAGCAAGGGCCGTGGCGGCAAGACGGTGACCACCATCACCGGCGTGCCGCTGGCCATCGACGCGCTCAAGGAGCTGGCGGCGACGTTGAAGAAACGTTGCGGCACCGGCGGTGCGCTGAAGGACGGGATCATCGAAATCCAGGGCGATCATGTCGAGCTACTCTTGGCCGAGCTGATCAAGCAAGGTTTCAAGGCGAAGAAGTCCGGCGGCTAGCAGCCTCTGTGAAAGCCACTCGCGGCTTGATCCGGCCCTGAACGCCTTCAGGTCCGGCGTCGTCTCATTGGTTTTCACAGAGCCTGTTCATGACCGGTCTCTAAACTCGTGACAGCGGGCGCGGTCTACCGCCCGCTGACGAACCGTCATTTTCATTCTTTAGACTGCGCCGGCCTGACTGTCAGGCGACGCTTCATGACTTCTTTATAGGGGACTTCGATGTCCGTACGACGCACACGCAAAGACGATGGCAGCCAATGGACAGTTGCGGACAGCCGCAGTGTTTACGGGATCCGCCATTGGGGGGCCGGGTATTTCGCGATCAATGACGCCGGTCGCGTCGAAGTTCGTCCGAACGGCCCGAGCAGTTCGCCCATCGACCTGTTCGAACAGGTCGACCAGCTGCGCAAGAGCGGCTTGTCCCTGCCGTTGCTGGTGCGCTTCCCCGACATCCTGCAAGACCGCGTCCGTCAGCTGACCGGCGCCTTCGACGCGAACATCGAGCGTCTGGAGTACCAGAGCAAGTACACCGCGCTGTACCCGATCAAGGTCAACCAGCAGGAAGCGGTGATCGAGAACATCATCGCCACCCAGAACGTGTCCATCGGCCTTGAGGCCGGCTCCAAGCCTGAGCTGCTGGCGGTGCTGGCGCTGGCGCCGAAGGGCGGCACCATCGTCTGCAACGGCTACAAGGACCGCGAGTTCATCCGCCTGGCGCTGATGGGCCAGAAACTCGGCCACAACGTGTTCATCGTGATCGAGAAGGAATCGGAAGTCGGCCTGGTGATCGAAGAGGCCGCCTCCCTGCGCGTCAAGCCGCAGGTCGGCCTGCGCGTGCGCCTGTCGTCGCTGGCCTCGTCGAAGTGGGCGGACACCGGTGGCGAGAAGTCCAAGTTCGGCTTGTCGGCGGCGCAGCTGCTGTCGGTGGTCGAGCGCTTCCGCGCGGCGGGCCTGGACCAGGGCATTCGCCTGCTGCACTTCCACATGGGTTCGCAGATCGCCAACCTGGCCGACTACCAGCACGGCTTCAAGGAAGCGATCCGCTACTACGGCGAGTTGCGCAACCTCGGCCTGCCGGTCGATCACATCGACGTCGGCGGCGGCCTGGGCGTGGACTACGACGGCACCCACTCGCGCAACGCCAGCTCGATCAACTACGACATGGACGACTACGCCGGCGTGGTGGTGGGCATGCTCAAGGAGTTCTGCGACGCGCAGAGCCTGCCGCACCCGCACATCTTCTCCGAGAGCGGCCGTTCGCTGACCGCCCACCACGCCATGCTGGTGGTGCAGGTGACCGACGTCGAGAAACATAACGACGACGTGCCGCAGATCGAAAACAAGGACGCGCTGCCGGAAACCGTGCAGTGGCTGGTGGACCTGCTCGGCCCGACCGACATCGAGATGGTCACCGAAACCTACTGGCGCGCCACCCACTACATGAGCGACGTGGCGGCCCAGTACGCCGACGGCAAGCTGACCCTGGCCGAAAAGGCCCTGGCCGAGCAGTGCTACTTCGCCGTGTGCCGTCGCCTGCACAACTCGCTGAAGGCCCGTCAGCGTTCGCACCGTCAGGTGCTGGACGAACTCAACGACAAGTTGGCCGACAAGTACATCTGCAACTTCTCGGTGTTCCAGAGCCTGCCGGACACCTGGGCGATCGACCAGGTGCTGCCGATCATCCCGCTGCACCGCCTGGATGAAGAGCCGCTGCGCCGCGCCGTGCTGCAGGATCTGACCTGCGACTCCGACGGCAAGATCAACCAGTACGTCGACGAGCAGAGCATCGAGACCAGCCTGCCGGTGCACGCGCTGAACGAGGGCGAGGACTATCTGCTGGGCGTGTTCCTGGTCGGTGCCTACCAGGAGATCCTCGGCGACATGCACAACCTGTTCGGCGACACCGACTCGGTGAACATCTACCAGAACGCCGACGGCAGCGTGTACCACGCCGGCATCGAAACCCACGACACCATCGAAGACATGCTGCGCTACGTGCACCTGTCGCCGGAGGAGTTGATGACCCACTACCGCGACAAGTGCGCCAGTGCCCGCATCAGCGCCAACGAGCGCACCCAGTTCCTCGATGCCCTGCGCCTGGGCCTGACCCGCTCCTCCTACCTGTCTTCCTGAGACACGGCACAGCCCTGCCGGGCCATCTGAATCTTTTCCTGACGTTGTGGAAAATTCGGATGGCCCGGTAGGGCTTTTCTCTAATTCCGCGCGAAACAGTTCGCTGTCCAGGCCGGCAACGCGAAGCGGTCTGCTTTTCGCGTAGGTCATTTCCTAAGTTGTACTTCGGCTCTCTACTCGGCCAAGGCTCTCGGCGAGAATCCCCGGCTGTCCCTCCTGTAGAGATCCGCCCCATGTTCGATCCAGTCAACGAGCCGTTGTTTCGTCTCGACGTCGCGGGACTGCCCGAGCCCCTGGAGGTGCTGGCGTTCACCGGTCGGGAAGGGTTCGCCGAACCGTATGCCTTCGAGGTCGATGTGCTGATCGACGATCCGCACCTCGACCTGGCCGGGCTGATGTTCCGCGCGGCGTTCCTGCAGTTCGGCCCGGCGCCCGAGGGGGTGCACGGGCGTCTGCACAGTCTTGTCCAGCATGAGCACGGCCCCGGGGCCCGGCTGTGCCGGGTGCGCCTGGCCCCGGCGTTGAGCTGCCTGGCGCTGCGCTGCAGCCAGCGGATGTTCAGTGGCCGTTCGGTGCCGCAGATCCTCGATCAGGTGCTCAAGGAGCACGGCATCGTCGGCGTCCAGCGGCGGTTTCGGCTTTGCGGCGAATACCCGGCCCGCACGTTCTGCACCCAGTACCGCGAGTCGGACCTGCAGTTCGTCCAGCGCCTGTGCGCGCAGGCGCAGATCCACTATCACTTCGAACACCGGCGCGACGGGCATTGCCTGGTGTTCGGCGACGACCCGGCGAAACTGCCCCAGGTGCGCGCCGGCCTGTTGGACGGGGCGGGCGTGCACCCGTGGCAGGCGCGCACCGACGGCCGGGCGCAGACCGTTGAGGGCGGCACGCAACTGCCGTTGCTGCGCAGCGGCCGGCGGCTGTCGTTGAACGGTCCGGCGGCCATGGACGGCGGGCGGGACTGGCTGGTGGCGCGGGTCGAGCATCAGGCCTGCACGGCCCTGGATCCTCCTTACCGCAACCGGATCGCCTGCGTTGCGCCCGGCAGTCCGGTGCCTGTCCCGCTGCCGACGGCCGTCCCGACGCTGCACAGCCTGCAGCGGGCCTGGGTGGTCGGGGTGGACGAACCGCCGCCCGGACCTCAGCGGCGGGTGGCGGTGCAGTTCGACTGGCTCTACCAGGGCGAAGGCGCGGCGCCCAGCCATTGCTGGCTTCCCCTGGCGCCGGGGCTGGCCGATGTGCCCCCGGCGGCGTTGCGCGACGGCGTCGAAGTGGTGGTGGGGTTTCTGGAGGGGGATCCTGACCGTCCCGTCATCAGCGGCATTCTTCAGGCGCCGGCCGATGCCGGATCCGATGCCGGGTCTGAAGGCGAGGACGACCCGCCCGTGGAGGCGTCGCACAGCGAAGGGCTGGCGCAATGGCTGGACTCGGCGCAGCCGCTGCTGTTGCTGTGCCTGATCCCCGGCGGCGGCAGTTTGGCCCATTGCCCGCAGCCGGTGTGCAGTTGCCGGTTGCTCGGCGCGCTCGGGCCGGGCGGCGCCGGATGAGCGGCCGGTCGCCGGAGCCGCTGGCGCAATGGCTGTTGCTGGACGCCCCTCTGGCGCCTCAGGTGCAGGCCACGCTGCGTCAGGGGTTTGCGCATCAGCATCAGGTGTGGCTGTTCGAGGCCACCGAGTTTCAGCCGGTGCGCGAGCAAGGGCCGCTGCTGGTCGCGCTGGCGGGGAGCCCGGCGTTGACGGCCCTGTGCCACAGCGATCCGCAGACCTGGCGCGGTCTGCTGATCGGCTGCGAGGCGCCGGTCGAGCGGTTGCTGGCGCATCTGCGCTGCATGCTGACCGTCTCGGTGGGCCTGCATCACCGGGCCTTGTTCGGGTTCTACAACACCCAGACCGCGAGTTACTTCTTCGATGCCTGCGATGCGGCGCAATTGAGCTGCTGGCTCGGGCCGATCCACCGGTTGCGTTGGTACGGCGGCTCCTGGGCCGACCGGGCGCTCGGCAGCCTGGGCTGGCAGCAACTGCGCAATCCGGGGCTGGCGGTGACGCCGCTGGCGGTGGACCAGAGCCTCACGGCGCTTCAGCAGAAGCGTTTGCGCACGTGCCTGCTGGAGCAGCATGCCTGGCGCTGGAGCCGGGCGTTGAACGCCGATTACGCGGCGTTGTGGCGGCATGTCCAGGAGGGGCTGGGGCTGGGCTTCAGCGAACGCGCCGTGCTCGACGGCTGGCTGTGGCTGCGGCTGCAGCATCCCCGCGCGCCGTTGGTGCCGCCGCCGGCGGGCCTGACCCCGCAGCAGCGGCTCGATCACCTGCATCGCCTGTGGCAGCGCGACGCCCCCTGAGGGTTCAGTGGGCGCCGGCGGCGAACCAGCCGTCGTCGCGGCGCAGCCGCAGCGCCTGGGCGCCCAGCGTCAGGCTGCGCAGCGCCATGAACAGCAGGAACGCGATCCACAGCCCGTGATTGCCCAGATCCTGCAGCAGCCAGGCCAGGGGCAACAGCGCCACCACCGTCAGCAGCATGCAGTTGCGCATTTCCCTGGCGCGGGTGGCGCCGATGAACAGGCCGTCGAGCAGGTAGCTCCACACGGCGATCAGCGGCAGGGCGGCGAGGTAGGGCAGGTACAGGTACGCCGTGCTGCGCACGCTCGGGATGTCGGTCTGCAGGTCGATGAACAGGTGTCCGGCGTACAGGAACCCCGCGGCGAAGCCGAGGCTGGCCAGCAACGACCAGCCGCCGGCCACCACCAGCGAGCGGCGCAGGGCGGAGCGGTCGCGGGCGCCGATGGCGTGTCCGCACAGGGCTTCCACCGCATGGGCCAGGCCGTCGAGGGCGTGGGCCGTCAGCAGCAGGCCGTTGAGCAGCAGCGCGTTGGCCGCCACGGTGGCGTCGCCCAGCCGCGCGCCCTGCACGGTGATCAGGAAGAACACCGATTGCAGTGCCAGGCTGCGGATGAAGATGTCGCGGTTGACCGTCAGCAGCGGCCGCCAGCTGCCCCATCGCTTCAGGGTCGCCCAGACGATGTGGCCGGGATAGGCGCGCAGGGCCCTGGCGGTCAACGACAGGCCGAGCAGGGCGCCGCACCATTCGGCCACCACCGAAGCCCGGGCCGAACCGGCCACGCCCCAGTCCAGGCCGATGACGAACCACAGGTTGAGCACGATGTTGATCAGGTTGGTGGTCAGCAGGATCGCCAGCGGCGCCCGGGCGTTCTGGGTGCCGAGGAACCAGCCGACCAGCGCGTAGGTGGCCAGGGCCGCCGGCAGGCCGAGCAGGCGTGTGTGGAAGAATTCCCGGGTCAGTTGGTCGAGTTCCGCCGACGGTTGCATGAAGTGCAGGGCGACGCCGCTCAGGGGCACGCCCAGGATGCCGAGCAGCACCGCCAGCCCCATCGCCAGCAGCAGGCCTTGCAGCAGGATCTGGCGCAGCGCGGCGCCGTCGCGGCGTCCCGCCGCCTGGGCCGCGAACCCGGTGGTGCCCATGCGCAGGAAACCCATGGCCCAGGCCAGGAACGTGTACAGGCTGGCGCCCACCGCCACGGCGCCCAACTGATGGGCATGGGGCAGGTGGCCGATGACGGTGCTGTCGACCAGCGCCACCAGCGGCACGGAAATGTTGGAAAGGATCATCGGGGCGGCGAGGGCCCAGACCCGGCGGTGGGTCGGACGGTCACGCCAGTCGGCGGTCAGGTTGGACATGCGGGCTCCTTGAGGTGCCCGCATTGTAGCGGCTGCTTGCAGGGATGGCGTCAGTGGATGATCCAGCTCAGCAGCCACAGCCCCAGCAGCAGCCAGATGATCCCGGCGACGATCCGCACGTTCATGAAGGCGCGGATCGCCGACCACAGCAGCATCAGCCCGACGATCAGCGTGAGGATGCTGATGATCGACGTGTCCATGCCCAGCGTGCGCGCCAGGCCGTCGATGAAGTTGCCGCCGGCGTTGCCCAGCAGGTTGAACAGGCCGCTCAGGCCGTCGACGATGAAGCGGATGACCGAGCCGAGCGCCTGGCCCAGCCATTCGAAAAAGCTTTCTGCCTGCATGTATCCATCCTGATCAAAAGGCCGAACCTTGGGCCGCCGCGAGCGCGGCCCGGTTCCCTGCAAGCATAGAGGTTTTGCCTCGTTCCCACAGTGAATCCCACAGCGCCGCCGGACCTGCGCCCCTTGCCTTCGCCGGGCATCCCCCCGAAGCTATGCGCATTCAGGAGAGCCCGATGAACCTTGTTGAACTGACCGAACGCCTGCACGCCATCCGCGACCGCAACGACTGGCGGAAATTTCACAGCCCGAAAAACCTGGCCATGGCCGCCAGCGTGGAAATGGCCGAGCTGGTGGAGATCTTCCAGTGGCTGAGCGAAGACCAGTCGCGCGAACTGCCGGCGGACACGCTCGCCCATGCCGGCCAGGAAGTCGGCGATATCGTCCTCTATCTGCTCCTGCTGTGCAGCGAGCTGGGGCTGGACATGAACGAAGTGGTGCGCAGCAAACTGGCCGACAGCGAACGGCGGTTCGGCGCATGAGCGACCGTCACTTCGACCGGTTGGCGACCCGCTTCGCCGAAAAGATCTACGGCGGCGCCAAGGGTGCGATCCGTCTTGCGGTGCTGCAGGCCGACCTTGCCGACGCGTTGCCGGAGCGGCCGCTGCGGGTGCTGGACATCGGCGCGGGGCTGGGCCACATGTCGCTGTGGCTGGCCGAGCGCGGGCACGACGTGACCCTGGCCGAGCCGGCCGAACCGATGCTCGAAGGCGCGCGCCAGCGCTTCGCCGAGGCCGGGCGGCAGGCGACGTTCATCCAGGCGCCGTGGCAGGAACTGCCGGGGCTGCTCAGCGAACCCTACGATCTGGTGGTCTGCCATGCGGTGCTGGAATGGCTGGCCGAACCGCACACGATCCTGCCGGTGCTGCATCAGCTGACCCGCCCCGGTGGCTGGCTGTCGCTGGCGTTCTACAACCGCGATGCGCTGGTGTACCGCAACTTGCTCAAAGGCCATTTCAAGAAGCTGCGCAAGAACGACATGGCCGGCGAGAAGCAGAGCCTCACGCCGCAGCAGCCGCTGGATCCGCGTGAGCTGGCCGCGCAACTCGCAGGCGCGTGGCAGGTCGAAAGCCAGAGCGGGGTGCGGGTTTTCCACGATTACATGCCGGTGGAGTTCCAGGCCCGCGCCGCACTGCCGGACTTGCTGGAAATGGAACTTGCCCACCGCCGCCACCCAAGCTTCGCCGGGCTTGGGCGTTACCTGCACTGGATCTGCCGGCCGATCTGATCGGAGCACGAAATGAAGACGCATTGCGGGTTACTGCTGATCTGCCTGGGGTTGGCCGCCTGCCAGGGCAGCAATCCTTACGTGGCGCAATCGCGCCCCTTGCCGCCGGCTCCGCCGCAGGCCGCCACGGTGTTCGACCGCAGCGCCTACCCGGCGCCGCCGCGGGACTACGGGCGCTACCGCAGTTGGGCGTGGCTCAATGGCCGCCTGCCGCCGGGCTCGGCCTGGGCCGATTCGGCGCAAGTGGCCGAGGCCGTCAGCGGCGCCCTCGACCAGCGCGGCTTGCGGCCGCTGCACGACAACCGCCCCGCCGACCTGTTCGTCAGCGCCGACCTCAGGCTGGAGACCCGCCTGCGCCAGGTGCAGGACGATTACGGCTACTACGGCGGATACGGCGGCTATGACCGGTACGGCCGCAGCTACGGGATGTACAACACCGTGCCGGTGGTGCGCACGTATCGGGAGCAGGTCGTGGTGGTGCGGGTCGACCTGTTCGACGCCGGCACCGGCCAGCCGGTCTGGAGCGCCAGCGCCGAAACCGGCACCGGCGGCAACCAGAGCGACCACACCGATGCCCTGCGCGAAGCTGTGGAAAAGGCGCTGTCGGCGTATCCTCCCGGTTAGCTTCCCGTTTGCGCGAAGCTTCCCCAGGTTCATGTCTTCCACCGGAGAAAAACCATGTTCCGCCCTTTCGTTTCACTGGCCGTGGCCGCGCTGCTCAGTGCCTGCGCCGCCAACCAGGTCAACCATGACTTCGACGCCAGCCGCGACTTTGCCGCCTACCGCAGCTGGAGCTGGAAAGAACCGGCCCTGCAATACCGCCCCGACGATCCGCGGATCAAGAGCGACCTCACCGAACAACGCATCCGCCAGGCCGTCGCCGACCAGCTCGACCAACGCGGCCTGCGCCCTGCCGCCCAAGGGGCCCGGGGCGACCTGAACGTACAGACCTACCTGATCGTCGAGGACCGCCAGCAGCAGGTGACGACCAACTACGGCGGCGGTTGGGGCGGCCCCTGGAACGGCTACTGGGGCGCGCCGATGTACAACGAAACCCGCAACGTCACCTACAAGGTCGCGACCATCCAGATCGACCTGCTCGACGGCAAGGACGGCAAACTGGTCTGGCGCGGCAGCGACGAGCAGATGCTCAGCCGCACGCCGAACCCGTCCGACCGCAGCAGCGCGATCCGCGAGACCGTCGGCCGGATCCTGGCCAACTACCCGCCGCGTTAGGCTCCCTGCGGGGGCTTGGCTGCAAGCGATCAGGCCGGCATTTCCGTTGCCTGACCGGCCGCCATCGCCAGCAGGCTGGCCCCCACAGGAAATCTCGGGTGACCGCCAAGCCTGCGGCCACCACAAAAACCTGTGGGAGCGAGCTTGCTCGCGATGAGGCCCCCATCCCCCATCAATGCATCAGCCGGTTCCACATCGCCAACCCATAGGCTGGCGCGTTGCCAGCAGTGTCGCCGCGCCGCGTCTACACTGATGTGCATCAATGGAGGTAGCGCTCGGCCGTGCGCCGGCAAAGGAGTGCGCAATGTCGCCTCGTTCGCGGTTTTGCGGCCCCGCCCGGCAGCGGGGGGCCATCGGCCTGATGGCGGCCGCCACGTTGAGCCTGGCCGTGGTGATGATGCTGCTGGTGGTCGACAGCGGCCGCCTGTACATGGAACAGCGCAAATTGCAGCGGGTGGCGGACAATGCCGCCCTGGAAGCGGTCAGCCGCGGCGGCACCTGCGCCGGCGGGCTGACGGCGGCTGCGTACGCCACGCAGAACGCCGCGCGCAACGGCTTCACCCCCGATGCCGACAACACCCTCGCCGCCACCTGCGGCACCGTGCAGACCGCCGCTTCGGGCCTGCGCACCTTCACCGTCGACGCGACCCAGACCGGCGCGGTCAAAGTCGTCGTCACGCACACCCTCACCACCAGTTTCGCCGGCGGTGTCCAGGCGCTGTTCAGCGGCACGCCGGTCAGCCTGAACACCCAGCTCACCGCCTCGGCGGTGGCCGCCAAGCCGCAGCCGCCGCTCGCCCAGCTGAGCATCCGCAGCAACCTGGCCACCATCAGCACCGCCCAGTCGAACATCCTCAATCCGCTGTTCTCCGGGCTGCTGGGCGGCAACGTCAACCTGACCGCCCTGGGCTGGAACGGGCTGCTCAACACCGACATCAACCTGCTCAGCTACCTGAACCAACTGGCCATCGACCTGAACGTGGCCGCCGGCAACTACAGCCAGTTGCTCAACACCCAGGCCACGGTGACGCAACTGATCCAGGCCGCCGCGAAGGTGGTGCAGCTCAACGGCGCCACCGCCGAGGTGATCACGGCGCTGGGCACACTGCAGGTGGCGGCGGGCAGCGCCGCCCCGGTCAAGCTGGGGGACATCCTGCAATTGCAGAGCGGCACCACCGCGGCCGGACTGGACGCCAACCTGCAACTGCTGCAACTGATCCAGGGCGTGGTGCAACTGGCCAACAGCAAGAGCGCGGTGGCCGCGACCCTGCCGGTCAACGTGCTGGGGCTGGCCAACGTCACGGTGCGGGTCAAGGTGATCGAGCCGCCGCAGCTGTCTGCCGTGGGCGATCCGTCGCTGGCCAAGGCCGATCCGCAGGGGCCGAACCGGATCTACGTGCGCACGGCCCAGGTGCGCACGATGCTGTCGGTGAACCTGCCGGTGCTGTCCGGGGTGACCGGGCTGACCAACGCGGTGCTGGGGCTGGTGGGCACGTTGACGCCGACGCTCAATGCGCTGCTGAGCCTGAACCTGGTCGCCACGCTGAACTCGGTCGGTTGTCTGTTGGGGGCCGGTTGCCAGCAGCTGGATCCGCAGTTGCTGCCGTCGCCGTCGCCGCCGCGGATTGATATCAGCCTGGATGCCGGCGGCGCGAATAGCTATGTCACCGATTACAGTTGCCCCACGGGCAACACCGGCACCAAGAGCCTGACGGCCCGCACCGAGAGCTCTCTGGCTGACCTCAAGCTCGGTCAGATCGATCCGACCAATGCGTTTTCGTCCGCCGCCGAACCCACGGTCACGCCGTTGCCGCTGGTGGACCTGGGTATCGTGACTTGCCACAAGATCCTGGGGATCGGCAGTTGCGACCCGACGACCCACGTTAAATACGGGGCGGGTGGCATCGCGATCATGGCCGATACCAGCGTGGCCCAGAACACCCAAGATCTGCTGTTCTCCAGCAGCACCCCGTTCGCCACGCCACCTAACCTCAAACTGCCGCCGAGCGTGCTGTCCGCCACGCCCACCAGCAACATCGTCGCCAGCCTGTCCAACACGTTGGCCGGCATCAATCTGATCGTCTACAAACCGGTGGGCAGCAATCCGTTGGGCACGGCTCTAACCGGCGTCGCGAGTTTGATCGTGGACGTCAGCAACATTCTCCAGCCGCTGATCACGGGGCTGGTGAGCCCACTGCTCGACCCCCTTCTCAACAACCTCCTGGCCAGCCTCGGCATCAACCTGATGAGCGTGGACGTCGGCGCCAACATGACCTGCGGCCAGAGCGGCAAGGCCTATCTGGTCATCTAGGCCTCGTCCGGGGCGATGGGCAGTTCGATGCAGAACCGCGCCCCGTCCGCCGAGTTGCGCACGCTCAGGTGGCCGCCCATGTTCTCGACGATGCCGTAGCTCACCGACAGCCCCAGCCCGGTGCCGACCCCCACCGGCTTGGTGGTGAAGAACGGTTCGAAGATCCGCTCCAGCAGGCGCGGGTCGATGCCGCCGCCGTTGTCTTCGACCCACAGGCGCACCTTGTGCTCGTCGCGCTCGGCATAGATCGAGATCCACGGCTTGAACGCCGGGTCTGATTCGCGCTTGCCCAGCAGCGCATCCCGGGCGTTGACCATCAGGTTGATCAGCACCTGCTCAAGCTGATCGACGTAGCCGCGGCAGTGCACGGCGAACGGGGTTTCGCTGATGCGCAGGTCCACCCCTTTGCCGCGCATGCCTTCGGCCAGCAGCGACAGCGTGCCTTCGATGGCGGTGGCCGGGTTGAACAGTTGCCGCTCGATCTCCGAGCGGCGGCCGAACACCCGCATGTGGTCCACCACCTTCGCGGCGCGCTGCACCTGGGCGTCGATGCGGTTGAGCTTGTCGGTCAGGTAGTCGACCTGCACATCGCCGTTGCCCAGGCGCTTGAGCACGTTGACGATGGCCATGCGCATCACGTTCAGCGGCTGGTTGATCTCGTGGGCCAGGCCCGTGGCCATTTCGCCGAGGGTGGCCATTTTCGCGCTCTGCGTGAGCTGCTGCTGGGAGCGGCGCACTTCGGTGTTGTCGCGGCCCACGGCCTGCACTTCGGTCAACCGGCCCTGCTCATCGAACACGCCGCGGTCCGACCACACCCACCAGGCATGCTCGCGCCCCGGCAACTGCAGGCTGATCTCCGCCGTGCTGACCGGGTTGTCCGGGGTCAGCGCGGCCAGGCGCTGGAGGAAGGCGGCGCGCTGTTCGTCGGACAGCCAACTGCCCAGATCGATGCCCGGCAACTGCTGCGGCGTGCACTCCAGGTAGTGGGCCAGGGGCTGGTTGCCGAAGGTCAGGATCAGGTCCGGACGGTAGCGGCAGATCATCGCCGGCGAGTCCTCCACCAGGATCCGGTAGCGCTCCTCGCTCTGGCGGATCTGCTCGGCGGCCAGGGTCGCGTCGGTGACGTCCAGCCACAGGCCGACCGCTTCCACCGGCAGGCCGAGGTCGTTGCGCAGCAGACGGGCTTCGTCGAGCAGCCAGTGGTAGTCGCCGCGATGGTCACGCAGGCGGTAGCGGGCCCGCACCGAACCTTCGCGCAGCAACTGCCGGCAGCGCTCGAAGTAGCCGTCGCGGTCGTCGGGGTGGATCCGCTCGGCCAGCGCCGCCGCGTCGAGGTCTTCCAGGCGCCAGCCCAGCAACGGTTGCAGGCTGGCGCTGAAGAACGAAGGCAGCAGCGCGCCTTCGACGTAGCGCTGGACATAGATCACCGCTGGCGAGCTGGCGATCAGGTTGTCCAGGCGCGCATGGGCGGCGGCGGTCTGCTGTTGCTGGTTCTTGATGTCGCTGATGTCGAGCATGAAACCCACCAGCCGCCGGCCCTCGCCGCTGCCGGCCACCTGGCCCTGCACGCGGTACCAGGCGTCGGGACGACGCAGGCGCACGCACAGCGACAGGGCCTCGCCGTGCAGTTGCAGGGCCGTGAGGCGGCTGCGCAACTCTTCGCGGTCGGCGGGGTGGATCTGCTCCAGCCAGTGCCCGAGCGGCAGGGCCTCGGTGTCCAGTTGCAGGTCGGCCGCCAGGGCCGGCGCCAGCTGCACCGACTCGCCGTTGCCGGACAGTTCCCACCAGCCGGTGCCGAGCAGGCCCTGCAAAGACTCCAGCCGTTCCAGTTGACGATGGTGTTCCTGCTCGCGCAGGCGGCCGAGCAACGGCCCGGCCAGAGCGCTGGCCAGCAGCATCCAGTCGAGGTCGGCCAGGTGCGGCGCGCCGTCTTCCGCCCGGTAGACGCCGCAGAGCAGCCAGGCCACGGTTCCGCGGTCGTCGCTGTAAGGCACGGCCAGGCCGTCGGCGTTGCCGAACGTGGCCTGCACCCGGGTGTGCTCATCCAGCCCGTGGTGGGCGCCGATCCGCTGGGGGGCGCTGCCGTTGAGGCTGTCCAGCGGCGTGCCCAGGCGTTGCCCGTCCTCCCACAGCGCCGGTGCGTCGTGGGCGACGTAGCGGCCATGGATGCGCCAGCCTTGTTCGTGCTCGTCCGGCAGGGCCAGCGCCAGGCAGGGGATGCGCCAGCGCTGGGCGATGGCCTGCAACTGCTCGGCCACGACGCTCGGCAAACGCAGCAGGCTGCAGGCGCGCAACTGCTCGGCGATGTGCCCGGCCATCCGCTGGCAGGCTTCGCGCTGGCGCGACTGCTGGCGTTCGAGCAGCAGGTCGGCGATGTCCATCAGTTGCATCAGCCAGCCGTCGCCCTGGGGCTGCACCCAGCCGCGCAGGTGCAGGGGCTGGCCGCCGAGGCCGGGAAAATCCAGGTCCAGCGGCTGCCCTTGCCAGTCCGCCGGCCGGCCTTCGATGGCCAGTGTGCTGTGGGGCAGCACCCAGGCGTTGAGCGGCAGGGGGCTGTCCGTCGGTGCCTGCTGACCCAGCAGGTGCCGCAGCGGGCCGGCGGCCTGCAGCACGCGGCCGTCGGCGTCCAGGAACAGGTGCAGGCCCGAAGCGGGCGAGCCGAGCAGGTCGGGCAGGTCGAGGGCGGCGGGCGGTGCGCGTTTGAGCAGGCGGCCGAGGAACTTGTCCCCCGAACTCAAAATTGCAGGCTCGAGGTGGCGGTCAGGTTGGCCGGCAGGCTGGGCACCGTGCCGACGCCGGGCAACACCAGGAACGGCAGCACCTGGTTCAGCTTGCTGGTGGGGTAGTTGACGCTGACGGTCAGGGTGCCGGCGCTGTAGACCGCGCTGGTGTCCACGCCGATCACCAGGTTGAACGACGCCGGCACCCAGGCCAGTTGCTGCTGCAAGGTGGTGTTGGCGGTGTTCACCAGCACCGTGGAGTAGTTGGCCGTGGCGGGATCCACCGCCACGCCGCGGCGCACCGCTTCGGACGTGGCCTGGTTGAACGACTGCATCAGCACGAACGGCAGGCTGTAACTGACCAGCCCATAGAACACGGCGAAAAAGATCACGAACACCAGGGCGAACTCGATCGCCACCGCGCCTTTTTGCGACTTCCGGAAGCCGGTTTTCATGAGTGCGTCTACCCTGACAGTCACTGCGTAGTATCAGCATAGAATCATTCAGCGGAAACGGACGGTTTTTACCCGATGCAGACTATCGTCCTCCTGGCCTGGCTGGCGCTGTGCGCCGCCCAGGATGCCCGCCAGCGGCGGATCGCCAATGCCTTGACCCTCGGTGCGGGCGCACTGGCGCTGGCCTGTCTGCTGCTCACCGGCCGCACCTGGATCGGCGCGGACGCGGCCCAGGGCGGCTGGGCGTTCGGGCTGGCGCTGGCGTTCACGCTGCCGGGCTACCTCATGGGCCGGATGGGCGCCGGGGATGTGAAACTAATGACAGCCCTGGGCCTGGCGACGGACGGTCTTTGGGTGTTGGCGGCGGTGATCGGCGCGGCGCTCGCGAGCGTGGCCTGGTGGCTGCTGGCGCCAAGAGTCTGGCTGCATATGAGTCAAGGGCTTAGGGAGCGTTTGCGCTATCTGGGGCCAGATTCGTCAAAAAAGCTGCCATATGCGCCGTTTGTGCTGGTTGGTGTCGGGCTGGCCTGGCCCTGGATCCATTAGTCGCGAAACGCCACTAGTCTTATGTACATAGTCGGAAAGTGCGTCTACTTTCAAAGCAGGGTATTTCTGCCACCGGTTGGCAGTACAGGAATGGTCAGCTTTGGCCTGGGCATGGAGTGGGACGTGAACAAGCTTACATCGGCGGTGAAGGTTCTGGTGGTCGACGATCAGCCGTTGATCGTCGAAGAACTCTGCGAATTTCTCGAAAGCAGCGGCTACCGCTGCGTCCCTTGCGTCTCCAGCGTGGAGGCCCTCGAACGGTTCAACGATGACGCGGGCATCGGCCTGGTGCTGTGCGACCTGCACATGCCGGAGATGGACGGCATCGAACTGGTGCAGGCGATGCAGCGCCTGGCGGGCAAGCAGCGGGTGTTCGAGGCGATCATGCTCACCGGCCGCGCCGACAAGCAGGACGTGATCAAGGCGTTGCGCGCCGGGATCGCCGACTACTACCAGAAGCCCATCGACCTGGACGAGCTGCTGCAAGGGCTGCAACGCCAGGAGGCGGCCTTGCAGGAGCGGCAGAAGACGCTGCAGCTGGGGCACCTGAACCAGAAGCTGCAGGACCTGTCGTCCTCGATCGACGATCTGTACCAGGACCTGGACAAGGTTCGGCGCGGGCCTGCGGTGCGCGAGGATGAGCCGCTGCAGGGCGATGAGCTGGAGATGCCGGCGATCTTCCATCAGTTGTCGCCGCGTCAGCTCGATGTGGCGCGGCTGGTGGGCAAGGGGCAGACCAACTATCAGATTGCCTGTGAGTTGGGGATCACCGAGAACACGGTGAAGCTGTATGTGTCGCAGGTGTTGCGGTTGACGCATATGCATAACCGGACGCAGTTGGCGTTGGCGCTTTCGCCCGGCGGGGTGGCGGGGCGGCAGCGGGTGACGGCGCACTGAGTCTTTGCGGGGTTGAGCGGTTTAGGTGTTGGCCTTGGCGGCCTCTGGGCCGACCAGGTTGTGGCTGGGGTGGGTACATATCCATTTCTGCGGTAACGGCGGCTTAGGGTTCCGCCCTTACGGCGGGTCACTTTTGGCAAACGCCCCAAAAGTAACCAAAAGGTCTGGCCCCGGCGTCCGGCCCCTCGCTGAGGCTCGGGGTTCCTTCGCTCCGGGATTCATCCGGGGGCATCGGCTACGGTTTGCTTCGCTGCACCTCCTTCCGATGTGTTTGGCTGCGCCAAACGGCGCTGCGCGCCCGTCCCCGGATGAACCCCTCCACTCAGCCTTCCGAAGGGGCCGGCAGATCAAGATCAAAAGCGAGGCGAGCTGACACTCGGCCTTTTGGGAAGCACGCCACGGCGGCCTGACAGCCGACCAATCCCCACCAGACCACATCAATCCTTGTAGGAGCCAGCCTGCTGGCGATAGCGGCCAGCCAGCCAACCAATTCCCCCAGACCACATCAAACCCTGTGGGAGCTGCGGTGCGACGACTCGACTTGCCAGCGATAGCGGCCTGCCAGCCGACCAATTCCTACCAGGCCACCTCAATCCTTGTGGGAGCTGGCTTGCCAGCGATGACGGCCTGCCAGCCGACCAATCTCTACCAGACCACCCCAATCCCTGTGTGAAACCGGGCCGCATCTCAGAACCGAAATGTTTAAGGCTGTTGCAGATTTGCCGAACCCTCCCACAAGGTTTTCAGGTTGTCCGTCGGAAGCCCGCTCTCTAGTCTTGGGCTGTCGCTGACACCTCAGCGATCGGGTGTGAGAACCCGCATGAGCTTGAAACTAGCGCCAGTACCACCATAATTGCCGCCAGCTGATCGGCTGTCGCAATGCTCTATGGCGGCTGTGTGCGGGCAGACTTCGGTCTGGCCGGTTTTCTGCTCACCGGTTTCTCACTCCGCACATGGTTGCCACCTCTATTCGCCGCGTGAGAAACGGCGGTTGGAGGTGCTTCGATAACGAGCAGAGGTATTTATGAGCAAAGTCATCCCCGATCCCCCCTACAACATCACCAACCCCTTCGCCGAAGACAAACGCGCCGAAGACCTCATCAAAGACCGCAACGCCTCCCGCCGGGCCCTCGATTTCTATCTCAATCCGGAGCCCGCCAACCTGCGTCAGCCCAGCGAAATGTTCATGGTGCACCCCAACATCGATTCCGAAAGCCTGCTGGCCCACGCCTGCGAGTCCCTGGCCTCGGCCAATGTCATGTCCGGCAATTTCGCCAACGCGCTCAACGGCCCGCAACGCAGCACGGCGCTGGCGATCCAGCAGATCGTCATGCTGGCCGAGCTGTCGGTGAACCGGGCGCTGGATCGGGTCAAGCCCAACGGGCTGGGCATCGTGTAACCGTTCGGCGCAGGCAAGCCGGCATCTTCGGTGCCTGGCCTGCCGCTTTCGCTGGCAGGCACCACAGATGTCGGCAGTGCCAGCGATGACGGACGGCCAGCCGACCCCGCTCCCGCGGGATTTCAGGTGCAGTCAAACCCGACGGTCAGCCCACCGTCAGTTCTTGGTCTCGATCTTCCCGCCCGCATCCGGGTCGTAGAAGTCGGGGATCTCGTATTTGTATTTCTTCAGCCAGCGCTGCATCGCCAGTTCCCGTTCGGTGGCCGTGGCGGTTTGTGGGGTGGGGGAGGCGGCCTTGTTGCGGCTTTGCAGCAGCAGCCAGCCTTCGGTTTCTTGCTGCTGGGCCGAGGCGGGGCCGGCGTCGATGGCGTGGGCGCCGAGGGGCAGGCAGAGCAGGGTCAGGCAGCACAGGCCTTTGAGGGTGTTCATGGCGGCCTCCTTGGGGTTCATTTGAGTGTCGACGGCTGCGGGTCGGCGACGACGGCGACCTGGTTGCCGGCGGCGGGCCGGGTGGTGGCCGGGGCCTTGAGCCGTTCGGCGCGCTGCTGGGCTTCGGTGAACTGTTCCGGGGTCAGGTGGGCGCGGCTGACGATTTCGGCGGCCTGCTGCCAGTTGTCCTGGTACAGCAGCAGGGTGACCAGGTTCAGGGTCGCCAGCGGGTTGTTCTGCTGCAGTTCGATGGCGGTGAGGAATTCGAAGCGGGCGTCTTCCAGGCGCAGTTGGTTGAGGTACACCACGCCCAGGTCGTTGCGGATCTTCTCGTTGGTCGGGGCCAGGCGGGCGGCCCGTTGCAGGTGGGCCTGGGCCTGGCCGTTGTCGCCCCGGGCGGCGTAGAGCTGGCCCAGGCCGTGTTCGGCGTCAGCGTTCAGGCAAGAGCCCAGCAGGCTGCGGTAAAGGGGTTCGGCTTCGCTGCGCCCGAGCAGGCGATAGACCTTGGCCTTGCGCAGGCGCACCTCGCCGAGGTTGTCCGGCAGGCTTTGCAGGTTGGCCAGGCTGGCGTGCAGCTTGCCGTCGTTGGCCAGGTCGTCGGCCAGGTTCAGGGCCAGTTCCTGTTCGGAGCTCAGCTTGCTGCAGCCGGCCGGCGCGAGGATCGCCGTCCACGGCGCCTGGCCGTCGGTGGCGCAGCCGCCGAGCATCAACAGGGTCGCCACGACCATCAGTGCTTTCATCAAACGCTCTCCTTAGCCAGGTTCAGGACGCGAACGCCCGGGTAATCGCGGTGAAACCGGGGCCGGCCAGCACGATCAGCAGGGCCGGGAACAGAAACAGCATCATCACCACCGACATCTTGGCCGACATCTTCGAGATGTATTCCTGCAGGCGCGTCAGGCGCCGGTCGTCCAGCAACTGCTTGAGCGCCAGCAGCGATTTCATCGCGCCGCCGCCCTGCTGGATCAGCTGTTGCAGGATCACGCAGGTGTCGGTGAATTCGTCCACCGCCAGCTGTGCGGCGGCCTTGTTCAGTTCCTGGCCGAGCTCAAGGCCCGAATCGACGCGGGACAGGATCAGGCGCAGTTCGCGGGTCAGCTCCGGCAACAGCTTCTGCCCTTCGAGGCTGAGCACGCGCAGGGCCTGTTCGACGGCCATGCCGGATTCGAACAGGATGCGCAGCAGCGGAATGAAGGTGGACACTTCCACGGCGATGGTCCTTTGCCGGCGGGCGGCGGCGTAGGCCAGCAGGCGTTTGGGCAGCAGGTAGCCGGCGCCGGTGGCGAGCATCGGCACCAGCCAGCCGTTGGCCGCCTGGGGGAAGAACACTTCGCGCAGGAACAGGCCCAGCCCCAGGGTCAACAGCGGCGTGCCGATCTGGCAGGCGGCGTACAGCGAACGCTCGCTGGCGCGGCGCCAGCCGAGGCGGGCGAGCAGGGTCTGGGTTTCGCTGTCGATGCTCACCGAGCGCTGGCCGAAGCGGCTGCTGCCCAGGGCCCGCAGCCACTGGCCGACGCGGTTCTCGCGCACCAGGTGGCCTTGCAGGCGTTCGTTGACCTGGCGCACCCGGCGCCGTTCGGAAAGCAGGTGGTTGGCCACCAGCAGCAGGGCGCCGAGCAACAGCATGAAGGCGGCCAGGATCACCATCTCAGACGCTCCTCAGCATGCGCCACAGCAGCAGGCTGCCCGCCACCTGCAGCAGCACCGCGACGATCAGCATGGTGTGGCCCGCCGGGTCGTTCCACATGCCCAGCATGTAGCCGGGGTTGGTGAGCATGAAGTAGCTGACCAGCAGCACCGGCAACGAGCCCAGCACCCAGGCGGTCATCCGCGTTTCGCCGGTCAGGGCGCGCAGTTGGCGGGCGCCCTGGTCGCGTTCGCGGATCAGCTTGATCAGGTTCTCCAGCAGTTCGCTGGCGTTGCCGCCGTAGCGGTGGTTGACCTTCAGGCCCAGGGCGAACATGCGCAGTTCATCCTGCTCGTAGAGTTCGGCGAAGTCGCTCACGGCGTCCGGCAGGTTGACCCCCAGCTGCACGTTGCGCTGCACCCGGCCCATGGCGCTCTTGAGCGGATCCTCGCTGCTCTCGATGCCGCCCAGCACCGCGTCGCTCAGGGTGCGCCCGGACTTGAGGCTGCGCACCGTGTGGTCGAGCAACTGCGGCAGTTGCTCGATCATGCGCTTGAGGCGGCTGCGGTACAGCCAGGCGATGTACAGCCGCAGGGCCAGGGGCGGCGCCAGCAACGCGGTCAGCAGGCCGAACCAGTCGGCCAGCAGGAAGCCCAGCAGCAGGGCGACGGTCCACAGGGTCAGCCACACCCCGAAACGCTCGCTCGGCCGGCCCAGCCCGGCCTGCAGGAACATCCGCTCCAGCGGTGCCCAGGCGGGTTTGGCCACGGCGGTCTGCGGCTGGCCTGCCGCGAGGCGGTTGAGCACCCGTTCGTTGGCGGTCTTGTGCACGCCGTGCAGGAACAGACGGATCGACAGCCCCAGCAACAGCAGGCAAATGGCGATCAGGATCACCGGCCCCATCATCATGAAAGCTCCGTGCGGCCCAGGCCCGTTTCGTGGCGCAGCTTGTCGCCGGCCGGGTTGACCGCCTCGCGCAGGAAGCCGAACCCGGTGCGCCGGTCCAGGCGGAACAGGGTGTTGGTGACGTAGATGTCCTCGCGCACGCCCACCACTTCCACCACCTCGCTGACGCAGCGGCGGCCGTCGGGCATGCGGGTCAGCTGGATGATGAGGTCCAGCGCCGCGCAGATCATCTGGCGCAGGGTGCGCTCGGCCACGCTGCGGCCGGTCAGGCCCACCAGGGTCTCCAGGCGCAGCAGCGCGTCCTGGGCGTTGTTGGCGTGCACAGTGCTCATGGAGCCGTCGTGGCCGGTGTTCATCGCCGTCAGCACGTCGAGCACTTCGACGCCGCGGATCTCGCCGAGGATGATCCGGTCCGGGCGCATCCGCAGGGCGTTGCGGATCAGGTCGCTGGCCTTCACTTCGCCGTGGCCTTCGGCGTTCGGCGGGCGGGTTTCCAGGCGCACCACGTGGGGGTGGCCCAGTTGCAGTTCGGCGACGTCCTCGATGGTCACCAGCCGCTCGTGGGGGTTGATCAGCTGGCTGAGGATGTTCAGCAACGTGGTCTTGCCGGTGCCGGTGCCGCCGCTGATGAGGATGTTGCAGCGCCGGCCCACGGCCTCCTGGAAGCACTCGAAGATCGGCAGGTCGATGGTCTGCATGGCGATCAGATCGCTGCTCTTGAGCATGTCCTTGCGGAACTTGCGGATCGACAGGCACGGTCCGTCGAGGGCGATGGGCGGGATGATCGCGTTGACCCGGCTGCCGTCCGGAAGGCGCGCGTCGACCATCGGCGACGACTCGTCCAGCCGCCGCCCGAGGGGCGCGAGGATGCGTTGCATGACCCGCTCGACATGGTGCGCGTCGATGAAGCGCAGGTCGCTCTGGTGCAGCACCCCGTCGCGTTCGATGAACACCCGGTGCGGGCCGTTGACCAGGATTTCGGTGACGGCGCTGTCGCGCAGCAGCACTTCGAGGGGGCCGAAACCGGTGAGCTCGTCGACGATCTCTTCGGCCAGGCGTTCCATCTCGTAGCGGGAAATGGCCAGGTGCAGGCGGGCGATGTATTCGGCGACCTTGTCGATGACGAACTGCGCCAGTTGCTGGCGCGAGCCTTCGAGCAGGTTTTTCCCGGACTCCTCGATGGCGTCGATGATGTAGCGGTGCAGCACCAGTTTCAGGCCTTCGTGGTCGGCGTTGCCGGCGGGGCCGCGCGCCGGGGCGCCGAACAGTTTTTCCGGGCTCATGAGGTGCCTCGCAGGCGGTCGAACCAGGTGACCTTCGGTTTGGAAAGGCCTTCGGAGCGTTTGGCCAGCCGCTCGCCGAGGCTGCGCAGGCTCTGGGTGAGCTTCTCCCGCGGGGCCAGCTCGAACAGGCTGACGCCCTGGTTCTTGGCGTTCAGGCGCAGTTCCGGGCTCAAGGCCAGCACGGCGATGACTTCCAGGTTGAAGGTCTTGCCGAGGGTGTCCGAGTCCGGCGCGACGTTGTTCAGGTAGCGGTCGATCAGGAGGCGGCCGTGGTCGAGCTTCATGCCCTTTTCCCGCCACAGGTTGTACACCGCCAGGTTGCGCCGGCAGTCGAGGACGTTCTGGTCGGTGTACCACAGCAGTTTGTCGCAGTGGCTGACGAAGGTGCGCAGGGCTTCGCTGTCGGGCTGGCCGGTGAGGTTCACCACGATGTGCTGGAAGTGCTGGCGCAGGGCGCTGAGCAGCATGTACAGCTCGGCGGCGCTGGTGCTTTCCAGCGGTTCGTCGTTGTCGGCGTAGGCCAGGATGCGCAGGCCCGCTTCGGCGCTGGTGAAGGCGCTGTCGATCAGGGTGGCGTCGAGCCGTCGCAGGTGGCGCAGGGCGTCGCCGAAGTGGAACGAGCTCTCCAGCCCCAGCAGCGCCAGGCTGTCGCCCCGGGGCAGGCCCAGATCCAGCAGCAGCGTCTGCTGCCCGCTCTTCTGCACCACCAGCGCCATGTGGTTGGCCAGCAGCGCGCCGTCGGAGCCGCCCTGCACGCCGTACATCACCGTGAGGCCGCCCAGTTGGGTGCTCGGCGCCACCGGGGGCAGGCGTTTGCTCAGGCGCCGCACCAGCCCGGCGACCTCGCTCGAGCGCGAGCCGTAGGCGACGAAGTCCCGGGCGCCGGCGCGCATGGCGTTGAGCACCAGCTGGTTGTCCATGCCGTCGCCGAGGGCGACGATGGCCAGCATCGGCTTGGCCTCCAGCGCCCCTTCGATCAGGGCGCACTGGGCCACCACGTGGTCGCGGTCGAGGCCGACGAACACCAGGCTTGCGAACGTGACGTCCACCAGCGCCAGCAGCTCGTCGAGGCTGCCGCCGCCGGCGCTCACCACTTGCCCCAGCGGCGCGAGAGCGTTCTGCAGCCATTCCAGGTCGGTGCTGTTGCGGGTGATGGCGAGGAACGTCTGGCTCAGGCTCTGGCTCATTGGGATAACCCGCTGCGCTTGTCGAAGTTGCCGTTTTCCAGGAAGAACATGCGGTAGAAGTTCGGGTCGTAGTTGCGCAGTTTCTCCCCCGGCAGCGCCGGCAGCTGCGCCTGCGCCGACAGCGGCTGCACCAGGTGCGGGGTGACGATCATCAGCAGTTCGCGCTCTTCGCGCTTGATCTGCGAGCTCTTGAAGAACGCCCCCAGCACCGGGATGTCGCCCAGGCCCGGAAACTTGTCGACCTGGGAAGTGTTGGTGGTGCTGATCAGGCCGCTGATGACGAAGCTTTCGCCGTCGGCCAGGGAAATGCTGGTGTCGGTGCGCCGGATGGTCAGGGCCGGCACGGTGGTGCCGGCGATGTTCACGGCGTTGCTGAAGTCCAGTTCGCTGACTTCCGGCGCGACCTTCAGGGCGATGCGGTCGTGGCCGATGATGGTCGGGGTCAGGGTCAGGCGGATGCCGAATTCCTTGTACTCGATGGACACGCTGTCGCTGCCGGAGCTGGGCACCGGGATGGGGATTTCGCCGCCGGCCAGGAAGCTCGCGCTCTGGCCGTTGAGGGCCACGAGGCTGGGGCGCGCCAGGGTGTAGGCGAAGCCGCTGCCTTCCAGGGCGTTGATGATCGCCATGGTCTTGCCGCCGATCCACGAGAAGTTGAACAGCGAGTTGTCCACCGGCAGTTTCGGCGTCGGCACGCCGTCCACCGGCGGCAGGGTGCCGGGAGAACCGAACAGGAAGTTGCCGCGGGTGCCGATCAGCGAGGCGGTGGCCTGCTTGAGCTTGGTGCGGCTGACTTCGACGAAGCGGATGTCGGTCTGCACCTGCGACGGCAACTGCGGGTCATCCGACGGCAGCGCGCCGGCGCTGGTCAGGGCGGCGGTGGCGGCGCCCTGGACGAACACCATGCTCTGGCGCGGCTCTTTGGCGCAGGCGGTCCAGACCATCAGGCTGGTGGCGCCGGGGGCCATGCCGGTGAGCAGGAACGAGGAACTGCCATTGGCATGCACGTCGGCGATCTTCGGGTCGCCGATGGCCAGGCGGGTGATCGCCACCGGCGACTGCATGTCCTGCTGCAACCCTTCACCGATCTCGATCACCGGCGGCAACCGGCCCAGGCTCGCGCAGTTGCCGGTGGCCGCCAGGGCGGTGTCCATCGACAGCCCGGTCAGCAGCAAGGCCGTGAGCGCGTTTTTGAACGTCGGCCGGAAGCGACTCTGCATGCACTTGGATCCTTGCTCAGTCATGGGGTTTGTTGGGTGATCTGGTTGCCGCGGATGATCTCCACCGCTGCCCGCGGGCTGCCCGTGCGGTGTTCGCCGGGAGGCGGTTTCGGCGCGCTGCCCAGGGCCAGTTGGGTGAACTGGAAGAGTTGGCTGTCGGCGGCGTCGAAGTGTTGCGGCGCCTCGTGTTCGCCGGCCCAGTACTTGGCCAGGCGCTGTTCTTCGCTGCTGCGCACCGCCAGGCGCAGGGTGCCGACCTGGGTGGCGAGCATCAGCCGGCTCAGCAGGGGTTCGGGCACGGCCAGCACCACGGTGCGCGCGGCGACCCGGCGCTGGTCCTGCTTGAGCTTTTCGTCGGCGCCCAGGGCCGGCGAGGCGGGTTGGCCGTCGTTGGTCAGGCCGTACTGCTCGCCGACGCCCAGCACGCGCAGGGCCGGCACGACGGTCTGCGCCGACTGCTGCGGGTTGCTGGCGTCCTGGCGCAGGTACAGCAACACATCGACGTAGTCGCCGGGGATCAGTTGCCCGGCGGCGCCGATCACCTCATCGACCGACACCGCCAGGGCGCGCTCGTCGCGGTGGATCATGCGCGCCAGCGTGCCGCCGGCGGTGAAGCTGTCTTCGTTGAGCCAGGTGCCGGCGCTCAGGTGGCGCCAGGGCATGCGGCCCACCGCCTGCTCCAGGGTGGCCAGGCTGCCGGCCGGCGCGCTGCGCAGCTTTTCGATGGCAAGGTCGGCGGCGGTCAGCGGTGTGAAGGGGGGAACGTCATGCAGCAGCACCACCACCGGTTGACGGGCCTGGTCTTCGGCGGCGGCGACGGTTTTCTCGACGGTGGCCGCCGGTGCGGCGGGGGCGGCAGGGGCCTCGGCGACGGGGGCCGGCTGGCGGCTGAGCACCAGGCCCCAGTAACCCACCACGATTGCCCCGAGCATAAGCAAGGCCGCAAGGCCCAAGGTGACGCGACTGTTCATGACGGCTCTCCCTTTCCTGCTGCACCTCTGGCCCGCACTTTCCTGAACAAGGGAACTTCGCAATCAGGCAGCTATGAACATGCAACGATTTGGCTATTTCCACGCTAGCTGATCCGAGCCAAAACGCCATTACTGCCCGGAAAATAACCTACGAAAGTAGGGGCGGCGGCCAATTAACAGACGAAATCCGCGGTGCCACGAACGGATTAATCCTTTGTGATTAATCCGTTCTTACAGTTGTTGCGCCGGGCTTTGTTGGCAATGCTCAAATGGCACGGTGGAGGCTTTGCCGCTGATGCATGAATCGGCGCCAGGCGCGCAAAGGAGTGGACGTATGCTTCGCATGATCATTGATTATCTGGTGGCCCGGGCCCTGCTGTTCTTCAAGAAGGACGACGGCGCGTCGGCGATCGAGTACGCCATTGTGGTGGCGATGGTGGCGGTCGTCGTCGTGGTGTTCGTGACCCCGGTCGGCGCCAGGGTGCTGGGCATCTTCAACGCTGTCCTGACGTCCCTCGGCGGCGCTGCGGTGACCCGTCCGACGATCCCTTGAGCGAATGCCCCCTGTTCTCGTCGGTGCCTGCCCGCGGCCCTTGAAAGGGCGCGTGCAGGCATTGCCCAAGCGACCGGGTCCCCGGTGTCGGAAGGAGAACGATCATGTTTCTTGAATACCTGATGATGCGTGTGCGTCTGTTTCTGGCCCGCACCGATGCGGCGTCGGCCATCGAGTACGCGATTGTCGTGGCGATGGTGGCGGTGGTGGTCGTGGTGTTCGTGACCCCCGTGGGGGGCCGGGTGCTGGCGATCTTCAACAACATCCTGGTGGCGCTGGGCGGCGCGGCACAGACCGCTCCGGTGCAGACGCCGTAGCCGGACCGGTCGCCTGCGGCGAATGCCCCGCTACACTCGGTTCCACCTTTTGCCTTTCAGGGATTGCCCATGACTGCTTCCTCTTTGCCGCGCCAACAGTTGCTTCTGGTTGACGATGAGGAGGACGCGTTGCTGGAACTGGCGGAACTGCTGGAGGGCGAGGGGTTTGTCTGCCACACCGCGACGTCGGTGAAGCTGGCCCTGCACCACCTGACCCGGCATCCCGACATCGCCTTGGTGATCACCGACCTGCGGATGCCGGAGGAGAGCGGCATGTCGCTGATCCGGCGGCTGCGCGAGCATACGTCCCGCGAGCATTTGCCGGTGATCGTGACGTCGGGGCATGCGGACATGGAGGATGTCAGCGACATGTTGCGGTTGCAGGTGCTGGATCTGTTTCGCAAGCCGATCTATCACGTGAGGTTGTTGGAGACGTTGGATAATTTGTTTCCTAAGCCGAAGGTGAATGTGTCTTGAGCTTTGGCCTTTTGGCCTTTTGGCCTTTTGACCCTTTAGCCTTGGCGGCCTCTGGGCCGACCAGGTTGTGGGTTGTTTTGTGTGTATATCCGTTGCTGCGGGTGCTGCCTCTGGCGGTTCCGCCCTTACGGCGGGTCACTTTTGGCAGACGCCCCAAAAGTAACCAAAAGGTCTGGGCCCCGGCGTTCGGCCCCTCGCTGAGGCTCGGGGTTCCTTCGCTCCGGGATTCATCCGGGGGCATCGGCTACGGTTTGCTTCGCTGCACCTCCTTCCGATGTGTTTGGCTGCGCCAAACGGCGCTGCGCGCCCACCCCCGGATGAACCCCTCCACTCAGCCTTCCGAAGGGGCCGGCAGATCAAGATCAAAAGCGAGGCGAGCTGACACTCGGCCTTTTGAAGAGCACGCGATGGCGGCCTGACAGCCGACCAACCCCTCCCTGAGTGCACCCAATCCCACTGTAGGAGCCAGCCTGCTGGCGATGGCGGCCTGCCAGCCGACCAATCCCTCCCAGACCACCTCAATCCCTGTGGGAGCTGGCTTGCCAGCGATGGCGGCCTGACAGCCGACCAATCCCTCCCAGATCACCTCAATTCCCTGTGGGAACCAGCCTGCTGGCGATGACGGCCTGCCAGCCGACCAGTCTCTCTCTGACCACCTCAATCCCCTGTGAAAACCAACCTACAGCTGATAACTGAAACTGATGCTGTACCGCATCCGCCGGTTGAAGGTGTCCAGCGCCTCGTCCGACATCGGCTTGGCTGCCTCCAGGGCGATGTTGTAGTACTTCGCGTCGCCGAACCTGAGCCCGAGCGCCGCCGACGACAGGCTGTTGGCCTGCACCGGCAAGCGGTTGAACCAGCTGCGCGAGCGGTCCAGCACCACGTACGGCTGCAGGATGCGCACCCAGTTGCCCTCGCGGTTGAAGCTGTAGTTGATCTCGTAGGCCACGCCCCAGCCCTTGTCGCCGGAGGCCTGGTCGTCGGGGTAGCCGCGGCCGAAGTTCTGGCCGCCGAACACCGCCCGTTCGCTGTCGGGCAAGGTGTCGTCGCTCCAGTACAGCGCCGCCGACGCCACGCCCTGCCAGTTGTCGAGGAACTTGTCGCTCTGCACCCCGGACAGCCGCAGGCGGAAGAAGCTCAGGTCGATGGCGTCGTTGTTGGTGTGGGCGCCCATGCTGTCGAAGCCCTGGTAGACGCCGCCGCTGAGGATCCGCAGTTGCCGGGCGTCGGCCTTGCGCCAGTCGCTTTCGAAGGCGAGGGCGCGGATGTCGGTGCGTTCTTCGACGCTCAGCGGGTAGCCGATGACCTTGTAGCGGGTCTTGTCGTTGACCGCGTACAGGCGCGAGCCGGCGGTCAGCAGTTCGTTGGGCGAAGCGATCAGCGGCAGGCTGAAGCCGAAGGAGTAGCGGTCGTTCTCGCGGTGCGGCTTGAGTTGCAGGCCGTTGGCCAGCAGCACGTTGGTGCCGGGGTCGGCGCGGTAGCGCGAGGCGGACAGGTTCAGTTGCGAGCCTTCGTCGTCGATGAACTGGCTGTAGTCCGCGCGGTAGTAATGCTCGTGGTCGTCCCCCGGCGGAAACAGGCCGCTGAGGGTCAGCTGTTCGCCCATCGAGGTCTGCGAGTTGCTGCTGACGCCGAGCAGGGCCTGGGTGCCGTTGCGGTTGTCCTCGGTGGTGCTCAGGGTGCTGGTGAACGGCTTGCGGCTGGCCTGGGCCAGCAGCGTGGTGGCGCCGTCGGTGGTGCCGGGCGGAGGCACCTGGGCCTGCAGGGTGACGCCGGGGATGCGGGTCATCAGGGTGGTGTAGCGTTCGAAGGTCTTGCGGGTCAGCGGGCGCTCGGCCTGGATCTTGGCCGCCAGCCGGTCGAGCAGGGCCTTGACCCGGCCGATGTCGCCCTGCACCTGCACGTCGCGCACGTAGCCTTCCACCAGCACCACCCGCGCCACGCCGTCGTCGAAGGTCTGCTGCGGCAGGAAGGCGTAGGACAGCAGGTAGCCGTCCTGCTGGTAGCGGCGGGTGATGCTGCGGGTCGCTTCGATCAGGTCGGCCAGGCTGGATTCGCGGCCGATCAGGGGCTGGTAGATGGCCGCCAGTTCGTTCAGCGGGTAGAGCGTGCCGCCTTCGATCTGCACGGTCTTCAAATGGAGCTTTGTGCCCATCATCAACGGTTGCGCAGCCGCGGCGCCAGGCTCGGGCACCTGCAACGGCGCGGCGCTGGGGCGGTAGGCGTCGGCCGGCAGGTTGGGCACCGGCAGGTTGCGGATGGTTTCGTTGCTGTTGAGGAAGCTGGGCAGGGTGTCGGCGAGGGCCGTGCAACTGAGACCGAGAAACAGCAAGGACGCCATGATGCGCATAGGACACTCCATGTTCAGACCGCAGCACTTGGCTGATGCTTTCCCAAGAAAAAGGCGGAAGATCCGCGGGGATCTTCCGCCTCCAACCAAGCGTAGGCGCTGTAGGGATGGCCGTCGAATCGGCCAGGTGCAATTCAGCGTTGGGTGCCGCCCAGCGCGCCGGTGAGGCCGCCGAGGGCGCCGCCCAGCCCGCCGCCGGTGCTGCCGGTGCCGCCGTTGACCAGGCCGCCGACGGCGGAGACGGTGCCGCCCACGGCGGTCACGGTGTTGCCGACGGCGGTGACGACAGGGTTGCTGCCGGTGCCGGCGATGGCGCCGCCCACATTGCCGACGGTGGCGCCGACCTGGCCGGTGAGGCTGGCCACGGGGCTGCCGACGCCGGTGGCGGCGCCGACGTTCTGGGTCAGGCTGGTGACGGCCGTGGTGACCGGGGCCAGTCCGCTGCCCACGTTGGTGCCGAGGGTCGCCAGCGGTGTGGTGGGACTGGTGATCGGGGTGCCCGAACCGCCGAGCGCGGTGTTGACCGAGGCCACCACGTTGCCGACCGAGGCCACGACACCGCCGGGCGCCGTCAGGCTGCCGTTGCCGGCCGCCGCCCCGCCGCCGACGTTGACCGCCGCGCCGCCGACCGTCTGCAGCAGGCCGGTGCCGCCCAGGCCGCCGCCGATGCCGCCGGTCGAGCCGCCGGTGCCGTTGTCGGTCAGCCCGCCGGCCTTGGCGACCGTGGTGCCGACGTTGCTCAAGGCGCCGCCCACCGTGCCGGTCAGCGCATTGCCGCTGCCGGCCCCGCTGACGTTGTCGCCCAGGCCGTCGACGGCGCCGCCGACTTTCTGCAGCACACCGTTGAGGGGCGCGCCCAGCCCTGTGGCGCTGCCCAGCTTGTCGGTGGTGCTTTCGACCATGGCGATCACCGGCACCAGTTGCTTGCTCACCTGTTGGGTGGCCGAACCGAGCGGGCCGCTGGTGGTGGCGGTGCTCAGGGTGTCGCCGAGCATGGTGACTTTTTCGCCGACGCCGTCGAGCACCGGCGCGACTTTGGTGACCACGCCGCCGACCACCGGAATGCTGCCGGTGGCGCCGGCCAGTTTGCCGCTCAGGTCGGACACGCCGTTGCCCGCATCCTGCACCACGCCGCCGACCGCCGAGGCGGTCACGCCCAGGCCGTTGTCCGTGGTGCCCAGCTTGCCGAGGCCGTTGGCCACGCCGTCACCCAGGGTGCTCACCACATTGCCGGCGGTGGTGGCGAAACTCTGCACGACGCCGCCGGCCACCGGCAGGCCGCTGAGCGCATCGCCGACCTGGCCGACGCCGCTGCCGACGCCGGACAGGGTGCTGCCCACGTCCTGCACCAGGGTGCTGGTCACCAGTGCTTGAGGGGTGGAGGGATTGGTCGGGCCGGTCGGGTCTGTCGGGTTGGTGGGGTTGGTCGGATCGGTGCCGCCGGTACCTCCTGTTCCACCCGTACCGCCGGTGCCCCCCGTACCACCGGTTCCTCCGGTGCCGGCGGTGTCGCCGCTGCCGGTGGAGCCGCCGGTTCCGGTCGAGCCGCCTGTGCTGCCGGTGCCGCTGGTGCCGGCGGCGGCACCGTCGGACGAGGCACTGCCGGAGCTGCTGTGATGGCCGCCACCGCCGCTGCTGCAGCCGGCGAGGCCGAGGGAGAGGATCAATGCCAGAGCTGTCGCTGTTTTGCACCACGCTTGATTGTTCATGATTGAGAGTCCTTGCACCTGTCACAACGTTTGTTGTTGTCGAGGGCTCCCCGGTTCTGTCGCCGGCGATGCCTTCGTCCGTTGTGGCCATCTCAATCGAGCGGTTGGATCCACGCCATTCTCAAGTTGGTATTAACGCCTTCCTGCAAGGGGCGGCGGATGCTGCCTAAGGACTAATCCTGTGGTGATAGGTGCGCCCCAAAAAGCCTTGGAAATCAACGGCGGCGTTTGGCGCGGCAGGGGCGGGCGGTGCGGAAAAACTTTAGTGATATACACACAATTTCCAGGTCGGACCCACGGCTGGCGGCGGGGGCGCTAGCTCCCGCCAGGCGGCGCAGCCGCCGACCAGAACCCCGCTCAGGCGACCGGCCGCCAGTCGCCCACCATGTGCTCCAGTTCTGCGGCTCCGGTCAGGCGCAATTCGCCGCTGGAGCCGGCGGCGCTGGCCAGCAGCGTCACCCCGCTGGGCAACCGCACCGGTTTGCGAAAGTGCACGGTCACCTCCAGGTTGGCCTTGGGCAGCCGGTCGGCCAGTGCGGCGAGGGTGCGGGCCTTGTTCCACAGGCCGTGGGCGATGGCGCTGGGAAAGCCGAACAGCTTCGCGCTGGGGCCGCTCAGGTGGATCGGGTTGCAGTCGCCGGACACCCTGGCGTATCGCCGGCCGATGTCCGCCGGGGCGTTCCACTGCGCCACTTCCGCCAGGGGCAGCGACGGTTCCCACGCCGAGGCCTGCGGCTCGCCCTCAAGCTTCACGCCGCGGCACAGCATCCGGCTTTCGGCTTCCCACAGCGGCCCGAGCTGATCGTCGAGAGTGGTCAGCAGGTCGAAGGTCGCGCCCTTGGGATGGGGCTGCAGATTGCGCACCTGCACGCCGACCAGCGCCCGGCTGACCCCACCCATCGGCCGCAGCACGCGGAGCCGGTTGCTCAGGTGGATCAGCCCCAGCAGCGGGAACGGGAACGCCTTGTCCGTCAGCAGGCGCATCTGCAAGGCGAACGCCAGAACGTGCGGGTAGGTCGGCGGCAGCAGGCCGTCATCGGCAAAACCGCAGACGTTGCGGTAGGCCGCCAACCGCCGGCCATCGACGTCCACCCAGCAGCGCAGGCCCAGGTCGGGCAGGGTGGTGCCGGTGATCTTGCGGCGGGTCGCGGCCCGCAGGTAAAGGCCGGGCAAGCCCGGTTCGCGGTCGAGTGCCTGCCAGTCGATGCTCATGCCTAGGCCCCCAGTACGCTTTGTCCGCAGACCCGCAAGGCCTGCCCGGTGAATGCCCCGGTGCCCGGCTGCGCCAGCCACGCCACGGCTTCGGCGACGTCCTGGGGCAGACCGCCCTGGCCCAGGGAGCTCATGCGTCGGCCGGCCTCGCGCAGTCCGAACGGAATGTGCGCAGTCATCTGGGTCTCGATGAAGCCAGGCGCCACGGCGTTGATGCTGATGCCCCGTGCCTGCAACGTCGTCGCCCAGGCCTGGGCCAGGCCGATCAGCCCGGCCTTGCTTACCGCGTAGTTGGTCTGCCCGCGGTTGCCGGCGATGCCGCTGATCGAGGCCAGCAGGATGATCCGTGCGTGGTCGTGCAGGGCGCCGCTGTCGAGCAGGGCCTGGGTCAGCGTTTGAGGGGCGTTGAGGTTGACGGCGAGCACCGCGTCCCAGAAGTCCGGCGTCATGTTGGCCAGGGTCTTGTCGCGGGTGATGCCGGCGTTGTGCACAAGGATGTCGAGGCCCTCGGGCAGTTGTTCGGTCAGTTGCGCGGCGGCGTCCCCGGCGCAGATGTCGAGGGTGACGGCGCGCCCGCCCAGCCGCGCGGCGAGGGCTTCGAGGTCGGCCTTGGCCGGCGGCACGTCGAGCAGGATCACGTCGGCGCCGTCGCGGGCCAGGGTTTCGGCGATGGACGCGCCGATGCCCCGCGCCGCGCCGGTCACCAGCGCCTTGCGCCCGGCCAGGGGGCGCGTCCAGTCGCTGACTTGGGTGTCGCAGGCCTGGAGGCGGATCACCTGCCCGGACACGAACGCGCTCTTGGGCGACAGGAAAAACCGCAACGGGCCTTCCAGTTGATCCTCGGCGCCGTCGCCGACGTAGATCAGTTGCAGGGTGCCGCCGCTGCGCAGTTCCTTGGCCAGCGAACGGGAGAACCCTTCGAGGGCCCGTTGCGCGCTGGCGGCGAACGGATCGTCCAGCGACTCCGGAGCGCGGCCCAGGATCACCAGGTGGGCGCAGCGGTCGAGGCTTTTCATCAGCGGCTGGAAGAACTCGCGCAGGCGCTTGAGCTGATCGGTGCGCTGCAGGTCGCTGGCGTCGAACACCACGGCCTTGAGTTTCGGGCCGGCGCCGGGAATCCACTCGGCCGCGCCGGCCGGTTCGTCGCCGTAGCGGTAGATGGCGTCGGTCAGGCGGTTGGCGAAGGCGTTGACGCGGGCGGCCAACGGCCCGCCGCCGATCAGCAGCGCGCCCTCCACCGGCCGCAGGCGCCCGGCCTGCCAGCGCTCCAGCCGCACCGGCGACGGCAGGCCCAGGGCGCCGACCAGGCGGTGGCCGAGGGACGAGTTGGCGAAGTCGATATAGCGGTCAGACATGGAACGCTCTCCGGAAAAAGATGCTCAGAGTGTGGACTGCCCAAGGCAAACAATCGTTCGGTCCGTGCAATAGGGCCTACGCTTGAACACTGAGGTTTAGCAGGTCTTGCGCAGAAATGCGGATCGGGCAGGCGCAACAGTCCTGCTCGGTGGCGCATGGGCTGACGCTATCGCCAGCAGGCTGGCTCCCACATGGCTCTGCAGTGACCGTGAGTTCTGCCTTCACCTCAAACCCCTGTGGGAGCCAGCCTGCTGGCGATGGCGGCGGACCTGGCGTCGCAGGGTTTGGATCAAGACAGCCATGCCCCAGGAACTGCTTAGGTTTGCAATCCAACAAGGAGCTTTTCATGACTCAGCTGCGCCGCGTCGCGATCATCGGCGGCAACCGGATACCGTTCGCCCGCTCCAACGGGCCCTACGCCACCGCCAGCAATCAGGCGATGCTCACCGCCGCGCTCGAAGGCCTGATCGAACGCTACGGCCTGCACGGCCTGCGCCTGGGCGAAGTGGCGGCGGGGGCGGTGCTGAAGCTGTCGCGGGACATGAACCTGACCCGCGAATGCGTGCTCGGCTCGCGGCTGTCGCCGGCCACGCCCGCCTACGACATCCAGCAGGCCTGCGGCACCGGCCTTGAGGCGGCGCTGCTGGTGGCCAACAAGATCGCTCTCGGCCAGATCGACTGCGGCGTGGCCGGTGGCGTCGACACCACATCGGACGCCCCCGTCAGCGTCAGCGAAGGCCTGCGCAAGATCCTGCTGCAGGCCAACCGGGCCAAGACCACGGGCGACAAGCTCAAGACTTTTCTGCAATTGCGTCCCCGGCACTTGATCCCGGAGTTTCCGCGCAACGGCGAGCCGCGCACCGGCCTGTCGATGGGCCAGCACTGCGAGCTGATGGCGCAGACCTGGAACATCTCCCGCGAAGACCAGGACCTGCTGGCGCTGGACAGCCACCGCAAGCTGGCGGCGTCCTACGGCGAAGGCTGGCACAACGATCTGACGACGCCGTTCCTGGGCCTCACCCGCGACAACAACCTGCGCCCGGACCTGACCCTGGAAAAACTCGCGACCTTGAAGCCCGCCTTCGAGAAAAGCGCCAAGGGCACGCTGACCGCCGGCAACTCCACGCCGCTGACCGATGGCGCCTCGGTGGTGCTGCTCGGCAGCGAGGAGTGGGCCCAGGCGCGGGGGCTGCCGGTGCTGGCGTACCTGCGGGACGGCGAAGCGGCGGCGGTGGATTTCGTCAACGGCGCCGAAGGGCTGCTGATGGCGCCGGTCTATGCGGTGCCGCGCCTGCTGGCGCGCAACGGCCTGACGTTGCAGGACTTCGACTATTACGAAATCCACGAGGCGTTCGCCGCGCAGGTGCTGTGTACCTTGAAGGCCTGGGAAGACGCGGACTACTGCAAGACCCGCCTGGGCCTCGACGCGCCGCTGGGCGCCCTCGACCGCAGCCGGCTGAACGTCAAGGGCAGTTCGCTGGCGGCCGGGCATCCGTTCGCCGCGACCGGCGGGCGGATCGTGGCCAACCTGGCCAAGCTGCTGGACGCGGCGGGCCAGGGGCGCGGTCTGATCTCGATCTGTGCGGCGGGCGGGCAGGGCGTCACCGCCATCCTCGAACGCTGAGGGTCGGCGGCCTCTCGGCCGCCATCGCCAGCAGGCTGGCTCCCACAAGGGGCTTGCGGTGACCGCAGGTGTTGCATTCACCCCGAAACCCTGTGGGAGCCAGCTTGCTGGCGATGGCGCCGGTAAAGGCGCCGCAGGAAACGTCAGGTACGGAAGCGCCTGACCAACCCGTCCAGCTCGTTCGACAGCCCTGCCAGGCTCTGGGAATCCAGCCGCGCCGAGTTCGCCAGTTCCGCCACCAGTTGCGCATCGCCGTGGATCTGGCTGATGTGACGGTTGATGTCTTCGGCCACCTGGTGCTGCTCTTCGGCGGCCGTGGCGATCTGGGTGTTCATGTCGCGGATCACGTCCACCGATTCGCGGATCTGGCCGAAGCTTTCCCGCGCTTCGCCGATGCGCGCCACCGACTGCTGCGACACGTCGAGGCTGGCGCGCATCTGCTGGGTGACCTCGCTGGTGCGGCGGGCGAGGTTGCCCAGCAGTCCGTCGATTTCCGCCGTCGAGTCCGCCGTGCGCTTGGCCAGCGCCCGCACCTCGTCGGCCACCACGGCGAAGCCGCGGCCCTGCTCGCCGGCCCGGGCCGCCTCGATGGCGGCGTTGAGCGCCAGCAGGTTGGTCTGTTCGGCGATGGAGCGGATGGTGCCGAGGATCGACTGGATGTCGTTGCTGTCGCGCTCCAGTTGCTGCATCGACTGGGCCGACTGCTCCAGTTCCTGGCTCAGCTGGTCGACGCTGTTCACCGCCGCGTCGATCTGCTGCTGGCCATGGCGCGCCTGGCGCTGGCCGCTGTCGGCGGACTCGGCGGCCTGACTGCACGAGCGGGCCACTTCGTTGGCGGTGGCGACCATTTCGTGGAACGCCGTGGAGACCATGTCCACCGCTTCGCGCTGGCGCCCGGCGGCTTCGGCCATGTCGCCGGAGACCCGGGTGGAGCTCTGCGAGGTGGCGAGGATTTTCCCCGCCGCGCCGCCGATGTGCTGGATCAGGCTGCGGATCGCGGTGAGGAACTGGTTGAACCAGTTGGCCAGTTGCGCGGTTTCGTCGCTGCCGCGGATGTCGAGGTTCTTGGTCAGGTCGCCTTCGCCCTGGGCGATGCCTTCCAGGCCGCTGGCCACGCTGCGGATCGGCCGCACGATCAGGCTGGCGAAACTGGCGCCGACCACCGCGAACACCACCGCCAGCACGGCGGCGATGATTGCGATCAGCCAGGTCAGCTGGGTCGCGGAGCTCATCACGTCGCTGCGCTTGATCAGGCCGACGAACGTCCAGCCCAGTTGCTCCGACGGCCAGACGTTGGCCATGTAGCGTTCGCCGTCCAGCTCGACTTCCACCAGCCCCTTGCCGGCCTTGGCCAGTTGCGCGTAGCCGTCGCCGAGGCTGTCGAGGGCCTTGAAGTTGTGTTCCGGGCGCTTCGGATCCACCAGCACCGTGCCGCTGTTCTCCAGCAGCATCAGGTAGCCGGACTCGCCGAGCTTGATCTGCTTGACGATCTCGGTGAGCTGCTTGAGCGTCACGTCGATGCTGACCACGCCGCCGTTGGCGCCCAGCTTGTTGTCGATGGTGCGCACGGTGCTGACGTAGGTCGCGTCGTCCTGCGCCCAGTAGTAGGCGGCGGTGCGCAGGGGCTTGCCCGGCTTGGCCTGGGCGGCCTTGTACCAGGGGCGCTGGCGCGGGTCGTAGTTGCTCAGTTTCGGGTCGTCGGGCCACGACACGTAGCCGCCGGCCGCCGTGCCGACGATGGCGTAGGCGTAGGCCGGGTGGCTGTTGCCCAGGTCCTGCAGGAAGGCGAACACCTTTTTGTCCATCTCGCCCTGGGGGACGCTCTCGGCGTTGGCGCTCATGTAGGTCTTGAGGCTGTCGTCGGTGTTCTTGATCAGCGGTTGCGTCGCCAGGTAGTCGACGTTCTGGCTGATGCCGTCGAAGAACAGCTGCATGGCGTTGCTGACCTGACGGATCTCGCGTCCGCTGCCGTCGACGAATTCGTCCCGGGCATCGCTGCGCAGGTTCAGTACCACCAGGGTGGCGACCAGCACCACCGGCAAGCAGGCGATGATCGCAAACGCCCAGGTCAACTTCTGTTTGATGTTCATCCGCGCTCCAGATTTTCTTGTTAGCCCACGCAGTGCAGATGACTCGCGGTTATTGGCAGCCGAAAAACGTTGTGCAGCGTCCGGATCCTTCGGGGCGGCGTCGTTCTTTTTTGGGGAACGATTGTCGGACAAAATCCTCTGTCTCTGATGACTTCGGCTGGTGCGGAGGGAAGTTGAGGGCTGCGCGGAAAAATCCTTCGCACGGTGGTTTTCCGTGTCAGATTCTGTCGCAATTGCCTTCAGGTTCGGGGGCCAACGGCCCGGGCAGGCTCGGCTATGATTCGCCACGGTTCGGCACAGTGTGTGCATCTGCCGGTTCACAGGTCGGCAACCCCTCCCCGTGACGCGAGGATTGCCGTATAACGAGTGACATTCGCGTGTTTGGTTATAAAGGACCCACAATAAAAGCTGATGAAGACTCCAAAACGCATTGAACCCCTGATCGAGGACGGTCTGGTCGACGAAGTGCTGCGCCCGCTCATGAGCGGCAAAGAAGCAGCTGTTTATGTGGTGCGCTGCGGCAATCAGTTACGTTGCGCCAAGGTCTACAAGGAGGCGAACAAACGCAGTTTCCGTCAGGCGGCCGAGTACCAGGAAGGCCGCAAGGTGCGCAACAGCCGACAGGCCCGGGCGATGGCCAAGGGCTCGAAGTTCGGGCGCAAGGAGGCCGAGGACGCCTGGCAGAACGCCGAGGTCGCGGCGCTGTTCCGCCTGGCCAACGCCGGGGTGCGGGTGCCCAAGCCGTACGACTTCCTGGAGGGCGTGCTGCTGATGGAGCTGGTGGCCGACGAGCACGGCGACGCGGCCCCGCGGCTCAACGATGTGGTGCTGGAGCCGGACCAGGCCCGCGAGTACCACGCGTTCCTGATCTCGCAGATCGTGCTGATGCTGTGTGCCGGCCTGGTGCACGGCGACCTGTCGGAGTTCAACGTGCTGCTGGCGCCGACCGGGCCGGTCATCATCGACCTGCCGCAGGCGGTGGACGCGGCGGGCAACAACCACGCCTTCAGCATGCTGGAGCGGGACGTCGGCAACATGGCGTCGTACTTCGGCCGGTTCGCCCCGGAGCTGAAGAAGACCCGCTACGCCAAGGAAATGTGGGCGCTCTACGAGGCCGGCACCTTGCATCCGGGCAGCGTGCTGACCGGTGAGTTCGCCGACTCCGAAGAGCTGGCGGACGTCGGCGGCGTGATGCGCGAGATCGAAGCGGCGCGCCGCGACGAGGAACGCCGCCGGGCCATGCGCGAAGCGGAGGACGCCCCGCCGGGCAAGTCCGACGAGCCGCCGACGCCGCCATGGATGCAGTGACCGCGTGACCCGAGACCCGGCTTCGGCCGGGTTTTTTGTGCCTGCCGGGTTGAAGCCATCGCCAGCAGGCTGGCTCCTACAGGGATATGTGTGGATCACGATGCCAATGCGGGAGCCCCGGCCCGCTGGCGACGGGCCTCAGGCGCGGGCCGGCTGCGCGCAACACCCGGAGGCCAGTTCCTTGAGGATCGGGCAATCCGGGCGGTGGTCGCCGTGGCAGTGCTCCACCAGATCCTGCAGGGTGTCGCGCAGTTCGCCCAGTTCGCGGATCTTCTGGTTCAGCTCGTCGATGTGCTGGCGGGCCAGGGCTTTGACGTCGGCGCTGGCGCGCTGGCGGTCTTGCCATAGGGTCAGCAGCTTGCCGACTTCCTCCAGCGAGAAGCCCAGGTCGCGCGAGCGCTTGATGAACGCCAGGGTGTGCAGGTCGCCGTCGCCGTAGACCCGATAGCCGCTGTCGGTGCGGTGGGCCGCCTGGAGCAGGCCGATCGACTCGTAGTAGCGGATCATCTTCGCGCTCAGGCCGCTGTGGCGGGCCGCTTGGCCGATGTTCATCGGTTGTCCTCCGGATCCTCGGGTTGCCAGGTCTTCAACAGTAGCGCATTGCTCACCACGCTGACGCTGGACAGCGCCATCGCCGCGCCGGCCAGCACCGGGTTGAGCAGGCCGAACGCCGCCAGCGGGATGCCGATCAGGTTGTAGACGAAGGCCCAGAACAGGTTCTGGCGGATCTTGGCGTAGGTCTTGCGGCTGATCTGCAGGGCCGCCGGCACCAGGCGCGGATCGCCGCGCATCAGGGTGATGCCGGCCGCGTGCATGGCCACGTCGGTGCCGCCGCCCATGGCGATGCCGATGTCGGCGGCGGCCAGGGCCGGGGCGTCGTTGATGCCGTCGCCGACCATCGCGACCACGCCGGACTTCTTCAGCTCGGCGACCGTGGCGGCCTTGTCCGCCGGCAGCACTTCGGCGTGCACGCTCTCGATGCCCAACGCCTCGGCGACCGCCCGGGCGCTGCCGCGGTTGTCGCCGGTCAGCAGGTGGCTGTGGATGCCTTCTGCGGCCAAGCGCTGCACGGCGGGCAGGGCGCCGGGCTTGAGGGTGTCGCCGAAGGCGAACAGGCCGAGCACACGGGGTTCGGGGCCTTGCTCGATCAGCCACGACAGGGTGCGGCCTTCGGCCTCCCAGGCGCTGGCGGCGTCGGCCAGCGTGCCGGCGCCCAGCCCGCTTTCCTCCAGCAGGCGGCGGTTGCCCAGGGCCAGGCGCCGTCCGTCGAGGTGGCCGGCGATGCCGCGGCCGGTCAGGGACTGGCTGTCGCTGACGTCCGGCACGTTCAGCCGGCGTTCGGCGCAGGTGTCCAGCACGGCTTTGGCCAACGGGTGTTCGCTGCCGCGCTGCAGGGCGCCGGCCTGTTTGAGCAAGGTGTCTTCGTCACCGTCCAGTGCGCTGAAATGGGCGATGCGCGGTGTGCCGGAGGTCAGGGTGCCGGTCTTGTCGAAGACCACGGCGTTGACCTCATGGGCCCGCTCCAGCGCCTCGGCGTCCTTGATCAGGATCCCGTGGCGCGCCGCCACGCCGGTGCCGGCCATGATCGCGGTGGGCGTGGCCAGGCCGAGGGCGCACGGGCAGGCGATCACCAGTACGGCGACGGCGTTGATCAGCGCGGTCTCCAGCGGTGCGCCGTACAGCCACCAGCCGACCAGCGTGGCCAGCGCCAGCACCAGCACGGCGGGCACGAACACCTGGCTGACCTTGTCCACCAGTTTCTGGATCGGCGCCTTGGCCGCCTGGGCGTCCTCCACCAGGCGGATGATGCGGGCCAGCACGCTTTCGGCGCCGAGGGCGGTGGTGCGCACCAGCAAGCGGCCCTCGCCGTTGATGGCGCCGCCGGTGACCGTGTCCCCCGGCCGTTTGGGCACCGGCAGGCTTTCGCCGCTGATCAGCGCTTCGTCGGCATGGCTCTGGCCTTCGAGCACTTCGCCGTCCACCGGGAAACGCTCGCCGGGTTTGACCAGCACGATGTCGTCGAGGCGCAGGGTGCTGATGGCCACCTCCTGCTCGCGGCCGTCGACGACCTGGACGGCACGCTCGGGCCGCAGCGCCTCCAGCGCGCGGATGGCGCTGGCGGTCTGGCGCTTGGCGCGGCTTTCCAGGTATTTGCCCAGCAGCACCAGGGCGATGACCACCGCCGACGCCTCGAAGTACAGGTGCGGCATGCGCCCGGCGGCGGTGGCCCATTCGTACACGCTCAGGCCGTAACCGGCGCTGGTGCCCAGGGCCACCAGCAAGTCCATGTTGCCGGCCCCGGCACGCACGGCTTTCCAGGCCGCCTTGTAGAACCGCGCACCGAAGATGAACTGCACCGGGGTGGCGAGGGCGAACTGCGCCCAGGCCGGCAGCATCCAGTGCACGCCGAACGGTTGCAGCAGCATCGGCAGCACCAGCGGCAAGGCCAGGGCGATGGCGCAGAACAGCGCCCAGCGCTCATGGTTCAGGCGTTGTTGTTGGGTGTCGGCGGGGGGATGCTCAAGCTCGAAGACGCTGGCCGAATAGCCAGCCTTGCTCACGGCGGCGATCAGGCTCTGCGGGTCGACGGCGCCGAGCAGCTCCAGGTGGGCCCGTTCGTTGGCGAGGTTGACGCTGACGCGCTTCACCCCCGCGACCTTGCCCAACGCGCGTTCGACCCGGCCGACGCAGGAGGCGCAGGTCATGCCCTCGATGCTCAGCTCCAGCGTCTGCTGCGGCACGCTGTAGCCGGCGTGCGCCACGGCATCGATCAGCGCCGGCAGGCTGTCGCCCGGCGCCTGCACGCGGGCCTGCTCGGTGGCGAGGTTGACGCTCACGGCGCTGGCGCCGCTGACCTTGCTCAAGGCCCGCTCGACCCGGCCGGCGCAGCTGGCGCAGGTCATGCCCGCGATGGGCAGGTCGAAGGTGGTTGATTCGGACATCGGTCGTACTCCCTGTAGTGGATGCCTACAAGGATCAACCTTGCCATGCGGGCAAGGTCAAGCGCCAATCGCCAGGTTGTCGCAGGGGGCTGCGGTGCCCTTGGGGGCCCTATCGCCAGCAGGCTGGCTCCTACAGGGGATCGCGCAGAGCACTCGTGGGAGCCAGCCTGCTGGCCGCAAAGCAGGAACTGAGCCTCAGTAGCCCAGGCCGGTGCGCTTGAGGTACATGCCGGCGCGGGTCATGGCGATCCGGTATTTCTGCACGTCGCCGGCCTTGAGCGTGATCTCCTGGGAGCCCGGCGCCAGCATGCCCGGATTGCAGCCCGGCATTTGCCCCGGCAGCAGTTTCAGGCGCAGCGACACGGTGCCCGGCGGCAGGTTGAACGAGGTGCTCTGTTCCTGGAACAGCCGCGCCGACAGTTGATCCTGGATGTAGATGCCGATCTCGCAGGAGGTCGACACTTCCAGGCGCTCGCGGGAAATGATCAGCACCCCGTAATCCTCGGCGGCGGCGTGCGCCGAAGGGATCGCGGCAAAGAGACTGAGGAAGCCAAACAGGCTGAAAACTGACCAGCGCATGGCTGAATCTCCTGAAATCGAGTCATTGATGTACGCAGCTTGGCCGACTGAAGCGTCGATTGCCAGCCCGGCAGTTGTTCGCAGAACTTGACCTTGCCATGGTGGCAAGCCTGAGACTGCCGGCAACCTCACTCGAAAAGGAGTCGTTCCATGCAAGTGTTCACGGTAGAAGGCATGTCCTGCGGTCACTGCGTCCGGGCCATCACCCAGGCGGTGCAGAGCAAGGATCCCGCCGCCAGCGTGCGGGTCGATCTGGCGGCCAGGGAAGTCGGCGTCGAAAGCGCGCTGAGCGCCGAACAGGTGATCGCCGCCATCAGCGAGGAAGGCTACGCCGTCAAGGTCGCCTGACCGGTTCGATAGATAGCGAGCTACCGGACTGTCCGAGGCGTCCCGGCGCGGCTAGACTGTCGGGCTTGTCCCATGCCCGACACCTAGCCCGACCTGGATGCCTGATGAACCTGCGTACAATTCTGATTCTCGGTGCCTTGAGCGCCTTCGGCCCGCTGGCGATCGACTTCTATCTGCCGGCCTTCCCGTCCATGGCGCAAGCGTTCGGCACCGATGAGAAACACGTTCAGCTGACGTTGGCGGCGTATTTCCTCGGGCTGTCCTTCGGCCAGTTGCTGTACGGCCCGGTGGCCGACCGTTTCGGCCGGCGCATGCCGCTGCTCACCGGCATCGGCCTGTTCACCGTCGCCTCCCTGGCGTGCGCCTATGCGCCGAGCCTGGAATGGCTGATCGGCGCGCGGTTCGTGCAGGCGCTCGGCGGTTGCGCGGGGATGGTGATTTCCCGGGCGGTGGTCAGCGACAAGTGCGACGCGGTGGGGGCGGCCAAGGTCTTTTCGCAATTGATGCTGGTGATGGGGCTGGCGCCGATCCTGGCGCCGATGCTCGGCGGCCTGTTGGTCAACACCACGGGGTGGCAGTCGATCTTCTTGGCGCTGACCGGCTTCAGCGCGCTGGCGGGGCTGGCGGTGGCGCTGGGCCTGCCGGAGAGTCTGCCGGCCCATGTGCCGCGTCAGCCGCTGTCCGGCGCGCTGCGTCAGTACGGACGGCTGATCAAGGATCCGATCTATCTCGGCCACGCCTTGACCGGCGGCATCGCCATCGCCGGGATGTTTTCCTACATCGCCGGCTCACCGTTCGTGCTGATCAAACTCTACGGCGTCCCGGCCGAGCATTTCGGCTGGTTCTTCGGCGCCAACGCTGCGGGGTTCATTTTGGTGGCGCAGGTCAATGCGCGGCTGTTGGCCAAGCGTGGCCCGGCGTTCCTGCTGGCGCGCGCGGTCTGGGTGTACCTGGCGGCGGGGCTGACGCTGCTGGCGGTCAGCGCGCTGCATACCGCTGCGCTGTGGCCGCTGCTGATTCCGCTGTTCATCTGCATCGCCAGCCTCGGCTGCATCCTGCCGAATGCATCGGCCTGTGCGATGAACGGCCAGGGCGCCCGGGCGGGCAGCGCGTCGGCGATGCTCGGTTTCCTGCAATTCAGCGTCGCGTCCGGTGCGGCGGCGTTGGTCGGCGTGCTGCACGACGGCAGCGCGATGCCGATGGCCATGGTCATCAGCCTGTGCGGACTGCTGGTGGTGAGCGCGGCGGTGTTCACCCGTCGCTTGCAGAATGCCCGTGCGCTGGCGCAGGCCGCGGCCTGAGGCGCAGGCTTCAGCCGGCGGCGCGTTGCTGGCCGGGGTCGGGGATCCGGTGGGGCGCGTGAAGGCGCGCTTCGAGGGTGCGGGTAAAGGCCAAGGCTTCGGCCTCGCTGCGGAATGTCACGGCGTGCTGGTCAAGACGGACTTGCCACTGGGACTTTGCCACTTCTTTTATCAGGATCTTCATTGCTGACCTCCCGTACGTAAAAGATTGCATCGCAGAGGTTTCGATTGTAGACCCGAATGCGATCGCATTTGTGACAAGGGTCAACTCTCGGACTGACGGTGCCGCCCGCCGTCGGACGGCACCGGTGTCCGTCCGGATCAGAAGCCTTCCAGCACGATCTTGCCCTTGGCCTTGCCGCTTTCCAGCAGGGTGTGGGCGCGGCGCAGGTTGGCGGCGGTGATGCGGCCGAAGTGCTCGCCGACCGTGGTCTTCAGGGTGCCGTCGTCAATCAGACCGGCCACCCGGTTGAGCAGCTTGTGCTGTTCGAGCATGTCGGCGGTCTCGAACAGCGAACGGGTGTACATGAACTCCCAGTGCAGCGACAGGCTCTTGCGCTTGAGCTTGGTCACGTCCAGCGCCTTGGGGTCGTCGATCAGCGCCAGTTTGCCTTGCGGCGCCAGGGCCTCGACCAGTTGGTCCAGATGCTGGTCGGTCTGGGTCAGGCTGGCGACATGGGTCACGTGGTCGATGCCGGCGCGCTTGAGTGCTTCGCTCAGCGGCTGGCTGTGGTCGATCACGTGGTCGGCGCCCAGTGCGCTCACCCAGTCGCGGGTCTGCGGGCGGGAGGCGGTGCCGATCACCGTCAGGCCGGTCAGGCGGCTGGCCAATTGGGTCAGGATCGAACCGACGCCGCCGGCCGCGCCGACGATCAGCAGGCTCTGGCCTTCGTCTTGCGCGCCTTCGCGGATCCGCAGGCGTTCGAACAGCAGTTCCCAGGCGGTGATGGCCGTCAGCGGCAGGGCGGCGGCTTCGGCGAACCCCAGGGACTTGGGCATGTGGCCGACGATCCGCTCATCCACCACATGCAGCTCGCTGTTGGCCCCGGCCCGGGCGATGGATCCGGCGTAGAACACCTTGTCGCCGGCCTTGAACAGGGTCACTTCGCTGCCGACCGCCTTGACCGTGCCGGCCACGTCCCAGCCCAGCACTTTCGCCGCGCCGCCTTCCGGCGCCACGTTCTGGCGGACCTTGGTGTCCACCGGGTTGACCGAGATGGCCTTGACTTCCACCAGCAGGTCGCGGGGGCCGGGGACCGGTTCCGGCAGTTCGATGTCTTGCAGGGATTTCTCGTCGCTGATCGGCAGGGACGCGTAATAGGCGATGGCTTTCATGAGGGGCTCCGTGAAAAGGGCAGGGGATCAGGCGATGGCGCGCAGGCGCTTGAGTTCGAAGTGTTCGAGGAACTCACCGGCCTGCGCCCGGAAATGCTGGATGTGGGCGCTGGCATCGTGGGCCTGGAGGGCTTCGTCGCTGGCCCAGCGTTCGATCATGTAGAAGGCCAGCGGGTTGGCGAGGTCCTGGTGCAGGTCGTACTGGCTGCAGCCGGCCTCGGCGCGGGTCGGTGCGATGAGGGCGCGCAGGTGCTGTTCGAGGGCCTCTTGCCGGCCGGGTTTGGCGATCAGGGTGGCGATGGCGGTGAAGGGCTGGGACATGTTCGGCTCCGCAAGCGTGATGTTTTCGATGGGGTGGATCATTGGCTATTTCGGTGCGCGATAAAACCGGCTAAAAGAACAGTCTCTTTCAATGTTTTATTGATAATCGAGGTCATGATGCTGCGTTTCGATGACTTGCAGCTGTTTGTGCGGGCGGCGGACCTGGGCAGCCTGTCGGCGGCGGCCCGGGTGATGGACATGTCCGCCGCGGTGGCCAGCGCGGCGCTCAAGCGCATCGAGCGACAGTTGGGCGCTCGTCTGCTGGCGCGCTCCACCCGCAGCCTGCGCCTGACCGCCGAGGGCGAAGGGTTTCTCGAATACGCCCGGGCGGCGCTGGGGAGTCTGGATGAGGGCCGGCGTTTGCTGGCCAGCGGGCAGGATCAGGTCAGCGGTGTCTTGCAGTTGTCCGCGCCCTCGGACTTCGGCCGCAACCTGCTGCTGCCGTGGCTCGACGAGTTCCAGCGCGAACACCCCAGGCTCACCGTGCGCCTGTTGCTGGGCGACCGCATCGCCGACCTGTTCCGGCAACCGGTGGACATCGCCCTGCGCTACGGCGAGCCGGAAGACTCCAGCCTGGTGGCGCTGCCCGTCGCCGCCGACAACCGCCGCGTGCTGTGCGCCGCGCCGGCCTACCTGAAGCGGTGCGGGGAGCCGCGCCATCTGGAGCAACTGGCGCAGCACAATTGCCTGTTGTACATGCTCGGCGGCCGGGCCCACGACCACTGGACCTTTCACGACGGCAAGCGCGAGGTCGGGCTGACCGTCAGCGGCGACCGCTTCAGCGACGATGCCGACGTGGTGCGCTTGTGGGCAGTGGCGGGGGCGGGCATCGCCTACAAGTCCTGGCTGGATGTGGCGGCGGATGTCGAGGCCGGACGCCTGCGGGTGCTGCTGCCTGAGCTGCTGTGCGAGCGGGCTCCGCTGAATCTGCTGTGCGCCCATCGCGCTCAGTTGAGTAAGCCGGTGAACCTTTTACGGGTGATGCTCGCCAGCCGATGCGCGGAAGTGGGTAGCCGGTTTCCCGCTTTGCGCACGATTGATCATTAGTCGCAGGCAAATAGAGAAATTTCCCTCAGGATCAATCACCACTCCAGCCCGTCCCGGCGCGGGACGCGGCGACCATCGCGCTTATACTAACGCTCGCCTCGTGCCTGTCCGGACGTTTGCGCGAGCGGTCCGCTGCACGGCGGCCGGCGCGCCTTGGCCGTCGGTCCTTGACCGGTCAAGATGCCCGCGGGCAGTAGTCGAATCGATTCAACAGGGAGTGAATACATGGAACATGCACCTTGCATCAGCCAGATCGCCGCGTTGCTGGCCGATCCCAAGCGCAGCGCGATGATGTGGGCGCTGATGGACGGTTCGGCCCGGCAGACCGAGGAACTGGCCCTGCTGGCAGGGCTGTCGCCGTCTTCGGCCAGCGCGCACCTGACGCGGTTGTCCTCCGGTGGTCTGTTGAAGGTCGAGAACCGTGGGCGCAAGCGCTTTTTCCGCCTGGCGGCGCCGGAGGTCGGGGCCGCGATCGAGGCACTGGCCAGCGCTTCGATCGCCAGCGCCCCCCGGGACATTCCGCCAGCGCTCACCCGCACCGCTCCGATCCTGCGGCCGCGACCGGCCCCGTCGCCGCTGCTGCGCGCGCGCTTCTGCGATGACCACCTGGGCGGCACGCTGGCCGCCGACCTGTACCAGAGCCTGCTCGATGCCGGCTGGATCGAGCAGCTCGAGCAGCGGGTCGCGGTCACCCACAAGGGGGCCACGCAACTGGCGGCCCGGGGCGTGTTCATCCAGGCCCTGGCCCATCGCAACGTGCAGGTGGCCTGCGCGTGTCCCGACTGGAGCGAACGCCGCCCGCACATGGGCGGCTCGCTTGGCGCGGCCTTGCTCCAGCTGTTCATGCAGTCGGGCTGGCTGATGCTGCTCAACGAGTCCCGGGCGCTGCAGCTGACGGCGGCGGGGCAGCGGGAAATCCATCGTTTTGTCCGCGAGCCGGAGCTGGAGATGGCGTAGCGATGGGTTCCCGCAGGTCAGGCGTCAGGGTTTCACCAACCGCGCGTCCAGGCTGTTCTGCGCCAGGCGTTTGGCCTGGTCCTGGGTCATGCCCAGGTGGGTGTGCAGCGCGTGGAAGTTCTCGGTGACGTAACCGCCGAAGTACGCCGGGTCGTCCGAGTTGACCGTCACCTTCACGCCGCGCTCGAGCATGTCGAGGATGTTGTGCTGGGACATGTGGTCGAACACGCACAGTTTGGTGTTCGACAGCGGGCACACGGTCAGCGGGATCTGCTCGTCGATGACCCGCTGCATCAGGCGCTCGTCTTCGATGGCGCGCACGCCGTGGTCGATGCGCTGGATCTTCAGCAGGTCGATGGCTTCCCAGATGTACTCCGGCGGACCTTCTTCGCCGGCGTGGGCGACGGTCAGGAAGCCTTCGCTGCGGGCTCGGTCGAACACCCGCCGGAACTTGCTCGGCGGATGGCCCATCTCGGAGCTGTCCAGGCCCACGGCCACGAACGCATCGCGAAACGGCAGCGCCTGGTCGAGGGTCTTCTGCGCTTCGTCTTCGCTCAGGTGGCGCAGGAAGCTCAGGATCAGGCCGCTGGTGATGCCCAGTTGCTGCTCGCCGTCCTTCAGGGCGGCGGCGATGCCGTTGAGCACAGTCTCGAACGGGATGCCCCGGTCGGTGTGGGTCTGCGGGTCGAAGAACGGTTCGGTGTGGATCACGTTCTGTGCCTTGCAGCGCAGCAGGTAGGCCCAGGTCAGGTCATAGAAGTCCTGGGAGGTGCGCAGCACGTCGGCGCCCTGGTAGTACAGGTCGAGGAATTCCTGCAGGTTGTTGAAGGCATAGGCCTTGCGCAGGGTGTCGACGTCGCTCCACGGCAGGGCGATCTTGTTGCGTTCGGCCAGGGCGAACAGCAGCTCGGGCTCCAGCGAGCCTTCGAGGTGCAGGTGCAGCTCGGCCTTGGGCAGGGCGTTCAGCCAGTCGTACATGGTCTTTTCTCATCAGGTGCGGATGGCGGGCATTCTACAGATGTGCGCCGCAACAGATGGCAAAACCTGACCGGGCGATCATCGTGCGGCTTGGGTAAAACGGTGGCAGTCAGCCTGCTGGCGGGGCGCCAATCAAGGCAGCCGAGGGCAGGAGCAAGAGCCCCCGCCCTGGATGCCCCCGGATCAGGCGCCGGCGATCAGTTGCCGGGCCGCCTGGCTGTGGTCGGCGATCAGGCCCTTGAGGTCCAGCCCTTCGACCTGGCCGTCGATGACCCGCCACTGGCCGCCCACCATCACCCGGTCGGCCCGGTCAGCGCCGCACAGCAGCAGCGCCGACACCGGGTCGTGGCTGCCGGAGAACCTCAGCTCATCGAGCTTGAACAGCGCCAGGTCGGCCTGCTTGCCCACCGCCAGCTCGCCGATGTCGGTGCGCCCCAACAGGCTCGCCGAGCCTTTGGTCGCCCAGCCCAGCACCCGTTCCGGGGTGATCTTTTCGGCGCCGTAGCGCAGGCGCTGGATGTACAGGGCCTGACGCGCTTCGAGGATCATGTTCGATGCGTCGTTGGACGCCGAACCGTCCACGCCCAGGCCCAGCGGTGCGCCGGCGTCGGTCAGTTCGATGCTCGGGCAGATGCCGGACGCCAGGCGCATGTTGGAGCTCGGGCAATGGCAGATGCCGGTGCCGGCGGCGCCGAGGCGGGCGATTTCGTCCGGGTTGAAGTGGATGCCGTGGGCCAGCCAGGTGCGCGGGCCGAGCCAGCCGACGCTGTCCAGGTAGTCCACGGTGCGCAGGCCGAACCGTTGCAGGCAGAAGTCTTCTTCGTCGAGGGTTTCGGCCAGGTGGGTATGCAGGCGCACGTCGAGCGAGTCGGCGAGCTCGGCGCTGGCCGACATGATTTGCGGGGTCACCGAAAACGGCGAGCACGGCGCCAGGGCGATCTGGATCTGCGCACCGTTGCCGCGCTCGTGGTACTCGCGGATCAGGCGCTGGCTGTCATCGAGGATCACCTGGCCTTCCTGCACGGTCTGCTGCGGCGGCAGGCCGCCGTCCTTCTCGCCCAGGCTCATCGAGCCCCGGGTGAGCATCGCCCGCATGCCCAGCTCGCGGACGCTCTGCACCTGCACGTCGATAGCGTTCTCCAGGCCGTCCGGGAACAGGTAATGGTGATCGGCGGCAGTGGTGCAGCCCGACAGCAGCAGTTCGGCCAGGGCGACCTTGGTGGCCAGGGCGAGCTTCTCCGGCGTCAGGCGCGCCCACACCGGGTACAGGGTCTTCAGCCACGGGAACAGCGGTTGGTTGACCACCGGCGCCCAGGCGCGGGTCAGGGTCTGGTAGAAGTGGTGATGGGTGTTGATCAGGCCCGGTAGGATGACGTGCTCACGGGCGTCGAACACTTGATCGCACGGCGCGGACGGTCGCTGGCCGGCGGCGAGCGTTTCGGCGATCAGGCCGTCCTGCAGCACCAGGCCGCCACGGGCGTCGAGGTGGTTGGCGGTGAAGATCGCGAGGGGATTTTGTAGCCAGATACGGGTCGCAGGCATGGTGGCCGGCTCCTCTGAAAGTGGGGTTCAGGGTTGCCAGCTCAGTGTTGCCCTGTCTGCTGATCCAGGGTCGCCACGGGGGCGAGGTGCGCAGTGTCGGGCAAAACCGTGTCGCGGGCAAGCCGGATCCGACCGGACAGCTGCCGCCAATGCGGTGACTGCAGAACCCCGTGGGAGCGGGCTTGCCCGCGAAGACGGCGGCACATTCGACAGGAATGCGCCTGCAAGGCCGCTATCGCGGGCAGGGGATCACCAAGGAATGGTCTCGCCCTTGTAGTTGACGAAATGATGGCCGCCCTTGCCGGCGAACGCGTCCACCTGATCCACCAGGCCACGGGTGCTGGTGTCCACGTCGATGTCGGCGCCTTCGCCGCCCATGTCGGTCTTCACCCAGCCCGGATGCAGCGACAGCACGGTGAGCTTCTGCTCGGCCAACTGGGTGACGAAGCTGTTGGTCATCGAGTTGAGCGCTGCCTTGCTGGCCTTGTAGAGGGCCAGTTCCGGCGCGTCGGGCATGGTCACGCTGCCCAGCACCGAACTCATGAACGCCAGCACGCCGCTGCCGTCGCGGATCTGCCCGACGAAGCGCTGGGCCAGGTTGATCGGCGCCACGGCGTTGGTGAAGAACAGCTGGCCCACTTCCGCCAGCGTCGCGCCGCCGGGCGTCTGCACCTCGGGACCCTTGACCCCGGCGTTGACGAACAGCAGGTCGAAGGTCTCGCCCTTGAGCTGCTGGCTGAGGGCGATCACGGCTTGCTGGTCGTCCATGTCGAGTTTCTCGATGCGCACCTTGCCCAGCGCTTGCAGCGCCTGGGCCTTCTGCGGATCGCGGACGGTCGCGGTGACTTGCCAGCCGTCGGCCAGCAGGGTTTTCACCAGGCCCAGGCCCAGGCCTCGGGAGGCGCCGATGATCAGTGCGGTTTTTGCGGACATGAAGGGCTTCCTTGAATGTTCAGGCTCGTGGGTTAAGCGGGCACGCCTGGCCGAGCCGCTGCTGCAGCTCGGCGCGCAGGGCGCCCAGTTCGTCGATGCGGGTTTCGATCAGTTGCAGCTTGTCGCGCAGCAGTTGCGCGACGGCGTTGTCCGGGTCGGGCGCCTGCCACAGCGCGGCGACGCTGCCGCCGATTTCGTTGAGGGTGAACCCTAGGCGCTGGGCGGTCTTGATGTAGAGCACCAGTTGCACCGTCTCCGGCGGATAGTCGCGGTAGCCGTTGGCCGTGCGCAGTGCGGCGATCAGCCCGCGCTGCTCGTAGAAGCGCAGGGTGTCGCGGCTGACGGCGCTGGCCTGGGCTAACTCACCGATGCGCATCTGAGACGTCCCGACAGTGTTTGACCCTGGAGCATACTCCAGGCTTTAGCGTGAGTGCTCCCTCAATTTTCGGAGCATGGACGATGTGGACTTCAACGCAGTATCGCCGCCTGGTGCGCGGCAGTGCCTGGTATGACCTGATCGTGACGGCGGCGTTTGCCACGCCGTGGAGTTTTGCCCTGGCGCATGAGGGTTTGGCGGTGCTGGGTCGGGCGCTGGGTCTGCCCGGAGAACTGCCGGCGTTTGCGCCGGAGCACTTGCTGATGGCGAACCTGTTGGGCTCGCTGGTTTGCGTGTGGGCGGTGCTGCGGATCCGCGATCCGCAACCGATGTACGGGCGGTACGACGCGGTGGCGAGGTTCCCCTTCGCGACCTGGCAGGCCTACGCCTGGGTTAACGGCGCCAGCGCGTTGCTGCTGGGGTTCTTGCTGTTTGAGCTGGCGTGGGGCATCGCCCAGGTGTTGCCTGTGGATAAAGCTGTTTCCTGGCCATCCGGTCAGCGCCACGCTGCGGCAGGGGCCGGCGGCCAGTGAGGCAGAGCGTTCGACCGCAGAAGGCTGCATAAGCCAACGCCACTTGGCGCCGAGGCCATTGATCCGGCACAGGTTTTGCGCTTCGCGGCTTGATCAAAAAATGATCAAGCCAGTGTGAACCTTGCGGAATCGGCGGCTGCGCCAGCCATGAACGGCTTATCCACAGGTTGCTCCACAGTATTTGTGCGCAAGCGCAAACGTCGGGCATAAGCGCCGCCCGGCTTTCTTCCAAAGGTGATAAACCGAGCTAACTGATTGTTTTAGTGTGGAATTTGTTTTTCGAGCGGCAAAGTGGGCGAAAAGTGAACAAATCCCGCAAAGCCCCATGACAGAAGGGTTACAGCGGGATGTGCTCAGGTTATCCACAGGCGGGCCCACAGCCGATGTGGGCAACTGTACGGAATAAGCGGTCAGGGTGCGCGACGCCTCGATAGGGCTCAGCGCTGGAGCACGATCCGCCCGCGGCTCAAATCGGCCAGTTGCGTTTGCAGTGCCTCGATCTGCGCCGGCCCGACGGCGAGATTCAGATCGACCCCGTTGGCGGTGAAGTGTTCTTCCGTCACCCATCCGCCCGATTCCGCCACCCGCAGTTTCACCAAGGCCAGTTCGCCGAAGGCGCAGGCGCAGCGCAGCGGCACGCGGCTGACCAGCTCGGTTTTCGCCGCCGCCTGCAGGCACTTGTTGGCCCCGCCGCCGTAGGCCCGGGCCAGACCGCCGGTGCCTAGCTGAATGCCGCCGTACCAGCGGATCACCAGCACCGCGACCCGGTCGCAGTCCTGGGCCTCGATGGCCGCCAGGATCGGCCGGCCGGCGGTGCCGCCCGGTTCGCCGTCGTCGTTGCTGCGGTACTGGTCGCCGAGTTTCCAGGCCCAGCAATTGTGCGAGGCGTTCAGGTCGCTGTGCCGTTCGATGAACGCCTGCGCGTCGGCGGGGCTGTCGATCGGTGCGGCGAAGGTGATGAAACGGCTTTTGCGAATCTCTTCGCGGTATTCGCAAAGGCCGCTGAGGGTGAATGGCATAAGCGTCTTATAAAGAAGGAGTGAGGCCGCAACCTTTGAGGATGATGCGGATGAGGTGGTCGCCGGCGTCTTCCATGTCCTGTTTGGTCAGTTTGCTGCGGCCGGTGACCCGGCAGATCTGCGTGGCGAAGTCGGCGTAATGCTGGGTGCTGCCCCACAGCAGGAAGATCAGGTGCACCGGATCCACCGGATCCATCTTGCCGGCGTCGATCCAGGCCTGGAACACCGCCGCCCGGCCCTGGAACCAGGCGCGGTAGTCCTGGTTGAAATACTCGGTCAGGCATTCGCCGCCGCTGATCACTTCCATGGCGAAGATCCGCGAGGCCTGCGGCTGGCGCCGGGAGAATTCCATCTTGGCGCGGATGTAGCGGGTCAGCGCTTCGGCCGGGTCGTCGTCGGCGGTGAGGGTGTTGAAGGTGCTGTCCCACAGCTGGAGGATGTTGCTCAGCACCGCCACGTACAGCCCCAGCTTGTTGGTGAAGTAGTAATGCAGGTTCGCCTTGGGCAATCCGGCCTTGGTGGCGATGGTGTTCATGCTGGTGCCTTTGTACCCGTGACGGGCGAACTCGTCTTCGGCGGCTTTGATGATGGTCTCTTCGTTCTTCTGACGAATGCGGCTGGCGGGCTTGCCGCCATGGGCTGGGACTTCAAGGGTCATAGGCGCTTCCGGTTCGGTTTTGTTGGGGCAACCAGTGGCGTTGATAGCGCACCCGCACCGCCCAGACAAGAGCTGATGCGATAAAACCCCTGTAGTCGCCAGCCTGCTGGCGATGGCGCCGGGGCGCACGGGTTTCAGCGCGTGGCCGCCAGGCTGTCGAGAAAGCTCTCAAGCACCAGATGCGGGCGCCGCCCCTTGCGTGTGACCGAGGCCAGGCTCAGGTCATAGAAGCGGCTGCCCGCCTTGAGCGCCCGTAGGCGACCCTGCTGCACCCAGAGGCTGGCGTAGTGATCCGGCAGGTAGCCGATGTAGCGCCCGGTGAGGATCAGGAACGCCATGCCCTCGCGGTCCGAAGCGCTGGCGGTGCAGTTGAGCGCCTGATAGTGCGCCTGGATCTCTGCCGGCAGGCGGAAGGTCGGGGCGATGGCGTCCTGGCTGTTGAGGCGTTCGTCGTCCAGTTGCCTGTCGTCCACATAGAACAGCGGATGACCGACCGCGCAATAGAGCAGCGAGCGTTCGCTGTACAGCGGCTGGTACTCCAGCCCCGACAGCGCGCTGGCCTGGGGCACCACGCCGACGTGCAGGCGGCCGTCGAGCACGCCTTGCTCGACTTCGTTGGGGGCAATCATGCGGATCTGGATCTGCACGTCCGGCCCGCGCTCCTTCAATTGCGCCAAGGCATGGGTGATGCGCATGTGGGGCAGGGTGACGAGGTTGTCGGTCAGACCGATGATCAGCTCACCGCGCAAGTGCTGGTGCAGGCCGTTGACCTCGGTGCGGAAGGTTTCCAGCGCGCTCAACAGTTGCAGCGCCGACTGATAGACCTCCCGGCCTTCTTCGGTCAGGGAGAACCCGGCGCGCCCGCGTTGGCACAGACGCAGGCCGAGGCGCTGCTCAAGGTCGCTCATCTGCTGGCTGATCGCCGAGCGGCCGATGCCGAGCACGGTCTCCGCCGCGGAGAACCCGCCGGACTCGACCACGCTGCGGAAGATGCGCAGCAGGCGGATGTCAAAGTCGCTGACCTGGGCCAGCGGATCGGGGCGGCGGCTGCTCATGTTCAAAGGCTCAATGTTTAGCGGTGTTCTAACTGAAAGTTAGAAAAGTTGAATTTCACCGACTTTATCGGCGTGGCAACGTAGCTGCAACAACGACTTTCATCTCCCTGCCGCTTATCGCCCTGCGAGGTTTTGCCCATGAACATGCCTGAAAACGCGTCGTCGCCACTGGCCAGCCAACTGAAGCTGGACGCGCACTGGATGCCGTACACCGCGAACCGCAACTTTCAGCGCGATCCGCGCCTGATCGTCGGCGCCGAGGGCAGCTGGCTGATCGACGACAAGGGCCGCAAGGTGTACGACTCGCTGTCCGGCCTGTGGACCTGCGGCGCCGGGCACACCCGCAAGGAAATCCAGGAGGCGGTCGCCAAGCAGTTGGGCACCCTCGACTATTCGCCTGGCTTCCAGTACGGCCACCCGCTGTCGTTCCAGTTGGCGGAGAAGATCACCGCGCTGACCCCGGGCAACCTGAACCACGTGTTCTTCACAGACTCCGGCTCCGAGTGCGCCGACACCGCGGTGAAAATGGTGCGTGCCTACTGGCGCCTGAAAGGCCAGCCGACCAAGACCAAAATGATCGGCCGCGCCCGTGGCTACCACGGCGTGAACATCGCCGGCACCAGCCTGGGCGGCGTCAACGGCAACCGCAAACTGTTCGGTCAGGCGATGATGGACGTCGACCACTTGCCGCACACCCTGCTGGCGAGCAATGCCTTCTCCCGCGGCATGCCGGAGCAGGGCGGCATCGCCCTGGCCGATGAGCTGCTGAAACTGATCGAGCTGCACGATGCTTCGAACATCGCGGCGGTCTTCGTTGAGCCGCTGGCCGGTTCCGCCGGCGTGCTGGTGCCGCCGCAGGGTTACCTCAAGCGCCTGCGCGAGATCTGCGACCAGCACGGCATCCTGTTGGTGTTCGACGAAGTGATCACCGGTTTCGGCCGTACCGGCACCATGTTCGGCGCCACCACGTTCGGCGTGACCCCGGACCTGATGTGCATCGCCAAGCAAGTCACCAACGGCGCCATCCCGATGGGCGCGGTGATCGCCAGCTCCGAGATCTACCAGACCTTCATGAACCAGCCGACCCCGGAATACGCGGTGGAATTCCCCCACGGCTACACCTACTCGGCGCACCCGGTGGCCTGTGCCGCCGGCATTGCGGCCCTCGACCTGCTGCAGAAGGAAAACCTGGTGCAGAGCGTGGCCGACGTCGCGCCGCACTTCGAGAACGCCCTGCACGGCCTGAAGGGTTCGAAGAACGTCATCGACATCCGCAACTATGGCCTGGCCGGCGCGATCCAGATCGCCGCCCGCGACGGCGACGCCATCGTGCGTCCGTTCGAGGCCGGCATGGCGCTGTGGAAAGCCGGGTTCTACGTGCGCTTCGGCGGCGACACCCTGCAGTTCGGCCCAACCTTCAACAGCAAGCCGCAAGACCTCGACCGTCTGTTCGACGCGGTCGGCGACGTGCTGAACAAGCTCGACTGATTCTTCCCTCTATATAGACCTACAAACGGCAGGCACCCGGTCACGGGTGCCTGTGGACAAATTCAGGAGTTCCCGATGAGCGTTATCCCGCATTTGATCAATGGCGAACTGGTGACCGAGAACGGTCGCGCGGTCGATGTGTTCAACCCGTCTACCGGCCAGGCGATCCACAAGCTGCCGCTGGCCAGCCGCGAAACCATCCAGCACGCCATCGACGCGGCCAAAGCCGCCTTCCCGGCCTGGCGCAACACGCCGCCGGCCAAACGCGCCCAGGTCATGTTCCGCTTCAAGCAACTGCTGGAGCAGAACGAGTCGCGCATCGCCCAACTGATCAGCGAAGAGCACGGCAAGACCCTGGAAGACGCCGTGGGCGAGCTCAAGCGCGGCATCGAGAACGTCGAGTTCGCCTGCGCCGCCCCGGAAATCCTCAAAGGCGAGTACAGCCGTAACGTCGGCCCGAACATCGACGCCTGGTCAGATTTCCAGCCGCTGGGCGTGGTGGCCGGCATCACGCCGTTCAACTTCCCGGCCATGGTGCCGCTGTGGATGTACCCGCTGGCCATCGTCTGCGGCAACTGCTTTATCCTCAAACCGTCCGAGCGTGACCCGAGCTCGACCCTGCTGATCGCCCAACTGCTGCTGGAAGCCGGCCTGCCCAAGGGCGTGCTGAGCGTCGTGCACGGCGACAAAGCAGCGGTGGATGCACTGATTGAGGCGCCGGAAGTCAAGGCGCTGAGCTTCGTGGGTTCGACCCCCATCGCCGAATACATCTATGCCGAAGGCACCAAGCGCGGCAAGCGCGTGCAGGCCCTGGGCGGGGCGAAGAACCACGCGGTGCTGATGCCGGACGCGGACCTGGACAATGCGGTCAGCGCACTGATGGGCGCGGCCTACGGTTCGTGCGGCGAGCGCTGCATGGCGATTTCGGTGGCAGTGTGCGTCGGCGACCAGGTGGCGGATGCCCTGGTGGCCAAACTGGTGCCGCAGATCAAGGCGCTGAAGATCGGCGCCGGCACTTCCTGCGGCCTGGACATGGGGCCGCTGGTGACCGGCCAGGCCCGCGACAAGGTCAGCGGTTATGTCGATGACGGCGTTGCGGCAGGGGCGACCCTGGTGGTCGACGGTCGCGGCCTGAGCGTACCGGGGCACGAAGAAGGCTTCTTCCTGGGTGGCTGCCTGTTCGACAACGTCACTCCCGAGATGCGCATCTATAAAGAAGAGATCTTCGGGCCGGTGCTGTGCATCGTTCGGGTGAACAGCCTGGAAGAAGCCATGCAACTGATCAACGACCACGAATACGGCAACGGCACCTGCATCTTCACCCGCGACGGGGAAGCGGCGCGGCTGTTCTGCGACGAGATCGAAGTCGGCATGGTCGGCGTCAACGTGCCGCTGCCGGTGCCGGTGGCCTACCACAGCTTCGGCGGCTGGAAACGTTCGCTGTTCGGCGACCTGCACGCCTACGGCCCGGATGGCGTGCGCTTCTACACCCGGCGCAAGGCGATCACCCAGCGCTGGCCGCAGCGTTCGAGCCATGAAGCCTCGCAGTTCGCGTTCCCTAGCTTGTAAATAGAGGGAAAAGAAGGCCGACCTCGAAGAGGTCGGCCTTCTTGTTTTTGGGGTGTTTTGATCGATATGACAGAAATATGAAAAAGGTGTTGACGGCAGATTTCAGTTCTCTATAATTCGCCCCACTTCCGGCGCAGTCGAAACGGAAAACTCCTTGAAATTCAATGAGTTATGAAGTTTTCGGCAGCGGATCGCTTCAGTTCAGCGAAGCCCGGAGGGAGTCGAGGAGGGTGGCGTTGTTTGGCCCTTTCGGCGTTTCGATCCTCCCGGTCGAAAGCGGAGAAAAGAGGTGTTGACAGCAGCGTGCAACGCTGTAGAATTCGCCTCCCGCTGACGAGAGATCGAAAGCGCAAGTGGTTGAAGTTGAAAAAGAAATTTTGAAAACTTCTGAAAATAACCGCTTGACAGCAAATGAGGCTGCTGTAGAATGCGCGCCTCGGTCGGGACGAAAGACTTGACCAACCGCTC